>JBKPDF010000043.1:0-37430 GCA_046727735.1 Pseudomonadota bacterium | reverse complement strand
GGGTAAAGGGGCCAAAGTTTCGAGCCCGCTGCACCTGCCGTTGATTGCCCACCGCAGAGTCTGAAGCACCGAAGCAAAGCGGGCGGCTCGACGCCGGCGAATGGAGTTGGGTCTGCACAAGCGAACGCGCCGAAATACCGGAAAGAAAGCGATTGGGGGCGCATCTTTTTCTTGATTGTTGCCTATCGGGCCACACTTCGAGACGACCGGTGGTGGTATAATTGTAGCGAATCATTCCTGGAGGCTGCCATGAAGAGGTTGCCCGCGGTGGCCGTTGCGCTTGCCGGCCTGGTTTGGGGAGGCTCGGCGGAGGCCGCCGACATGCCGGTGAAGGCACCCCCGCTGATTACCCGCCCGGTTCCCGCGATTCCCTTCAGTTGGACGGGGATCTATGTCGGGGGCAACGCCGGAGGCAGCGTGGGGACGTGGCACGCGGTCAGCAACACCCCGATCTTCGAAATCAACTCGTTCACTTCCAGTCCGCGGCTGGTCGGCGCCGTCGGCGGCGGTCAGGCCGGGCTCAACTGGCAATTCGCCCCGTCATGGGTGATCGGCGTCGAGGCCGACATCCAGGCGACCAGCGAGCGAAAAACGCAGGCGTTTACCATCGTCCAAACCGTGGGGGGCCCGAAGCCATCGCCTGTGATGATGCCGATCCGTCGTGCAGCTATTTCAACAAATGGCAGTTTCCGTGGTTCGGAACGGTGCGTGGTCGCCTCGGGTTTGCCTGGGACCGATGGCTGTTCTACGCCACGGGAGGTTATGCCCATGGTAAAGTCCAATACGATGCCTCGCTGATGCAGCCCCTGGTTTCTGGTCCGCGCTTCGAGGCGGTTGTCCGGGATTCTGCGCACAAATCGGGTTGGACCGCCGGCGGCGGCGTCGAGGCGGCGATCACCAGCATCCTGTCGGTCAAGCTCGAGTATTTGTATGTCGGTCTGGGCACGCGCAGCGTCTCTGCACCGAATGGATTCGGCCCGACCCAATTCATCACTGACACCGTCTTCACCAGTTATCACGCTCGGGACCATATCATTCGGCTCGGATTCAATCTGCGGTTTGGCCCCGTTGTCGGACCGATCGTGGCCAGATACTAGACTTATCCATCTCTTACATCTGCCGCGACGAAGTGGCTGGCATGGCCAAATCATCAGGCCGCGACCGGGCGTCGTCATGACAATCGCGCCTGTTGCCGAAGCGTCGCGACCGTTCCGGCAATACCCTTGCTACCGCCGCTGACGAGCGCGCGCTTCCCTTCGATTTCCGCGTAGACGCTAATCCGTGAACCTCACACTGCAGGGTGGGTCAGGGTCACTTCGCCTCGACCAGGCCGCCGGCGCGGCCGATCTCGGCGAGGTGATGGTCGGCGTCGCCGAACATCGGGTCGATCGCGGTCACGCGCTTGAAATAATGCCCGACCTTGTACTCCATGGTCATGCCGATGCCGCCGTGGAGCTGCACCGCCTGCTGGCCGACCAGCCGGCCGGAACGGCCGACCTGCACCTTCGCGGCCGCGATCGTCTTGTGGCGCTCGGCCTCGTTCGGCTCCGCGACCATCATGGTGGCGAGCATCGCCATGCTGCGCGCCTGCTCGAGCGCGATCAGCATGTCGACCGAGCGATGCTGCAGCACCTGGAAGGTTCCGATCGGTACGCCGAACTGCCGCCGCGTCTTGAGGTACTCGACGGTGAGCTCCTGCATGGCCGCCATGGCGCCGACCGCCTCCGCGCATAAAGCGGCGATCGCCTCGTCGACCACGCGCCGGATCAGCCCGAACGCCTCGCTGGGCTTGCCGATCACGGCTTGCGGCTCGACCGCCACCTTTGCGAGCGTCACCTCGGCGGCGCGCTGGCCGTCGATCGTCTGATATCCGCGCCGGGAGACGCCCGGCGCGCCGGCATCGACCAGGAACAGGCCGATGCCGTTCTCGTCCCGGCGTCCGCCGGACACGCGGGCGCTCACCAGGATCTTGTCCGCGGTGTCGCCGTGCACCACCAAGGTCTTGGCGCCGTCGAGCACGAACCGCGCGCCGTCGCGGCGCGCCGTCGCGGCGACGTCGGCGAGATGATAGCGCGACTGGCGCTCGCTGTGCGCGAAAGCGAGCAACAGCGTGCCGTCGGCGACTTTCGGCAGCAGCGCCGCGCGCTGCTCGTCGCTGCCGCCGTGGCGCAGCAGTCCGCCGCCGAGCACCACGGTCGCGAGGAACGGCTCGAGCGCGAGCGCGCGGCCGAATGCTTCGGCGACGATCATGGTCTCGACCGGGCCGCCGCCGAAGCCCCCGAAGCGCTCCTCGAACGGCAGGCCGAGCAGGCCCAGCTCTGCATACGTGCCCCACAGTTCGCGGCTGAACCCTTCGGGCGCCGCCATATAGGTCTTGCGCGTTTCGAAGTCGTATCGGTCCTTGAGCAGCCGTTCGATGCTCTCCTGGAGCATCCGCTGCTCTTCAATCAGCTCGAAATCCATCGATCAGAACCCCAACGGTTGGCAGTGCGGACAGCCGCGAGCGCCTGTCCCCTCTCCCTGGGGAGAGGGGACAGGGTGAGGGAATGGAAACCCCATCGTAGATCGTCACCCCCTCACCCGGAGCGCTTCGCGCGCCGACCTCTCCCCGCCGGGGAGAGGTGGAGTATGCCTCCAGCGCAGTGTCCTCATTCACGGCTCGTTGAGCTGCTCGCGCAGCCGCGAGCATCGAAGGCCGATCAGAATCCCAGGATCGCCTTGGCGATGATGTTGTGCTGGATCTCGTTCGAACCGCCGTAGATCGAGACCTTGCGGTAGTTGAAATAGGCCGGCGCCAGCGCCGCCCCCCATTCCGGGCCGACCGGCGGCTCGTTCCAGCGCTCGTCCTCCAGGCATTCAGGCTGGTAGGGCAGGGCGTACGGGCCGACCAGCTCCACCAGCAATTCGGTGATCGCCTGCTGGATCTCCGATCCTTTGATCTTCAGGATCGACGACTTGGGATCCGGCTTGTCGCCGTTCTTCCGCGCATCGGCGACGACCCGCAATTGGGTCATTTCCAGCGCCTTGAGCTCGACCTCGACCGCGGCAAGCTTGGCCCGGAACCGCTCGTCCTCGATCAGCGGCTTGTCGCCGTCGCGCTCCATACGGGCGAGCTCTTTCAGGCGCCGGATGCGCTCCTTCGACATGCCGACCCGCGCGATGCCGGTGCGCTCGTTGCCGAGCAGGAATTTCGCGTAGTCCCAGCCTCGGTTCTCCTGCCCCACCAGATTCTCGGCCGGCACCCGCACGTCGTCGAAAAAAACCTCGTTGACCTCGCGCCCGCCGTCGATCGTCACGATCGGCCGCACCGTGATGCCAGGGCTCTTCATGTCGATCAGCAGGAACGAGATGCCGCTTTGCTTCTTGGCCGCCGGGTCGGTGCGCACCAGGCAGAAGATCCAGTCGGCATATTGCGCGAGCGTCGTCCAGGTCTTCTGGCCGTTCACGATGTAATGATCGGCCTCGCGGCGCGCCGAGGTTTTCAGCGAGGCGAGATCGGACCCCGCACCCGGCTCGGAAAAGCCCTGGCACCACCAATCGTCGAGATTGGCGCAACGCGGCAGGAAGCGCTTCTTCTGCTCCTCGTTGGCGAACTGCGCGATCACCGGCCCGACCATGTTGACGTTGAACGGCAGCGGCGAAGGCGCCGGCGCCTGCTGCATCTCGTCGAGCCAGATGTATTGCTGCACGGGTGTCCAGTCCTGCCCGCCCCATTGCACCGGCCAGTTCGGCACCGCCCAGCCTTTGGCGTTGAGAATGCGTTGCCAGTCTACGTAGTCCTCCTTGTCGAGGTGGCGCCCCTCGATGATCTTTTTGCGGGTTTTCTCCGGCAGCTTGGTGCGCATGAAATCCCGCACCTCGTCGCGGAACGCGAGCTCTTCGTCGGTAAAGCGCAGATCCATGGCGTTTTCCTCTCGGCCGATGCGGCCGGCAAATCCGCCGTCCGCTGCAAGGCACTCGCGAAAAGTATGGGCCTTTCTGCCCGAATAGCCAATCTCAGGCGCGCCGCCCTTCCGCGAGCGATGCGAAGCCGCGCTTCGCGGCGGCGAGCCGGGAGATGAGCGACGCCGGTTCGAGCCGCTCGTCCTTCGAATGCGCGGCCATCGCCTCGAGCCGGTCGCGGATGACGCCGAGCCCGACCTTGTCGGCGTGGAACATCGGGCCGCCGTGCCAGACCGGCCAGCCGTAGCCGTAGATCCAGATCACGTCGATGTCGCCGGGCCGTGCCGCGATGCCCTCTTCGAGGATGCGCGCACCCTCGTTGATCATCGGGAAAATCAGCCGCTCGACGATCTCCGTTTTGTCGATCGGCCGGCGCGCGACGCCGTGCCGGGCCGACGCTTCGGCAATGAGCTTCTCGACTTCGGGGTCGGGCCGCGGCGTGCGCGATCCGGCCTCGTAGACGTAGAATCCCTTGCCGGTCTTTTGCCCGAACCGGCCGGCCTCGCACAGCCGATCGGCGATTTCGGATTTGATCCCTTGCGCCTTGCGCATGCGCCAGCTCACGTCGAGGCCGGCCAGATCCCCCATGGCGAAGGGTCCCATCGGGAAGCCGAACCCGACGATCGCGCCGTCGACGTCCTGGGGCAGCGCGCCTTCGAGCAGCATGCGTTCGGCCTCGATGCCGCGCGCACGCAGCATGCGGTTGCCGACGAAGCCGTGGCATACGCCGACGACGACCGGCACCTTGCCGATGCGCCGGCCGACCGCGATCGCGGTTGCGAGCACGTCGGGCGCGGTCCCATCGCCGCGCACCACTTCGAGCAGGCGCATGACGTTTGCCGGGCTGAAGAAATGCATGCCGACCACGGATTGCGGCCGCTGCGTCGCTTGCGCGATGGCATTGACGTCGAGATAGGAGGTGTTGGTCGCCAGGACCGCGCTCGGCTTGGCGAGCCGATCGAGTTCCCCGAACAGTCGCTTTTTGAGCTCCATTTCTTCGAACACGGCTTCAACGACGATATCGGCCTCGGCGACGCGCTCAAACTCCGTCGCCCCGTCGATGCGCCCGAGCCGGCGCTCCATCTCGTCGGCTGCAAGCCCGCCGCGCTTGACCGTGTTGCGGTAATTCTTGGCGATGGTGTCGAGGCCGCGGCTGAGCGGCTCCTGGCCGGTCTCGATGACCGTGACCGGGATGCCGGCATTGGCGAAGCACATGGCGATTCCGCCGCCCATGGTGCCGGCGCCGATCACCGCCGCGCGGACGATCTCGCGTGGCCGGGTCCCGGGCGCGAGCCCCGGAACCTTGGCGGCTTCGCGCTCGGCGAAGAACGCATAGCGCTGCGCCTTCGATTGCTCGCCCTGCCGCAATTCCTGGAACGCGGTGCGCACCCGCCGCTCCGCCTCGTCGAACGGCACGTCGAGCGACCAGCGCACCGCCTCGATCGCGGCCGCGGGCGCCTGCAGGCCGCGCGTCCGCTTGCTCACGCTCGCGGCAATCTCCTCGAATTTCGCGGGATTTTCCCGGATCGGGGCGAGCTTCTCGTCGATGTCGCGCACCCGCCGCAGCGGCCATTTCTCCCGGACCGTCCGCCGGGCGAACTCGACGGCGGCCGGTGTGAGCTCGCCTTCGAGGATCGAGTCGATCGCGCCGTATTGCAGCGCCGTCTTCGCCGCGATCGGCTCGCCGCCCACGATCATGGGCAACGCCTTCTCGATGCCGATCAACCGCGGCAGCCGCTGCGTGCCGCCGGCGCCCGGGATGATCCCCAGCTTGACCTCCGGCAGTCCGACCCGAGCCCCGGGCGCCGCGACCCGGAAATGGCAACCGAGCGCGATCTCGAACCCGCCGCCGAGCGCGGTGCCGTGGATCGCGGCGACTACCGGCTTTTTGAGGGATTCGATCAGGCTGATGACTTCCGAGAGATGCGGCGCCTTGGGCGGCTTGTCGAACTCGGTGATGTCTGCGCCGGCGATGAACGTGCGGCCCGCGCAGGCGAGCACGATCGCGGCGACCGCCGGATCGTCTCGCGCTTGCGAGAACGCGTCCATCAGGCCGACCCGGACCTCGTGCTTGAGCGCATTGACGGGCGGATTGTCGACGAGCACGACGGCGACATCGTCCTCGCGGCACAATTCTACGACGCTCACGACGAAATTCCTCCCGCGGTCCCGGTGTTCATCATTCGCGCGACGATTTGTGCGCGCGCCCGTTCCGTGGATTGACCGCGACGCTAGGAAGTGGTGCCATCGCTGTCAATCGGCCGCCGTTTCGTCGCGCATGATACGTGCCGAACGGCGGCGACAGTCGGCGAGCACCGCCCGATCTGTCGGAATGCCGGCCCGAACGGCAGATAAGCCGTCGGACACGTTCTGGAGGGAACGCCCGCATGGGTCGATTGCGCCGGACAGGACCGCGCCGCCCTCGGCGCGACCCGGTCTGCCCGATTGCGATCGCGACGATGCGGCGGATGCAGCCGTGAGCGTCCCGGCCGTCGACTCCGGGATCGAACTCCGAGCTCGCCTGGCCGAGCCTTTGCTCGAGGTTCGCGTCGTGGGCGTCCGGTTCGGGGGCATCGTCGCGCTCGACGGCGTCTCCTTCGAGCTCTTCCCGCGGCAGATGCTCGGCTTGATCGGCCCGAACGGCGCCGGCAAGACCACCTTGTTCAATTGCCTGAGCCGGCTCTACACGCCCGGCAGCGGCGACATCCTGTTCCAAGGCGAGAGCATTCTCGACAAGCCGCCGCATCGCATCGTCGACATCGGCATCAGCCGCACCTTTCAGAATTTGGCGCTGTTCGGGCGGATGTCGGTCCTCGACAATGTCCGGGTGGGTGGCCATCGCCGCGGCCGCAGCGATTTCTTCAGCGACGCGCTGCATCTTCCTCGGGTCGTGCGCCAGGATCGCGCGCTCGAGCAAGCCGCCTGGGAGCTGATCGATTACCTCGATCTGCGGTCGGTTGCCCTGCACCGGGTGATCGATCTGCCGTTCGGGATACAGAAGCGGGTCGAGCTTGCGCGCGCGCTCGCGGCCACGCCGAAACTGCTGCTGCTCGATGAGCCCGCCGGCGGCCTCAATCATCACGAAGTCGAGCAGCTCGGCGGCTTGATCCGCCGCATCCGCGACGAGCGCGACGTCGCGGTGCTGCTGGTCGAGCATCATATGAATCTCGTGATGTCGATCAGCGACAGGGTCGTGGCGCTCGATTTCGGCCGCAAGATCGCCGAGGGCACGCCGGCCGAGGTCCGCGGCGATCCCGAAGTCATCCGCGCCTATCTGGGGACGACCCGATGACCGCCACGCTGCTCGAGATCCGCAATCTGTGCGCGTTCTACGGCCGCACCCAGGTGTTGTTCGGCCTCGGCCTCGAAGTCGCCGAGGGCGGCGTCACCACGCTGCTCGGCGCCAACGGCGCCGGCAAGACCACGACGCTGCGCGCGGTATCCGGCATGCTGCGCACGACCGGCGATATCCGCTTCGCCGGAGAACGCATTACCGGCCGCGCGATCGAGGACATCGTGCGCCTCGGCATCGCTCACGTGCCGGAAGGCCGCGGCACCTTCGTGCGCCAGACCGTCGAGGAGAACCTGCAGATCGGCGCCATGGCGCGCAACGGCCGGGCGGCGATCGCAGGCGACATCGAGCGCGTCTACGGCTATTTCCCGCGGCTCAAGGAGCGCCGGCATCAGCAGGCCGGCACGCTCAGCGGCGGCGAGCAGCAGATGCTCGCGGTCGGCCGGGCGCTGATGCTGCGCCCGAAGCTGATGCTGCTCGACGAGCCGTCGTTCGGGCTGGCGCCGCTGATCGTGCGCGAGCTGTTCGAGATCTTCCGCGTGCTCAATCGCGACGAGAAGGTCAGCATGCTCTTGGTCGAGCAGAACGCGTCGCTGGCGCTCGATTTCGCCGACGACGTGTATCTGATCGAAACCGGACGGCTGGTGATGACCGGTCCGGCGCAGGAATTGCGCCGCGACGAGACCATCAGGCGATCCTATCTCGGCTATTAGGGAAAGCGCGATGGAGCTGTTGCTGCACCAAACCCTGGCGGGGCTCGCGACCGGCGGCATCTACGCCTGCTTGGCGCTGGCGCTGGTGATGATCTACCAGGCGATCGATCACCTCAATTTCGCGCAAGGCGAGATGGCGATGTTCTCGACTTTCATCGCCTGGCAGCTGATCGAGCTCGGCACGCCGTACTGGGTCGCGTTCGCGATCACCCTGGTGATCTCGTTCGTCGCCGGCGTGCTGATCGACCGCGTGCTGTTCCGCCCCATCCACGACGCGCCGGTGCTCAGCCACATCGTGGTGTTCATCGCGCTGTTCGGCATCCTCAACAGCCTGGCCGGGTTCATCTGGGACTTCAACGTCAAGAACTTTCCCACCCCGTTCGGATCGCGCCCCCTGCTCGGCACCGGGCTCATCAGCTCGCACGACGCCGGCATGATCGGCGTGACCATCCTGCTGCTCGTGTTCCTCTACTTGTTCTTCCGCCACACCCGGATCGGGCTCGCCATGCGGGCCGCCGCCGCCAATCCGCAATCGGCGCGGCTCTCCGGCATCCGGGTCGGCTGGATGATCGCGCTCGGCTGGGGTATGGCGGCGGCAATCGGCGCGGTCGCCGGCATGCTGATCGCGCCGGTGGTTTTTCTCGAGCCGAACATGATGACAAGCGTGCTGCTCTACGGCTTCGCGGCGGCGGTGGTCGGCGGCTTGACGAGCCCTGGCGGCGCGGTGATCGGCGGATTCGCGGTCGGCATCATCGAAAATCTCGCCGGCACGTTCATCCCTTACGTCGGCCGCGAGCTCAAGCTCACGATCGCGCTGTTCCTCATCGTCGCGGTGCTGCTGGTCAAGCCGAGCGGCCTGTTCGGCCGCAGAGTGGTCAGCCGGGTGTAGCGCCGTGGAGCAGGATTTCGCACCCGTTCGGGAACTCTCGGCGCGCCGGCTGCCGTTCACGAATCTCCGGATCGGCTGGCGCGCGCCGGCGATCGCCGTCGGCGTGCTGGTCGTGATCACGTTGCCGTTCGTGGCCAAGAATTTCTTCATCTTCCAGCTCACCCTGGCGCTGATCTACGCGCTCGCGATCCTCGGGCTGAATTTGCTGACCGGCTTCAACGGCCAGTTCTCACTGGGGCACAGCGCGTTCTACGCGATCGGCGCCTATACGGCGGCAATTCTGATGGACCAGGCGGACCTCGCTTATTACTGGACGCTGCCGATCGCCGGTCTGATCTGCCTGGTCGTCGGCTTCCTGTTCGGGCTGCCGGCGCTGCGGCTCGAAGGCGTGTATCTGGCGCTTGCAACCTTTGCGCTCGCGGTGGCGATCCCGCAGCTGTTGAAATCGACGCCGCTCGAGCCGTGGACCGGCGGGGTGCAGGGCGTGGTCATCATCAAGCCGGATGCGCCGTTCGGGCTGCCGATCAACTCCGACCAATGGCTGTATTTCTTCACGGTCGCGGTCGCGACCGCGCTCTACGTCTGCGCCTTCAACCTCGTGCGCAGCCGCACCGGCCGCGCCATCATCGCCATCCGCGAGAACCCGATCGCCGCGAGCGCCATGGGCATCCACGTCTCGCTCTACAAGTCGCTGACCTTCGGGGTCAGCGCGCTCTATACCGGGGTGGCCGGAGCGCTTGGCGCGATCGCGGTGCAGTTCGTGGCCCCCGACAGCTTCACGTTCTTCCTGTCGATCGCGCTGTTCGTCGGGCTGATCGTCGGCGGCGTCGGGTCGATCCCCGGCACGCTGATCGGCGGCTTGTTTGTTCTATTCGTGCCCAACATCGCCGAGCAGGTGTCCAAGGGCTTGGCCGGCGCGGTATACGGCGTTATCCTGATCCTGGTCATCTATGTCATGCCGAGCGGCGCCGCGGGTCTCGCTCGGCTGCTTGCCGGGCAGTTCGCCCGGCTGCGCAAATAACGCGGCTTCATGGGAGGAAAGAGCATGAACATGCATCGGTCCTGGTTGTTCGCCACGGCGTTGCTCGCCGGCGCGGCGCTCGCGGCCTCGCCCGCGGCGGCACAGAAGAAATACGATCCCGGCGCGAGCGACACCGAGATCAAGATCGGCAACACCAATCCGTACAGCGGACCGGCTTCGGCCTACGGAGTCATCGGCAAGACGATCGCCGCGTATTTCAACAAGATCAACGCCGAGGGTGGCGTCAACGGCCGGAAAATCAATTTCATCAGCTACGATGACGGTTACAGCCCGCCCAAGACGGTCGAGCAGGCGCGCAAGCTCGTCGAGAGCGACGAGGTGCTGCTGCTGTTCCAGACGCTGGGCACGCCGTGCAACACCGCGATCCAGAAATATCTGAACGCCAAGAAGGTACCGCAGCTGTTCGTCGCCACCGGCGCCACCAAATGGAACGACCCCAAGCACTTCCCGTGGACCATCGGCTGGCAACCGAACTACCAGAGCGAGGGCCACATCTATGCGCAGTACCTGATCAAGAACCATCCCAACGGCAAGGTCGGGATTCTCTACCAGAACGACGACTACGGGAAGGACTACGTCAAAGGCCTCAAAGACGGGCTCGGCGGCAAGCTGCCGATCGTAGCCGAGCTGCCCTACGAGACGACCGATCCGACGGTGGATTCCCAGATCATCAACCTCAAGGCTTCGGGGGCCGACGTCGTCTACAATGTAACGACCCCGAAGTTCGCCGCGCAGGCGATCAAGAAGATGGCCGAGATCGAGTGGAAGCCGATCCACCTGCTCAACAACGTCTCGAATTCCGTCGGTTCGGTGCTCAAGCCTGCCGGACTCGACAACTCGAAGGGGATCCTGTCGACGCAATATCTCAAGGATCCGACCGACCCGACCTGGAAGGACGATCCGGCCTACAAGGAATGGTCGGCCTTCATGGAGAAGTATTACCCGGAGGGAGACCGCACCAGCACGTTCACGGTCTACGGTTATCTCGTGGCGCAGACCTTCGTGCAGACAATCAGGCAATCCGGCGACGATCTGACCCGCGAGAACGTGATGAAGCAGGCGGCGAATCTCAAGGACCTGCAGCTCGGCATGCTGCTGCCCGGTATCACCATCAACACCAACCCGACGGATTTCGCGCCGATCAAGCAGATGCAGATGGAGAAGTTCAACGGCGAGCGCTGGGAGCTGTTCGGCCCGGTGCTGACCGGGGCCGGCGGCGCAAGCTGAGGGCCAAGAGTTTCTCGTCATGCGCGGGCTTGACCCGCGCACCTATGCGGCATTGCCAAATGGATTGCCGGGTCAAGCCCGGCAATGACGAAGGAGAGTTCGGAGTTCGAGCCGCGTAATCCAGGAGGCCACCCGGATTACGCGACCGCTCCCCGGTCGCCGCCTCTGGAGCACCCATTCCAGGTAGTTCAGCCCTAGGTGCGCTGGCCCCCCGGAAGCGGGTCGGCGTCGACGCGCGCGACCCAGCCTTCTAGTCCGGTCTTCGCCGCTGGGTAGCGCGCGAGCACCTGCGGGTCGTGGCCCGGCACGATGTGGTCCATCGAGCTCGCGAGCCGTTTGAGGGTCTCGTAGCCTTCGATCACTTCCCCGGCGCTGTAGACGATCGGGAAAATCCGACCCTGCTCGATGTGGGCGTAGAGGTGGGTCGAATCCGAGGCGAGCACCACGAATCCGCGCCGGGTCTTCACCCGGACGCACTGCAGTCCCTTGGAGTGGCCGCCGATGCGGTGGACCGTGATGCCCGGCCGGATTTCGGACGCGCCGTCGTGGAACGTCACGCGTCCAGCAAACACCTTGCGCACCATCGCGACGACGTCCTCGACCTCGAACGGCATGCGCGGAAAGGCGTGACACATGTGCCGGCCGGTCGCGTACGCCATCTCGGAATCCTGCAGGTGATAACGCGCGCGTGCAAACAGGTCGTAGTTGCCGGTGTGGTCGTAATGCAGATGGCTCACGATCACGTCCGCGACCGTATCGGGCTCGATCCCGATGGCTTTGAGTCCGACGCCGACCGGATTGAGGATGCTGCGCTGGCGCTTCTTCGCCATGGTCTCGTCGAACCCGGTATCGACCACGAATGTGCCGTGCGGGCCGCGGATCGCCCACACGTAGAAGTCCAGCGGCTGCGCCACATCGTGCGGGTCGCCGCCGATGAAATTCTCGCTCGAGCGCCGCTCATGATGGCCGTAGCGGACCGCGTAGACCTCGTGGACATCGTCGCTCATGGGCTGCTCCCTGTTTCTCTTGCTTGTAGCGCACATTTAGCACGCGACACGGGCCGGCAAGGGCTCCCTCCCCCCTTGTGGGGGAGGGATGGGAGGGTCGGTGCTCGTAAAAGCACCCCCCTCCCGGCTCGCGCGCTTCGCGCGCAAGCCGACCTCTCCCACAAAGGGGGAGGTGCCCGGAGCCCGCTGCTGATCTGCGTTTGTTATTTCGCCGGCTCGGCGAACACCTCCCGCGCGCAGCGGAACGCGATGACCGCGGCCGGTACCCCGGCATAGATCGCGAGCTGGATGAACACTTCGCGGATTTCCTCCTTGCTGACCCCGTTGCGCAGCGCGCCGCGGATGTGCAGCTTGAGCTCGTGCTCCTTGTTGAGCGCGCCGAGCATCGCGAGATTGAGCAGGCTGCGGGTTTTTTTCGGCAGTTCCTCGCGCCCCCACACCGCGCCCCAGCAATATTCGGTCATGAATTCCTGGAACGGCCGGCTGAATTCGTCGGCGCTTTTGAGCGCATTCTCCACGTATTCGCGGCCGAGCACCGCCTTGCGGATCTCGAGCCCCTTTTCGAACGTCTGCTTGTCCATGGTGTTTCCTCCCGTTCATCGAGCAACTCGTTGTCGACCGTGAACACGATTGTGAGATTGGCATCGGCCGAGAGCGCAGGTTCCATCTCCCCGGAGGGGAGAGGGAAAGGGTGAGGGGAAAACGAGTAGTTTGTGCTTGAAAGATCGTCACCCCCTCACCCGGCCTGCGGCCGCCGACCCCTGATCAAGTTCGGGGCAGGCTCCTCCCCAACGGGGATTGTTGCGAAAGCAGACCGACGGACACGCTTTCCTCTCTCCCCGCTTGCGGGGAGAGAGCCTGCCCCGGACTTGATCCGGGGTTGACGAGCCGACACAGTCGGCGAGTCGGGTGAGGGGCAGATTTGTAAGTCCGCTGAATGTGATCGAACCTGACATGCAGGCCCCTCACCCGGTTCGGACCTTAAGGTCCTCACCACCCTCTCCCCGCAAGCGGGGAGAAGGGAAACGAGTATGCGGCTCTGTTTCGCAACAGTCCCCAACGGGGAGAGGTGGAGTTCGCCGAGCCGACGAGTAATCCAACGCGCGCTGCCACGGCAGGCTTTCGAACCCTATTCCGCGGCGGCGCGCGAGGGTGCCCGCGCGGCCGCGACCAGATATTCCATCGCGGCCTGTACGCCGCCCTTGCGATGCGGCACGCCCGCGAGCGCGAGCGTCATCTCCACGCTCGCCAGCGCTCCCAGGATGGTGAGATCGTTGGTGTCTCCGAGATGCCCGATGCGGAAATATTTGCCCGCGAGCTTGCCGAAGCTCGTGCCGAACGCGATGTCGAAGCGCTCGAGCGCGAGCTCGCGGAAGGCGTCGGCGTCGTGGCCGTCCGGCAGCAGCACGCCGGTGATCGTCGGCGAATAATATTTCGGATCGCGGCAGAGAATCTCCAGGCCCCAGGCCCGCACCGCGCGCCGCGTCGCCTCGGCATGGCGGTCGTGGCGCGCGAACACGTTATCGAGCCCCTCCTCGGTCAGCATGTCGATCGATGCCGAGAGCCCGTGAAGCATGTTGGTCGCCGGCGTATACGGAAAGAACCCGCTCTTGTTGGCTTCCAGCATGTCGTCCCAGGCGAAGAACGATTTCGGCAAGCGCGCGTGTCTCGCGGCTTCGAGTGCTTTGGGGCCGACGGCGTTGAACGACATGCCGGGCGGCAGCATGAAGCCCTTCTGCGCGCCGCCGATGGAAACGTCGACGCCCCATTCGTCGTGCCGGTATTCGGTCGAAGCCAGCGACGAGATGGTGTCGACGAAGAACAGCGCGGGGTGCTTGGCGGCGTCGATCGCCTGCCGGATCTCCTCGATCGGCGAGAGGCAGCCGGTCGAGGTCTCGTTGTGCAGCACGCAGACCGCCTTGATCCTGTGCCCCGCGTCCTTGCGCAGGTGCGCCTCGATGAGTTTCGGGTCGGCACCGATGCGCCAATCGGTGTCGATGAACTCCGGCTCGAGGCCGAGGCGCTGGGCCATGTTGCGCCACAGCGTCGCGAAGTGCCCGGTATTGCACATCAGCACCCGATCGCCGAGCGAGAGCGTATTGACGAGCGCGCCTTCCCATGCGCCGGTTCCGGTCGCGGTGTAGATCACCACCGGCCCGGAGCACTTGAAGATCGATTTGATGCCTTGCAGAACCTGCTTGGCGAGCCGTTGGAACTCGGGGCCGCGATGGTCGATGATCGGCCGGTCCATCGCGCGCAGGATGCGGTCCGGAATCGGCGCGGGCCCGGGAATCTGCAGAAAATGCCGGCCGGCGATGTGGGTCGTGTTCTGGGCCATGGGGTGTTCCTGGAAGCTACGCCTTGGAAATCATTCCAGATTCGTTGTTGGCGCTAAGCCGCCCGGATGAGCCTAGCGGCCGTAAAAGACGTATTACGCCAAAGGCTGTAAGTCCAATGATCTGCATTAGCAACTCGCCTTTGGGGTGCGTTCCCAGCTTGCTCGTATCAACATGGCTTTACGCCAAGAATTCAGCCGATGGATTTACCATGCGCCACGAGCAAGTCGCGCACACGTCGCTCATCGGTGAGCAAAGGCTCAGTCCCCATTACTGAGAATGTCGTATGATCTCGATCGAAAATTGCCGCACAGAGATGGTTCGGATTATGGCGAGATGCATAGATCAACCCGTCGGGCCGATCCGGATGCTGCCACAGAGCAAGCGACCACTCCCGTGAACGCCCGTGTCCTCCGGTTGATAGGGCGGCGGTCGTACCCAGCCGGGACAGACCGGTCCCGTGGGCTTCGACCAGCCGCAACGGTGCATTATTCCTGAGCACAGCCATGTTACGGATCTCCAGATCGGTTCTATCGATGATGCGCCGCTTTGGATTCCGAAGCAGTGTTTCTATGAACGCGGCCTCGTAATCGAGACCGACGTATAAAACTTGGTATTCGCCGGCCGGGACATCGGATCCCGGGCCAAAAAAAACCGGCTCATGGACTTTCCTGTGGCAGCGCAGCCATGAGGTGCCGGCCGTGTAGGTAACGACAGGCAAATGCTCTGCTCTGAGCCACGTTGGTGGTCTCGATGCGGTGCCGGTCGGGCCAGAGCTGCTGGACCGGCCTTTACCCCGCACCATGCTCGCCCTGGACTCTAGCGAGTCGGACTACCTGTTCGAGTTTTTCCGGGTATTTTTTGAGTGCCTCGACGGGCGATAGTCCGTCGAGTTCGTCATCAGGCGTGAGCAGAAAATCGAGTGTGCCCCATGGCCCGGCAAGGCCGACCGTCTGAAGGACGACGGGTAGTCCCGGAATCGGCTCCCCGTCCTTAGTAAATTGGACGGCAGGGAATTTTTCTTCGCCGCCATGGGTAACGGACAACAGTTTGCGAGCGCGGCGTTGCTTGTAAACGGCTTGCGGGGTGATCCCGCGGGCTTTTGCAACTTCGCTGGCCGAGAGCAAGCCCCCCGCCTCCCGAATCAGGTTCTGTTTGTCTTCGACGCCCCTGGCAATAAGCGGCGCAAGCGGATCGAGTTCGGTCACGCCGGCTCCAATGACTTCCGAGTTCGAGAGCGCGCGCGCAACCGCGCCCACGTCCGTCGGCGCCGTCATGGCCTCGTTGAGTTTATCCTCACGGTCAGTTCTTGCGATCCGCAGCAGCGCGGCCATCGATCGCTTAAGGAAAGCGTTCGCTGCGGGATTGAGTGTAACAGCAACTCGCAACTCCCCACCAGGAACGGTTATGACGTGTTCTTCACCGCGACCCCGTTTCACGGATCTCTTCCTAGGCCTCGGTCGGGGTGTGCTTTCGAAGAAAGAGATCGGCACTTCAAGCGTGTCGGCGATCCTGGCCAGTCTGCCGGCCCCCACCCGGCTCACGCCCTTTTCGTATTTCTGTACCTGCTGAAAAGTCACACCCAGCGCATTAGCGAGTTCGGTTTGGGACATCCGACATATAAGACGCTGGGCGCGTATTCGGTGGCCGATTTCAGCGTCGCGATGGCGGATTTCCGGCGCACTTTCTTTCGTTCTAGGCATAGAGTTGCTCGCTGACTTTGGCCTCGTTTAATTGGTATCAATATGGCGATTAGAAGTACGAAGTCAACCAACCCCTCGGGACCCAGCCGTGGGTCCCCGCGTTCCGCCGCCCCATGACGGCCCCGCTCATGCCAGTTCTCGAGCGGCGGCTGCGCGCGGAGATATCCGGCGGCGTGCTGTTCGACGCGTTCAGCCGCGGCCGCTATGCGACCGACGCCTCGCATTACCAGATCACGCCGGTCGGCATCGTGTTGCCGAAATCGGTCGCGGAGGCCGAGCGCGCGATCGCGATCGCGCGCCAGGAGGGGATCAGCGTGCTCGCGCGCGGCGGCGGCACCTCGCAGTGCGGCCAGACCGTCAACTCGTCGCTGGTGATCGATTGCTCGCGGCATCTCGACCGCATGCTCGATCTCGACGTCGCCGGCCGGCGCTGTGCGGTCGAACCCGGCATCGTGCTCGACGAGCTCAACCGCGCGCTCAAGCCTCACGGCCTGTGGTTCCCGGTCGACATCTCCACCGCCTCGCGCGCCACCATCGGCGGCATGGCCGCCAACAATTCGTGCGGCGCGCGCTCGCTGCGCTACGGGACGATGCGCGACAACGTGCTTGCGATCGACGCGGTGCTTGCCGACGGCACCACGGCGCATTTCGGCCCGATCGCGCCGGATCTCTCCGACGCGCCCGCCCCGTTGCGCGATCTCGCCAAAGATCTGCTCGCGCTCGGCGCCCGCGAGGCGAGCGAGATCGAAGCGCGGTTCCCGAAGGTGCAGCGCCGGGTCGGCGGCTACAATCTCGATGCGCTGCTCGCAAACGCGCCGAATCTCTCGCACCTCTTGGTCGGGTCGGAAGGCACGCTCGCATTCTCGAGCCGCATCGAGCTCAAGCTCGCCCCGCTGCTCGGCCGCCGCGCGGTCGGCGCCTGCCATTTCGGCGGCTTCTATCAGGCGATGGACGCCGTCCAGCACATCGTCAAGCTCGGGCCGATCGCGGTCGAGCTCGTCGACCGCACCATGATCGAGCTCGCGCGCGACATCGCCATGTTCCGCCCGACGCTCGAAGAATTCGTGCGCAGCGAGCCCGACGCGATCCTGCTGGTCGAGTTCGGCGAGGACGATTTCGAAGAAAACCGCCGACGCCTCGCGCGTCTGCACCAGCTCATCGGCGATCTCGGTTTTTCCTGGGACCAAGCCGGCGCGCGCTACGGCGGCGTCGTCGACGTGCTGGATCCCACCTTGCAGAGCGCGATCGCCGATCTGCGCACCGCCGGCCTCAACGTGATGATGTCGATGAAGGAGGTCGGCAAGCCGGTATCGTTCGTCGAGGATTGCGCGGTGCCGCTCGAACATCTCGCCGAATATACCGAGCGACTGACACAGCTGTTCGAGCGCCACGGCACGCGGGGCACGTGGTATGCGCACGCTTCCGTCGGCTGCCTGCACGTGCGCCCGGTGCTCAACCTGCGGCTCGACAAGGATGTCAAAGCGATGCGCGCGATCGCCGAGGAGGCGTTCGCGATGGTGCGGGCCTACAAGGGCTCGCACTCGGGCGAGCACGGCGACGGCATCGTGCGTTCCGAGTTCCACGGGCAAATGTTCGGGCCGCGTCTGGTGCATGCCTTCGAGGAGGTCAAGGACTGCTTCGACCCCGCCGGGCTGTTCAATCCGGGCAAGATCGTGCGCGCGCCGCGCTTCGACGATCGCCGCCTGTTCCGCTACGGTTCGAACTACCGGGGCGAGGAGCGCAACACCACGCTCGACTGGTCGGCCTGGCCGGGCGCGAGCGGCGGATTGTTGGGCGCGGTCGAGATGTGCAACAACAACGGCGGCTGCCGGAATGCTTTCGGCGGCGTGATGTGCCCGAGCTTCCGCGTCACGCATGAGGAGCGGGACGTGACCCGCGGCCGCGCCAATACGCTGCGGCTCGCCCTCACCGGCCAGCTTGGACCGGACGCGCTCACGTCCGACGCCATGGCGGATACGCTCGCGCTTTGCGTCTCCTGCAAGGCGTGCCGGCGCGAATGCCCGACCGGCGTCGACGTCGCGCGCATGAAGATCGAGGTGCTTTTCGCGCGCGCGCAAGAATTCGGTCTTTCGCTGCACGACCGGCTCGTCGGCTACTTGCCGCGCTATGCGCCGATCGCCGCGCGCGTGCCCTGGCTGTTCAACCTGCGTGACGCGCTGCCCGGCGCAGCGCGCGTCTCGGAGACGCTCGCCGGATTTTCTGCACGGCGTCCGCTGCCGCGCTGGCGCGCGGATTATTTCCGCGACGGCCCGCTCCGGTCACCTCCCCCCTTGTGGGGGAGGTCGATCGCGCGTAGCGCGATCGGGAGGGGGGTAAAACATCCGCATGATCAAACAGACACCCCCCTCCCCATCCCTCCCCCTCAAGGGGGGAGGGATGGGGCCGCGGCTCGTGGCGAGGTCGTGCTGTTCGTCGATACGTTCAACCGCTATTTCGAGCGCGAGAACGTCGATGCAGCGCTCGCGGTGCTCGGCGCGGCCGACTATCGGGTCGAAATCGCCAAGCCCGCGGATCAAAGCACGCGCCCGCTGTGCTGCGGCCGCACGTTCCTGGCGGTCGGTGCGGTCGAGGAAGCGCGGCGCGAAGCGGAGCGCAGCGTTGCGGCACTGGCGCCGTTCGTCGAACGCGGCGTTCCGGTCGTCGGTCTCGAGCCGAGCTGCCTGTTCGGATTCCGGGACGAGATCCCCGCGCTGCTCCGGAGCGATGCGGCGCGTCGCCTTGCAGGGAAGACTTTCACGTTCGAGGAATTTTTGGCCGCGCAAGCGGATGCCGAAATACTGCAATTGGCTCTCGACGATTCCCCGCGACGGGTGCTGCTGCACGGTCATTGTCACCAGAAAAGCTTCGGCGTCATGGCATCGGTCGAGCGCGCGCTGCGGCTCCTTCCGGGTCTCGAGGTTGAGACGGTGCAATCGAGCTGCTGCGGCATGGCGGGCGCGTTCGGCTATTCCGGCGACACGATCGAGATTTCGCGCGCCATGGGCGAGCTCAGCCTGCTGCCCGCCGTCCGCAAGGCGAGCGCCGATACGCTGATCGTCGCCGACGGCACCTCCTGCCGCCAGCAGATCCGCGACTTTGCCGGGCGCGAGCCGCTCCACGTCGCCCGCGTGCTCGCCGCGAGCTTACGCCCGGAGCCAATATCCCTGGCCGGAAGTTAGGTCGTCGCGCCCGACCCCTCATCCGGCCGCCCTGCGGGCGGCCACCTTCTCCCACAAGGGGAAGTGAGTGTGCGCGCGGCTTTACGGAAAAGAACGCCGCTCAATATTCGCTGAGACCGAGCGGCAAACACTCTTCCCCTCTCCCCTTGTGGGAGAGGGTGGTCCGAGCCGAAGGCGAGGACCGGGTGAGGGGTGAACCGGCCGCGACATCTTATTATGTACCGCTTATGTGCCGCCGCGGGCGCCCTCCCATTCAGCTTCGATCTTCAGGCTGTCCACGTCGCGGTAGATCGAGGCGACCGCGAGCACCTTGCCGCCGCGCCGGTAGCGCGCGAGGCAATCCCGCGAAAAAATGTCACCGTCGATCTCGATCGCATCCCATTGCTCCGCGTGCCCGATATAGTTGATCGGCACGTCGTAGTGCTGGCTCCAGAAGAACGGGACCTGGGCAAAGCGCTGGTTGGCGCCGAGCATGTTTCGGGCCGCGGCCTGGCCCTGCCGCTCGGCCACCACCCAGTGCTCGATGCGCACCGGGGCGCCGCTGTGCGGATCCGGCCAGCGCGCGATGTCGCCGGCCGCATAGACGTCCGGCGCGCTGGTCCGCAGATATTCGTCGACCACGACGCCGCGATCGAGCTTCAGCCCCGCGCGCTCCGCAAGCTCGAGCCGCGGCCTGACGCCGATCCCGGCCACCACGAGGTCGGCGTCGAGCGATTTCCCGCTTTTCAGCGCGACGCGCGTCGGCTCGATCTCGGTCGCCGTCTCTTCGAGATGGAAAACGACGCCATGCTCTTCGTGCAGCTTCTTGACGAAGGCGCCGAACTGCGGACCGAGCACGCGCGCCATCACCACGCGTTCCGGCGCGACGACGTGGACGTCGAGCTCGCGCGCGCGCAACGCGGCCGCAACTTCGAGCCCGATGAAGCTTGCACCGATCACGACCGCGCGCCTCGCCTCCTTGCTGGCGGCGACGATCGCGCGACTGTCGGCGAGCGAGCGCAGCACGTGGACGTGCGGCAAGGTCGCGCCCCGGATCGACAGTCGGATCGGCTCGGCGCCGGTTGCAAGTAGAAGCTTGTCGAAACGGATGCTCTGCCCGCCGGCGAGCTTGACCTCGCGCGCCTTCGGATCGACGGCGGCAACCTCGGTGCGCAGCCGCAGATCGATATTGGCATCGCGATAGAATTCCGGCGGCCGCAGCGGAATCCAGTCCTCCGGCGCATTGCCGGCCAGATAGTCTTTCGACAGATTAGGGCGGTCGCACGGCTCAGCTTCGTCGGAGCTCAACATCGTCAGGCTGCCGTCAAAACCTTCCCGGCGCAGCATCTCGGCGGCCGCAAATCCCGCCGCGCCGCCGCCGACGATCACGATCCGCCCGGGCCTGACCGCCGGCTTGGGCTTGGCAGGGGGCGCGCTCTTCTCGCGCACGAAAATCTTGCCGTCGCGCTGCTCCACTTTCCAGCAGGACACCGGGCTGAGCGCGGGCGCCCCGAGCGCTTCGCCCGTACGCAAGCAGAAGCGGGCGTGGTGCCAGGGGCAGTGCACCGTCTCGTCGACCACGAGCCCCTCGGCGAGCGGGCCGCTGTAGTGGGTGCAGGTCGCGCCGATCGCATAGAATTCGCGGCCGCGTCGGGCGAGGGCCACCGCGTCCTCGCCGACATGGCCGGCCAGCATGCCGCCGTCCGGGACGTCGGCGAGCGGGATTCCTTGTGTGAGATCGGGACCGGACGGCTTGTCTTGCGCTGTGCCCATCGTGGCCTCCCAGCGCGCCGTTCACGGTCCGGCGCGAATTCGTCGTTGGATCGAGCGGCGGATCGAACCTCAGGCGCTTCGAAATCAAGTTCTCCGCGGGAAGGATCGGCTTCGCGTCATTCGCCAACCAGATTAGAATCGTTACAGCTTGCTGTTTTTCTTTTGCAATCGGCCGCGGCGTGCCGTAGATCGTCGCTTCCCTCATTGAACACCACCCCATGATCATTTGTTCCTGCAATGTCTTGACCGACCACGAGGTGCGCAGCGCACTCGCCGGATCGGAACTGCCGCCGCGTACCGCCGGCCAGGTTTACGGCTGCCTCGGATGCAGTCCCCAATGCGGCCGCTGCATGCGAACCATCAAGCGCATCATGGACGAGGCGCTCGGCGCCTGCCCGGCCGCCTGCAGCGGATGCCCATAGCCCGCGAGCGTCGACCCGCAACAAGCGCAGCGGAAGGCAACTGAGCGCCCGGATTGCGCTGCGCTCACCCGGCGCACTTGCGCTATCGTGGCCGGAACTCGGCCGAACCGCCCCGGTCTTTTCCGGCAAACAGGAGCCCATTCCATGCAAGGCGATCCGCGCGTGATCGAGTATCTCAACAAGGGGCTGCGGCACGAGCTTACCGCGGTCAATCAATACTGGCTGCATTACCGATTGCTGGACAATTGGGGCTACAAGACGCTCGCCAAAAAGTGGCGCAAGGAATCCATCGAGGAAATGCAGCACGCGGACAAGCTGACGACGCGGATCATCTTCCTCGACGGCTTTCCGAACATGCAGGTCATCGATCCGCTGCACATCGGCCAGACCGTCAAGGAAATCCTCGATTCCGATCTCGGCGCGGAACTCTCGGCGCGCGAGCTCTACCAGGAGGCTTCGGCCTATTGTCACTCCGCCAAGGATTACGTCACGCGCGATCTGTTCGAGGAGCTGATGGCCGACGAGGAAGAGCACATCGATTTCCTGGAAACGCAGCTCGACCTCGTGGCGAAGCTCGGCCTCGAGCTCTACGCACAGCATCACATCGGCGAACTCGACGAGGATTGATGGCGGAGCCCGCGCCGCGGACCGAAGTGCGAGAAATGTCCCGGGTTACGCTTCGCTTGATCCGGCTACGTGAAATAGGGAGGAGCCATGAGGATCGTCGGTTTCGAAATCAATGATGCCCTCAGGCTCGGCATCGTCGATGGCGACACAGTCGTCGACCTGCAGGCGGCAGATCCGCGCGTGCCGGCCGATCTCGGCGAGTGGCTGCAGGTTCACGAAGGCGACCTTGCGCCGCTGCAGGCGCTCGCGCGGCGCGCGCCGGCTGCGGCGCGCCAGCCCCTTGCCGGCCTTCGCTTCGGCCTGCCGGTGGCGCGGCCGGGCAAAATCCTCTGTCTCGGGCTCAATTATCTGGAGCATGCCAAAGAAGGGGGCCATGCACGCCCGCAATTCCCCTCGGTGTTCCTGCGTTGCTCGACCTCGCTCGTGCCGCACCAAGCGCCGATCCTGAGTCCTTCGCGTCCGAGACCCTCGACTACGAGGCCGAGCTCGTGCTGATCATCGGCCGCAGGACCAAGCACGCCAACGCTGCCGATGCGCTCGGCTGCATCGCCGGCTACGCGTGCTTCAACGACGGCTCCGTCCGCGAATTCCAGCGGCGCACCAGCCAATGGGACATGGGCAAGAATTTCGATCGCACCGGCGGCTTCGGCCCATGGATGGTGAGCGCCGACGAACTGCCGGCGGGCGTCAAAGGTCTCCGCATCGAGAGCCGCCTGAACGGCAAGGTGCTGCAAGCGGACAATACCGCCAACATGATGTTCCCGGTCGCCGAGACGATCGCGGACCTCACCCAGGGCATCACGCTGGAGCCCGGCGATCTCGTCGTGACCGGCACGCCGTCGGGCGTCGGCCACGCTCGCAAGCCGCCGCTGTGGATGCGCGCCGGCGACGTCTGCGAGATCGAAATCGAAGGCATCGGCGTGCTGCGCAATCCGATCGCCGACGAGGCTCAGGCCCGCGCCGCCGCGGAATGAGGCGAGCCGCGTTTCGGCCACGTCATCCCGGAAGCCGCGAAGCGGCTGTCCGGAATCCATGACCTCGTCATCTCTGTCTCAAGCACGTCCATGGATTCCGGGTTCGCGCCTGCGGCGCGCCCCGGAATGACTCTCAAAAAATTTGCACCTCGCCCGCTTCTCGGGCGAGGGTGGCGCATGGCTTCGCTCGATGCGGTGAGCATCACCATCCTGCTCGGCGCCGCGCTGGTGCTGGCGGGAATTCTTTCCAGTCTGATCGCGCTGCGCTTCGGCGCGCCGTTGCTGCTGTTGTTCCTCGTCATCGGCATGGCGGCTGGCGAGAGCGGCCCCGGCGGCATCCGCTTCGACGACGTGCATCTCGCCTACACGGTGGGCTCGATCGCGCTCGCGCTGATCCTGTTCGACGGCGGATTGCGCACCCGGTTGCAGACGTTCCGCACGGTGCTGGCGCCGGCCGGCCTGTTGGCAACGCTCGGCGTGTTGCTGACTGCGGCGCTCACCGCGCCGCTCGCCAAGCTGGTCCTGGGCGTCGGCTGGGCCGAGGGCCTGCTGGTCGGCGCCATGGTCGCCTCGACCGATGCCGCCGCGGTGTTCTTCCTCATGCACGCCGGCGGCGTGCGGCTGCGGCCGCGCGTGGCGGCCGTGCTGGAGGTGGAATCCGCGACCAACGATCCGTTCGCGGTGTTTCTCGCCATTGTGCTCGTGGAGATTCTGCTGAGCGGCAATCGTCCCTGGCCGGCGATCGTCTGGACGCTCGCCGAGCAGGGATTGCTGGGGGCCCTCGTCGGCGTTGTCGGCGGCCGCGCGATGGTGCTCGTCCTCAACCGGCTGGATCTGCCGCAGGGCCTGCATGCGCCGTTCGTGGCGACCGCGGCCCTCGTCGTCTTCGGAGTCGCGGCGGCGATCCATGCTTCGGGATTTCTCGCTGTCTATCTCGCCGGCCTGATCGTCGGGAATCGGCCGACGCGTGCGCACGGCACCATTGTCGTGTTCCTCGACGCGGTCACCTGGCTCGTGCAGATCATCATGTTCGTGCTGCTCGGGCTTTTGGTCGAGCCCGGCCGACTGACCTCGACCGCCGGTCCCGCGTTGCTGATCGCCATCGGCCTGATGCTCGTTGCACGCCCGGCCGCGGTGTTCCTGTGCTTGGCCGCGTTCCGTTTCTCCTTGCGCGAAAAGCTGTTCGTCTCCTGGGTCGGACTGCGCGGCGCCGTCGGCATTTTCCTTGCCTCGATCCCGTTGCTCGTCGGCATGGGAGCGGCGCAGCTGTATTTCGATGTGGTGTTCGTGGTCGTGCTCGCCTCGCTGCTGGTCCAGGGCTGGACGCTTGCGCCCGCGGCGCGGGGACTAGGCGTGGCGTTCGTTCGGCCCGATCCGGTTGCGCGCCGGGTCGAGCTCGACCTGCCCGGCCAGATGACGCAGGAGCTCGTCGGCTATCCGGTAGAGGCCGATAGTCCCTATCTGCGGCGAGGCATTATCCCGTCCTGGGCCAAGCCGACGCTCGTGGTGCGCCACGAACAGGTGCTCACGGCGGCGGAAGCCGGACCGGTTGAGCCCGGCGACTATCTCTACCTCGTGGCCCCGCCCGGCAAAGCCGCCGCGCTCGACCGCTTCTTCGTCGATATGCCGCCCCCGGCGGTGCCGGACCCGCGGCTGCTCGGCGATTTCTTCGTTGCAGCGGACGCGAAGCTCGGAGCGCTCGCGGAGATCTACGGATTGCCTGTTGCCCCCGACGTGACGGAACGCTCGCTCGCCGAACATTTCACGCGCGAGCTTGGGCGCGCCCCGCGGCGGGGCGATGCGCTTCGGCTGGGCGAGGTGCTGTTGATCGCCCACAAGGTCGTGGCAGGACGCGTCACTCAGGTCGGATTGCAGCTTGCCGAGCCCGAGGTCCCGGCAAAGCCCGAAAAGCCGGCGGGCCGTATCCGATCGGCGCTGCGGCGGGGCCTAAGCTTCGTGATCGGCAGCTGATCGCGCGTGGCGTTTCGCTTACGCCGCGTGCGATCCGTTGATCACGCTCCATTCGTCGATGATGCCGACGAGGGCATCGAGACCATCCGTCAGCGCCGCCGGTCCGGGCTGCAGGATCAATGTCGACTTGACCTCGCGCAGGAATCCAGACCGCACCGCGGGAATTTGGCCGAAACCCGGCCGGCTCGCGACCTTCGCGGGCACGAATTTCTTGCCGCACCAGGAGCCGATGATGATGTCGGGCGCGGCCGCGATGATTTCCGCGGGGGCGGCGATGCGGTCCTGCGCGCTCTTGTTGGCGGCGCGTTCGGCAAAAATATCGAGCCCGCCGGCAGCCGCGATCAATTCCGAGACCCAGCCGATTCCACTGATCATCGGCTCGTCCCATTCTTCGAAATAGACTCGCGGCTTGCGAGTGCGCGCGCCGGACGCGGCGCGTACCGACGAAAGCCGATCTTCGAGCTCGGCGCACAAGCGCTCGGCCTTCTCGCGTACGCCGACCAGCGCGCCGAGCGTGCGCATCATCGCAAAGATCCCGGCGAGGTCGCGCTGGTTGAAAGCATGGACGGCGACGCCGCGCCGGATCAGCTCGGCGACGATGTCGGCCTGCAAGTCGGAGAAGGTCAGGACCAGGTCGGGATCGAGCGCCAGGATCTTGTCAATGTCGGCGGAAATGAATGCGGAGACCCGCGGCTTTTCCCGCCGCACCTGCGGCGGGCGCACCGCGTAGCCGGAAACACCGACGATGCGGCGGTCCTCGCCGATGAGATACAGCGTCTCGACCGTTTCTTCGGTCAAGCACACGATGCGTTCGGCCGGAAAGCTCATGCTCACACCGAATCAGCGTCCGCGCGATCCAGCAACTCGTGGCCGCCGATCGCCTTGACCTCGCCCGTCTCGACCCGCACCACGGAAGCCGCAATGCGGCGCACGTCCGCCGCCTGGTGACTGACGTAGAGCATCGGCACGCCCTCTTCGCGCAAGCGCTCGAGATACGGCATGATCTCCGCCTTGCGGGCGGCGTCGAGCGAGGCGAGCGGCTCGTCGAGCAGCAGCAATTGCGGCCGCATCAGCAATGCCCGGCCGATGGCTACGCGCTGGCGCTCGCCGCCCGAGAGATGCCCGGGCCGGCGGTCGAGCAAATGGCCGATGTCGAGCATTTTTATCACCCGCCGCATCTCGGCGCCGTCCTGTTTGAGCCGGTGCATGCGCCGACCGTAATCGAGATTGCGCTCGACGCTGAGATGCGGAAACAGCCTGCCATCCTGAAACACGTAGCCGAAGGCGCGGCGATGCACCGGCACATCGATGCCGGTTTCGGAATCGAATAGCAACCGGCCGCGGTAGAGCAGCCTGCCGCGGTCGGGCGCAAGCAGCCCGGCGATGATGTTGACGATCGTGGTCTTGCCGGAGCCGGACGGCCCGAACAGCGCGGTCGCGGCGTTCGGGGTGTCGAATTTCGCGCGAAGCACGAAATCGCCGAGCCGTTTCTCCGCGTCGAGAAACAGCATGGATCAGATCCCGTGCAGCCGCGCGGCGGCGCGGCGCGCCAGCCATTCGGAGAGCGCGAGTGCGACGGCCGAGATCGCGACCGCAACCCCCGCGAGCCGCAGCGCCGCCGGGTCCCCGCCGGGCACCTGCAGGAACGTATAGATCGCGGCGGAGATCGTCTGGGTCTCGCCGGGAATGTTCGACACGAAGGTGATGGTGGCGCCGAACTCCCCGAGGGCGCGCGCGAAGGCGAGCACGGCGCCGGCGACGATGCCGGGAAGGGCGAGCGGCAGCGTGACGGTCAGGAATGCGCGTGCCGGGCCCGCGCCGAGCGTTGCGGCCGCCGCCTCGAGGCGCCGGTCCACGGCCTCGAACGACAGCCGGATCGCCCGCACCATCAGCGGGAACGCCATGATGCCGCACGAAAGCACCGCGCCGGTCCACCGGAATGCCAGCACGATCCCGATCTGCGCGAGCAGCGCGCCGATCGGTCCATTGCGGCCGAACAGGATCAGGAGGAAATAGCCGGTCACGACCGGAGGCAGCACGAGCGGCAGCAGCACCAGGCTGTCGAGCAGCGCCTTGCCCCAGAACGATTTTCGCGCCAGCACGTACGCCACCGCGATACCGATCGGCAGCGACAACGCCGTCGCCCAAAACGCGACTTTCAGCGAGAGCGCGACGGCAGTCCACTCTTCCGGATTCAGAACGGGCACGCGAAATCCCGCCTAGAGGCCAAATGTCGGTTCGCAACGGTGGGCAGGGGGACCGGGACCGCCGTCCCGGGTTTCGGCGGCACGCGGCCAGCGCGCCGGCCGTCCGAGACTAGCCATTGCGGCCGGGAGTGTCATCTCATGCGCCGTCGTTCCGGACACGCCGCGATTCGTGGGGCGGCCGTCATCCTGGGAGCCCGCCCCGGACTTGATCCGGGGTGCGAGGCGCAGGGGCACCCCGCAAAGCGCGGAGGTCACATGAGAGGCGCGAACCCGGAACCCAGGACATCGATCGAGAAACATGGCCGTGCTGTGGTCATAGTTCCGGGGGCGGCTGTCGATTGCCAATCCGCGCCGCCAATTCCACACTGACCGCGATCACCGCAAGGGGACGAGTATGGTGGCGACGAAGATCGAGGGCGAGTACGACTATATCGTGGTCGGCGCGGGATCCGCGGGTTGCGTGCTTGCGAACCGGCTTTCCGCCGACCCGAGCCGCAAGGTGCTCCTGCTCGAGGCGGGCGGGCAGGACAATTGGATCTGGTTCCACATTCCGTGCGGCTATCTGTTCGCGATCGGCAATCCGCGGGGCGACTGGTGCTTTCGCACCGAGCCCGTGCCGGGCCTCAACGGCCGCAGCCTCGGCTATCCGCGCGGCAAGGTGCTCGGCGGCTCCTCGGCGATCAACGCCATGATTTACATGCGCGGGCAGGCTGCCGACTACGACCACTGGCGCCAGCTCGGATTGTCGGGCTGGGGCTGGGACGACGTGCTGCCCTATTTCAAGCGGCACGAGGATCATTTTCTCGGTGATAGTCCGGTGCATGCGGCGGGCGGTGAATGGCGCATCGAGCCGCCGCGGGTGCGCTGGGACATCACCGACGCATTCCGCGCAGCGGCGGCCCAGAGCGGCGTTCCGGCGATCGAGGATTTCAACACCGGCGACAACGAGGGCTGCTGTTATTTCCACGTCAATCAGAAGCGCGGCCGGCGCTGGTCGGCGGCGCGGGGCTTTTTGAAACCTGCCCTGCGGCGGCCGAACCTGAGGGTCGAGACCGGATGCCTGGTCGACAACGTGCGCTGCGAAGAGGGACGCGCCGTAGCCGTGCGCTGGCGCCGCGACGGCGAGGCGCGCGAAGCAACCTGCCGCGGCGAGATCGTTCTCGCCGCGGGCTCGATCGGCTCGGTGCAGATTCTGCTGCGTTCCGGCATCGGCCCGGCCGCGCATCTGCACGAGCTCGGCATTCCGGTCGTGCTCGACAAGCCGGGCGTCGGGGAGAATCTCCAGGACCATTTGCAGCTGCGGCTGATCTACAAAGTGCATGGCGTCAAGACGCTCAACGAAACCTATCGCTCGCTCTGGCTCCGCGCCGGCATGGGCCTCCAATACGCGCTGCTGCGCCGCGGGCCGCTCACCATGGCGCCGTCGCAGCTCGGCCTGTTCACCCGCTCCGATCCGGGGCGCGAGCGCGCCAATCTGCAGTTCCACATTCAGCCGCTCTCGCTCGAAAAATTCGGCGACCCGCTGCACCCGTTCCCGGCGTTCACGGCGAGCGTGTGCAATCTGCAGCCGACGAGCCGCGGCTTCATCCGTTTGCGCTCCGCCGATCCGGCGCAAGCGCCCGTCATCCAGCCGAACTACTTGTCGACCGAGGAGGACCGGCGCGTGGCGGGGGATTCGATCCGGGTGGCACGGCGCATCGCGTCGGCTCCGGCGTTGCAGCGCTTCCGCCCTACCGAATATCTGCCGGGCGATGCCGTTCCCGACGACGATGCCGCGCTCGCCAAGTCCGCCGGCGACATCGGGACCACGATCTTCCACCCCGTCGGCACCGCCAAAATGGGGCGAGACACCGATCCGACGGCGGTCGTGGACGAGCGCCTGCGCGTGATCGGGCTCGCCGGACTGCGCGTGATCGATGCTTCGGTGATGCCGAACATCACCTCCGGAAACACCAATGCGCCGACCATGATGATCGCCGAGAAGGGCGCCGACATGCTCCGCCAGGACGAAAAACGTTGAGGAGCGCATTCGGCGCGTGACTTCGCCCGGCCGGGCGCTAACGATGGAAGAGGCCGATGGCAGCGGTTTCGCCCGCAGTCGGACGGAGGGGGACATGAATCTCGTCGAGCGCGTCAAGAACATCCTGGTCGATCCGAAGGCCGAGTGGCCGCAGATCAGGCGCGAACCGGGCGACATCGTCTTCCTGTTCGCGAATTACGTCGCGGTGCTTGCGGCAATCCCCGCGATCTGCGGCTGGATCGCCTGGATCGTGGGCGGCGGTCCGGTCGTCACCGGGGTGCTGGTGACGCTGGTCCGCTACGCGCTGAGCTTCGCCAGCGTCTATCTGCTCGCGCTGATGATCGACGCGCTCGCGCCGACCTTCGAGGCCACCAAGAGCTTCGACAACGCGCTCAAGCTCGCGGTCTTTTCCGCGACGCCGTTCTGGCTGTCGGGCATTCTGTCCCTCCTGCCGGGGCTCGGCTTCGTGCGCATCCTGGTGCTGATCTATTCGGCTTATCTGCTCTGGCTCGGCATCCCGCCGCTGATGCGCGCACCGCAGGACAAGGCGCTCGCCTATACGGGTGCGGTCGCGGCCTGCGCGGTCGCGATCGGCATCGTCTTTCTGGTCGTCGCCGGCCTGCTGGGCATCAGCCGCCCGTTTTGATTGGCCATGGAAACGCGGCACTTCTCTACCAGAATTCGCCTCATCTCCCGGATACATTTTGTGAACGCAACCGCACGTTCTGGAGTGGCCCCGAACTCAAAATCCGGGCCTCTTAATCGTATCCGTAACACGTAGGGGCGCATTCCGCTTGAAATTCGAAACTGCCCGAGTAAGCGGCTGTTGGCCATCGCGTAAGTTCCTATCTTTCGCTGAAGTACCTCTATGTCCTCAATCTTTGGTAAAGCCCTGTGCGGACGCGAAGCTTGCATAAAAACCTGATTGTTTTTGGTTTTTTTCTGATTCGATTTCCACCATTCTGCGCCATATGCGTTTGGCGTCGGCGGCATTTAGCTGCGTTTGGCGTGTTTTCCGCGCCTGCGGTTGAGAAATGTCGCCATGAGGGTGCCTGGCAGCGCGCCATGCCCGGGTCGGGAGAAACACCGGGCTGGGAGGACAGACCAGATCGCCGTCTCGCCGCACGGCAGCCAGGCGTCGGCGCCGCACGCCGTCGATGACTTGCCCGATGCCGTGCCGGTCGGCGCGCAAGAACTCGGGGTGATAGAGACCTACCTTGGGGCCTTGCTCAACGAGCTTCTGGGGGAACGACAATAAATTGACGGAAAACCAGTGGAGCGTTCGGCCGACTGACAGACTGGTCTTGGGTTTCACCTTTTTGACTGCGACAATGGATCAGCACGATCGAAGGATTTCCCGATGAAGCACCCCAATCGACCAATTCTGACCCCGGTGAACGAGGCGTCATTGCCGCCTCCGGCGGCGCTCTACATGCGCGTCTCGACAGGCCGTCAGGCGGAACACGATCTTTCAATTCCCGATCAACGGAACCAACTGCAAGCCTGGTGCAAGCGCCAGGGCTACAAAGTTGTGGCCGAGTTCATCGAAGCGGGGGCATCTGCCGTCGACGACCGACGGCCGGCCTTCCAGCAGATGATCGAACGCGCTTGCGATGGTGAGCAGGCGTTCGGATTTATTGTCGTCCACAGCTACAGCCGGTTTTTCCGGGAAGCCTTCGAGCAGGAGTTTTATTTCCGCAAGCTCGCCAAGCACGGCGTCAGGGTCATCTCCATCACTCAACCGGTAAGTGACGAGACCGAACCCGTCCAAACGATGATGCGCAAGGTCATCGCCCTATTCGACGAGTACCAGTCAAAGGAGAATGCGAAGCACGTTATCCGGTCGATGAAGGAAAACGCACGTCAAGGCTTCTGGAACGGAGCCACAGCACCGCTTGGCTACAGGCTCGTGGAAGCGGAGAAGCGCGGCACCAAAGTGAAGAAAAAGCTGGACATTGATCCTGTCGAAGTCGAGACAGTACGCCTGATTTTCGAACTCTACCTTCATGGCGACGGAAAATCCGGTGCGCTCGGCGTCAAGGAAATTGTCAAATGGCTGAATGCTCGCGGTTATCGCACTCGCAGAGATCAGACATTTGGCGTTGGCAGCCTGCATAAGCTTCTGACAAATACCGTTTATGTTGGCCGCTGGAAATTCAACCAAGCCTCATCAAAAACGGGCGAACGCAAGCCCGACGAAGAAGTCGTCGAAATCCCCGTGCCGTCGATTATCCCTCCCGATGTCTTCGAACGGGTTCAGCGACAGTTGCACGCCCGCAATCCCAAGGTGACGCCGCCGCGCGTCACGACCGGCCCAATTCTGCTCACGGGCTTGGCAGTCTGCGCCACTTGTGGCGGTGGGATGATGCTGCGTACCGGCACGTCAAAAAACGGTCGGATCTATCGCTATTACACCTGCTCAAGTTCTGCGATCCAGGGCAAGACCGTCTGCCGAGGGCGGTCGGTCGCGATGGATAAGCTCGACACGTTGGTTACGGATCACCTCATGGAACGGCTTTTCAAGCCGGAACGTCTCGGCGTGATTCTCGCTTCATTGGCATCTCGCCGCGCTGCGAAGGCCGAGAGCCTGAATGGCCGATTGGTCGCGCCGGCTCGGTGCCCTTCCGCAAGGCTTACCTTCAGGCCCTGATCAATGTGATCGAGGTGGATGACGACCAGATCCGGATTAAGGGAAGCAAGGAACTGCTCGAGAAAGCCGTTCTCGCAAGCCAGAACGGTCAGTCCGAGTGTTCGCAGATGAGTACTAGGTGGCGCGCCCGAAGAGAGGTGCTGACGATCCCAGCAAGTCTTGATTTTTCCTAAGCAATTTGGCTTGCCTGCCGAGCACGTGATACCACTTGCCTATACCAGTCGCAAGTCAGCGTGCAGGAGTTCGGTTGGCGCGCCGACTGGCGTCTCACATCCCTGTCAGATCTGCGGCGTTAGCCTTCAAGGCCGCGTTCCGCGCCCGGATAGTTTCCGGCCACCGCGAGTCGCAGTAGCGGCGCTAGCTGCAGGATGGATACAGCGCGGCGAGCTCCCGGCCGTGAAGCAGGAGAAGTTTGCCGGAGAGTCCGCCGTGTCGCGTGATCCAGGCGCGAACGGGCGCCGGATAGGTGGCCTCGATTACGCGCGTTTCAGCCGAGGCTGAGTAACGATTTCCGTACCGGTCGGCCCACACTGCCGCGTGAAAGCCGAGAACTGCCCGCGGAGTCACGCAAATGCGGCGGTGGGGAACGATGCTCAGCGCCAGGGTGCACGCGGAGAAGCAGGGGCCGTCGATGATCACTCGTTGTCCGGATTTTCGGACAAGCTCGAACAGCGCCAAATATGTCCCAACCTCGCCACCTGCACTTGAACGAATCCGTACGTCTGCCGAGGCCGGAGCCAGGGCTGCGAGAAACAAGGCCAAAGCCAACCAGTGTCGCCGCACGGACACCCTCCCAATCGGCATCGATCGCATGAAACAGTCGCCGCGTGCGCTCCGACAGGCCACCGCATTAGCCTGATCGGCGATGATCGATTATTTAGCTATTAGGGCGTGTACTCATTAACACGCAGATGTCGGGTATTGGGGGCTAAGCGGAAATTTTCTCAGCGCAAAGACAAACCCCACCAGGGCCACGGCCATGGACCACTACCGCCCGGACCCGGCCCTATGCAGCAGGGACAGCCGATCCAAGAGGTGCACGCGCAATTCGGATCACAACCCGGCCAGGGTTTCCAGCGGAGTGACATGGCTCCGCCACTCAGGATTTTTCCGACAATCTCCTTGCGACCACCCGTAAGAATCCGCGCGGGACAGTTAGGACAGTCCCCATAGCACGCAAAACTGTTACATCCGACTGTGCACCAGTCACCGCCAGCGGTGCACACCTTGCCACACGAGTAGTTGCCCGGCATCCCCGCGCCAGGGCCAGCCCAATGGCCGTGATTCCTTTTGCACAGAGCTTGAAGGTCCGAAACGCTATAATGAGTACCCAGTGTATAGGCAGAAGCCGCCTCCACTCCCAGGAAGCTGAGCGCGGTAAGACTCAGCATGAAAAGCAAGAATTTGCGCATGGGAACCACCTCCCTACTTTTACTTAGGCCGTTAGACCTGCAGTTGGATAGAGCACCACCGTGTCAGCCATGTTCCCATAGTACTCGGTACTAGGTTGTGAGTCAGCATTTTTGTGGAAATCAGGTCAGCTTTTTGCCCGGCTGGTTACCGATCAAGATCGCGTCCCGACTTCGATTCAAACCAGAAGGACGGCCTTAGCCTACAAGTGCAAAAGACTGAGCTTGAGCCGCCAATATCCGCGCAGTATGGTTGGTTCGGCAAACTACCCCAAAACTCCTTGTGTATCGAATGAGCGGGGTGGTCTGCTTATCGGGCTCGACAAACCGCCAAGCTAGCGAAGGAGCCTCGTCATGACAGCTTCAGTATGGCGTCTGCGCACTGCTCAGAAAGTAGTGCTCGCGTTGGTCGGCATCTCGATCGGTATAATGGGCACCCTGCACTCAGCTTCCGCGCTCACCGCACAGCAATGCTACAAACATGACTCCGGATGCACGCAATTTTGCGGCCACGTGACCGGCGACATGCGCTACGAGTGTTTCGGAATTTGTGACCGGATGCTCGATCGTTGCCTCGATATTGGCGTTTGGACGGATCATGCGCAGATAGACCCGGGTACAGGTAAACCACCCGACAAAAGAGGCCTACTTACGGGGTTGCTTTTGCGAATGATCATGATCCTGGGTGATACCGACGGGGATGGAGTGTTGTCCCCCAAGGAGATCGAGGCCCTACGCGCGAAAATTTGGGGAGTAGAATGGCCAAACAGCGGTTCAGAAACGCCGGGGCAAAGGTGAGAAAGGACAATTGCCACCACGTCGCGCTTCCACGACGTGTGACCCTGACCATTGAGATGCAGGGTAGCCACGAGGTGCAGGGTAGCCGAAGCACTAAGCGGCCGCGCTAGGACTCAAGACGGGAGGGTCGGATTTCCCGAAGCCCGTCTCCGGGCCAAGTACCAAAGGCCTCCGATGTCTGGATATGGCACGACCCGGACCTCCCGCGATGTCCGCTTTGGCGCCGCTATCGGGGGCATAGCGGACATCAAACGGACCTGATCCGAGCCGCCTCGATTAATGAGTACACGCCCTAGCCTGCTCTACCAATCGGTGGGATGTAAGTAAAATATCAAGATCATCGGCGAGCTGGCTCCATCCAGCTCGGTCGAGAGCAGGCACTGCTGCCATTAGCCCAGCCGCCGCGGGTAAAGGGGTGTGTTTTTTGAAATCGATATCAGAAATGACCTGGGGGCGTGGAGCGCCAGAAACGGGACCCGACGCCCAGATGGCGGGCAGGTAGGGGAGCAGCCGCGCCAAACATCGGCGTCTATGCGGCTCTAGAGCCCGCAAGGCAGCCTCTGTCACAACGGCGTCGCTATGCCGCGCTCATCATTCGTTGCGTGCTGAGAAACTGGTTGAACGTCAATGGCGCACTACCAATGGACGCCTATGGAACCGCTCTACGATAGGTTCGGCCGAGTGCGCGCGTGGCTGCAGGAAGATGTCGGCCGCATTGTGAGCCCGGACGGCAATCATTTGGCCTTCATAGAGCGCGAGAGCGTCTATGACTGGCACAGAAATCACATCGGATGGTGGGCCGACGGACACATGCGGCTTGCGACCGCTGCGACCTCGGGGTGCCGCGTCCTCGTCAGCGTCAACGGCCAGCTCGACCACCGCTGGTCCCAGTGCCTGCTCGTCCCGTCCGAGCTATTCGACCAGTCCCACCCCTTCGAGCTGCCAGATGGTCAAATCGGACGCTGTTCTGATGCTGGCCCTAGACCGGCTTCGTCCAGCGCCCGGTAAACGCTTGCTCGGCCTACGCCCAGGTGTTTCGCGATGTGAGCGACACGCTTTCCTTCCTGGAATAGGCGGACGGCATCGGCGGCCTTTGCGCGTGCCGTGGGCTTCCTGCCCTTGTATTTCCCGTCTGCTTTGGCTTTGGCGATGCCCTCACGTTGGCGCTCAAGCATCATTTCGCGCTCGAATTGGGCGAACGCAGCAAACACATTCAGGATCAATCGGCCGGTGGCGCCGCGGGTGTCAACGGTGTCGCCGCCGAGGTTTAGGATACGAAGCGTGATGCTTTTGGCCTCTAAGGCGTCTACGAGTTCCAATAGGTGCCGCGCGGAGCGAGCCAACCGGTCGAGCTTCGTAACAACCAGCGTGTCGCCTTCGCGCGCATAATCCAAAGCGGCGCTGAGCTGTTCGCGTTCTGCGACTGAAGAGACCTGCTCGGTGAAGAGTTTTTTGCACCCCGCAGCCTTGAGATCTCGGAGCTGAGCATCGAGACCCGCTTGCTGTTCGAGCGTGGAGGTTCGAGCGTAACCGATGAGAATGCCGTGATGCCCCATGTGAAGCCCCCGTGTCCAATAGGCTCTAGACTATGGAGTCGAAATGTCCGAAAGTCAACGATCAACTTTAATGGACGACTCTGCGCAGTATCGCGGACATGTCCGTACAAGGCGGCTCTATTGGGCAGACGCCGACATCTGACCGGCCGCGGTGATAAAATGCCCACCGGAGGATAGGGTGACAACTGCTCGAACGAGGCGCCCCAAGACGAAGCGACGCAGAACGGTAAAGCCGCCGCGCCGCAGCGCGACTACGGCAGCTCGCCAGACCAGTGACAAAAAGAAGATCGCACTGCTCACCCGCAAGCTCAATGACGCGCTGCAGCGGCAATCGGCGACGGCCTGCGAGCTAAGCCAGGCACTGGAGCGGCAGACGGCGATCTCCCGCGAGCTAAGCGAGACATTGGAGCAGCAGGCGGCGGCCAGCGGAGTCCTCAAGGTCATCAGTCGCTCGGAGATCGACCTCCAGCCAGTTCTAGAGAGCCTGGTGGGGAACGCGGTCCGACTCTGTGGCGCCGATAGGGGCTTCATTTTCAGGCAGGATGGAGAAGTTTATCGCATTGCAGCCAGCTATGGCCACACGCCGGAATTCATCGAACGCGCGAAGCAGTATCCCATCCACAAGGATCGAAGCTCGGCGACAGGACGAGCCGTTCTGGAGCGTCGGGTCGCACACATCCATGATGTGCTCGCGGACCCGGAGTACACGTGGGGCGAATACCTTCGCGGACAAGAGGAGATGCATCGGACGATCCTTGCGGTCCCGATGCTCAGGGGAGACGCCATCATTGGCGTCATCGTGATACGCCGTGTTCGAGTCCAGCCCTTTACTGAAAAGCAGATTGCGTTACTGACCACGTTTGCCGACCAAGCCCTCATCGCGATCGAGAACGCCCGGCTGCTGAACGAACTCCGGAACCGAACCGCCGAGCTGAGCGAATCGCTGGAGCAGCAGACGGCGACCTCCGAGGTTCTGCGCGTGATCTCAAGTTCGCCGACCGACCTACCGCCGGTGCTCGACGCCCTAGTCAAGACCGCCTCAATGCTCTGCCATGCCGATAACGTAACGATTCTCCGCCTCATGGGCGACGGTTTGGGGATAGTGGCCCACTATGGACCGCTCCTTGCGCCGTCTGGATACCTCGTCCCCGTTGTGCGCGGGACGATTAACGGGCGCTGCGTGCTGGAGCGGCGGGCAGTCCATGTGGCGGATCTGCAAGCCGAGATGGAGGAATATCCAGAGGGAAGCGCCATCGCCCGAGAATTGGGCCACCGCACAGTCCTCGCGATCCCGCTGCTGCGGGAGGGCGCTCCGATAGGCGCCATCAATTTGCGACGCGGCAAAGTGGAGCCGTTCACCAAAAAACAGATCGAGCTAGCGACCACCTTTGCCGATCAGGCCGTGATCGCCATCGCGAACGTGCGCCTGTTCGACGAGGTGCAGGCGCGCAGCCGGGAGCTGAGCGAGTCCCTTCAGCAGCAGACGGCAACCGCCGACGTCCTAAAGGCCATCAGTCGCTCGACATTCGATCTCGAAACGGTCCTGAACACATTAATCGAATCGGCGGTACGACTATGCGAGGCCGACGGCAGCTCGATCACCCGACAAAAGGGGAAGCACTTCTATCGCGCCGCTTCCTACGGCTTCTCCGATGAATACACCGAATCAGTCAAGAGCCTTGCGGTCGAGATCGACCGCGGAACTATCATGGGA
>JBKPDF010000042.1:0-35481 GCA_046727735.1 Pseudomonadota bacterium | reverse complement strand
TTGGCAGCATCGAACAGCACCTTGACATTGCGCACGGCCCCCGCATGGGTAAATAGCGGCGGCATGTCGAACCTGACCCAGTAATTGTTGATCAGCACATCGACGTCACGCAGCGTCGCCTCCAGCAATGCAGGATTATCGAAGTTGAACGGGTGAGCCTTTACCTGGCCGCCAAAAGGGTTGAAACGGCGCGTGGAATTGGTCAGCGTCAGGACGTCGTGCCCCTGCGCGAGCAGACGCCGTGCCATGTATCTGCCGGAGTATCCGTACGCGCCAGTGACTGCGACTCGCATGGATCGCTCGCTCCGCTCACAACCCCGGTGAGGCCAAGCCCGCGTTCGAGCGACTCGTCTCGCGTAAGCGGGAGCTCGCGCTGACGGAGCGTCCCGAGCCTGCCAGACTTGCCTTCTATCCGGCTCGCGTCCACTCGAAGGGACCGGCGCCGGCATCCCGAGAGGCGCACAAGGGTTAACTCCGCGCCTCGCGTCATGAATCCGCAGCGGCGCGGTTGGCAAGATGCGGCATAATCCGGTTCGGAATCCCGCGATCTGGACCGAGTGTCGGAAGCGGATAGAGCAAACCCGGCAGGCTGGGGCAAGTGAGGGCAAGCTGGTCGGGCGCTCTCGGATTATGCCACGAGGCTGGACGGCTGGCGAAGGGTCAGGCTGCGATGATCAGAGCTAGTTCAATCGCAGGCCGTCTCAAAGAAGTCCCCACCCCGTGCGCATTCCCGTCGTATGGACAAGAGCATCGGCCGGCAATCGCTGTAGGGGTGATAGTCTTGAAGGCGAAATAAAAAATTTAATGCCCAAAAATCAAAGCCAATAACCCCCCTCAAATCAAATACCCAATTAAATCCCGAAATATAATTTTTTGTGACAATAAGGAGGTAACCCACATATCTGAAAAAATTTCCGGCACCACACAAAAAATTTTTGAATTCCGCGTAGTCAAATTTGGGTCCTAAAAAATAGGTAAAAAACATTTTTGGGAAAAATTGAAAAGCTATACTCCTAACGCGCGCGAATGCAGCGGTATGGTACCAGGCCCCCACAAGGGGGTACCCCCCTCCCGGGGGCGAAATTCTGGCCAGCAGCAAGGTCGTCCTGTTCGGAATCCGGTCAGTTCGTGCGCGGCGGCAGCGCAGCGGCGGCGAGGTCTTCAATATCGACGGCAATATCTGCTTCAGTTTTATTTGATCCCGAACCAAACAAACAAATTGACAATTATTGCATACAAGCGCACAAACAAAAGCGCCTCGACCGGGTGCTGATAACACTCGGCCGAGGCTAACCCAGCGCAAAGGAGCACCCAATGCGCCAGGCTGATGCCTTCGATTCCACACTCCATCGCGAAAATCTATCCCGAATCCTGCACCGCGCCATGCAGCTGGCCGAGCTTGCTGGCAACGAGCAGGACGCAGAGATGCGCTGCTTGCCGACTGCATGGCCCGTTCTACAGCGCACATCTGTGGCCTGTGATCGGGAGGTAAGCCACACGCAGATGCCTCAGTGGGGTGTACGCCAGCAATACAGCCACCTGAGACACCAGCAACGTATCAAATAAGCCGGTTCCAGAATTTCGAGACAGGGCACACCCAAACGAGACACGGGGGACAAACATGACCATCATCGGATATGCGCGCGTCAGCGCCACGGACCAAGACTTGGCAATCCAGATCAATGCACTCAAGGCCGCAGGCTGCGAGGTGATCCGATCGGAGAAACGCAGCGGCACCACGACGGAAGGCCGTGACGAGCTTCAGACGGTGCTCGATTTTCTCCGCTCTGGTGACGTTCTCATGGTCACCAGGATTGATCGGCTGGCCCGGAGCATCGGGGACCTGCAGGACATCGTGCGGGCTCTGAAGGCCCGTGGCGCGGCCCTCAAAGCAACCGAGCAGCCGATCGACACCAGCACCGCAGCCGGGAAATGCTTCCTCGACATGCTGGGGGTATTTGCGGAATTCGAGACCAACCTGCGGCGAGAACGGCAGCTCGAGGGAATCGCCAAGGCCAAGGCCGCAGGGGTTTATAAGGGTCGCAAGCCGAGCATCGATCGGGCTGCGGTGGCACAGCTCAGGGCGGAGGGGCTGGGCCCATCAGCGATCGCCGAGAGGCTCGGCATTGGCCGAGCGTCGGTGTATCGAGCCCTTGATGGGGCTTAGGGGTGCCTGCCCGCCGTAGCCCAAAAAGGCGAAGGCGGGCTAGGCACACCATTGCGTTACTCCGAAGTAAAACAAACTGAGAGCTATCTTCTTCTAAGAGAAGATGACTCTCAGTTCTTTTTTTAGGGGGGAGCCCAGTTTACTGGGCTCCGCTTGCTCTCATGGGTTGCCCATCTGCATGGCGCGCTTAGGCAATGTGGATTTCTAAGTGGGCTTGGCCCGCTTGGCTTGCCCTGCCAGCTTAGGAAACCCCACTGCCGCCCGGCAATGGCCGAGGGCCCTCAATTCAGCGCGTAGCCGGGGTACCCCAGCATTTTGGCAACGAGCCTCTCCAGCTGGGCCAGGTCTTCCTCCTCAAGCCGCTCCAAAACAGAGTCAGAAATTTTCTCGCCATAGGTGGCCTCGAACACCCCGAAGACGGTTTGCCGAAACCTCTCGGCATCCTCTTCCGGCATTGGCTTGCGGGGCCACTTAGGTGTCATGGGCTAGTTGACCGATGATCCGCCGGAGTTTCCTTGGGCTTCGAGCACTTTGTTCATAAAGGGGGCGGCCATATCGAGGATGCGGTCAAACTCGGCACGTTCGGCCGCATTTAGCACGCTGAGGTCCGGCTCGCGTTTGGTCTCGACCTTGGCGGTGAGGGCCGATTCTGGCCTGCCGTAACCACGGTCGAGTAGCGAGTTGGCTGCAGCCACGCGGGCTGTAGGTGTAGCCTTTGCATTTGTCATCACGGTCACGAGGGTTTGTAGGGCCGCGGCAGTATGCTCGCGAGCCAGTGTTTTTACCTCCTCCAGGGCATGGGTGACCTTTGGTCGGCCACTTGGATTTCCGCTTTGTCCTGGTTTCCACGTCATTTTGATTTCTGTTGTTAGCAGCCTAGCCGCTCCTGGTATTATGGTATGACACTGCTCAGTTTATTATGCTTCGGTGGGATGATCTCGTTGGCCACGGTGCATTGCTGGCGCTGGATCATTGGCATAGATCGGCTCGCCGGTTCGCTCGTGGCGGCGCATTTTTCTTGAGGTTTCGGCCACCTGTCCGTGACCGGCCTGTTCTGATGGTGGTGCGGATAGCGGACCGACATCATCGCCATCGCGACGGGGTGCGATGCCCATGCGCTGCTTGATGGCATAGTAGCTGCCATCGTCGAGGATATTTGTAGCCATTGTTGGCTCCTCCAGTCAGTCGAGGCGGTCATACGCGCCCTGACCTATAAGCGAACGCTTGCGACGGGCGTATTCAGTGGTTCCGATCGGCTCCCCAACCAATTTAGAATCTTTGATCCTGCCAGCAGCAAGATCGTATTTCGTCCACGTGATGGTGCCATCCGTGGCGGTCCTGGCTTCGCCCGGTGTCAAGAAAACTTGTCTACCTTCCACGTGGGTGCGCGGGTCACTGCTGCGCCTGACAGGCTGATTGGATTTCAACCCGATGCTCCGTTCGATGTGGTCGAAATAGGGCTTTGAGTCAGGGGCGAGATCGTTGCCGATCGCATCATAATGGGCAGCTTGAAGCCGCAGAAATTTCTTCTGATCGCGGATCATATCGGGATGCTGGCGAACCCATTGCTGGGTCGCTGCACTGCGCCCCTGGCAAAAGTCCTCGACCGGATCGCCAGTGGATTGCGGGGCAGCGGGTTGCGGCTGCGTTTGCAAATAATTTTGTGCCTCTTGGAGACGCTGGGCCCGAACCTCGGCGGCGGCAATACGTTGCTGGGCCTCCGCAGCCTTGTCGAAATTGCCAACATCCATCGAGGACCGAAAATCCGCCTTTGCATTCTCGGCCTCGAGTCTGGCCGTATCGAGGCCGGCGCCAATGGCCTGCTCGCGCTGCTCTGCGGCATATGCACGGATGCGCGCGGTTTCCGCCCGATAGTGCGCGGCCTGCTGGTTTAACTCCGCGGTCCTGCGGCGTACCTGCTCGATTTCGCGCTCGACGTCATCCGCGCTCCGGCCCTTGCTGGTTGCGGAGCCGTCATTGTCGTCGATGGGAATGCGGAGATCGGTCATGGCTCAGCTCTCGTCGTCGGGGATAAAAACCACCACGCCCTCGTTCAATTGCTTCATGTAGTCCTGCACGCTCGTGCCTTGCCTCTTCGCCTCCGCGACCTCGGCCGGGGAAAGGGTAGTCCGCTTGCGCGACGGTGTGGCCTGCGGAGTTTCGTAAACATGCGGGGCGCTCGGCTTCCAATCGCGGTACGGATCATTTGAAACAGCCCGCCGCGTTTCCAGTTGCGCGAGCCAACCCGTATCATGCGCGATCTTCGCTCGTAGTTGGCGAGATTCCCATGAGTCAGGATCGAGCGTCCGTCGCCACTTTTCCTCGTTCGCTCGCAGCCGCGCCCGAATGCGGTCGGCAACTTCGGTACGCTGCCGTTCATTTTCCGCATTGTCACGCGCGCGGTCGGCGATCACATAAGTCATGTTATCTCCTCAACTTCGCTCAGAACGTCCCTGAAGACCCTTAATTGAACGTCGATATTTTTCCGACGCCGCTCCGCAACAAACTTGGCCTGCTCGGCCTCGCGCTGCGCCTTCTTCAACGCGGCATGTTCTGCGACAAGCTCCTTACTGCGTTTGTCTATCGCGGCTTGCCTTTCCTCCGCTCGGCGGAGCACTTCTTCGGCATCGGCCCGCAGCTTGGCCGCATAAGCGTCGGCTTCCTCCTTGATCTTTGCCGCGATTGCTCGCGCACCCGCAGCATCCCGCCGATCAGCTTCCGCCTCGGCACGCAGCCGTTTGGCGTCCTCAAGGGCAGCAGCAGCCTGTTTGCCAAGCTCTAAATTTCGTTCGGCTTCCTCGGCAGCCTTTTTGCGAGCGCTTAACAGCGCTATGCGATCCACAAACCGCTGCCCCCCCTCAAAGCAGTCACGAAGCTCTTGATCCGCCTCCGAGGACGGAGCAAACCCCGCCGAGATGCCGCCAGAGGAAACGCTCATGGCGACCCCTCCTCCTTGCGCGACACCTCGAGCATGCGCTCGACCGCCGCGATAGGAACACGAAGAAGTTTGCCGATCCGGATCGCAGGGATATCGCCACGCCGGACCGCCGCGTAGGCCGCACCACGGCTCAGGCCGAAGATGCGCCCAACCTCGGGTACCGACTTGGTTTTGGTGGTTTCGATTTCAGCGGCCATGGACAAGCTCCAACCCCCCTCATTTGAGGGGGCTTCATGGGCTTGCCCTACCAGCGCGGCGGGGGATGAACCCGGCGTCGCCACAGCGCGCAGCAACGGATCGCCCTCGCGATCAAACAGATAATACCAAAACGTCCCGTTTGGTGTCAACGCGGACGCCCTTGTTCGAGGAAGGCCCCTCGATAAGGATGCACACCAGCAGCCGGGCCTTTTCCATCTGATCGTCTGCGCGTTGCGTGTAACCATATTGTAGCCAAATCAGAGACCGTTACGCGCAACCAGCTCCTGTTCCAGAAAATCGTACAGAGCGTTAATCACTGCGTCTGTGTCATTGCGCGACTCTGGGTCCAGCAAATTTCCGCTCAACAAGGGCGGCAATCTCATCTTCATGGATATCGAGCCTCACACATCGATACCCCGCCTTGCGCCGCCAGCGCGACTGACGCATCCGCGCAGCTGCCCCTGTCGGCTCCGAGGCCGAGGGACCAGTCGGGGGTGGCCTTGGTGGCTCCGGCATGGAGTCTGAGGACACGCCTCCCACGATTTGGAAGCTTCTGTCGGGCGACGGGCTCGCAGACGGACGGACGGGCTCGATGAACTCGAAGCGAATACCATGATCTTTCGTGTCAGCCATAACAGCCTCCTGGCTCGGGACGACGGCGCTTCATGGCGGCACCGTCTTAGCCTGCCGTGCTCGCCATACCGACCCGAGATCCGCCAAGGACGACAGCCTCCGTGGCACCGCGCGCTTCGCAGACGGCGACGAAGAGGCCGGAGGCTCCTCGGCCTTGCCATTGCCTGCCGGCTGGCTGGCCTCCTGAGCCATACGCTCCCCGATCTTGACGAGCTTCGTGCGGGCCTGTGCCGCCTCGTCCTCAGTGACCAGCCCCGATAGCTCGCCAGCGAGATTGATCCGATCTGCACCCGCCTGCAGCCTGCGCAGATAAGCCGACGGTGCCCCCCACAGGTGAGCCAATATCGTCGCCGGCACTCCGGATGAAGCCACACGACAACGTTGCGGCACTTGTCGAGCCACCGGGTCGCTTGGCCATCAGGGTCCTGGCATTGAGCGCAGGTGCCTGGGACGTGTCCGACAGGGGCAAGAGGCTCTAGCTGGGAAGGGTCGGGAACGGCATAGCGGGTTAGGCTGACGATCTCTGAGCCGGGGAAGCGGGTCAGGATGGCCTCAAGTCCAGTCGAGAGGGTGACAACACTAGGACTGGATTTTTCATTTTGCGGGATACCCCCTGCTACACCTGCTACAGTTGCTACAGTCGAGGGTGGCGAAGGCAAAACTGTAGCAACTGTAGCAGGTGTAGCAGGGGGTGCCTCCAATTTCTGATTTTTGGAGGCCAGGAACGCGTCGGGGTCAAACCGCTCGAAGCCCATGGCTACCCCTCACAATTTTCCACGCCTCGCGGCGCTTCTTGCCTTTGATCTCAGCCCCTCCTTTGATCTTAGTAAGCCAACTATGGGCCTCCAAAATGCCGACCAGCCGCTTGGCCGTGGCGCTCTCGCGGATGGCGCCTGGTCCCCACTGGTAGACGTCCGTGAGGCACACCGCTTCCTCGCCCCAATGCCTATGGAGCCATTCCAGGAGTTCCTGGGCCCGCAGCAGATCGACGTTGGCGGCGGCCACGCCACACAGCCGTAAGGCCTCGGCGGCATAGTGCTGTGCGAGGTTGATTCCTTGGGATAAATGCCCCGCCGTCACCACCGCGACGTCGATGTCCTCCACCAGGGCCAGCACCGCCGCCAACCGCGCGGCGTGCTCCGGCAGCTTGTTGGCGAGCCCGGCAATTGGGGACAGGCTCCCGCCGCGCCCGGACTGGGCTTCTACCTTGTCGGCAAACGCCCACCACATCGCCTGGGCCTCGGCTGACATTTCGAGCGCTCGCGGCGCGAGTTCGTTCTGCTTCCCGTTTTCCATCAGCAGCGGCTTCTTGAGAATGTCCGCGATGCGGTCGCTGTACGTTTTGAGGTGAACGGCCGTTTCCGCGGCCTCGGCGCGATACATACGCGTGCCGATCAAGCTATCCGGATAGGTGACGAGGATGCGCGATAGCAGCCCCTGCGCGGCAAGGGCGCGGTCGGCAAGCATGATGTCCGCTATCTCCGGCTGCACGGCGAGATGCATCGCTAGGCGCCGGCCCGGCATAAACATGGAGCCGTCGGCGGCCCGTAACCGACGGATCGGCTCGCCATCCCACAAGTTGGAGAGACTGGCTGCGGTACGGATCTTATTGTCCTCCTGCATCGAGTGCCCGGCGAGGAACTTGCCACCCTCTGTGGCGAACAAGCCCATGCTGGGACGGCTGACCGCAAAGTGCCGTTCCAACCCTTGGATAGTTGGCTCGTCGCACGTCAGCGTCGGCTCCAGCGGCCTTTTTGGCGCTGGGCCGAGCGCGTCGAGCTTCGCCTTAACTTCCGCTTGGCTCAGCGCCTTAGCGCCCTTGCCCTGCTTTTCGACGTTCCCACGCACGACATCGTAGGCGGCCCGGTTGTTGATGTAGCTCGCGAGGTCCGCGTCGAACATCTGGCGCAAGTCGGCTTCGTGGGCGCGGATCGGCGCCATCGCCTCGCTGTCCGCGGCGGACTTGCGCTCGCCCGTCACCGCAACCGTGACCAGATAGTTGGAAATTGGCTTTTTGTGTCCGGTCGGCAGCACGACATCAGCATGCCCCTGAACCGCCAAGGACGCCGCTCCCAACACGGCCTGGCCGCAGATCGCCAACGGAGCCCGGATGCGATCATGGACTGCTAGCACAGCATCGCCGAGGAGCTTGCCGAGAGCTTCGACCGGAAACGGATCTGCGGGCGGCGTCTCCCGCATCAGCGGACGCGGTGGCTCGATCTCCTCGGCCGGGTCCGATGCGGGATGCGGCGCAGGCGACGCTTTGTTAAAATCCGATGGCTTGCGTTGCCAACCATTCTGCCGAGCCAGCCAGAAAACCGTCCCGACCCCAATGGTGCGCACGTTGGCGAAACTGCGCCACTTCGCATCCATGCTTTTCGGATCGTATTTGCTTGAGTTGGCCGACCAGCGCTCCCAAACGGTCCTGCCGGCATCCCCGAATTCATGATAAAGCGCGAGACCCACCCGCACCCAATCATCGTAACCGTCACTGCTGACATGCCGCAGGACCTCTTCAACCTGATCGAGATTCGCCGGGTCATTGTTCTTCAGCCCGGCAGTGCTGCGGCCCTCCTTTTCCCGTTGGTTCAGCTCGCTCACGGTCGGCCAACCAGTTCGTTTCAACCTGTTTTCACACACGTCCACGAAGCTCCGTGCCATCGACTGCGTAAGCACCGGCAACGCGTTGCTCGGGCACTTGCTGATCTCGTTCCCGACGAATGTATAAGGCCGGCCAATGTCCGGGTGGACGCCGTCCACGACAACTTGCTGGCCATCAGCGAGCACCTCAACCTTATTTCGGCGGCCTTCCGGATCGACATATTCGGCCGTCGAAATTTTCGGGAAAGAAACATCAGTTCGGAAGATCAGCGCCCGTTTTGGAGCCATACCGATGCGGATCAGCGGTTTGGCGCCACCGTTGCATAATACGCTGAAGGCAAAAGCCTGCAGTTCGTCGGCAAGCTGCCCGCTATAGATATCGAGGTCGATGGTTGGATTTTGAGCGGTGAGGATGCCACTGTTCGAAAATTCCGGCGGCAGGTTCTGCCAATCTGAAATGCGTTCGTCCGTGGCCGCGGTTTTCGGCCAGTCTTTGGAAAAATTCGGCACCTTGCCGCGCAAAGGAATCACAAAATAGCCATTTCGAAGCAGGGTTCTGCGCAGGCGCGTAACGGCCGTGTCGTGCTGCCCGACGACTTCAAAAGCCGGCACTATCGCGGTCGCGTTGGACGGATTCATGTCCGTTCCTCCAAATAATTTCGTGAGAGCCATCGATTGGCACGACCCCACGCTTCGCAGCGAAGCCGCGCTGCGTGGGGGCCGCGCCCCGTTTCAATGATGAACCTCGCCGAGCCGCAATCACATGGCCGGAACGCACCGAACCTCGCCGAGCAGGTGACGTGATCGCCGACCTTCAGCGCTCCGAGCCGCGGCGTGAGTGGCGCCGGCCCCGCGCCCGCTGGCGCCCGTGCGAAGCCCGGAAAAATTAGTTGCGCGGTGTGATTTTGCACGATGGGCCTCAGAACGGGATTTCGTCGTTCAGGTCCTCGCGGACACTGGGCTTGGTGTCGCTCGTCTCAGGCTTGCGGACCGCATCCTTTGGCTTCACGGCCAGCGACATGAATTTCCCGTGCTTGCCTTGTTTGATCCATGCGGAAACCCAGAACTCACGGCCATCGACATTCAGCTCGCCGCGGTAATCACGATCCTCCGGCTTGTCCTTGTCGGCGGCCTTGAACAGATTGCCGCTGTTCTCGCGCAATACGAATTTAGGCATTCTTTCATCCTCCGCTGTTGGACTCTTCGATCAGGTCGCGCGCCGCGCCGAGGGGCGAAGAGGCTTTGCCGCGCAGCGGAATCACGACGTTGCGCCGCGTACCCATTCACGTCTCCCTGATCAAATCGTTCTCGCTCAGTCGCAGCGTCCTCAATACTTGCCTTGCCACATCGACACGGGACGCCTTGCTAGCCCCTTCGGTCCGCTCACGGAGGAGTCTCAGGATCATGCTCATGTCATGAACCCGCGCGGGTTGATTCACGGCCTTGCCCATCGGTTCGGGCGGCAATCCCTGCTCCTCGGGCTCGGTGGCCATCACCGCGTCCCAGCCGGAGGGCGAGGCTTCGGGCTTGGCCGGCTTTGATTTTTCAGCAGGTTGGCGTCGCCCCTTGGAGTCCTCCCGCCTCTCGACGTGGGGAATTTCCCCACGTCCCTCGGCCTGGGTGCGGACGTTGGCGACGGTCTTGTGATCGGTGCCGGTCTTCGTCGCGATCTGCCGATCGGAAAGGTTCGGGATCGCCTTAAGCACCTTGGCGATTAGCTCACGCTTCTGCCCGTTTGTTAGGTGGCGGCGATGGACGTTGGCGCTTAGAACGAAGTCGTAGGCGTTCTTTTCGTCATCGATCCACTGTTCGCGAATCGGTTCGATTATTCCGAAGCCCATCCATTCGTCATCCTGGTCGTTGTCGATCAGGCACCAACATTTCTCCCTACGGTACCGCTCTTTCGTCCAGGCCAACTCGAACGGGATCCCGACCAATTCCATCGCATCGAGGCGGTTGCGACCGTCGAGCAAGCAAGAGTTGGCATGGCGATCCGCGGCGAACCTTGAGCACCCCCCCGTACTAATGACGATTGGATTCCTAAGCCCGTGCGCCTTGATGTCTTCACCAAGGGCGCGCAACTCCTCGGGCGACATGAGCGGGAACAACTCGGCGGCAGGGTGGATCTTGATAACGTCGCGCCAGGATTTGGGGGCGGTGCTCATGCCAGCACCGCCGTGACTGCGACCGGCGACAGGATGGCCGTGAACATTGAGGTGGGAAGAGGCTCAGCCGAGGCTGGGTTTGCCGTCTGTGGGGCTCCCGCGCGCGTTTCCTCCACCTGCAAGATGCGCAGCGCGAGCGACGTCGCTGCATCCCGAGCCCGCGTCTGATTCACCATGTCCGAAAGAGAGCCGTCCGGGTGTCGTGCCCGCCGCATACCGGGGCAGCGGGCATCGGGCTCGATCTCGACAAGCGACCGCTTCCCGGCACCGACACAGAGGCGGTTGCCCTTCCAGGTCAGCCTATCTCGGCTCCAATTGCGCATCGTCGGTCTCCTTGAAGGGGACCGACCGGGGCGGGAGCGGCTTGCAAGCGGCGGGAAGAAATTGTATTTGGAATGTCCTTTTTATACCCACACCGCCTTGCCCCTCGGTCCGCCACGGCCGGGGGGTTTTGTTTACGTGGCGGGGCGGGTACGCCCGTCCAGCCATTGACGGAGATGTTTTACGCGGACCCCAAGCCTTCGCGGCGAAAGGGTCGTCACGGCGGGACCACGCTCCTCGCGCAGCAGACGCCGAAAGGTCGCGATGGAAAGACCGGTCAGATGCGCGGCTTCAGCTAGGGTCAGCACGCGATCATCGGCGAAGGACCGAGCGGCGACGGAGGGGGTTTCTGCGGCTTCAAAAATTGACGACATTTGGAGCGCCTCGTTGCGATTCATGATCGCAACCATACGCTCAGAAAAAATCGGCAGAATAAACGGACAGAACTGGACAGATACGGACAGAATAACTTGACCTATACGGACAGAATAACTTGACCTACTTGCGACCAGCAGCGCGCCTTAATGTGCGTTCAGATCCCCTGTATCCAAGGTCTTTTGCCAGTTTCACTATTCCTTCCCATTTTTCGTCCTCATATTTGTCTCCGAGTCGTTCCTGCAGACAGGCGAGCGCGGCGTGTGCATCTCGCCGCGGTTGTCCCTTTGCGCCCCGCCGCTTTTTCGGCGACTCAGATGATGGGCCGACAAGCATGGGCGGCTTGGCGGATTGTCTCAAGAACCGCCGATAGAGGATATCCGGCATCCAGCAATGGCGCAGAAAATGGACGGCAACCTGGGACGACCTTGGGCTTTTATCGTCAATATCCGCCCGGAAAAGCTCGACCATGTTTTCCACCATGGCCTTGGTGACGCGCTGATCCCGCCGACCACGCGGGTCTGAATTCAAAAATAAAATTCCATATTCATCGAATTTTTCCGACCTGAGGCCCGCTAGCAATTTCCGATAAAGATCTGCCTCCTGACCAAGACCGTAATTCTCGGCAATATCTCCAAAACAGTGCCAACCAGATTTACGCATGCGGCTCCGGAGGCCTCGCAATTCGGCCTCTCGCCGCTCACGTGCTTTTGCGTGTTCTATTTGCTCTTCAGTTATGATGGGGTCCGAAGGATCACCATCGCCAAAATGAAAGGCAATCGTCTCGCAGTGTGGGTGTTTAATAGCCATGCGCGCATCTCGCATCGCATCAAGGGGGGCGACGCAGCAGGCCAGAGATGCGTTCTGACTTTTCGCCCCGTCGGGCTAGCCGCGCCGAGCGTGTTCTATCCGGCTGGCCGCAGGGACAACGTTCTGCATCTCGCCGGAGACAATCGCGCGAAGCGCGTAATCCCACCGTGTAAAGGCCGATCGAATTGCGCTCTCATATCGACTTCTGTTGTAAACACCGGCGATGCCGCGCCGATGTCCGCTCTGATGATTGAGCGCGGCCTCGATGTGATGGGGCTCGACCCCAAGATCGGCCATGCGTGTCGCCACCGTCCGTCTCAGATCGTGCGCGGTCCAGTGCGGCATGGGATCAATGCCTTGCGCTTTGCGGATCGAGTTAATGCACTCGGCGAGCGTCGTCCATCCAGTACTCCAGCCGGTGAACCCGTTGCCCCCCTGCCCGAATAGAAGATCGCGGCCAGCCACACGCGGGGTATCCTCGATGATCTCCGCGGCAAAGCCGAGGATTGGGAGCCGGTGCTCGCGGTGATTCTTTGTTCGGCTTCCTGGAATTATCCAAATATCATCCTGAATTTCGGACCAACGCATCGAGCCAACTTCTTGCCGCCGACAGCCAAGGCAGAGGCAAAGGCGAATGATTCTCCCATAGCTGAACGCTTCCCCACACGCACTCCACACGTCGCGGATCTCTTGATCGGCAAGCACGCGCGCCCGCGCCTCCGATTGTGCCGGCGTGTTGGTGTGAACGACGATGTTGCCTTGCTCGATCGGGATGCCTTCCCGCAGCGCCCATGCGAACACCGCCGACAGCGCCGCCCGAGCCCGCGTCGCGGTCGTAGCGCCGTTCTCTTCTGTGAGCTTCCGGATCCGTGCGGCAACGTCGGCGCGATCGATATCGCTGATCGGCAGCTTGTGCAGCGGTGCCCACAATCGCCGCAGATAGTACTCATTCCCCCGGATTGTATTGTGCCGAAGTCCAGGAGCTTTCGCTGCCAAATAATCTTCGATGACGCCGCCCAGGATGGTCGAGGCCTTTGCCTGCTTCTCGATCCGCTTCGCTTGCGGATCCTCGCCGAGCGCCGCTTGGGCGAGCAGCGTCTTGGCCTTTGCCCGCGCCATGTCGTGGGGCACCTTGTCGATTGGCCCCAGCGTCATACGGCGCTGCTTGCGTCCGACGCGGAATTGGGCGATCCAGGTGCCGCGGCTGTCCCGGAAGCGAATTCCAAAACCAGCGAGTGCGTTGTCGAAATAGATGACGTCGGCCTTGCCGCGATCTTCCACTAACGGCAAAGCCGCGATTGTTTTCTGGGTGAGTTTCATGATTGCCCCGCTTGCTTCCCGAAAGCGCCAAATCGCTCAGAATATCTCGTTCATGCACCCGCTTGCAGAAAACAGCGGTACGGAACCGTTTGATTCAATTTGCTTCCCGATCCCCGCCGCTGATGAATGGCGGAGAGACCGGGTGCTCCGATTTTTCGGGAAGCGACACGGGAAACATGAAGCTGCTTCCCGGATGTTTTTCGTAATCGCTCCCGACAAAATCGGACATCAGCGGTGCCTGAGAATCGGCCGGAAATCAACCCTTATGACGCTTCCCGATCGCACCTGCTCACGGGTTTCTGCCGGGTGTATTTCATCAGCGGCGCGAAAGTGCGCGCCGCGCAAGCGCTGATCGCCCGCTTGGCGCCTTAGCGGTGACGGCAAGCGGATTCCAGTGTCGGCAACGGTCGCTCGAGATCAGAGACCCGAAATGCAACCTGCAACCGACAGCTTGCGCGCTGGGATTGAAACCGAGTGAATTACCGTGATAATCAGCGGTTGCAAGAACGCGCGCTCACAGGAGGGATTCGCCATGCGTGTACCGGTCATCGCCGTTCTGCCCGCGCAAAAACCACTCCGGGATTCCGCGCTCGCCGCCGTCCAAGGGCGCTCGCCCGCGGTCGTCTCGGCTGCGACGGCTCCGAGGCAGCTCGCAATCGACGCCGGCTTTGCTGCGGTGCCGCTCGGCGCCGGGCGCGTCGAGGAGAGAGTCTCTCTGGAGGCACTCCTACCGGACGCTTCTGAGAAATTCGCAGTCCGCGGTTTCGTGGACGCGGCCACGGTCGGCGAAATTCCGCACGCTGTGGATGGTCATCCCATATTCGCCGATCCGCACATAGCGCCTCTGGTGACTTGCGGTGGAACGGGCCCGGTCGGCAGCGACGCCAATGTAGCGACGAAGCTGAACGTAGCGGCGCTGGCCGCCAAGAATCTGAACGGAGCCGGCGTCGCGATAGCGATCATGGACACCGGGATCAACTTGCAGCACCTGACGAACAAGCTCGGTTTTAGTCCTGGGCTGAATGTCGGCAATTCCTGGACTCCTCCGGGCACTTCGATCGCGCCCGGACAGCATCCCGTCAATCACGGCACCATGTGCGCTTTCGACGTGCTGATTGCCGCGCCCAAGGCCACGCTGCTGGACTTTCCCATTCTGGCGAGCACGGCGCCGGGCGGTACCTTCGTGGGTCAGTCACTTAGCGTTGCCTTGCTCGGGTTCGCCCAACTCATCGCATTCTGGGGAGTAGCGTTTGCTCCCGGTGGTGCCCCGCAATACAAGGCCCTCGTGTCGAGCAACAGTTGGGGCGTCTTCCATCCGAGCTGGGATTTTCCGAAAGGGCATCCGGGACGTTACATCGACAATCCGAACCACCCTTTCAACATCCTCGTCACGACTCTGGTGCGCTCGGGGGCCGACGTCATCTTCGCCGCAGGCAACTGCGGCGCCCAATGCGCCGACATGCGGTGCCGAAGCCGTACCACCGAGACAATCATGGGCGCCAGCACCTTGCCTGACGTCCTCACATTGGCGGGCTGCGATACGAACGATCAACGCGTCGGATACTCTTCGCAGGGGCCTTCGATCTCCGGAATGTACCAGCAAAAGCCAGACATCACTTCGTATACCCATTTCCTCGGGTCAGAGGCGTTCGGGACCGGCTCGCCAGACAGCGGCACCTCGGCCGCTTGCCCCGTTGCCGCAGGTTGCGTTGCGGCGCTGCGGAGCAGTCCGAAGAGCGGCCCCGGCACGGTAACGCCGGTACAGATGATCGGCACGCTGCAGCAGACGGCGCGCAACGTCCCTGGACAAACCGGCTGGAACGGCGACTATGGTTTCGGGATTATCGATCCGGTTGCTGCGGCTCCGAAGCTGGGTCTATGACGAGGCAGCAATACCCAGCGTACAGGACCGCGGGAATGCCGATTGAATGGGTACTCATGGCCGATATGGTTCTCATGACGGTGCGAGGGACGGACGGGCCGCCGTCCCTCAGCGAAGCTGCGGCGCAGCTGCACATACCGGTTCAGGACATCGACGCGGCGTATGGCGTCGTGCCCCTCGGCCAAGATCTCTACGCCGTGCAAATCGATCCCCAGCACCTCCCGGCCCAGCGCGAAAGCACCGAGCCATATCGCGGGCCGTTTTCCAATCCCCGGATCGAACCGTTCGGCCCGGTGCAAACCACACCTGAAGTTGATAAGCCGCAATGCAAGCCTTCACGCGACCGCTAGCCGCATTGTAGATGATGCTGCCGAAGGGTGGGCCGGAAGGGCACCCAGCCGCTGATTTTCCACCGCGGCGGAGAAGGTTTCCCGGCAATGTTCGATGCGCTCGCGTTCGCGGGGGGCGGCAACCGCTGCTACTGGCAGGGCGGCTTTTACGAGGCCGTGGCCGACAGGCTTGGCTTGCCGCCGAAGCTTTCGGTCGGCGTCAGCGCCGGCGCATTCGCGTGCATCTATTCGGCGCTCGCCATCGGCCCCCGCGTGCGTGAGCTCGTGCTTGCTGCTTGCGGACCGCAGCGAAAGAATTTCGATTTCGCCGCCTGGTGCGCCGGCGGCCCGCTTTGCCCCGTCGGCCCCATGTACCGCGCGCTGCTCGAGGATCTCCTCGACGACGCCGCGCTCGCGCGGCTGAAGCAGCAAACCGACCTCTTCATCGCAGTCGCCCGGTTGCCGTTCGGATTGCCGGCGCTGCTGGGGGCGGCGATCGGCATCGGCGCCTATCAGATCGAAAAGCATCTGCTGCATCCGGTGCACCCGCGGTTCGGGCGAGCGCTCGGCTTCCGGGCGGAATTCATCCGCGTCCGCGATCTCGCCGGTGCGGGTGAGCTGCGCGATGCCGTGATCGCCAGCAGCTGCGTGCCGCCGTTCATGCCGCGGGTGCTCGTCGGCGGAAAGCCCAGCTTCGACGGCGGGCTCGTCGACAATGTGCCGGTCGGGCCGCTCGAGCCGGTCGAGGCCGCAGCCGGCCGCACGCTCGTGCTGCTGACCCGGACCTACCGGCACGTGCCCAAGGTGCCCGGACGAACTTACGTTCAGCCGTCGCGGCCGATCGGCGCAAAGCAGTTCGATATTACCGACCCAGGCGCCATCCGCGCCGCCTATGAGCTGGGGCTCCAGGACGGCAAGACCTTCATGGCAGCGAGCTGAGCCGGGGCGTTTTGGAGGCTGCACGGGCTCTCGCTTCCTTCTGAGCCATGCGATTCTTGCAATGCTGCAACGCAGCATAACCTCCTTCTCCGCTCCATCAACCGTTCTTATGTTCATTGACGTTGAAAGCAGAGTCGTTTCCGGCCGTTGCGGCCGGTTTCAAAAGGAAAATCCCATGTACATCGGCAAACTGATCGGCTGGTACCGCATGTGGTCGCGGTATCACAGGGAGGTGCGCGAGCTGTCCCAGCTCAGCGACCGCGAGCTCGCCGACATCGGCGTGGCCCGCTCCGAGATCTCGGCCATCGCCTGGACGGACGCCCATCGCTGATCCTCGAGAAGACCGCACCCGAGAAACGCCCGCCGCTTGCGCGGGCGTTTTCGTTTGCGCCGCTTGCTCGCCCGGGCCGCGCGGGACATATCGAGGGCATGAAGGCCGTCCACATCATCGGCGGAGGTCTTGCCGGCTCCGAAGCCGCTTGGCAGCTCGCGCGGCGAGGCGTGCCGGTCGTGCTCCACGAGATGCGGCCGCGGTGCATGACCGAGGCGCACAAGACCGAAAGCCTCGCCGAGCTCGTCTGCTCGAATTCGTTCCGCTCCGACGACCGGGAGAACAACGCGGTCGGGCTGCTGCACGAGGAGATGCGGCGGCTCGGTTCCCTCATCATGCACGCCGGCGACCGCCATCAGGTGCCGGCGGGCGGAGCGCTCGCTGTCGACCGCGAAGCGTTTGCGGCAGAGGTGACGCAGACGCTCGCAAACCATCCGCTCGTCGAGATCCGCCGGGAGGAGATCGCACGAGTACCGCCGCAGGATTGGGATTGCGTCGTCGTCGCCACCGGCCCCCTCACCTCGCCCGCGCTCGCGCAGGCGATCCAGCAGATCACGGGCGAGACGGCGCTCGCGTTCTTCGACGCGATCGCCCCGATCGTGCACCGGGATTCGATCGATCTCTCGATCGCCTGGTTCCAGTCGCGCTACGACAAGCGCGGTCCCGGCGGCACCGGCGCCGATTACATCAATTGCCCGCTCGACCGCGACCAATACGCGGCGTTCATCGACGCCCTGCTCGCCGGCGGAAAAGTCGCGTTTCACCAATGGGAGACGACGCCCTATTTCGAGGGTTGCCTGCCGATCGAGGTCATGGCCGAGCGCGGGCGCGAGACGCTGCGGCACGGCCCGCTGAAACCGTTCGGCCTCACCAATCCGCATGCGCCGACGCGCAAGCCCTACGCGGTGGTACAGCTGCGCCAGGACAACAAACTCGGCACCTTGTTCAACATGGTCGGCTTCCAGACCAAGCTGAAGCACGGCGAACAACTGCGCATTTTCCGCACGATTCCAGGGCTGCAGCAGGCGGAGTTCGCCCGGCTCGGCGGCGTTCACCGCAATACGTTTCTCAACTCCCCGAAGCTGCTCGATCCGACGCTCCGGCTCAAAGTGATGCCACGTCTGCGCTTTGCCGGGCAGATCACCGGCTGCGAGGGCTATGTGGAATCCGCGGCGATCGGGCTGCTGGCCGGCCGCTTCGCGGCGGCGGAGCGGCTCGGCGAAGCGATCGCGCTGCCGCCGCCCGCGACCGCGCACGGCGCGCTGCTCGGCCACATCACCGGCGGCCATGTGGACGCGATCGAGGCCGGATCCCGCTCGTTCCAGCCGATGAACGTGAATTTCGGGCTGTTTCCGCCGCCTGCCGAAGCAGTCCGGCGCGGCGGTGCCGCAAAGACTCTCGCCAAGAAACAGGCACTGAGCGCGCGTGCGCTCGGCGATCTCGAGCGCTGGCTCGATCAGCATCGCCTTCCAGCCGCGGCGGCCGAATGAGCGGCGTCTCGCAAACGACACTCGACGTCGACATCGATCGGGAACGCATCGCCGCGGTCGAAACGGTGATCCGGCCGTACATCCGTCGCACGCCGTTGATCGAGGTCGATGCCGGCGAGTTCGGCCTCCACTCGTTCCCGCTCGCATTGAAGCTCGAGCAGCTGCAGCATTCGGGATCGTTCAAGGCGCGCGGCGCCTTTGCCAACCTGCTCACGCGAAAGATGCCGCCCGCGGGCGTCGTCGCCGCTTCGGGCGGCAATCACGGCGCGGCGGTCGCTTATGCGGCGCGAAAGCTCGGCATCGCGGCGAAGATTTTCGTTCCGAGCATTTCCTCATCCGCCAAAGTCGAGCGCATCCGCGCGTACGGCGCCGAGCTCGTGGTCGGCGGCGAGCGCTATGCCGATGCGCTTGCGGCCAGCGAGACCTGGGCCGAGACCTCCGGTGCACTCACGATCCACGCCTACGATCAGGTCGAGACCATCCTCGGCCAAGGCACGCTAGGCATGGAAATCGAGGCGCAGGCGCCCGCGCTCGATGCGCTGCTCGTCGCCGTGGGAGGCGGCGGGCTGATCGCCGGCATCGCCGCCTGGTGTGGCGGCGCAACGCGGGTCATCGGGGTCGAGCCCGAGGCAGCACCGACCTTGGCGAACGCGCTCGAAGCCGGCAGGCCGATCGATGCGCCGGCCGGCGGCATCGCCGCGGATTCGCTTGCGCCGCGGCGTGTCGGCGAATTGGTCTTCCCCCTTGCGCGGCGTTGCGTCGAGCGCGTGGTGCTTGTCAGCGACGAGGCGATCCGGGCCGCGCAGCACGCTCTGTGGCAGCAGTTGCGGATCGTGGCCGAGCCCGGCGGCGCCGCGGCTTTCGCGGCGCTGTTGTCCAAGCGTTACGAGCCCGCGCGCGGCGAGCGCGTCGGCGTTCTTGTCAGCGGCGGCAACACCGCCGCGGTCGATTTCGGCCGTTGAGCTTGCGAGACAACGCCTGCGCTCAGCCCGCAATGCGGCGCGGGTCGCGTGCGGCGCGCCACAGCAGCCATTGTTTGCGCCATTGCGGCACCTCGACCGGAGTTCGGAACGGGTCGTAGTCCGCACGTTCCATGCACGCGAGATAGGCGGGAACGAGCGCGACCGGCAAAAGGGCCGGAGAGAGGCGGTCCGGCAAATTCGCCAAACGCTCGCGGATCACACCGAGTTGCCCGCGTGCTTGCCCACGGAATTCCGCAAGCGTGGCGGACGCGGCCGCGGTCGACCGCCCCGCGAGAATGTCGCTGTACGCCGATTCATGCCGAGCGAGAATTTCCTCGGGCACGAACAGCTTTCCATGCGAGGCATGGAACGCGACCGAACGCGCGAGCCCGGTGATCGCGTAGGCGATACCCGCGGAACTCGCGAGCGCAAGATCACTCGGCGCGGGATCAACCAGCATCTGCATCGCGAGCGCGATCACCGCCGAGGAAGTTTTCCGCGCGTAATTTTCCAGATCGGCACGGGTCGGGAACGTATCGGGATAAACATCGAAGCGTCGTGCCTCGATGAGATCCAGCAAGGGTTGCCTCGACAGGGCCCGGCGGCTCACCACATCGAGCAATGCGGCCGCGACGGGGTTGCCGCCGCCCTCGCCGGTGCCCGCGACGAGGTCATACCAATATTGCAGCCGTACCTCGCCCGCGAGCGGCTCGCGCACCCTGCCCTGCACACCCGCGACTTCCGCATTGAACGCATAAAGCGCGAACAGATCGCGCCGCGTTTCGGCGGGCGCGAACAGGCTCGCCAGAAACCGGTCCTTATCGGCCTCGCGGACCAGATTCTCGCAATGGGCGAACGCGTCCATCGCGGCCACTGTAGCCCGGATGGAGCGAAGCGAAATCCGGGTCAGCTGCCCCGGATTGCGCGGTGCTGCGCCGCTTCATCCGGGCTACAGAGGTGAAATCACCCGACCGCGATCAACCCGGCCGCGACGCGGCGATTCTCGGCGATGAGGATGTTGTAGGTGCGCACCGCCGGACCCGTCGCCATCACTTCGAGGCCGATCCGGTAATCCCCAAAGCGCCAGCGCAAGGCTTCCGGCAGTGGCACAAGCTCCGGCCCCGAGCCGAGCACGAACAGCTCGATCACATCGGTTTCGGCGAACAGCGGAGCCAGATTGGCCTCGGCTATCTCTTGGGCCGAGACGACCGGCCACGCCCAGATGCCGCTCGGCAGGCAAAGCAGCGAGCCGCGGTGCGACATTCCGGCAAAACGGAAGCCCCCGTTTCCATAGGCGTCGATCGGCGCTTGGCGCGGCAGATGCGGCGTATCCGCCGGGGCGGTCATGAGGCCCCTGCCGGTCCGCGGCGGCGAACGGCGCTCAGCCTCGCGCCACCGGCCGCGGTTCGCGCGCCGGCTTCCGTGCCGGCGCTTCCCGGGCCGGCTTGGGTTTTTCTATCGTCTCGGGCTGCTCGCTCTCCCGCCGCCCGGTGCCGACGCCGAGATAGATCAGGATCGGCGAGGCGATGAACACCGACGTGTAGGTGCCGACCAGCACCACGCCGAACATCATGGTGGCGGTGAAGCTGTGAATCGCCTGCCCGCCGAACAGCAGCAGCGCCAGCAGCGACAGGGTCACGGTGACGTGGGTGATGATCGAGCGCGACAGGGTGGCGTTGATGGAGGTGTTGAGCAAATCCGGCATCGACAGCTTTTTGTACCGCCGCAGCATCTCGCGGATACGGTCGTAGATCACCACGGTGTCGTTGAGCGAGTAGCCGAGGATCGTCAGCAGCGCGGCGATACTGGTCAGGTCGAAATCGATCTGGGTGAAGGACATGAACCCGATGGTGAGCACCAGATCGTGGACGTTGGCGATCATGGCGCCGAGCGCGAACTGCCATTCGAACCGGAACCACAGGTAAAGCAGGATGCCGCCGATCGCCAGCATGATGCCGATGGTGCCGTAGGACAGCAGTTCGCCCGATACCCGCGGCCCGACCACCTCGACGCGGCGATACTCGACGCTTTCGCCGAGCGCGGCCCGGACCTTCGCCAGCGCCTCCTGCTGCGCATTTTCTCCGCCGGGCTGCTGCGGCAACCGGATCAGGACGTTTTCAGGACCGCCGAATTGCTGCAGCTGCACTTCGCCGAGATTGAGCTGATTGAGGGTCGCGCGCATTTTCCCCAGATCCGCCGGCCCGGATTTCTCCTGGACCTCGATCAAGGTGCCGCCGCGGAAATCGATGCCGAGGTTGAGCCCCGGATGGAAATACAGGAGGATCGCGAGGATCGACAGCATCGCCGACATCGGGAAGCTCACGCGCCGGAAGCGCATGAAGTCGAAATTGGTGTTGTCGGGAACGATGCGGAGGTGGCGCACGATGCTCTCGCTGGAAAATCCGGTTAGATCGGGACGACCTGCGGACGCCGCCACCGCACCCAGCTCGCCACGATCAGCCGCGTCAGGGTGAATGCGGTGAACACCGTGGTGAGAATGCCGATGCCCAGCGTCACCGCGAAGCCCCGCACCGCGCCGGTGCCGATGAAGAACAGCACCGCGGCCGCGATGAAGGTGGTGATGTTGGAATCCAGGATGGTGGCGAGCGCGCGGGTGAACCCGGCGTCGATCGCGGAGATCGCCGAGCGGCCGGCGCGCACCTCCTCGCGGATGCGCTCGTAGATCAGCACGTTGCTGTCGACCGCGATGCCGACGGTGAGCACGATGCCGGCAATGCCGGGCAGGGTCAGCGTCGCGTTGAGCAGGGAGAGCAGGCCGAAGATCATCGCGACGTTCACCGCGACGGCCAGATTGGCGAAAAAGCCGAACAGGCCGTAGGTCGCCAGCATGAAAACGACGACGAGCAGCGAGCCTACGACCGCGGCGATCTTACCCTTCTGGATCGAATCCTGGCCGAGCCCGGGACCGACCGTGCGCTCCTCGATCGGGGTGAGCGGCGCCGGCAGCGCGCCGGCGCGCAGCAGTATGGCAAGATCGTTCGCCTGCTCCACGGTGAAGCTGCCGGAAATCTGCCCGGAGCCGCCCAGGATCGGCTCGCGGATCACCGGCGCGGAGATCACCTCATTGTCGAGCACGATCGCGAACGGCCTGCCGACGTTCTCCTGAGTCACCTGCGCGAAGCGTCGCGCGCCGTTCGAGTTGAAGCGGAAGGTGACGATCGGTTCGCCGGTGCGCTGATCGAAGCCCGGTTGCGCGTCGGTCAGATCCTCGCCCGAAACCATTACGCGCTTCTGGATCAGGTATGGCACGCGATTGTGGTCGTAGAGGATTTCGGATTCCGGCGGCGGGCCGCTCTGCAGCGCCTGTTCGGGACTCGCCGACAGGTCCACGAGGCGGAACGTGAGCTTGGCGGTCTTGCCGAGAATCTCCTTGAGCCGCGTCGGGTCCTGCAGTCCCGGAACCTGGACCAGAATGCGATCGACGCCTTCGCGCTGAATGGTCGGCTCGACGGTGCCGAGCTCATTGACCCGCCGCTCCACGATCTGGATCGACTGGTCGACCGACTGACGGATGCGCTCGGTGATCGCCGCCTGGGTCAACGTGAGGCGGATCAGGCCGCCACCGGGATCGGCGATGTTGATCGTGCGCTGACCGCCCCCGCCGAGCACGCCGCCGAGCGGCTGCGAGAGCTCGCGAAGCTTCTGTAGCGCCAATTGCGGATCGCTGCCTTCGCGGATCCGCACCTCGACGCTGTCGCCGCGAGCGACGAGCCCGGTATAGCCGATGCGCGCATCGCGCAGCACGCGGCGCACGTCGTCGAGCAGCGTTTGGACCTTCTCCTTACGCACGGCATTGGAGTCGACCTCGAGCAGGATGTGGGACCCGCCCTGGAGATCGAGGCCGAGCACGATGTGGCGCTGCGCCCACCCGGGCCAGCGCTGCACCACGCGCTCGGGAAAGAAATTCGGCACTGCGAACAGGCACACGACGATCGCCGTGAGCAGGACCGAGATCGCCTTCCAGCGGGTGAAAAACAGCATGATCCTAGTGTTCCGCAGCGGCCGCGATCAGCCGGATGCCTCGTCCTTGACCGGCTCGCCCTTGGCGCGGACCTCGGAGACCATCGAGCGCATTTGCCGCACGCGGACGCCGTCCGCGATCTCGACCTCGATCTGATCGTCGTCGACGACCTTCGTGACTTTGCCGACCAGTCCCCCGGAGCTGATCACGGTATCGCCGCGCCGCAGGCTCTTGACCATCTCCTGGTGCTGCTTCACCCGCCGCTGCTGCGGGCGCAGGATCAGGAAATACATGATCACGAAGATGAGCACGAAGGGCAGCAGCGACATCAGCATATCGCTGCCGCCTCCGAGCCCCGTCTGGGCCCATGCCGGGGTTATCAGCATCGATCCTCGTTCCCGCGCCGCAAGCCCGGCTCCCTCCCGGCGATGGGAAGGTCAGGGAGGGGTCGTGCCGCATCGGGAATGGCGAGACGCCCTTGGCCTGTGCTCGGCGAAATCGGCGCGGACTATAGCCGCGGCGCGCCCAATTGCAACGCCGCGAATGGGCGCAAACGCCGCGGAAATCCTGGGATTCCGCCGCACTCGGCTCGATTGTGGAACTCACCGCGCGCAGAGCAATGCCTCCTGGCAAGTTAGCGAAGATGCCGCGCAGTGCTTGCCGGCCGGGAGCGGTCCCGCTAAGGCTCCGGTGCTCTCGATGCCGGGCCTGCCATGCCGCGCGCCAAATCCACCTTCGACCTCGGGGAGTTTTCCGACACGCTCCAGCGCGTTGCCGACGCGCTCGAGCGCTTGGCCCCGCCCTCGCCGGAGCCGCCGCGGTTCGACGCGGCCGACGCCTTCGTCTGGCACCCGGAAGGCCGGCGCCTCGCTCCCGTTCCGCGCGTCAACCGGGTGGACATGTCCTTGCTCAAGGGCATCGATCGGGTCCGGGACGTGCTGGTCGAGAACACCGAGCGCTTCGCGCATGCGCTGCCGGCGAACAATGCGCTACTGTGGGGCGCGCGCGGCATGGGCAAGTCGTCGCTCGTCAAGGCGGCACACGCCGCGGTGAATGCCAGGCTCGGCAACGGGCCCGGCCGCGGGCGGCTGAAGCTCATCGAGATCCACCGCGAGGAAATCGAAAGCCTGCCCGACCTGATGAGCATGCTGCGCCCGGCGCCGCAGCGCTTCGTCGTGTTCTGCGACGATCTTTCGTTCGATAGCGAGGATACTTCCTACAAGTCCCTCAAAGCGGTGCTCGAAGGCGGCATCGAAGGCCGGCCCGACAACGTGATTTTCTACGCGACGTCCAACCGGCGTCACCTGATGGCGCGCGACATGATGGAAAACGAGCGCTCGACCGCCATCAATCCCGGAGAGGCGGTCGAGGAGAAGGTATCGCTGTCGGATCGCTTCGGCTTGTGGCTGGGCTTTCACCGCTGCAGCCAGGACGAATATCTCGACATGGTCGCGGGCTATGTCGGCTATTACCGCATCCCGATGAACGGCGAGAAGCTGCGGGCGGAAGCGCTGGAATGGGCGACGACCCGCGGCTCTCGCTCCGGGCGCGTGGCTTGGCAGTATGTCCAGGACCTCGCGGGGCGTCTCAAGGTTCCGCTGGAAGAACCCGCCGCCGCGCGATGATCAGCTCCTGGAGGTCGATCGGGGGCTGATCACCGCTCAGGTGCCCGACAGGTATGTCCGGTAAGCCCCTTTAGGGTTCCGTTCCGTTCCGATCCCCCGCTCCCACTGCCAGGAAATCCCGATTCCGTGGGCATTTCCTGAAAATTCGCTTGTGTTCTCCGCCGGCTGGCGTATTTTTGGGTCGGTGCTTACCGGGTGATTACCGGGGGCCGGAGGGGATCATGGCGAAACACAAACTCACGGCAGCATTCGTCGCAAAGATCGCGGCTCCAGCGAAGGACCGAGTGATCTATTGGGACGAGAGCCAACCCGGTTTCGGGGCCATGGTGACGGCCGGCGGCAAGCGCTCATGGCTTTGCCAATACCGCGCGCACCATAAAACCCGGCGGATCACCATCGACGGCCGGTTATCCCTGGACGAAGCCCGCAAGCTCGCCAAGGGCTACCAGGGAGAGGTTGCCCACGGCCGCGATCCGATCGAGGACCGCCGTCGCAAGGAACGCAGCGCGAAGAATACATTCGAGGCCATCGGCCACGAGTACGTGGCCCGATTGGCGAAGCGCGGACTGCGGACCGTCCGACAAACTGACAATATCCTGCGCCTGCACCTATTCCCCGCATTAGGAGCGATGCAGATCGGGAGCATTAAGCGCTCCGACATCGCGCGACGCATAGACGCCATAGAGGACAATAGCGGCCCCGTCGCGGCCTTCCGCGCGTTCGCCGTGCTGCGCCGGGTAATGCTGTGGCACGCCGCCCGCGACGACGACTTTCACCCGCCGATCATTCGCGGGATGGGTCCGCGTGCCGGCCCGTCTCGGGAGCGCATCCTAAACGATGCCGAATTAAAGGCCCTGTGGCACGCGACAGAGCGGCGTACACACCCGTTCGCTCCGATGGTTCGGTTCTGCCTCCTGACCGGCTGCCGCCGGCTGGAGGCCATGCGGATGCGCTGGGACGAGCTTACCGGCAACGATTGGCTGCTACCGGCCGCGCGCAACAAGACGAAGAAGGACCTGCTGCGCCCCCTCTCCGCCGCGACAATGGCGGTGCTCAACGGCATCCCGCGAACCGGCGAATACGTGTTCACGTTCGATGGCAAGAAGCCGATCGCGGGTGTGAGCAAGTGGACCGACCAGCTCCGCGATGCAATCGGCGCCCAGGACTGGACTCTGCACGACCTGAGGCGCACTGCCCGGTCCCTAATGTCTCGGGCGGGCGTTCCGGATCGACATGCCGAAGAGTGCTTGGGGCATATCCCGCGTGGCATCCTGAGCACTTATGACCGCCACCGCTACCGGGACGAAATGCTGCGCGCCTATGAGGCGCTCGCGGCTCAGATTGAGCGCATAGTCAATCCGCAAGAGAACGTCGTCCCGATCGGCAGGGGCGTAGCATGAGGACGCCCGACAATAAGGAGCGGCACGCAACGTTACGAGAAGCCGCGGCAGCAATTACGAAGCTCGCACAAACTCCTGAACCGGACAGGCAGGAGTTTTGCAGAATTCTCGGGGAGTGTACGAGTCAGTGGGAGCGGTCGCACAGCCGGCGAGCGGCCCGGGAGGCCTTCCCAAGCCTTGTGAAGGCTTCCCGTGCAATGCGGTCAGCGTGCAAAGCGCTCGTTCAATTAGGTGACAAAGAAAGGGCGCTGATCGAATTGGCCCTAAAGGACCTGAGTCTAGATCGGAGCTTCTGGGCTGATGATGTCCCAGATGTTTTCATCCCCGCCAAGCTGACGAGTTTCGACGACTGTGAGGCTAAGGCGTTCGCGCTATGGGACGCGCTACAATGGTCAATTGGTTCCGGACAAGACTGCCTAGATCCTCTCCCGAAAAAGGCGGGCCGTCCCCGGGGCGGTGTTTACCTGGATTTGGAGTGGGTCGTAGAAAACCTTATGTGGGCTGCGGATAATCGCGGCGGAAAACTGACCCTGTATCGCCACAACGACAGCGGCACATTGCTGGACGCACTAGAGATAATACGTCCATTCGCGCCTCCAGGCTTCATCCCCAAAGTCCTCCCGCTGGCCTCGATTGAGCGTGCGCGCAACAACTACCGCAAAAAGGTGCGGCGGGAGGCCAAATTGTTGCGGGAGTACCGCAGAAACCGCCCTCAAGAGGCGTAACTTTTGCGTCTGCAAAGCTGATCGTTTTTCGAGTAGTCCCGTCTCACAGTGGTTCGGAAACGGACGAACCTTTCTTGTGAGACCCGACTATGGACAGACATTCAAAAGCCAATCGCAAATACCTGACCCGCCGCCAAGGCGTAGAGTTCCTACGAGATCGCGGCTACCCGCTCAGCCTCTCCCACCTCAATAAGCTGGCACACCTGCGCCAAGGCCCGCCGGTTGCTGGAAAGTGGGGGCGCTACGATCTGCACGACCCGACTACCCTGCTCGAATGGGCGGAGGCGCGCGTCGTGCGGACCGAATCTGATGGGAGGGCGGCATGACCGGACCGAATGATACAACAATCCCATTCGAAGCCCTCCGAACCGTGGTCGATTATCTGGGACATGCCGAGTCTCAGAATTATGAGGAATGGGTTGCGAGCGGTCACGACGCTTCCCGACATATCTACGAAGCCGTCCGCGACGTTCGTAAATGGTTTAATCAGAAAGCGGCGCAGAAGGTTGCCGCCGAAATGAGCGCGGCGCGTGGGACCGTGTTGGACGCGAGCTAGGGTGGCAGCGATGAAACTCACGTTAGATTGGGTGGAGCGGAATTCCAAGCGGCAGTTCCGTGAAGCAGATCGCGAGACCAAACGAGCTGCGGCACAGATCACCAAGCGAATAAACAGGCTGATCCACAAATGGGGCACGGAGTGGCCGGAAGTGGGCCTGGATTATCTGGTCTCGGGGCTGCTGCTGGAATTATTCCATGCGGAGGATGGCATTCTGCCAATCATCGATGGCCTCCCGATAATTGGCCCCGCGACCCTGCAGCTAAGCAATGCGATGACGGACTATCGCGACGCCCGCCGGCACGAGCACTGAACGTGACTGAAGCCGCCCCGACCACCGTCGAGGCCCTGATGTACGAGCTGCGCACCGAGGGGCTGGCCGCGTTAAAGGCCCCCAACTGTCAGTCTCGAATCATGGGCCTTTCGAAGCGCCAGCTTACAGACGTGTTGCGCAGACTGCTCGCAATTCGCGATAAGCCATACTGTCCAGGGATCACCGACGAGCTGTTGCTCTACATCGAGGGGCTGGCGAATGGATGAAGCAACCAAGCGGGCAATGGACGAGGTTAGGCAGCGCGTAGCCAAAAAGAATGCGGAGGCCGTGGTTCTCGAGACTGGAACCGTCATTTCATTCCCTTTCAAGATTGCAGAGCGCACCGCCACCATAACAAGCGCGAAGGCGTCCGAATTCGAAATGCGGGCGGTTAACTGGTTTTGGCCGGGGCGGTTCGCCCTAGGCGCGCTCAGCATCCTCGCGGGGCTCCCCGAGCAAGGGAAGGGGCAGACTTGGTGTTACATGGCCGCGCGAGCCACGAGGGGGGAGGAGTGGCACTTGAGCGAGGGCAAGGCGCCCCTCGGGAACGTGCTCGTCTTCACGGCCGAAGATGATTACCCGCGAACGGTGATTCCGCGCCTTATAGCGGCCGGCGCCGATCTGGCCCGCGTTGAGATCGCGCTAATGGCTCGCACGTCGGACGGCAAAGAGCGGATGTTCAATCTCGCAACCGATGTAGAGCTTCTGCGGCAAAAAATCGAAGAAGTCGGAAACGTGGTGCTGGTCGTCATCGATCCGGTATCGGCCTATCTTGGGGTTGGCAAAGTCTCGGGCGGCTCCGCAACGGACGTGCGCGGCGTTCTCTCCCCGCTCACAAAGCTCGCAGAGGAAAAGCAGACTGCCGTCCTTGCGGTCATGCACTTCAACAAGAAATCGGACGTGACAAACGCTCTTCTCCGTGTGGCCGATAGCCTGGCCTACGCAGCTGCAGCGCGTTCCGTCTATGTCACCGTAGACGATCCGGACAATGAGCGGGCGCACCTGTTCCTAAGGGCGAAAAACAACCTCTCAGGACAGTACAAGGGCCTCCGATACATGATCGGAGTCGCCAAGGTCGGATACGATCAAGAATTAGAGACTGACATCGAAGCCCCGTACATTATCTGGGACAAGCTGCCAGTCGAAATAACCGCCACAGAGGCAATGGAGGCAGCGAATAGCGGAAGCCGGGCCAAGGCCAAGGATGAGGCTAAAGACTTTCTGCAGTCGCGCCTCGCAATGGGGCCGGTGAAAGCTAGAGACCTGCTGGCCGAAGCCAAAGCCCAGATGATTGCGGAATCGACCGTCAAGCGCGCCAAGCGTGATTTGGGCGTCACACACTGGAAGGAATCGGGCCTCGCTGGCGAGTGGTTCTGGGAACTCAAGCGCCCGCAAAGCGAGGATGCCGAATGAAAGTGGACCAACCGCGAGGGTGTTGGTGCCGTTGGCCTACATGGCACAGATCGATGTGTGCCAAGGGGTATAGCTAAGTTATTGATTTTAAAGATGTGTACCTAACTAGGCCAATTCCCCACACATGGTGCACTTACCCAAACATTGGCCGTCGAGCCCTCGAATTGTGCTGTTTCCGCACTGCGCGGGTAATGTGGTGTGCGAGCCGCCCCGCAGCTCATGTATCCAGCAGGCACTGGCGATGGCGGCTAAGCCATTGATTCGCAATGCTTTAGTGTGTGTCTCGCCGAACGGGAAGCGCCGGGTAAGCAGCGGACCTAGAAATCAAACCCCATCCCATGCCGCTGGCGCTGCCTGTGGGGCCGATGCCGGGGGGTATTGGGCGGGGTTGGGAGTCCCACTGGAGCACAGGGCTCCCGTAATAGGCCGTCTCTGAGCCTGCACAAAAATAAATGCGCGCATTTTCTCTAGACACCGGGGGCATTCCCGCTGCCGTGACACCCCTAATTCCGCAAAAGGGACGTTAGCTCGGAAAAATAAATACACGAATTTCGCCGGTCGCGAGAAAGGACAGTGATTGCATGGACGATGGGGGTATTAGGGCCAAGGGCTGGGTATTTGCGTTCGGCGGAATTTCGGTATTGCCCGAATATTTGGACGGGGTTCGGAGGGGCCACGCCGATTACAAGTACGTTCTCGACCTTCCTGATGCGGGTTCTATCAAAGCGAAGATGATCGAGGGCGCTGCCCGCTGGTACGCTTGGCGGGTTGCTGCAGTTGACACGCTGCCGAGGGACGCGGTTGGTCCCGTCGATTTGGAGGCCATAAAGCCCAAGCAGGGAATCGGGCAGCCATTAGGCGATCTATCCCCGGAGGCGGTTCTAAAAGCTTTCCAGCCGCTGCTATGGAGTCGTCTGAAGCATTATCGGGTCGCGCGGATACCTGAATGCGAACAAGCCGCCGCGCTGGGTCTATTAGAGGCGCTGCGGATTTACCCCCCGGCGCTCGACGTATCGGTCGGCTATCACGCGACGATCATCCGGGCGATAGACAACGCCATCAAGGCCGAGATTCGGAACAAGGATACCGACGCCTTAGGTCGTCCCGGACAGGTCGATCTCGACGCGTCGGTCAGGGGCCAGGGTAGCGACTTCAAAGATGAGAATGGCCGCGATCTCTGCCCCTACGAGTTCGTTCCCGCCGAGCATCAACGTTTCTCCGATGCCATTGTCCACGAGCTGGAGGGGGCGCTTGATAAGCTGGGACGATGGCGCCCGTGGTCAACGGAAAAGATCAGCGACGTTCGCAGCGTTTGGATATTGGAGACGCGCGGGCATCCCAAGCTAGTCAAGGCAAGTCGAGGGTTCTTCAAGCCGTTGCCGCTCCGCGCCGCGCATCCGCATGGCGAATGGTTGGTTCGCGAGCCTGGTTGGATTTGGGATAAGCGATGGGTCCGGACGACTGTAACTAGGCGCGCAACCGCCAACCCTTGTTGTTGGTATCACCAGCCCCGGATTCTTCATTCCAGGCCGCGCCACAACCGAGCGCACGATCCGGAGCAATTATTCCGGCATAGACGGGTGCAGGAGGAAATCCGGCTTTGGCCGTGGCTAGATGGGTGCGCGCTGACGCCAGAGGGCGAGCGTGCTGGAGCCGAATGGCTAAAGCAAGTCAACGCCGGTCAAAAAGCGGCAGAGAAGTTTCGCGAAGAGGCGATTGAGCAAGATAAGCGGCAAGCTGCCCGCATCGATCTAGATGTTACGCCACGGCGACACAAAAATCCGGAAGATCGCGGGTTCCCAAGCCCGATGCAGTACGCGCTCCCGCCGTTGGGACGCGTGGTGCCCCTGGGTTCGCTTCCGGCCTCGTGGCGGGCGAGAGGACCGAAGCTATTGGGCGGATGGAATCCTCGAGCGCGGGTACCCATCGAGCACAATCCGAGGCATGTGCGGCTTTTTGTGAGAAAGCGCCGCCGGCCGGCCTTGGGCACCATGGACGATGATTTCGTGCAAGCCCAAGTAAACCGCAGGGTTCGCGGGCGCCGTCTCCCGGAGCACCATGCCGGCTTCGGGCGGGTAAGCGTTGTGACCGTTATCACCCCAAGGCGCCGAGAGCCGAGCCTCGATGAGTGGCTTGCCGCCGCCTGAAAATATTTTCGGAAATCGTCAGTTCTATCGCCGGGAAAATCCCTTCTATTAACTGAAAGGGGGGCACCCGCCCCCGAAGGAAATTAACGCAATGAAGCCTAACCACGAAGTCCATGAAATTCGGGATACCGTTTGTTCGCGTCGGCCGTGACCGCAACCATGTCACCGTGCTGCTGAGCACGGACAAAGCCGGCCACGTTTTAACGCTTGGTATGCCCGAGGCCTCTGATTTGGCGGCTGCATTGGCAAACGCCACGAAGGAGGCTTCGTAAAATTATGGCCCAGCCGCGCCCTTGTCGCCCACACGCGGGCAAGAACGATTCTGAACTGAGGAGAATTTCGATGCTTTGCGTAATCCGCAACGCCGATGGCTCAACCGAGGGGGCCGACCCCCGAAAGCTATCAACGGAAGCCCTGAACGAGGAGGGCCACAGCAAGGTCCCGCTGCTTAAGGCCATCCGGGCCAAGTGCCTAGATTGCTCTGCGGGCAACGAGGCCGAGGTCCGCAAATGCGTGGCGGTCTCTTGCGCCCTATGGCCATATCGTATGGGGAAAAATCCGTTCGCCAGGGCTCCCGGCAGGGGCGCCCACTTAAGGCGTAACGCGGCTCAGGAAGCCGCATAATGCAGTGCGCGAGTTGCGGTTTTTCCTACGGCGAGAACCAGTCGTCCTTTTGTCCCCATCGCGAAGGTCCGCTCTCCGGCGCTGTCCCTCACGACCAGCCGACCACGCTCATGTCCCCGGTGAGCAGTCTTCGCCTGCTGATCCGCGATCGCGGCCACGACCCGGCGAATTTTCTCGTGTGGGAACAGGGCAACCACCTGATGGTCGCGGTTCGCCCCGAGGCCGGCGCAGTCGAGATAGAACTGCCTGACGATCTTAACGGGTGGAAAGTTACGCGAGCGAGTTTGCCGAATGAATGACGTGTATTCCGAAATTGGCGACGGCCCCGACCCTGATGTTGTGCCGTCTGCCTTTCTGCCGGCGCCTCCGGGTCCCGGACTGCTTGCTGTGCCGTCTCCTAAAGCCAACCCAACCCCAACGCAGCTCGCGAAGGTTCTGCGTGCGTTGGAAGCTGACCGGCGACGCGCTCTTTACCGAACATTCCAGTGCGAGCACCTGCTCAGCACTGCTATTCACTAAAGGAAAATCGAAAATGCCCAAGATAACTTCACCAGTTTCCGGTCCCGGCCCGACAACTTCGTCGTTCCCGGCCGACCAAATCACCCACAAGCACCATTCGCCGAAGGGCGAGGATGCGAGCAGTTATCGGCAAATTGAACCGAACCCGCAGGCTAAGCGCGATGCGGTTCAGTACGGCAAGGCGATCCCGCGCGGCAATTCGCATGGGAGCGCCAGCTTTGGAGGTAAGGCTGGCGAACTAGGCAATGCACATGCTTCGGGTGACGCCAGCAGCTACGCGCCCCGCTATCGTGGTCCCGATCCATCTTGCGGAATCAAGCGCGGCGGTCGCGGCTCGACCGGCTGACGATTGTTTGGGTGAAGTGGCGGATTCCTTGTCGGGGTCGTGCAACGCCATGAAACGTCCAGCCCCAGTGAGTTCCGACCTCGCTGGGGCACCGTTTGCGCGGCGTTCGCATGGGACGCAGCGCACGCCCCCGAGTTTTCCGGCTGCGCCCCTTCGGCCGTTGAGAACTTGGGGGCACCCTTTGCACGCGGCGCCGTGGATGTACCGGACGCGTGCCGGTCCAGGCAACGGTCTCGCTCCTAACCGTTGACCTGGACCTCACTTTTCCCTGGGAGCAGGAGTTTGATTTGATATGGCTGACGTGATGATTGATCACGCCGAAGATGACGTGCGGGCTGCTGTTAGACAGCTTGAGGGCGGTGGCTACACGCCGGAGGCCCCCGAGCCGGCCTCGCCGCCGCCAGAACCGCAGCCGCAGGCGGATGAAGAAACGCAACGCATTGCTGAAAAGATCGCAGCGCGGATTGATGGGCCGCGGGCCGAACGAGAGATCGAGCGCAGGGGGCGAACACGCGACGACCGTGGCCGTTTTGCTCCCAAGGCTGCACAGCAGGACGAGCGCGTCGAAGAAGTTTCGGCACAGGTTGATGCCGCCATCGATGGGATGCAGCCGCAGAAGGCACCGGCCGCGATGTCTAAGCAGGCGCGTGAGCTGCTTAATAAGTTGGTTCTCGACCAAAGACTATCGCCGGAGGAAAAGAACCTGCTTGCCGGCGAGTTCGAGCGCCGTGAGCAGGAATCGTCCAAGGGATTTGAAAAGTTCCGCGAGCGATACAAAGCCATCGAGGACATGATCGGCGCGGTCAAGCCGGAGCTAGCCAAGCTCGGATTCAAGTCCGAGACTGAGGGAATTCGGCACCTGTTGCAGCATAACCAGAACTATTCGCAGAATCCGGTCGGCTACGTCGCCAACCTGATTGAAAATGCTCGCCAGCGCGGCGTCGATTTCACGGCTCTGGCCCAACACTACGGTCTTGTTCAAGCCGGGGCGCAGCAGCAGATGTCGCCCGAGGCAATTCAGGACCAGATAGGGCAGTACCAAGCAGCGCGCGACATTGCTGCGTTTGAGCAAAATCCCAACTATGGGGGCTTGGTGCATCCCGAGGTGCGGCAGGTCATGATCCACGCTTTGCCAGCGGCCACGCGCATGATTTGGCCAGCGCCCACGATGTCGCGATTGCGCACTTGGCTTCACAGGGTCGGCAGTTGCCTAGTGAGGTAATTGGCAAATGCTGTCGCGCGAGCCGAAGTGCGCGCTTTTGAGCAGAAGGCCCCCGAGTTTTGCGAAGTGTTAAAGCCCTACATGCGTGACCTGTTGGCGGCCGGCAAGGCGACCAATCTCGATCAGGCGTACACGATGGCCTTCAGTACGCACCCCCGCCTAAGGGCTCTCAGCCCCGCCGCCGCCAAGCTGGCCGACCAACGTAGGGCGGCCAATGCGTCCCTATCGGGTGCCCCGCACGGCGGTCAGCCCCGCCCCGAACGCAAACACAAGCCCGGTACGTTCAACGACGCCGTTGATGATGTGCGTGAGGCCATTCGACAACTGAGCTAAGGAGACGAAATGCCCTTCCCTCATAGTAAGACAGAAGGCCACCACCATGTGCTGGCGGCGGCCATTCCTGAATCGCAACGGCTCGATTACTTGGCAGAATTCATTCTCGATTATCTCATGGCCCACGGCTCTGCGGGACTGATAATGCGCTTCCCGGTGCTGGCCAAAACCTGGGAGAGCGTAGACCCAACTCTGAGGACCATCGCGCATCTCGCTGCGAGCAAGCCGTACCACGCGCCACCGCATCGCCGCGTCGGCGAGGTAACGCTGGGCGGCAACCCCCTTGATTTGGAGAAGCCGAATGTGGTCGGTCCGCGATGAGATAAGAGAGCTTGGAAAGCTCAACGTGCGCGATGGGATTCCGATTAGCGGGCGCATCGACGCAATTGTTGGCGCCCTGGCGGATCGTGACTGCCGCGGTGAGCCGAGCAGGAGCCTGGGGCGGATCGCATTGGAGGAACTTGGGCTGCCAGAGCACAAGCTGACATCCAACGCCGCATTCGCCAAGTACGCCGCCGCACACGACGACATCGAGGCTGCGCTGGATCGCGCGCCCAGGAGGCGCCGATGCTTGAAACCATGAAGGCCGACACGGCCGAATGGCACAAGGGCAACCTTAATCACACGGAAGCTCACTCGCTCTTGCGCCGGCTGCGCGGCGTCATCGACGCTATCGGTCGCGAATTGGAGGCGGATATGAATATCGATCTTCACGCACCAACGATGCCGATATTCCTGGTCTCGCTGGTACTGGCTGTGCTCGCGCTACTCGGCCATTTCGTGGTGATCCCTTACATCACGCTTTACGGGTTCTG
>JBKPDF010000041.1:0-48123 GCA_046727735.1 Pseudomonadota bacterium | reverse complement strand
GATGGCGAGATCCTCGATGAGCGCGGCCTCGACGGGGCCTGCAGAAACAGGCGAGCCGGCTGGGGCTTGCGCATCGGCCGGAGCAGCCGGGCCGGCAAGGACCAGCCAACCGGCGGCCAGGGCTTCCAACATGCGCGGGCGCTGCATCGGACCCCTCTCGCTTTTCCGGTCGGCCATGACCCGGGGCCGACAGTCTTGCGCGGATGCATCGGCGACCCGGATGGCTCGATGCGCCCACGCATCCGGTGGCCGGCGGAGAATACGCCGGGCGGCGCCATTCTAGAATGGCCGTTGCCGCCCAAGGGTGGTAAGGCGGATCGGGCTGCGCGATACTGGCGCGGGGCGTAGCGGTGGATGTTGCATGCTTGTGCCCGACATCGATGTTGCGGCCGGGACGGTGACGTTTGCGATTTGGCAGCTGGTGATCCTGATCGGATCGCTGCTTCTGGTATTGCTGCTGGCGATCTACCGCGCGCGATGGGCAGAAGCCGTGCCTCGTGTGCTCGGTCCCGTCGTTCGCGTGGGCCTGCTTCTGTTGGCGGTGGCGGCGGCGTGGAGCTTCCTCGGCCGTACGGCCGAACGCGACCGTGCCGATGAGCGCCATGCGCTCGATCGGCGCATCGCAGAACTGAGCGCCCGCGCGAGCGCTCCCGGCTCGCCGCTCGCCTGCCTCCACGGGAGCTTGACCGAGGCCGTGCTGGCCGCGTGCGAGAAGGCGATCTTCGCCAGCCCGGAAACCGCGGCAGCCGCGACCGCCTTCGTGGCGGACAGTCTCGCGCTGCTCTCGGACGGCCTTGCGTACGGCGTGGACCCCGAGTACGACGCCGCGCTCGCGGCGCTGCGTGGTCGGCTGGAGACAGATCCGTTCGGTTTTGTCGCGCAAGTACTGGCGAGGCAGGGATGCAGCGCCGCAAAGTGCGAAAAATTTGCGCTGTTCGCCGATACGAGCCGCATCAGCGCCCATCTCAAGGCGCGCACGCTCGAGGCTCTCGTGGCCCGGCATTCCGGGTCCTGGGCCCAATCGGCGGCATCCGCCGTCCCGGGTGCGGCGGCCGGGGCCGCGGCACCTGCCGCCGCCCCGGTCGCGTCTTTGCCGCCGGCCCCGCCCAGCCAGGCGCCCACGACCGGGAGCAGCATCAATTTCCCGTCGGCGGCCTCGATTCCTCCGATCAGCATCATGACCGAGGAGCCTTCGCTGCCGGGCAGCACGGGCAGCGTTCCGCCTCCCGGAGCAGGCCTGCAAAAGCGACCGGCACCGGCGGCGGCGCCGGGACGTCCAGCGCGGGCGCAGACGCAGCCCCCGCCGCCACCGATTCCCATCGGCCCGCCTGCCGCCAACGCCGGGACCGAGCCGCCGCCGCAATGAGCCTCCGCATCGTCGGCCTGCCGTTTCCGCGCGGAGGATGAGGAGCGGGCATGTTCGCATCGGTCCTCATCGCCAATCGCGGCGAGATCGCCTGCCGCATCGCGCGCACCGCAAGAAAGCTCGGAATACGCTCGATCGCCGTCTATTCCGACGCGGACGCGGGCGCGCCACACACCCGGATTTGCGACGAGGCGCATCGGCTCGGGCCGCCGCCGGCTGCCGAAAGCTATCTCGCGATCGACAAGCTGATCGCGATCGCGCGCCGGACGGGGGCGGAGTGCATCCACCCCGGCTACGGCTTTCTCTCGGAGAATCCCGAGTTCGCCGAAGCCTGCGCGGCTGCCGGCATCCTCTTCGTCGGTCCCCCGCCTGCCGCGATCCGGGCCATGGGACTGAAAGACAAGGCCAAGACGTTGATGGAGCGCGCAGGCGTGCCGGTCGTGCCGGGTTATCACGGCGAACGCCAGGATCTGGACTTCCTGGCCGAGCGGGCGCGCGAGATCGGCTATCCGGTGCTGATCAAGGCCTCTGCGGGCGGCGGCGGGAAAGGCATGCGGCGGGTCGATGCCGCAGCCGAGTTCGCCCCTGCGCTGCAGTCGGCAGTACGCGAAGCGCAATCGGCGTTCGGCGACGGCAGGGTTCTGATCGAGCGGTATGTCGCCTCGCCGCGCCACATCGAAATCCAGGTGTTCGCCGATCGGCACGGCACTGCCATGCATCTGTTCGAGCGCGATTGCTCGCTCCAGCGCCGCCATCAGAAGGTGATCGAGGAAGCGCCCGCGCCCGGCATGACGGCCGCACTGAGGTCTGCGATGGGTAAGGCGGCGGTCGAAGCCGCGAGGGCGGTCGGCTATGTCGGCGCCGGCACGGTCGAGTTCATCGCCGACGGCTCGCGAGGGCTTCGCCAGGATGCGTTCTGGTTCATGGAGATGAATACGCGACTGCAGGTCGAGCACCCGGTGACCGAAGCGGTGACGGGCCTCGATCTCGTCGAATTGCAGTTTCGGGTCGCGGCCGGCGAAAAGCTCCCATCTCAGGACATCGTCCTCGAGGGGCACGCCGTCGAGGCGCGCGTCTATGCCGAGGATCCCGCCAAGGGCTTCCTGCCGTCGACCGGCAAGATCATCGCCGCGAAGTTTCCGGACAGCGACGGCATTCGCGTCGATGCGGGCGTCGAGCGCGGGACGCAGATCACGCCGTTCTACGATCCCCTCATCGCCAAGGTGATCGCGCACGCCTCTACGCGCAGCGAAGCGCTCGATCGTTTGGCCGCGGCACTCGATCGCACGCTCGTCGCCGGACCGCACACCAATATCGCCTTCCTCGCGGCGCTTTGCCGGGCCCGAGGATTCCGCGAAGCGAAGTTCGATACCGGCTTCATCGATCGCAATTTGCCCGCGCTCGGCGCCGTGCCGCAGCCTCCCGACTTGGCCGGTGCCGCCAAAGGCGTCGCGGATCTCTTGACCGGAGAGGCCAAGCGGATCGCCGTGCGCGCCCGGTCCAATTCGGAAGGCGCCGCGTCACCCTGGGACGCAAACGACGCCTTCCAGCTCTGCGGCCGGCGCGCACTATCCGTGCCGGTCTCGATCAATGGCGCGCCGGCATTGGCAGATGTGAGCTTCGGTGCCGAGGGAATTTCAGTGTTGATCGAGGGCGCCGCGGCGGCGCCCGATGCCGCGAGCTTCGAAGCCGACAGCGCGGTCTATGTCCTGCACCGCGGACGTCAGACGGTGGTGCGCGTCCAGGACGCGGAGGCGATCGATGTCGAACATCTCGATACCGGCGGCCTGGTTGTTGCGCCGATGCACGGGAAGGTGCTTGCCATCCTGGTCGGCCCCGGTGCATCGGTGAGCAAGGGGCAGCGCCTCGCCGTGATCGAGGCCATGAAGATGGAGCACGCCTTGCTGGCGCCGATCGACGGCATGGTCGCTGAAATCTCGACGAGCCCCGGGGGTCAAATCGCCGAGGGCGCGAGAGTGATGCGCATCGAGGCGAAACCTCCCGAGGCTTGATCGCATGGCCTTGCATCTCATCAAGCTTTGCGTCGGCTGCGACAGCGTCGGGGACCTGCGCGACTGGATCCGCGAGAAACTGCAGGAGAAGAAACGGCGCAGGCTGCCGCTCGAGCATTGGCATATCACCCGCATGGTGCCGAAGCGCGCGGCGGAGCTCGTCGACGGCGGCTCGCTCTACTGGGTGATCCGCTGCGAGATCTTGTGCCGGCAACGGCTTCTCGACGTACGGCCGTTCCGGGATCGCGACGGGATCGGCCGCTGCCGCCTCGTGCTCGAGCCCAAGCTGGTGCTCACCCAGCCGCGCCCGTTTCGGGCCTTTCAGGGCTGGCGTTATCTCGAGACCAGGAGCGCGCCGAAGGATCTCGATCGGGCGGCACCCGGCGCTAAGAGGATGCCGGAACGCTTGCGGCGCGAGCTCAGCGACCTCGGGCTGCTGTAACGCCCAGTTCTTCGCCCGGCTTGTCCGGGCGACCCAGTAGCCACGGTTGTTTACTGGGTGGCCCGCTTTCGCGGGCCACGACGCTGCGGAGATCCTGCTTTTTGCGCGTCGAATTTAACTAAAAAAATTCAGGCGACGTGTACATTCGCTTGACGCCGAGGCAAATCGATTCGGAGAATGATGGCGGTCGGGGAGTGGCGTTATGCTGCAGGCGCCGGTGGGTTTGCCGCGTTCCGCGCACGTGATCGTGCTGGGGAACGAGAAGGGCGGCTCGGGCAAGTCGACCACCTCGATGCATGTCATCGTGGCCCTGCTCAAGGCCGGGCAGCGGGTCGCCAGCATCGACCTCGACAGCCGCCAAAAGAGCCTGACGCATTATGTCGAGAACCGCCGCGCCTGGGCAAAACGGGCCGGCGCCGCGCTCGAGCTGCCCGCCCACCACCACATCATCCGGGCCTCCGGCGCCAACGTGGAGCAGAACGAGGCGGCGGAATTCGCCTGCTTTGCGGAAGCAATTACCGCCGTCGAGCACTGCCACGATTTTTTGGTCATCGACACGCCGGCGACCGACAGCTACCTGATGCGACTAGCCCATTCGATGGCCGATACGCTCGTCACTCCGCTCAACGACAGCTTCCTGGATTTCGACGTGCTGGGCTCGGTCGATCCGGCCACGTTCGCCGTGACGGGCATCGGTCATTATGCGGAAATGGCGCGCGAGGCGCGCCGCCAGCGCCGCCTTGTCGACGGCGGCCTGACCGACTGGGTCGTCATCCGCAATCGGCTGTCGACCCTGGGCTCCCGCAACAAGCGGCTCGTGGGTGAGAGCCTCAACGAGCTCGGATTGCGCCTGGGGTTCCGGCTGGCCGAAGGCTTTGCCGAACGGGTCGTGTACCGCGAGTTCTTCCCGCGCGGACTGACGGCGCTCGACGACCTCGACGAGTCAACGCTCGGGGTGCGACCCAACTTGTCCCACGTGACCGCGCGCCAGGAGGTCAGGACCCTGATCGACGCGCTCAAGCTGCCGCTCGATGAGCGCGGCCGGCGCCGCGCAGCGGCTCGCGCGGAATGGTTCGCCTCGCTCGACAAGCCTCTCGAGATCCACGACATCCTCGCCGATTGACGCGCCGCCGCTCTGCTGCCGTGGCAAGTGGGGGCAGCGCAGCCACTGTCGCCGCACGTGGCTCGACCCCATTGTGTCGACCCGGCGGGCACGCCACCTAGATTGCGGATAACATCCGCTTGCCGCCTCGCAGATGAGGCTGATCGATGGCCAAAAACCAGTCCGGCGATCCGCCGGCCCCGGCCAAGGCCGGCAAAGAGCCGGTGCAGACCGCGTCCCAGGCCGAGATCGCGGCCTTCCTGAAGCGCGCCCGCTCACTCGGCCCTGCAACCGAACCCGGCCGGCGCGGCCGGCTGATTTTCGCGCTCGACGCCACCATGAGCCGGCAGCCGACGTGGGACACTGCGTGCCGACTGCAGGCCGAGATGTTCCGGGAAGCAGCATCGATCGGCGGCCTCGACGTCCAGCTGGTCTATTACCGCGGTTTCGGCGAGTGCCGGGCCTCGGGCTGGGTATCGAATGGCGAGCATTTGGCCGCGCTGATGAGCCGGATCGACTGCCGCGGCGGCCACACGCAGATCGGCAAGATTCTGGCGCATGCGCGCCGCGAGACCGAAAGAGCCAAGGTTCAAGCGCTGGTGTTCATCGGTGACGCCATGGAGGAGGCGCTGGATTCGCTCGCCGCGGCCGCGGGCGAGCTCGGGCTGCGCGGCGTTCCGGTGTTCCTGTTCCAGGAGGGCGGCGATCCCGTCGCCGAGCAGGCATTTCGCGAAATCGCCCGGCTCACCCGCGGCGCGTATTGCCGCTTCGACGCCGGCGCCGCGCACCAGCTTGCCGAGCTGCTGCGTGCGGTCGCGGTCTATGCGGCCGGCGGGCTCAAAGCGCTGGCGGATCTCTCGGCCCGCCGCGGAACCGCGACCCTTCTACTCGAGCAGCTCAAGTAAACATGGCCGCCGTTCTTCTCGGCATACTCGCTCTCATCTTGTTGCTGTGGGCGCTCAACGCCTTCACCAAAACCGATCCGAAGGTCGCGGCCCGGGTCCTGAGGACCTCGGCCGGCACCGCGGCCCTGGCCGGCGCGGTGATCTTCGTCGCCCTTGGCAAGGTCGGCATCGCGCTGCCGCTCGGCATTGCCGGGCTGGCGCTGCTGGGACTCTGGCCGCGCGGAATGGGATGGAGCCGTCGCGGCCAGAAAAGCCCGGGACAGATCTCCCGCGTACGCTCGGCATTCCTGGAAATGGAGCTCGACCACGACACGGGCACGATGCGCGGCCGCATTCTCGCAGGCCGGCAAGAGGGTGTCGGCCTCGACGCCCTCGACATTCCGACCCTGCTTGGGCTGCTGAGCGAGATCGACGAGGAAAGCCGTGAGCTACTTGCAACGTATCTTGACCGCCGGGAGCCCGGCTGGCGTGAGCACGCGAAGGCTGATGCGCCAGCGGGGAGCAGCGGGGCGGCGCGCAGCGGGCCAATGACCCAGGAGGAGGCCTATCAGATCCTTGGCCTTCAGCCCGGTGCCAGTCCCGAGGAAATCGGGCGCGCGCACCGGACTCTCATGAAGAAATTGCATCCCGACCAGGGGGGGTCGACGTATCTCGCGGCCCGGATCAATGAGGCCAAAGATGTTCTTCTTCGCCGTCATCGCTGAGGACTCCTGACGCAACACCACTCAGCGACTCCCGTCCCGACGCCATCCCCGATTTCTCGTTTTCAGTTCTTGAGAGTCATACAGGCAATATCGTTACGTTTGAAATAATGACAGGCCGCTTCGGCCTTTTCCTTGTCGAATCCGGCAAAGCGCGCCCGATAAAGCTCCTTGGAGCCCTTCACGACCCGTTCCGTGAACCCGTCGGCGTTGGCGAGCAGAGTTTGCGCCATGTTCTGGGCCGTCCGCAGCCGCTGCCTCGCCTCCCCTTCGTCCGCGAAGGCACCGAGCTGGATCATCCAGCCCGCGCGCGGCGCCGTGGTTCGTGGCGCCGGCGCCGCAGGTAGCGCAGCGAGCGCGGCGACCGGCACGTTTGTCGGAGCCGTTTCGCTTTGCGGCGCGACAGTCTGGGCCGGCAGAGTGCCGAGGATGCCCGGACGCGCGCCGGGCGGAGGCGGAAGCGGGCCTGGCGAGGCGGCCGGGATGACCGGGGCCGCGGCGGGGGCGACCGCTGCTGGCGCGGCGCTGACCTGCTCGGGACCAGTTGGAGGTTGCGCCGCCGAGGCGGCCGGCACGGCTACGGGCACGGTCCATTGCATCGGCATCAGATTGGCCTGCGGCGCGGGCGCGACCAGCGCACCGAAGGCGGGATTCTGAGCAGTGCGCGAACGCACGCTGATCGTTTTCACCGAGATCGGCTGAATGGGATCGGCCGAGCCGGTCCTTGCCGCCGCAGCTTCCGCGGCCGGCTTTGCTGCAGGAGGCTCGACAGCCGGTGCGCGGGCTGACGCGTCGGCGGCGGCGATACGCGTGTTCGCGCGCGGAGCCTCGGTCTCGATCGCTTCGGCGATCGTCGCCACGCTGCGCTGGGTCGCGGCCTCGGCGATGTTCTGCTCGATCAGATCGCGCATGCGCGCATCGCGCGCGCCGCTCGAGGCGCCGCCGAACACGACCGCAACGAGGTGGCGGCCGCCGCGGCGCACCGAAGAGACCAGGTTGAATCCTGATGCCCTCGTATAGCCGGTCTTGATGCCGTCGATGCCCTGGACGCGCCCCAGCAAATGATTGTGGTTGCGCATGTCCATTCCACGGAAGTGAAAGCTCGAGGTCGCGAAATAGCGATAGTACCTGGGGAATCGATCCTGGATGGCGCGCCCGAGCAGCGCCTGGTCGCGCGCGGTCGTGACTTGCTCGTCATCCGGCAAGCCGGACGCATTCATATAGACCGTGCGGGTCATGCCGAGCGCATGCGCCTTGCGCGTCATCAACCGGGCAAATTCCTCCTCGCTGCCCGCAATCGCTTCAGCGATCGCGACCGCGATGTCGTTAGCGGATTTCGTGACCACCGCCTTGATGGCATCTTCCGTCGCGATGCTCTGTCCGGATTCGAGGCCGAGCTTCGAGGGTTCCTGGGCTGCCGCATGCGCCGAGATCGGCAGCCGCGAATCGAGCCTGAACCTTCCCACCTCGATCTGCTCGAACAACAGATAGAGCGTCATGATCTTGGTGAGCGATGCGGGGTGGCGCAGGCTGTCGGCATTGCTTGCGTGAAGCACGCGGCCGGAATTGGCGTCGACCACGATGGCCGCGTAGGGCGGCTGGTAACCGCCGTTGCCGCCGCGATGCCGGCGCGCGCGCGCGTCCGCCGGATCGGCCACGCAGGCAGCGACGATGGCGAGGAAGGCAAAGCCTAGAACGGCTCGGCGAAGTGCGGGCAGGATTGGAGGATGATCGCCGCGCATCAATTTTCCCCGTCCCTCGACCGCAGGATGCGCTGAGCGCCGCACCCGACGACCCTGTCCGTCTTGCTCCCGGCACCACCGGCGAAACAGGCTTGCCACTCACCGGTCCGGCAGGGAGTCTCGCCAAAACGCCGGACGCTCCCACGCCACGGCCCAAGCCGGTCCCAAGGACGGCAAACAATGACGCTAGGACGGCGCGGTTGCGAAAGCGTTAAGGATTCGGGCGGGACAGGACCGGACCATTACGGCGCAAAAAAGACAGGACTCGCCTCGCGCCAATGCTGCCACAGCTCGATCTGGGATAGCTCCTGCTGCCCGATGCGCCACGGCGAAGCCCTGGCGCCGCGGGGCCCGCCACGCGAATCGCAGCGGCACTTTCGTGGATCGTCTGCGTTGACCAAGAAGCGCGCCGATGCTGCGGCTGCGTCGCAGATGCGCCATCTCGCCACCACGGACCGCCAGCGGCTCTGTAGCGGTGCAGCCCGCCGGTGAGAAGGCGGGTTTGAATTCGCTTGGCACGTCCAGCATTCGCCCGATCTCGGTGTACAATGCGACAAGGCGCCGCTCGACTCGGCGGCGATCTTCTCGGAGCTTGCGCGCAATGACGCGAGAGCCGAATGGGGACATCGGTGCGGAGGAGTTCTGTCAAGTCTGGAACTGTGCCAGGCCAATGCCTATTATTCCCTTCGGCATTTCGCTTCGTGTCGCTTTGCGGCATGATCGGCAGCATGATCACCTGGGGCGTCGACATCCCGCTTCGGTGTCGACATCTCACGCGACTAGGACGACCCGGTCGGGCGATCTGACCATGGACCGAAACGCAATTGGGGCGACCGGCTTGCGGCCCCGGATGGGAGATGACGATCGCAAGCGCCGCGGCGGGGAATCGGGAGTACCCGGTGCTCCGGGAAGCGCGGTCATCACCAAGACCCGGCCGCAGGTGAAGCGGCCGAACATGTATCGAGTGCTTCTGCTCAATGACGACTACACGCCGATGGAATTCGTGGTGGACGTGCTGCAGCGGTTTTTCAACAAGGACCGCGATAGCGCCACACGAATCATGCTGCACGTGCACCATCATGGGATCGGCGAATGCGGCGTGTTCACCTACGAGGTTGCCGAGACCAAGGTCACGCAGGTCATGGACTTCGCCCGCAAGCACCAGCACCCGCTGCAATGCGTGATGGAGAAGAAATGACACGGCCAGAGATGAAGAGGCCATAATGCCCACGTTTTCCCGAAGCCTCGAGCAATCGCTTCATCGGGCGCTGGCGCTTGCCAACGAGAGGCATCACGAATACGCGACGCTCGAGCACCTGCTGCTGGCGCTGATCGACGATCAGGACGCAGCTGCGGTGATGCGGGCGTGCAACGTCGATCTCGACAAGCTGCGCCGCAATCTCGTGGCCTACATCGAGTCCGAGCTCGACAGCCTGGTGACCGACGGCGCCGACGATTCCAAGCCGACGGCCGGCTTCCAGCGCGTCATCCAGCGGGCGGTCATCCACGTGCAGTCGTCGGGCCGGGAGGAGGTGACCGGAGCCAACGTGCTCGTCGCCATCTTCGCCGAGCGCGAGAGCCACGCGGCGTATTTCCTGCAGGAGCAGGACATGACCCGCTACGACGCCGTGAACTACATCAGCCACGGGATTGCCAAGCGGGCCGGCTTGTCGGAATCCCGCCCGGTGCGCGGGGTCGAGGAGGACACCGACACCAAACCGGGCGACGACAGCAAGAAAAAAGGCGACGCGCTCGAAGCCTATTGCATCAACCTCAACAAGAAGGCGCGCGACGGCCGGATCGATCCGCTGATCGGACGCGAGGCCGAGATCAGCCGCACGATCCAGGTGCTGTGCCGCCGCCAGAAGAACAACCCGCTGTTCGTCGGCGATGCCGGCGTGGGCAAGACCGCGATCGCCGAGGGCCTCGCGCGGCGCATCGTCAACGGCGAAGTGCCCGACGTGCTCAAGAACGCCACCGTGTTCGCGCTCGACATGGGAACGCTGCTCGCCGGCACGCGGTACCGCGGCGATTTCGAGGAACGCCTCAAGCAGGTCATCAAGGAGCTCGAGGCTTATCCCGACGCCATCATGTTCATCGACGAGATCCACACCGTGATCGGGGCGGGCGCGACCTCGGGCGGGGCGATGGACGCCTCCAACCTGCTGAAACCGGCGCTCGCTGCCGGCACCGTGCGCTGCATCGGCTCGACGACCTACAAGGAGTACCGCCAGTATTTCGAGAAGGACCGCGCGCTCGTGCGCCGGTTCCAGAAGATCGACATCAACGAGCCGACGGTCCCGGACGCGATCGAAATCCTCAAAGGGCTGAAGCCTTATTTCGAGGACTATCACAAGCTGCGCTACACGGGCGAGGCCATCAAGGCCGCGGTCGAGCTCAGCGCGCGCTACATCCACGATCGCAAGCTGCCCGACAAGGCGATCGACGTGATCGACGAATCCGGCGCCGCGCAGATGCTGCTGCCGGAGAGCCGGCGCAAGAAGACGATCGGCTTGAAAGAGATCGAGACCACGATCGCCACGATGGCACGCATCCCGCCGAAGACCGTGTCCAAGGACGACGCCGAGGTGCTGCAGCACCTCGAGGCGACGCTCAAGCGCGTGGTGTACGGCCAGGACAAGGCGATCGACGCGCTTGCGGCGTCGATCAAACTGGCGCGCGCCGGTCTGCGCGAGCCCGAGAAGCCGATCGGCTGCTACCTCTTCTCAGGGCCGACCGGCGTCGGAAAGACCGAAGTGGCGAAGCAGCTCGCCTCGCTGCTCGGCGTCGAGCTCCTGCGCTTCGATATGTCGGAGTACATGGAGCGCCACACCGTGTCGCGGCTGATCGGCGCGCCGCCCGGCTATGTCGGTTTCGACCAGGGCGGCTTGCTCACCGACGGGGTCGACCAGCATCCGCACTGCGTGCTGCTGCTCGACGAGATCGAGAAGGCGCATCCGGATCTGTTCAACGTGCTGCTGCAGATCATGGATCACGGCAAGCTCACCGACCACAACGGCAAGCAGGTCGATTTCCGCAACGTGGTGCTGATCATGACCACGAATGCCGGCGCATCCGAGCTCGCCAAGCAGGCCTACGGGTTCACCAAATCGAAGCGCGAGGGCGACGACATCGAGGCGATCAACCGCATGTTCATGCCGGAATTCCGCAACCGGCTCGACGCGATCATCACCTTCGCGCATCTCACGCCCGCGGTGATCGCGCGCGTGGTCGAGAAATTCGTCATGCAGCTCGAAGCGCAGCTCGCGGATCGCGCGGTCAGCATCGAGCTCTCCGAAGAGGCTACGCAATGGCTGATCGCGCACGGCTTCGACGAGCAGATGGGCGCGCGGCCGATGGCCCGCACCATTCAGGAGCACATCAAGAAGCCGCTCGCCGACGAGGTCCTGTTCGGCAAGCTCAAGGCCGGCGGCCACGTGCGGGTGATCGTGGTCAAAGACGAGGGCGCAGAGAAGCTCGGCTTCGAATATCTCGACGGGCCGGTGACGCCGAAGCCCGAACGGCTGCCCGAGCCGCGCCGCGCCCAGAAGAAGCGGCGACCGAGCGTGCCGCGCCGGCCGAAGCCCGCGGGCCCGAAAGGCGAGGGCCCGCGCCGCGGCTCCGTCCCCAAGGTGCCGCTGATCAAGGTTTAGCTGAAGGCAGCTCGCGTTCCCCGGACCGCGCGGCGCGCAGCGCCTCGGGTCGGATACCAAACCAGTCGTTCCGGCCGAGCGCGAAGCGCGAGAGCCGGAACCTATGAACACCGATCTATGCCCATTGGGCTATTGAATCGAAGAGATCGCGCCAATCTGGATTTTGTTCCTCAATCAACGCGATTTTCCAATCCTGCCGCCATTTCTTCATTTGGTTTTCCCGGGTGATTGCGAGACCGGATCATCAAAAATTTCGTAGTAGACGAGCCGATCGACAGCGTAGCGCTTGGTAAAACCGGGAACGGCTTTGATTCGATGTTCATAGGTTCTTCGGACCAAATCATTTGTGACGCCAATGTACAGGGTCCCGTGTCGGCGGCGCGCGAGAATGTAGGGATAGAATTGTCGTCCGGCACCCACGCTCAGTCCGTGTTCATGGGTTCCGGCTCTCGCGCTTCGCGCTCGGCCGGAATGACAGCTCAGAGTAACTCATCGGGCCCGATCTTCCTTATCCGACTCAAATCCTGCTTCGCTCGTTGTCACGTCGTGGCGAGGGCGGCGCTCAAGCGCTTCGCCTGCTCCGCCAGCACCTCGGGCTTTTCGCGCTCGCTTGCCGGCGGCTTCAACGCCACCCCTGATTTGCGTGGAATGATGTGGACGTGCAGATGGAACACGACCTGTCCGCCGGCGGATTCGTTGAATTGCTGGATCGTGACGCCTTCGGCCTGGAACGTTTTCATCGACGCGCGCGCGATTTTCTGCGCGACCTGCATCACGTGGCAAAGATCCTCCGGCGCCGCGTCGAGAATGTTACGCGCCTTGTTCTTGGGGATCACCAGCGTGTGGCCGGGCGAACGCGGCATGATGTCCAGGAAGGCCAGCGATTTCTCATCCTCGTAGACTTTGTATGCCGGCATTTCGCCGCGCAGAATTTTCGCGAAGATATTCCCGTCGTCGTAGGTCGGCATGCATTCCTCCACGCTTGCGCGGGCGCGCCGCGGGCTCTCTCGCAGCCCAAACCGCGTGCGTCAAGCGCGCGCATCAGCCGCTCTCGATCCGAACATCTCGCCGGAACGGGGCGGCGGCGGCAAGCTCGCGGCCGGCGGCCTCGACATAGGCGCGCTCGCGCCGCAGGTAGTCGGCGATCGCCCGCCGCAACGCTGGGTCGGCGATGTGATGCGCCGAATAGGTCGTGACCGGGACATAGCCGCGCGCGATCTTGTGCTCGCCCTGCGCGCCGGCCTCGACCCGGGCGATCCGTTGGGCGATCGCATATTCGATTGCCTGATAATAACAGAGCTCGAAATGCAGGAACGGGTGGTGCTCCATCGCGCCCCAATGCCGGCCGTAGAGCCCATGGGAACCGATGAAATTCAGTGCGCCCGCGATGAAACGGCCGGCGCGCCGCGCCATGATCAGGAGAATGCGATCAGCCATGGCTTCGCCGATGAGCGAAAAGAATGTGCGGGTCAGGTAGGGGCGGCCCCATTTGCGCGAGCCGGTCTCCATGTAGAACGCGAAGAACGCGTCCCATGCGGCTTCGGTCAGATCGGATCCGGTTAGCCAGACCACCTCGACTCCCGCCGGCAGGGCATCCCGGCGCTCGCGGCGGATGATTTTGCGCTTACGCGCGGCAAGCGCGGCCAGGAAGTCGTCGAACGAGCCGTAGCCGGCGTTGAACCAATGATACTGCTGGTCCGTGCGCTGCAGGAATCCTTGGCTGCCGAGCAGCTGCCATTCGGCCGCGCTCGCGAACGTCACGTGGACGGAAGAGGCATCGCGAATTCGGCAGAGCTCGATCAGGCCCGCGGCGAGCACCTCGCGGATGGTTTGTGCCTGTATTCCGGGCGCGACCAAGAGGCGGCGGCCCGGCACCGGCGTGAACGGCACCGATACTTGCAGTTTCGGATAGTACCGCCCGCCCGCACGTTCATAAGCATCGGCCCAGCCGTGATCGAACACGTACTCGCCGCGAGAATGCGATTTCAGATAACACGGCAGCACGCCCAAGACCTGCCCCGCCGGCGTCTGCGCGACCAGGTGTTGCGGCTGCCATCCGGTTCGCGCGGTGGCGGAGCCCGAAGCCTCCAGCGCATGCAAAAAACCATGTGCGAGAAACGGACTTGATTCCAATTCTTCAGATTTCGATTCCGCGCGCAGCGGATCGGCCGGCTCCGACGCAGGACAGCCGGGTGCCGGTTTGAAATCGCGCACGGCCGGATTGGCGCAAGCATCCCATTGCGCGGCGGCAATCTCGGCGATCGCCGGCAAAATCCGGATCGTCAGCTCGGCGGCGGCGTCTTCGCGCATCATTTCCTTCGGCCCGCGATTTGCGCATCCCAGTTTCCCGCAGCAATCGCAAGTACCACCGAGCTGAATTTCGCCGTCCAGGCGGCGTTTCGTCGCTCCGGGTTCAAGGCCTGAATCCCTCGAAGATCATCTGATCGGCAAAGCGTTGCGCAGTTCGCCGCTGCGCGTCGTTGCGCACCGTCCAGGTCAACAGCGGCAGCCGGAAAACGTGCCTGGCCAGCAGCGGTACCGCGGCCGGCAGGTCGTTGACCGCGTAGGCGACGAACTGCGGAGCTGCGGCTGCGACGTGCCGCAAATAGCCGAGAGCGTGCTCGCGCGCAGAACGGCGGGGCCGGCGCTCGGCAACGAGCCCGCGCGCGAGGGCCGGCGCAAGCGCGCGCAGCATGGCGATCTGACTAGGGTCGAACGACATGACGGCGGCCGCGCCCGCGTAACCTCGCAGCATCTGCGCAACGCGGGAGACGAGACGCGGGTCGCCGTCATAGCGGCTCTTGAGCTCCAGCACCAGCGCGGCACGCCCCGCGACCAGATCGCAGAGCTCGCCGATCGTCAGCATCCGGTCTGCGGTGGCGTGAAATGCGACGGTCTCGAGCTGCGCCGCCGTGAGGGCATCGATGCGGCCGCTCCCCTCCGTCACTCGACCGAGCACGTCGTCGTGATGCACGACGCCATCCCCGTCGGCCGTGACCTGCAGATCGACCTCGACGGCATAGCCGGCGGCAACGGCCGCCGCGACGGCGGACGGCGTATTCTCCACGATGCCCGCCGCGGCGTCGTGGAGCCCGCGATGGGCAATGGGCCGGGCAATCAGCCAGTCGAGACCAGCCATCCCGAGGCGCGCGCTCAATCGACCTCGAAGGAGCCTTCCACCTCGACGGCCGCATCGAGCGGCAGCGCCGATACGCCGACCGTCGTGCGCGCATGCCGGCCCTTGTCGCCGAACACGGCGACCATCAAATCGGATGCGCCGTTCATGACCTGGGGTCCGTCGACGAAGCCCGGCGCCGAATTGATGAAACCGCCCAGCCGCACCACGCGGATCACTTTGTCGAGGTCGCCGAGCCCGGCCTTGATCTGCGCGAGCAGGTTGATCGCACAGGCGCGCGCGGCGAGCTTGCCGTCCTCGATCGACACTTCCCCGCCGAGTCTGCCTTTCGCGACGAGCTTGCCCGCAGAGTCGAAGCAGAGCTGTCCCGAAACCAGCATGAAATTTCCCGTGCGCACGAAGGGAACGTAGTTGGCGACGGGGGCTTTTGGCTGAGGGAGCGAAAGCCCCAGTTCGTTGAGCTTTTTTTCCACGGTTCCGGCCATGACGCCCTCCTCGGTTCCGCGCGCCAGCATCTTGGGCAGCGAGCCGCCGCAGCGGAGTGGCGCACTCTGCGCCGATCGAATGCTCGCGCGCAAGCGGCGCAGCCGCACGCGGTTGCGGCGGCCCAGCAACCTGCCTATGTTCCGCCGGACTCAACGGAGGCCGGGTTTCATGATCGCGACAACCCGCTTGCGCTGCGCCGCTCTCGCCCTGATGATGGGCTTGCTCGCCGCCGGCGCGATTTGCGCAACGCCACGGGCGGAGCCGCAGGCCGGAGGTACCGCGCTCGCCTCGCATCTGGCGATCTACGACCTCAAGCTCGCGAACTCCCGGGGCAAGCGGTCGCTGGAAGCAGTGCGCGGACGCATCGTCTACGATTTTTCGAGCGCGTGCGAAGGCTATGGCCTGCAGTTCCGGCAGGTCACTTCGCTCGACAGCGGAGAAGGCAAGACGGCGCTCAGCGATCTGCGCGCCACGAGCTGGGAGGATGCCGAAGCCAAGAGCTTCCGTTTCACGTCGCAGAATTTCCTCGACGATCGCATGGTGGAGAACGTCGACGGCAACGCCGAGCGCCAGCCCGACGGCGTTACGGTCAAGCTCAGCAAGCCCGAGCAGAAGCAATTCAATGCCGGCGGGGCGGTGTTCCCGACCGAGCACATGCGCGACATCCTCGCTGCCGCGCATGCAGGAAAATCGCTACTGCAGATCGACGTCTACGACGGCTCCGACAACGGCCAGAAGATCTATCAATCGCTGACCGTGATCGGCCGCAAGATTGCGCCCAACGAGCGCGCGCCGACGGACGCGGCCGCGAGCCAATCCGCTCTTGCCGATCTCGATCGCTGGCCCGTCACCATCAGCTATTTCGACAAGAACAATCAGAGCGGCGAACAGACACCGGTCTATTCCATCAGCTTCGAGCTTTACGACAACGGCATCTCGCGGGCGCTGGTCCTCGACTACGGGGATTTTGCGGTGAGCGGCGACATGACCTCGCTCGAGCTCAGGGATACCAAGCCCTGCCAGTAAAGCCGGCGGTGCGCCGCGCGCGCCGCCTACACTTCCTCGTCCGCCTCGAACGCGAGCCCCCGGACGATCGCCGCGCGTCCGAATTTTTGGCGCAGCCGATCGAGCGCATGCTCGGCCGCGGCCGCGCGCGAGGCTTTCGGGTCGAAGAGATCGACCGGATCCGCCTTGTCCGCGGCCACGAGTTCGGAGACCCCGACGCCGATCAGCCGAAACCGCGTTCCGTCGGTTTCGCGCAGGAGGAGATCGCGTCCGGCGGCGAAAATTCTCGCCGCGAGCTGGGTCGGATCGTTCAGCGTGCCCGCGCGAGCGCGCAGGCGAAAATCGGCGCTCTTGAGCTTCAGCGTGATGGTAGACCCGGCGAGATCCGCAGACTTGAGTCGGGCTGACACTTTCTCACAAAGGAGCCACAACCGCCGCTCCATGGCGCGGAAGCCGGCAAGGTCACGCTCGAACGTGGTTTCCGCCGACACGCTCTTGGCCTCGCGTTCGGGAGTGACCGGTCGAGAATCGATACCGCGCGCCAACCGGGAAAGCCGCAGCCCCTCCGATCCGTAACGCCGCATCAGCGCGCGCTCCTCACAGGCGGCAAGGTCGGCGATGCGATGAAACCCGTCGCGCGCGAGCCGCGCCTGCATCGTCTTGCCGACTCCCCAGATGAAGCCCACCGGCTTGTCCGCGAGAAATGTGCGCGCTTCCTCCCGGCCGAGCACCGCGAAACCCCGCGGCTTGTCGAGATCGGAGGCGATCTTGGCGAGGAACTTGTTGGCCGAGAGGCCGATCGAGACGGTAATGCCCAACCCGGCCTCGACCCGAGTGGCAAAACGCGCCAGCGCCTTCGCCGGAGCAAGTCCGTGCAGGCGGGCGGTGCCGGCGAGATCCAGGAACGCCTCGTCGATCGACAGCGGTTCGACGAGCGGTGTCAGCTCCAGCATCATGCGGCGCACCTCGCGCCCGACGCGCACGTACTTGTCCATGTTCGGAGGAATCACCACGGCGCCCGGGCACAGCCGCCGCGCCTGGAACATCGGCATGGCCGAGCGCACGCCGAAGGTGCGGGCGACATAGCAAGCCGCTGCGACGACGCCGCGCTTGCCCCCGCCGACGATCACCGGCCTGTCGCGCAGGCTCGGATCGTCTCGTTTCTCGATCGTGGCATAGAAGGCGTCGCAGTCGACATGCGCGATCGACAGCGCCGCGAGCTCGCCGTGATGCAGCAGGCGCGGCGAGCCGCAAACATGGCAGCGTCCGGTCGCGTCGGGCGCGTCTTCGAGGCAATCGCGGCAGAAGCCGGGCATAGGCGGCGGTCCCCCTGCGCTCGCCCGGCAATGATAACGCCGCTCGGGGCGAAGAGGATCAGGGAATTTCCCGCTCCCACCGCTTTCCGGACAGAAGGGTTTGCGCGCGCCCGACCTCGACCGGATCGATTTGCACGTCCTCGGCAAAGTCCAGCAGCAGCGATTCCTCCGAACTTACGTATTCCAGAACGCCGGCCAGAAACCCGGGTTCGCCTGCCGCGAGCCGGACTTGGTCCGCTCCGAGGCCCGAAACCGCGAGAAAGCGGCCGAGCCGGTCCGGATCGCCGGCCAGATAGGTAAGTGCCTGGACGGCCAGCGATTCCGCGTCCTCCCGGCCGCCCGGATGCGTTTTGCTTCGGGCCATCTGTTTGCCTTTCCGTAACAAGTCCAGCCTAGTTTGCACTAAAGATGGCATGCCGCACTGGCGGCGGCACTTCGTGCGCAGCCGCTGGCGTTCTCTCCCAGAATCGTGTGACTTGCGGGAATCGGGTGGTCGGGAGCTGTGGCGTTGGGACCTGTTTGTCGGGAGCCGCGCCGAGACGCGGTTGCCGGTTGGCGCCAGGGGAAGGAAACCCGATGGCCAAGACCGTCCTGATCGTGGAGGACAATGAGCTCAATATGAAGCTCTTCCACGATCTTTTGGAGGCTCACGGTTACGGCACCCTCGGCACCCGCAACGGCATCGAGGCGCTCGACCTCGCCCGCAAGCACCGCCCCGACCTGATCCTGATGGACATTCAGCTCCCCGAAGTGTCGGGGCTCGAAGTGACCAAATGGCTCAAGGACGACCCCGAGCTCAAGGCGATTCCCGTCGTTGCGGTCACGGCGTTCGCCATGAAGGGCGACGAGGAGCGCATCCGCGAGGGCGGATGCGAAGCCTATCTGTCGAAACCGATCTCGGTCGGCAAATTCCTCGAGACCGTCCGCTATTTCCTCGACGCGGCATGAGCGGCGATCTGCGACGCCGCGAGCGCCATCGACCTCAAGCCGTCGATCGGCGCGGCCGCATTCGGCGGTGTGGAGGATCGGCCGGGCGCCATGCTCACGCGCGCCCCTTGGTTCGAATCAGGCGCAACGGCCGCAACCGATTCGCCGCCGCTGCCTTACGCGCCAGGGATCAACCATAACGCTTTACGGCACCGACGAATCCCGGCATGCTCGATTCGGGATTGACATTGATTTCCGGGCCCGTTTGGCTAGCTTCGGGCGCGCGATTTGTTTTGCTTGCGGGACAGGCCGGCACGGATTCGTGAGGGATCGGCTCTATCCCACTGATAACCCTGCGGAATGCTCAGGTCCGCCGCATCTCCTGGGTCCGTGGGGTTCGGCCGGTCGGGGGCGGTGTGAGTGGCCTCCTCATGACACCGCTCCTGGCCGGCCACTCGCCACAGCGCTCGGTGGAATTCTTGCCGTATCTTCGCCCGGCCTGTCCGGTCGACCCAGTAGGCTATTGCGGTTCCCGGCCGGCCCCACTTTCGCGAACCATCACAGTGCAAAGGGCGCCCCGACGGGCGCCCTCCACGGTCGAGGCGCGAGGCCTACTTGATCTTGGCTTCGCGGAACTCGACGTGCTTCTTGGCGACCGGATCGTATTTCTTCTTCACGAGCTTGTCCGTCATCGTCCGCGAGTTCTTCTTCGTCACGTAATAGAAGCCCGTGTCCGCGCTCGACACGAGCTTCACCTTGATTGTCGTCGCCTTGGCCATTTCGGAACCCTCGCAGGCGGGACCAATCGCCCCGCGCGTTGGCGCGCAAGCTAACCGCGCATCGAACCTTGTCAAGCCGACCGGCGCTTTTCGCCGCACGGCTAGGCGCGCTCGGCGTCAGAGGCTCATAGCAGCTCGCGGATGAAGCGGCGGTTCACCGTCCGATAATAGGGAACCGGCAATTCGTGGCCGAACCCCGCAGCGATCCGGGCCTCGAGCTCGGACAGCACCACGTGGGTGATGGTCGGCAGGTCGAGCTCTTTTGCGGCCGCGATCGGCACCCAGGTGAGCTCGACGAGCTCCGCATCGGGACCGATGATGCCCTCGATCCGGTGCGCGATGGTGCGCGCGTCCGCGGCAAAGAAGCGGGTATCGAAGCGCCGCGGCCGGCGCGGCGGCGTGATGGCGCGGGCGATGAAATGCAGCTCGTCGAGGCTCGGCTGCACGCCGGCTTGCGCGAACGCATGCCAGCCATCGGGAAATTTCGGCGGGTTCTCGACCTTGTCGCCGAGCAGGAGTCCCGTCTCCTCGAACGCCTCGCGGATCGCTGCGACCGCGAGCACACGTGCGCGGATCCGGCTCGGCCGGCGCAATCGCGCCATCAGCTTCGATTCCACTTGGGGGTCGAGCCGTCCCGCCACCGGGACATGGCGGTCGCCGGCATCGACGCGTCCGCCCGGAAACACGAATTTGCCCGGCATGAATTTGTGGCCCGCATGCCGGCGGCCCATCAGCACCTTGAGCTCCGCGCCCGAGCGGTCGATCAGGATGATCGTGGCGGCATCCTTCGGGCGCAGATTGGCAAAGCTCTGGTCCCGCTCGGCCCGGGTCAGCTGTTCGGCAAGGTCGGCCATCAGCGCTCGCTAGCGGTTTGGCGGATCGCGATCAAGGATTCCGGGTTCAATGCGCTTGCGGCGGTCGCGGTAGCATTTCATCGACTTTCGTAGTCTCGCCGTCGATCGAAACCCGCGGGAATTTCGAGCGCGTGTAGATCTCGAGGGTCGGGGTGACGATACCGGGGTCATCGAGCGTCCCCGCCTTGATCACCAAAAATTCCGGGCCTCGCAATTCAAGCTCGTGCAGGATGCCGGAGCCGCAAACCGGACAAAAACTCCGGTCGATCCATCGCCCGGAATCCCCATTGGTCCGATAGGTCCGCAGCTCGCCGCGAGTGATGGCGAAACCTTTGCGGGGAATGGCCAAGCCGAGGTGGAACGCGCTGCCGCTTGCGCGTTGGCAGTCCCGGCAATGGCAGATCACGTGCCGAAACGGTTCTCCGGAGAATTTGTAGCGCACCGTGCCGCACAGACAGCCGCCTTCGAGGTTCATGTCCGACCCTCAATCGTCGCCGGAGTGAGACGCCCGGGATTCCTCAGCAAAGTGCGTACCGTTCCTGCGCGATGCAATCGGCGGTATCCTCAACGGCGCGCCGCTTTCCGCCGATGTTTTTCGCGGCTCGCTCGCAATTCAGCTCTGCCGTCCCGGCGGCCGCGCCGCAAGAGGGGCCGGCCTTCGGACAGCAGCTCGAAGCGCAGCGCACCGGCAACCGGCACCGCCTCGACAAGCCGCACCTTCACCGGATCGCCGAGGCGATGCGTTTCGCCGGTCGCGTCGCCCACCATCGCATGCTGCGCCTCGCGGTAGCGGAAATAATCGCCGCCGAGCGTCCGTGCCGGGATGAAGCCGTCGGCGCCGGTGTCGTCGAGCTTCACGAACAGTCCGGCGCGGGTCAGCCCGCTGATGTGGCCGTCGAAGATCGCGCCGACCTGCTCGGAAAGAAAATGCGCGATCAGGCGATCGACGGTCTCACGCTCGGCCACCATGGCGCGTCGCTCGGCCGCCGAGATTTTCGCCCCGATCTCGCCGAGCGAACGCACGTCCGTGCTCTCAGGCAGGCCGTCGCGGCCCAGCTTGAGCACACGGATCAGCCCGCGGTGCACGATCAGGTCCGCATAGCGGCGGATCGGCGAGGTGAAATGCGCGTAGCGGCGCAGGTTGAGACCGAAATGGCCGTAGTTCTCCGCAGCGTATTCGGCCTGAGACTGGCTGCGCAGCACGACCTCATGGACGAGCTTTTCGACGTCGCTGCCCTCGACGCGGTTCAGGATGCGATTGAAATCGGCCGGCCGCAGCGCCTGGGTTTTCGGCAGTGAGATATCGAGCGTGCGCAGGAATTCGCGCAGTGCCTGGATTTTCTCCAGCGCCGGCTCATCGTGCACGCGGTAGAGGAGCGGCACGCGGGCGCGTTCGAGCGTCTCCGCCGCAGCCACATTGGCGAGGATCATGAATTCCTCGATCAAGCGGTGGGATTCGAGCCGCTCCGGCGTGATGACCCGGTCGACGGTCCCGTCCGGCTTGAGCAGGATTTTTCGCTCGGGCAGATCGAGATCGAGCGGCGAGCGGTCCTCGCGCGCGCGTTTTACCGCCGCGTAGGCCGCATAGAGCGGCTCGATTGCCATCGGCACGAGCGGCTCGGTCGCCTCGTCCGCGGCGCCGTCGATCGCGTCCTGGACCTGGGCGTAATGCAATCGCGCAATCGAGCGGATCAGGACGCGGTGGAACGCGTGCGCGCGCTTGCGGCCGTCGGCTCCGATCACCATGCGCACCGCGATCGCCGGCCGGTCGATCCCCGCTTTGAGCGAGCACAGATCGTTGGAGATGCGTTCCGGCAGCATCGGAACGACGCGGTCCGGAAAGTACACCGAATTGCCTCGCGACTGCGCCTCGCGGTCGAGTGCCGCGCCGGGCCGCACGTAATGCGCGACGTCGGCGATCGCCACCGAGATGATATAGCCGCCGGGATTTGCCGGGTCGCTGTCAGCGACCGCATGGACCGCGTCGTCGTGGTCCTTGGCATCGGGCGGATCGATGGTGACGAACGGGACCTGCCGCCAGTCCTCGCGGCCGGCGAGATCGACCGCGCCCGCTGCTTCCGCTTCCGCGATGGCAGCGCGAGGGAACGTGTGAGGGATGCCGTGGGCGTGAATCGCGATCAGGCTCACGGCGCGCTCGGTTCTTAGCGAGCCGAGCCGCTCCCGGATGCGTGCCGTCGGCAGGCCGTAGCCCGAGGATCGCGTCACCTCCGCGGCAACGAGGTCGCCGTCACTGGCATCCGCGGTGGCGCCCGGCGGGATCGCGAGCTCCCTGCCGAGCTGTTTCTTGTCCACCGGGGATAAGCGTCCGCCTCCGCCGGGAAGCGAGCGGAAGATTCCGAGCACCCGATGCTTGGCGCGGTCGATGACTTTGATGACGCGGCCGCGATGGCGGATCTCCCCACCTTCCTCCTCGGCCTCCTCGATCCGCAGGAGCGCGCGGTCGCCGATCCCTGCGATCTCTCCCGGCCGAGCACGACGCGGAACGTGGATGCGGATTTTCGGCGGCGCGCCGTGGGCCTCCTCGTCCCACTCCGTCGGCATCGCAATGAGCTCGCCGTCGGCGTCACGGGTGACGATCTCGGCGAGGACCACGGAGGGCAATTTGCCGGACCGATGCAGCTTCTTGCGCCTGCGCTCGAGCTGTCCCTCTTCGGCGAGCTCGCGCAGCATGTTCTTGAGGTCGATGCGCTCGTGTCCGGAAATGCCGAAGGCGCGCGCAATCTCGCGCTTGCCGACCCTTCCGGATCGCGCGCCGATGAACGCCAGGAGCTCCGGTTTGCTGGGCAGACCGCGGGGTTTGTTGCCGGGCTTGGCCAAGAGATCCGCCGGATCGAAGCGGCGAGGCTCCCGCTTCAGTCCGCCGCCTTTCGCGTTCGCACGCCTTTTCGCGGCGCCGCGGGTGCCGGCGTGCTGCCGAGCGCGCGCGACTTCGACCCGCGGGCCTTCGGCGCACCCGATTTTCGCGCGCGGCGCGCGGCGCGCTTGGGAGCAGCGCTGCCGCTTTTCGCATCGAGCAACGCTACTGCCTCGTCGAGCTTCACCGTTTCGGGTGTCTTGTCGGGCGGCAGCGTCGCATTGACGCCGTTGTGGCTGACATAGGGGCCGTAGCGGCCGTTCTTGGCAACGACGGGCCCGCCCTTGACGGGATGCTCGCCCAGCGATCGTCCGGGATCGGCGCCGAACCGGCGGCCGCGTCCGCCCCTGAGCTGCTTCTCGGCGATCAGGGTCACGGCGCGATTGAGCCCGACATTGAGCACGTCGTCGCCCGGTTCGAGGCTCGCATAGATCTTGCCGTGCTGCACGTACGGACCGTAGCGGCCGAGCCCGGCGACGATCGGTTCGCCCGTTTCCGGATGCTTGCCGATTTGCCGCGGCAGGCTCAGGAGCGCGAGGGCGCGCTGCAGATCGACGGCATCCGGGGCGACTCCCTTGGGCAGCGGCGTGCGCTTGGGCTTCTCCCCATTGGTTTGTTCGCCGAGCTGCACATAGGGGCCGAACCGACCGCCGCGCAGCGTCACCTCGAGCCCGGTCGCGGGATCCTCGCCGAGAACCTTGACGTCATTCTCGGTCCCGCCGTTGCCCGGCGCCGCGAGCGCGCGGGTATAGCGGCAGTCCGGATAGTTCGAGCAGCCGATGAAGGCGCCGAACTTGCCGAGCTTGAGCGACAGGCGGCCGGTGCCGCAAGTCGGGCATTGGCGCGGATCGGTGCCGTCCGGCCGCGGCGGGAAAATGTGCGGGCCGAGCAACTCGTCGAGCGCGTTCAGCACGTCGCCGATCTTGAGATCTTTGATGTCCTCGACCGCGCCCGCAAAGTCACGCCAGAAATCCTGCAACAGGTCGCGCCAGGCCACCTCGCTGTTCGATACGCGGTCGAGCTGCTCTTCGAGCGAGGCGGTGAAATCGTACTCGACATAGCGGGAGAAGAAGGTCTCCAGGAACGCGACCACGACCCGGCCCTTGTCTTCCGGCACGAGGCGCTTGCGATCGACGCGGACGTAGCCGCGGTCCTTGAGCACGGCAAGGATCGGCGCATAGGTCGACGGACGACCGATGCCGAGCTCCTCCATGCGCTTGACCAGGGAAGCTTCCGAATAGCGCGGCGGCGGCTCGGTGAAATGCTGGTCGGCCGCAATGGCGCGCTTCGTGAGATTTTCGCCGGCGCTCATGCCGGGCAAGCGGCGCGACTCCTCGTCGTCCGCCTCGTCGTCGCGGCCCTCCTGATAGAGCTTCAGGAACCCGTCGAACTTCACGACGGTGCCGGTCGCGCGCAGGTCGAGCGTGCGAGCGCCCACCTTCGCCGTGATCTCGGCTGTGGTGCGCTCGAGCTCGGCCGATTGCATCTGGCTTGCCACCGTCCGGGTCCAGATCAGGTCGTAGAGCTTGGCCTGATCGGCATCGAGATGGCGCTTCACCTGGCTGGGGCGGCGGCCAAGATCGGTCGGCCGGATCGCCTCGTGGGCTTCCTGCGCGTTCTTGGCTTTGGTCTGATACTGCCGCGGCGCATCCGGAACGTATTGCTTGCCGTAATCGGCGGTGATGACGCGGCGGACGGCGCCGATCGCTTCTTCCGCGATCTGCACCCCGTCGGTTCGCATATAGGTGATGAGACCGACAGCCTCGCCGCCGATGTCGATGCCCTCATAGAGCCGCTGCGCGATGCGCATTGTGTGCGCTGGCGCAAAACCGAGCTTGCGGCTTGCTTCCTGCTGGAGGGTCGAGGTGGTGAACGGCGGCTGCGGATGGCGCTTGGCCGGCTTGGCCTCGACCGAGGCGACGAGGAATGTCGCACTCTCGAGCGCGCGCTTGAACGCCTCGGCTTCGGCGCCGGAGCCGATGTCGAGCCGCTGGATCTTCTTGCCGTCGGCGCCGACGAGCCGCGCCTCGAACGTCTCGCCGCGCGGCGTCGCGAGGGTTGCGGCGAGCGACCAATATTCCTGCGGAACGAAGCGCTCGATCTCGAGCTCGCGGTCGCAGACGAGCCGCAGCGCGACCGATTGCACCCGGCCGGCAGAACGCGCGCCGGGCAGCTTGCGCCACAGCACGGGGGAAAGCGTGAAGCCGACGAGGTAGTCGAGCGCCCGGCGGGCCCGGTAGGCATCGACCAGTGCCGCGTCGATGCCGCGCGGATGCCGCATCGCCTCGGTCACGGCTTGCTTGGTAATGGCGTTGAACACCACGCGCTCGATTTCCTGGCTCTGCTTGAGCGCGCGTTTCTCTTTGAGGACTTCGAGCACGTGCCAGGAAATGGCCTCGCCCTCGCGGTCGGGGTCGGTCGCCAAAATGAGCTTCTTGGCGCCCTTGACGGCCTTGGCGATCTCCGCGAGGCGCTTGGCTGCCTTGGGATCGACCTGCCAGATCATCCGGAAATCGTGTTTGGGGTCGACCGAGCCGTCCTTGGGCGGCAGATCGCGCACGTGGCCGAACGAGGCCAGCACCTCGTAGCCGGGGCCAAGATATTTGTTGATGGTCTTGGCCTTGGCCGGTGACTCGACAACGACAACGTTCATGAAGGTCCGATCTGTTGTGGCCCGGGACGGTACTATGATGCTACTCCGGCCACTGGATTGGCTGGAAGATGGGTAACTCACTCCCGCCTGTCAAATCGTTACCGGCGGCCACAGGCGAATCCCCTCGCAGAATTTTGTTTGCTGTCAGGCGGTTATGGCCAAATTCGGGCCGGGCCTGGTGCGGGCCTGGCCGGCCGGCGCGCTTCAGCCTCGCGGAAGGGAGGATCAGCCCGGCCCCGCAGTGCGGCAACACGTCTATGTGGAGATGAACCAGGTCAGGTCGCGGCGGTCGACACCGAGCCATTGCGGTGGCGCTCGACCCGGCCGGCGAGCTCGAGTTCCAGCAGCACGGTCCGCACCACGGCCGGCGGCGCGCCGGCAAGCCGGACGAGATCATCGATCGCGACCGGGGTCGGACCGAGCAGCGAGACTACCCGGGCGCGGACGTCGTCGCCGGGTGAAATCTCCGCCGAGGGCGGACGGGCGGACTCCTCGGCCGGAAGCTCGACCTTGCGGCCGAGGATCGGCTCGAGAACCGCAATCACGTCGGCCGCCTCGGTCACGAGGGTCGCGCCCTGTTTCAACAGCCCATTGGTGCCCTCGGCACGCGGGTCGAGCGGCGAGCCGGTACGGCAAAGACCTCGCGGCCCTGCTCGAGCGCAAACCGCACGGTGATCAGCGAGCCCGAGCGTCGCGCTGCCTCCACCACAACGAGACCGAGAGCCAAGCCGGAAATCAGCCGATTGCGTCGCGGAAAATCGCTGGCCCGCGGCTCCCAGCCGAGCGGCATTTCCGAGAACGCAACGCCATCCGCCAGAATCGATTCCAACAGTTCCGCATGCTCGGGCGGGTAGATGCGGTCCTGGCCGCCGGCGAGCACCGCGACCGTGCCGGTCTCGAGACTGCCGCGATGCGCGGCCGCGTCGATTCCCCTGGCCAAGCCCGACACGATGGCGAACCCGGCTTCGCCGAGTTGGCGGGCGAGCCGGCCCGCCATCTTGGCGCCGACCGCGGACGCATTGCGCGAGCCGACGATCGCGACCATCGGCCGTCCGAGCAGTCGAGCATTACCGCGGACCGAGAGAAGCGGCGGCGCGTCGTCGATCCGCGCGAGCGCGCGGGGATATTCGGGTTCGCGCAAGGCCACGAGCTTGCCGCCCAACAACGCGAGGGCCGCGATCTCGCGCTCGGCTTCCTCGCGCGGCGGGATGCGCGGGGCGCGCTTGAGTCCGCCGCGGCCGGCAAGCGCCGGAACCGCCCGCAGCGCGGCGCGGGCGCTGCCGCAAAGGTCGAGCAGCGCGCGGAACGTGCGCGGGCCGACATTGTCGCTGCGGATGAGGCGGAGCCAATCGATCCGCTCCTCATCCGAGAGATGCGGCTCCGTCGAGGTCTCGCGCGCCGCCGATGTGTCCGCCGCTACGGCCCTGTTGACCATGCCCGTGCCTGCAACATCCCGGCTTCGAAAGCCGGGCGCCATGCTATATCATCACGCGGGGACAGGGAGTTTTGCGATGCGACATCGCGCAATTTCGCTATCCGTGCTGGCTTTCGCTCTGGCGGGTGCGGGGATCGTCGAGGCGGCCGACCTCGGGCGGTCCGTGGTGCGGCACCGGGTCCGCCACGCGATCGTGCTTCCGCCGGAACGGCACGTCATCGAGATCGTGAAGAATGCCTACAGCGACCGCTTCATCATCAACGGCGCGCGGTTCTCGGCGAAAGTGCCGGCCTGCGCATATGGATGGCTCGCGGGAGAGCGGGTGACGCTGCTGAGCGGCGAGCCGCATGGCTATTGCGTCGACGCCGTCGTTTACAACGCGACGCGGCGCCGGGCCTGCGAGATGTGGTGCGGCGGCAGTTTGTTTTGGTGAGCGGCCGACTCCTGACTCGTAGGGTGGGCTGAGCGGCCGCGAAGCCCACCGTCTCTTGAGCCGCCGGCTGGTGGCTTCGCCTTGGCTCAGCCCACCCTACGAAGCGCCGATCTTGCCCTCGGTACCGGACGCAAGGCGCGCGATGTTCGCCCGGTGCACGACGAGGATCAGGATCGTCAGCAGCCCGAACAGCAGTGCCTCCTGGCGGTCGTCGTCGGCCCACAGCACCGCGGGCGTGGCTGCGCTCGCCACGAGCCCTGCAAGCGAGGAATAGCGGGTCAGTGCCGCAACCGCGAGCCAGATCGCCGCGAATGCAGCGGCGCCGGGCCAGGGCACCAGGCCGAGCAAAACTCCGAGATAGGTAGCAACGCCCTTGCCGCCCCGAAATTTCAGCCACACTGGAAACAGATGGCCGAGGAACGCGCCGAGCCCGGCGATCAGCGCGTGATCGCGGCCCCACAGCCACTCCATGACGAGAACCGCGAGCGTGCCTTTGAGCACGTCGCAAACCAGCGTGGCGGCGGCGAGGCCCTTGCGCCCCGTGCGCAATACATTGGTCGCGCCGATATTGCCCGATCCGATCGAACGCAGATCGGCCGTGCCCGCAACGCGCGTGAGCACGATCCCGAACGGAATCGAGCCGACCAGATATCCGAAGATCAAGGCGGCGAGATAGTAGGGCAACGCGATCGACCAGTTGATCGGATGCAGCATGGTGTCGTGCCGCTCGAGTGCCCGCGGCTCACACGTATTCGTAAATGGTGCGCCCCCCGACGATGGTGCGCACCGCGTGGCCTTGCAGCTTCGCTTCGTCGAACGGCGTGTTCTTGCACTTGGATTTGAGGCTCGCCGGATCGAGCACCCAGGGCGCATCGAGATCGACGACGATCACGTCGGCCGGCGCGCCTGGGCGCATGGTCCCGCCGGGCAATCCCAAGAGCTGCGCCGGCCGGGTGGACATCGCGTTGAACAGGGTGAGGAGCGAAAGCTCGCCGGCGTGCATGAGGCGCAAACCCGCCGCGAGCATCGTCTCGATGCCGATCGCGCCGGCGGCGGCTTCCGCGAACGGCAGGCGCTTGACCTCGACGTCCTGCGGATTGTGGTCGGACATCACCACGTCGATCAGCCCCGAACCGAGCGCGGCAACGAGACCTGCGCGATCCTCTTCGGCCCGCAGCGGCGGCGCGACTTTGAAGAAGGTGCGATACGAGCCGATGTCGATCTCGTTGAGCGTGAGATGATTGATCGAAGCGGCCGCAGTGACCGGGAGCCCGGAATCCTTGGCGCGGCGCAGGATGTCGAGCGAATCCCGGCAGGTGACCGAAGCTGCGTGATAGCGGCTGCCGGTGAGCGCCACGAGACGCACGTCCCGCTCCAGCATGATGCTTTCCGCGGCCGTGGGAATCCCGAGCAGGCCGAGCCGCGCGGCAAACGCGCCTTCGTTCATGACCCCTTCGCCGATGAGATCGGGATCTTCGGTGTGGTGGACCACCAGGGCGTCGAAATCGCCCGCATAAGTCAGAGCGCGACGCATGACTTGCGCGTTGGTGACGCTGCGGGCCCCATCCGTGAACGCGACGGCGCCGGAGGCGTGCAACAAGCCGATCTCCGTCATCTCCTGGCCGCCGAGGCCCTTGGTGAGCGCCGCCATCGGATGCACATGCACGATGGCGGTGTCGCGGGCGCGGCGCAGCACGAAATCGACGATCGCCGGATCATCGATCACCGGATCGGTCTCCGGCTGGCAGACGATCGTAGTCACGCCGCCCGCGGCCGCCGCGCGGCTCGCGGAGGCCAGCGTCTCCCGGTGCTCGGCCCCGGGCTCGCCCACGAAGGCGCGCATGTCGAACAGTCCCGGCGCCACAACGCGCCCGCGGCAATCGATGGTCTCGGTGCCTGCCGGCACGCCGGAGGCGCGGATGCCGCGCCGCGCGTCGCGAATGACCCCGTCGGCGATCAGCACGTCGCCCGGCTCGTCGAGATTGCGCGAGGGATCGACCAGGCGGGCGTTGGCGAGCAGGATCGGGCGCGTGTCCATCGCGTTCACACGTTCGGCAGATTGCGCGAGAGCGCCTCGAGCACTGCCATGCGCACCGCCACGCCCATCTCCACCTGCTCTCGGATCAGCGATTGCGCGCCGTCGGCGACGCTGGAATCGATCTCGACCCCGCGATTCATCGGGCCGGGGTGCATGACGAGGGCGTCGGGCTTGGCATAGCCGAGCTTCTTCTGGTCGAGCCCGTAATAATGGAAATATTCCTGGACCGACGGCACGAACGAGCCATTCATGCGCTCGCGCTGCAGGCGCAGCATCATCACGATGTCGGCGTCGGCGAGACCCTCGCGCATGTCGCGGCAGACTTCCACGCCCAGCTGCTCGATACCGGCAGGCAGCAGGGTCGAAGGGGCGACGACGCGCACGCGCGCGCCGAGCGCGTTGAGCAGCAGGATGTTGGAACGCGCGACGCGCGAATGCAGGATGTCGCCGCAGATCACGACGATGAGGCGCTCGATGCGCCCCTTGTTGCGTCGGATCGTCAGCGCGTCGAGCAGTGCCTGGGTCGGATGCTCATGCGCGCCGTCGCCGGCATTGATGACCGAGCCGTCGACCTTCTGAGCTAACAACTCGACCGCGCCGGAAGCATGATGCCGCACCACCAGGATGTCCGGCCGCATCGCGTTGAGGGTGATCGCGGTATCGAGCAGGGTCTCGCCCTTGCGCATGGCGGAGACGCCGACCGACATGTTCATGACATCGGCGCCCAGGCGCTTGCCGGCGAGCTCGAAAGAGGACTGGGTGCGGGTCGAAGCTTCGAAGAACAGGTTGATCTGGGTACGGCCGCGCAGCGAACTGCCCTTTTTTTCGATCTGACGGTTGAGCGCGACGAACTCCTCGGCGAGATCGAGCAGGCCGGCAATGTCTTCGCAGGAAAGCCCCTCGATCCCCAGCAGATGGCGGCGGCTGAGGACGAACGAGGATTTCGGCGCAATGTTCATTAAAGCGCCTCTATAGGCGGACTCTGCGCCTCCGGGCAAGGCGGCCGGCTGAGTTTTCCAAGGTGGTGCGCCCGGCAGGGCGGGGCGGCTTTATGCTAGCATGCCGCGCAAAGGAGGGCCGCCCATGACCGCGCCCGTCCGGCTCGACGCCAGCGACGTATTCAACCAGTCGCCGCCCTATGAGGACGTCGACCTCTTCGGCAACGACCGACCACTGCGCGATGCGGTTGCCGCAAACGATTCCGGCGCCGATCTCGCGGTGCTCGCCGTCTTCGGCAAGCGCTGGGGCTCGGCGGAAATGTTCGAAGAGGCGCGGCTCGCCAACGAGAACGTGCCCAAGCTGCGGACCTTCGACTCCAAGGGCTTCCGCCGCGACACCGTCGAGTTTCACCCGGCCTATCACCGCTTCATGACGGAGAGCATGGCGGAGGGCATCCACTGCTCGATGTGGGGCGAGGATGGGAGCCATGCCCCGACGGAAGTGACCCGTGGCGCGCGCTTCTACATCACCAATCAGATCGAGGCGGGGCACAATTGCCCGATCACGATGACGCGCGCCTGCGTGGCGGCGCTCGCGGTCGAGCCGGAAGTGCTGCGCCGCCTGCTGCCCAAGATCCGCTCCCGCACCTACGACAAGAGCTTCCGGCCGTGGTGGGAGAAAGCCGGCATCACGCTCGGCATGGGCATGACCGAGAAGCAGGGCGGCACCGACGTGCGCGCGAATACGACCCGCGCGGTACCGGCCGGCGACGGCTACGCGATCAGCGGCCACAAGTGGTTCTTCTCGGCCCCGATGTGCGATGCGTTCCTGGTGCTGGCGCAGGCGCCCGGCGGCTTGACGTGCTTTCTCGTGCCGCGCTTCCGCCCCGACGGCTCCGTCAACGGACTGCAATTGCAGCGGCTCAAAGACAAGCTCGGGAACCGCTCCAATGCCTCCTCGGAAGTGGAATTCGTCGAAGCGTTCGGCTGGCGCGTCGGCGAGGAGGGCAGGGGCGTGCGCACGATCATCGAGATGGTGCAGCTCACCCGGCTCGATTGCGCGATCGCTTCCGCTGGCTTCATGCGCGTGGCGCTCGCCCAGGCGATGCACCACACCCGCTATCGCCGGGTGTTTCAGCGCAAGCTCGCCGACCAGCCGATGATGCGCAGCGTGCTCGCGGACTGCGCGCTCGAGGTCGAAGGCGCCGTGGCGCTCGTGATGCGGCTGTGCCGGGCCGTGGACCGCGCCGGGGAGGACCGGCGCGAAGCCGCGCGGGCGCGCCTGCTCATTCCGGCAGCCAAATATTTCATCTGCAAGGCCGCGCCCCGCTTCATCTACGAGGCGCTGGAATGCATGGGCGGCAACGGATACGTCGAAGAGGGCATGATGGCGCGGCTCTACCGCGAGGCGCCGCTCAACGCGATCTGGGAAGGTTCCGGCAACGTCATGTGCCTCGACGTGCTCCGCGCGTTGAGCCGGGACGGCGAGGCGACTGGGGTGGTGATCGGCGATCTCATGGGATCCACCGGGGATTTGCCGGGAGCAGGTGAGGCGGCGAGCTTGGTGGCGAGCATCTTGCGCAGTGCCGAGGCTGAGGCGAATGCCCGCGCCGCGGTCGAGCGGCTCGCGCAACTCGCGGCAGCCGCGGCGCTCAACGAGTGGGCGCCGGAAATCGCCGAGACCTTCGCGCGGACGCGCTTTGCCGAGCCGTGCGGCGCGACCTACGGGACGGCGCGCCTCACCAGCGACGAAGCGAACCGGTTGCTGGCTCGGGCGCTGCCGGCCGCCTGACGCGAGGCGATCATCGCGATCCGCCGTCGGCCTCGCGCTGCAGCCGCGCGAGATAGTCCAAGGCGCCCTGCAAAATGTAGCCCGCGGCATGCTGGTCGATGACGGCCGCGCGCTTGGCCCGCGTGGCGTCGGCCGCGATCAGCTCGCGCTCGACCGCCGCGGTCGACCAGCGCTCGTCCCACAGCGCGATCGGCAGCTCGGACTGAAGCGCGAGATTGCGCGCAAAGGCGCGGGTCGACTGTGCGCGCGGCCCTTCCGATCCATCCATATTGATGGGCAGCCCCAGCACGAAGCCGACCGCCTGCCGCGCGGTGGCAAGTGCGAGCAGCCGGACAGCGTCGGTGCGAAAGCCTTTTCGGGCGACGGTCTCGATGCCGACCGCGAGGCGCCGCTCGGCATCGCAAGCCGCCACGCCGATGGTCTTGGTCCCGAGATCGAGACCGATCAACACGCCCCTCGGCGGCAGCTGTGGTGCGATTTCGGCGAGCGGTAGAACGGGCGCGGGCATGGGGCGATGTAGCACGGAGCGGCACGCAGCGCGCCGCCGCAGCTAGGGCCGCTCGGGGCTCCGTTGCCGAAGCAAATGCGCCTCTGGTATACGGCGCTCGCCCCAAATGGGCGTTCTCCATTCGGAAGCGCTGCATGTCCGTTGACGCCGCGACCGTGCGTCGCATCGCTCACCTCGCCCGTATCGCCGTCGCCGAGGACGAGGTCGAGTCCCTGCAGGCCGAGCTCAACGCGATCCTTGCCTTCGTCGAACAGCTTTCCGGGGTGGACGTGACGGGCATCGAGCCGATGACATCCGTGACGCCGATGCAGATGAAGAAACGCCGCGACGTGGTGACGGACGGCGGAGATCCTGAATCCATTCTTCGCAATGCGCCGGCGACCGAGGACCAATTCTTCCTGGTGCCGAAAGTGGTGGAATGAGCTCGCCAGCACTGCGCCCGGCTGCAAGGGTTGGGATAACCGGCGCGCGATTTCGGTCGTTCCGGGGAGCCTGCAGCGATGACCGGACCATAGCCACATGCCCGAGCTCACCACGCTGACGATCGCCGAAGCGCGCAATGCGCTTGCCAGGAAAGAATTCACCGCGGCCGAGCTTGCGGACGCGCACATTTCGGCGATCGAACGGGCGCGCGCACTCAATGCGTTCGTGGTCGAGACGCCCGAGAAGGCGCGCGCCATGGCGGCAGCCGCCGATGCGCGGATCGCCAAAGGCGAGACGCGGCCGCTCGACGGCATCCCGATCGCGGTCAAGGACATGTTCTGCACGGCGGGCGTTGCGACGAGCGCATGCAGCCACATCCTCGACCGGTTCGTGCCGAGCTACGAGTCCACCGTCACGGCCAATCTCTGGCGCGACGGGGCGGTGCTGATCGGCAAGACCAACAACGACGAATTCGCGATGGGGTCGTCGAACGAGACTTCGTATTACCGCCCGGTGATCTCGCCGTGGCGCCGCAGGGGCGCGAACACGCAGCTGGTGCCGGGCGGCTCTTCCGGCGGTTCCGCCGCCGCCGTTGCGGCGTGCTTGGCGCCCGGCGCAATCGGCACCGACACCGGCGGCTCGATCCGGCAGCCGGCGGCGCTCACCGGCATCGTCGGGCTCAAACCCACCTACGGCCGGTGCTCGCGTTGGGGCATCGTTGCGTTCGCGTCCTCCCTCGATCAGGCCGGCCCGCTCGCGCGCAGCGTGCGCGATGCCGCGATCCTGTTGACCTCGATGGCGGGCGAGGATCCGCGGGACACGACTTCGGTCGAGCGGCCGGTGCCGCAGTACGAGCAGGCGGTCGGCCGTTCTGTGCGCGGCATGCGCATCGGCATTCCCAAGGAATATCGGATGGACGGCATGCCCGCGGAGATCGAGGCGCTATGGCGGCAAGGCGCCGATTGGCTGAAGGCCGCAGGCGCCGACATCGTCGAGGTCTCGCTGCCGCACACGAAATACGCACTGCCGGCCTATTACATCGTGGCGCCGGCCGAAGCCTCCTCGAACCTCGCCCGCTATGACGGCGTGCGCTACGGGCTGCGGATCCCGGGTGCCGACGTCACCGAAATGTATGAAAAGACCCGCGCGGCGGGTTTCGGCAAAGAGGTTCGCCGCCGCATAATGATCGGTACCTATGTGCTCTCCGCCGGGTATTATGACGCCTATTACGTCCGTGCCCAGAAGGTGCGCACGCTGATCAAGCGCGACTTCGAGCAGAATTTCGAAGCCGGCATCCATGCTGTGCTGACGCCGACCACTCCGTCGGCGGCATTCGCCCTTGGCGAGAAATCCGCCCTCGATCCGGTCGAGATGTATTTGAACGACGTGTTCACGGTGACCGCGAACATGGCGGGGCTGCCGGGCATCTCGGTTCCGGCCGGGCTCGACCGCAACGGCCTCCCGCTCGGGCTGCAGCTGATCGGCCGGCCGTTCGACGAGGAGACGTTGTTCTCGCTCGGCCACGTAGTCGAGCAGGCGGCGGGACAGTTCGCTCCGGAGAGATGGTGGTAACGTCAGGTCCGGCTTGACATGTAGTAAATATGTACTACCTCTAGCAATACATATACATATTCTATGGAGCGGCCAATGGGCAAGTACTCGCGGCTGGGTGACTATTTACGAGCGCAGACGCGCAGCGAAGTCCCCATGACGTTCGCGCAAATCGAGCGTGTGATAGGAGCAAAGCTGCCGGAATCCCATAAATATCGCGCGTGGTGGAGCAACAACGCCTTCAACAGTGTGATGACCAAAACTTGGCTCGAAGCGGGTTATCGCACCGAGCGGGTCGATATGGCCGGGCGCAAGTTGGTGTTCCGGCGCGTGACTGCATCGCCGAAATCCTCGGGATTTTCCGAGGGGGAAAACGTCGGATTCCGATCCGCCGCTGGCGTCGAGGGAACATCGCCTCGCCACCCCTTGTTCGGGTATTTGCGAGGCTTGATGCGAATTCCGCCGGAAACGGACCTCACCCAGCCTGCCGACCCGGATTGGGGCAAGAATGCCTGAGTCGAGTGGACCGCTGCTTCTCGACACCTGCGCACTGATCTGGATCGCCGAGGACGCGAAGATTTCCGAACCGGCAGCCGCGGCTTTGAACGGCTCATATCGTAGTGGACAGCCGGTCTATGTCTCACCCATCTCGGCTTGGGAGGTCGGAATTTTGATTTCCCGCGGTCGGCTCGCCTGCCTCGTCAAACCGCAGCTTTGGTTCCAGCGCCTGCTCGATGCTCCCAGCGTACGGCTTGCCGAAATGTCGACGGATCTGCTGATCACCTCGTCTTTTCTTCCGGGAACGCCGCCGCGGGACCCTGCGGATCGCATCATTGCGGCGACCGTCCGCGAGTTCGGGTATACACTCATGACACGGGATCGCTCGCTCTTAGATTATGCGGAGCAGGGACATCTTCGGGCTTTGGTCTGTTGAAATCCGATCCAATGACCCTCGATGTTTTCAAGCGCTCGACCCATGACGCGGCACCACCCGAGAAGCTTTCGCTGGCTCTCGAAGCTTTGTGGTGGGCCAAGAAGGGCGATTGGCACCGCGCCCACGTGCTGGTGCAGGACGATCTCGGCCGGGAAGCGGCGTGGGTGCACGCGCATTTGCATCGCGTCGAAGGCGATCTCGATAATGCGCGGTATTGGTACCGAAGAGCGGGCCGTTCGGCGGCCTCGGACGCCCTCGAGCTGGAATGGGAATCGATCGCGGCGGCACTGTTGTCAGCAAAGTCGAGCACGGAACGAGGCGGCGAATGAAGGCTGCGGAAACGTCCAAAAAGCTCGTCAAAGGCGCGACTGGCGATTGGGAAATCGTGGTCGGCATGGAGGTGCACGCCCAGGTCGTCTCGAACACGAAACTGTTCTCCGGCGCCTCAACTGCCTTCGGAAGCGCGCCGAACACGCAGGTGTCGCTGGTCGATGCCGCGATGCCCGGCATGTTGCCGGTCATCAACGAGGGATGCGTGCGCCAAACGATCCGCACCGGGCTCGGGCTCAACGCGCGGATCAATGTGAAGTCCGTATTCGACCGCAAGAACTATTTTTATCCCGACCTGCCGCAGGGCTACCAGATCAGCCAATACAAGTCGCCGTTGGTCGGCGAGGGCGAGGTGGTCGTCGATCTCGCGGACGGCGATTGCGTTACCGTGGGCATCGAGCGGCTGCATCTGGAGCAGGACGCGGGCAAGTTGTTGCACGAGCAGCACGCTACGATGTCGCTCGTCGACCTCAACCGCTGCGGCGTCGGACTGATGGAGATCGTCTCGAAGCCGGACCTGCGCTCGGCCGAGGAAGCGCGCGGCTTTCTCGCCAAACTGCGCACGATCCTGCGCTATCTCGGGACCTGCGACGGCGACATGGAGAAGGGCCGCCTGCGCGCCGACGTGAACGTCTCGGTGCGCCGGCCCGGCGAGCCGCTCGGCACGCGCTGTGAGATCAAGAACGTCAATTCGATCCGCTTCGTCGGCCAGGCGATCGAATTCGAGGCGCGCCGGCAGATCGCAATCCTCGAAGAGGGCGGCAGCATCGAGCAGGAGACGCGGCTGTTCGATCCCGGCAAGGGTGAGACGCGCTCGATGCGCAACAAAGAGGAGGCCCATGATTACCGCTATTTCCCCGATCCCGACCTGCTGCCGTTGGAATTGACCGCCGAATACATCGAGGAACTCAAGCGCGAGCTGCCCGAACTGCCCGACGAGAAGAAGGCTCGTTTCATCCGGGACTACGGACTGTCCGCATACGATGCGGGCGTGCTGGTCGCGGAGCGCTCTACGGCGGAATTTTACGAGGATGTTGCGCGCGGCAGGGACGCCAAGGCCGCCGCGAACTGGGTGATCAACGAGCTATTCGGAAGGCTCAACAAGGACGGCAAGGGGATCGAACAGTCGCCGGTGTCGGCGCGCCAGCTCGGTGCCATTCTGGACCTGATCGCCGAGCAGGTGATCTCCGGGAAAATCGCCAAAGACCTGTTCGAGCTCGTCTGGAGCGAGGGCGGCGATCCGCGGGAGATCGTCGAACAGCACGGCCTGAAGCAGCTCACGGATGTCGGCGCGATCGAGAAGATCATCGACGAGATCGTCGCAGCCAATCCCGACAAGGTCGCGCAGGCGAAGGTCAAGCCGGCTGCCATCGGCTGGTTCGTCGGCCAGGCGATGAAAGCGTCCGGCGGCAAGGCCAATCCCAAAGCGGTCAACGAACTGCTCAGGCGCAAGCTCGGGATCTGAGCGCCAATCCGCAAGTTCGACCTGCGATCCGCAATCCCGCATCGCCGACGATCGTGCCGCGGACCGTCCGATCGGCGCGCGCGATCGAAGCACGGCGGCTCGCGCAAGCAACCGAATCACCGCTGCGATTCGACGACTCGATCCGATTTTCCGCTCGATGCCGGTTGCGGACGGCTCCGAGCGAAAATTTTTTTGGGGGTAAGGAATCGCCCTACACGGGCGGATCGAACGCGTCATCGCCCGCCGATCGATCGGCGCGCGGTCTTGTGCATGCGCGCGACGCGGACTCGGCGCACGCGTTGAAAACCCTTGTGCGATGCGGGTTTTCGTACACTCCCGAGATTCTTGCATCCGCGCTCCGCATCCGAGCGCGGTGCGCATGCTTGCGGGACTGCCCGCGCGGGTGCGCCGCGCACGCCATCGGGCCGAGCGCTCTGCGTCATCCACGATTCGTTAAGCGGAGTCGCTGTTTTTCTCATTGTGCTGTAGTAATCGGGTGCTGTGCAGGTCGATTCGCGACTGCACTGTTCCGAAATCGCCATCTCTATGGCTAGGAGGGCAGTATGGCGAAAAGAGCCAAATCGAAGACGAAGTCCGCGGCGAAGAAGACTGCGAAGAAGACCAGGCGCAAGACCACGCGCCGAAAGAAGTAGCCTCCGCCGCGTCCACGCGATCGGCTTGCGAGTTGCCGCGCGTGGCGTCGCATCTGTCGGCGGGCTCCCATGCCAGCATGCGCAACGCTGCTGCGGGACCCGCCGACAAAGTCGACGATGGGGGCGTTGGCGATATCCCGGATCGTCGTGCGAGATCGATCACACCGGTGACAGCGTCGGTGCCCCTGCCTACCTAGAGCGCACCGTTCCCGCATTCACAAGCAGACACGCCGTCTCGTTCACGCCGGATGGGGCGTTGCGTCCGTTGTTTCCGCCCGCCTGCGCGGCACGCGATTGCTGCCCCTCTCTGCCCGACCAGAACCGCCTCCATGGCGACCGGCTCGACCTATCTTCTATTGCGGGAAGTCCGGAGCCAGCCTACCTGAAGCTCGGCCGCGACGCGGCCGTTCGCGGCAGGAGCAAGCCATGGCACAAGCTCAGTCGAAGCCGATCGCGCTCTACTATTGGCCGACGCCGAACGGCTGGAAAGTCGCCATCATGCTCGAGGAGTGCGCGCTGCCGTATGTCGTGCACCCCGTCAACATCGGCCGGGGCGACCAGTTCAAGCCTGAGTTTTTGGCGATCTCACCGAACAATCGCATGCCGGCGATCGTCGACCCGGAAGGTCCCGGCGGAAAGCCGATTTCCGTCTTCGAGTCCGGCGCAATCTTGCAATATCTCGGCCGCAAAACCGGAAGATTCTATCCCGCCGGCGAGCGGGCGCGCGTCGCGGTCGATGAATGGCTGTTTTGGCAGATGGGCAATCTCGGGCCGATGGCCGGCCAGGCGCATCATTTCCGCATGTATGCGCCCGAGCAGATCCCCTATGCGATCAACCGCTATACCAATGAATGCAACCGCCTTTACGGCGTGATGAACAAGCGGCTCGCGGAACATCCTTATCTCGCGGGCCGGGAATACACGATCGCCGACATGGCTGCGGTCGGCTGGACCACGCGATGGGAGCGCCAGGGCCAAGATCCCGCTCAGTTCCCGAACGTGAAGCGCTGGCTCGAAACGTTGCAGGCGCGCCCCGCGGTCCGAAAGGGACTCGCACTCACGGTCGAGGATGCCGGAAAGTACGACATCAAGGACCCGAAAGTCTGGAACCTGTTATTCAATCAAAGAGCGCGGTGATCGCGCCAGTGCTTCGAGCCATGGTTATCGCAACACCAAGCGCGAGAGTTTCCAGTCCGTAATTGCTTTTGCAAAAAGCTCAGACATTCCACGATTTCCGCGGTTAACGACTGCTTGCGCGCCGTCGGCCTGCCGCCGCGCGTTCAAACTTCGTTCATCGCGCGGTTTAAGCGGTCTTTGAAAACTCCCCGACGATCATTGCCGCGCTTGGAGCGGGGACGCGCAGCTCGAGCGTGGCGTACGTGATGACCTCGAGAAGGGGCGCACGGACAGGGAGGCCAGCATGGCTCGTCATGAATTCGGTGAAGTCGAGGCGGCTGCGCTCGGGCAGGCGTACATCTCGGGGGATGCGCTGTTCGAGCTCGGGATCAAATATTCGACGGGAGGTTCGAAGCCGGCCGACCTCGTTTCCGCGCACAAATGGTTCAATCTCGCCGCGCTGCGCGGCAAGAGCGACGCCATCCGCCATCGCCGCGAGATCGCCGCCGAGCTGTCCGAGGCGGAGATCTCCGCGGCCCAGAAGGCAGCGCGCGATTGGCTCGCGCGTCACTGAGTGGGGTGGAGGCCGAACGGCCGATTGCGTTCGTTAGGTAGCTCCGCCTGGCCGCTGCTTCAGAAACCGCGGAACTGGCTGTTGTAGACGGCACGAACATGATCGAGGCGCTGGGTCAGCCGCGCGACCTCGTCCGGCAAGCCGAGCCGTGTTGCCTCGTCGATCGCGCGCTGAAACCATAGGCACGCATCCTCGTAATCGCCCTTCGCACTGTGCAGCGGTGGCACGTCGTAGATGGCGGCATACGCCTGCTCGGCCAGGAATTCGAGCCGTCCAAGCTCAGCGGTCTCGGAGCTCGTCGCGCTTGGCGGCGATGCCTCCGGACGCGTACGGCGGCACCAGGCCCACAGCTTCATGGATGTTCCCGAGCCGCTATTGCAGGGCAGCGTGCTGTCGGGTCCAGGGATTGCAAGGGGAACCCAGAGCTTGCGTGCCGCAGGCAGCCCCCGGAGCGTCCGATACGTGCGCAGGGGCCGGACGCTGCGAACATCATCGCCGGCCCCCGCCCGCAGGCAGGCATGTCAGCTCGCCTTGCCCAGGTCCGGCGGTGCCCCGGGGTGGGCGCCTTCCAGCATCGCGCGATACTCGTCCGCCATGCTCGTGAGCTGCTGGCGGATTTTCGGGTCGGTGCACTCCTGCGCGAGCCGCAAAAACCGGTCCGCTTGTCTTCGGAGGAATTCGCTGCGTTCCATGGCCTCCTCTGCCGGGCGCGAAAACTCCCCTCAAGGAGGTGTTTTGGTCCGGTTTCTGGCTCTTTTGAGGCAGGTTCTCGGATTTTCCCCAGCATGTTTGCGCAAACCGCAAGAAAAAGGCCCCGCGAAAAACGCCGGCGGGGCCTCAGTGTCGAATGCCGGGCGCTGGGGAAGGGGGGCTGAGGGCGCCCGGCATCACTACAATCCGGCGGCGATGTTTCGGTTCCGGCAGGTTCAAGATTTTTGCCCTGCTGGAAACTGGGCTCGTATTGCCGTTACCTGGGTGCCGCCGCGGCGGCTTTTTACGTTGATCCCGATGCAGCCGCGCATAGATTTGCTCTATGTGCGGCCGGATCATCCAGTCGAGCGGGCCCTTGCGGCTGGCCATCGTCGACGGCCTGAACACGCCGGATTCCCGTATTTCCCGCGTGAGCCCGCGCTACAATGGAGCGCCCGGCCAGGAATTGATGGTGATCCGGGAAAATCACGATACCGGCGAACGATCACTGGATCTGCTGCGCTGGGGTCTGATCCCGCACGGCTGCGACGATCCGTCCGGGGGCCGCAAACCGATCAATGCCAAGGCGGAGACTGTGGCAAGGCTGCCGACGTTCCGGGACGCCTATGCCCGACGACGTTGCATCGTGCCGGTGGACGGATTTTTTGAATGGCAGTCGACCGGCGGCACCCGGCGGCCATACGCAGTCGCCATGCGGGATGGCTCGCCGTTTGCGATCGGCGGATTGTGGGAGAACTGGCAGTCGCCGGCCGGTATATGGGTGCGGACGTTCTGCATCATCACCACGCCCGCGAACGTGATGGTGAGCCGGATTCACGACCGCATGCCGCTGATCCTGGCGCGCGGCGACCTCGACCGCTGGCTCGGCAGTGACAAAAACCCGGCCGATCTGTTGCGATCCTATCCGTCTGCCGACATGAGGATGTGGCCGGTATCCACCAGGGTGAATTCGCCCGACAACGACAATCCTTCGATCCTTGAGCCGGTGGCGGTGCAGGTCGGTGCCTAGCTGCTGCGCGATGCGGTCGTGGTGTTGCGGCCTGAAGCGCGCGACCTCCGGCGCCACCGGTCACGGCGCGGGTGCCCCGGGCTTGTGTCAAGCGCGCCGGCCCTCGAAGCCGTAGAGTCGCGCCGGATTGGTGACCAAGATTTTTTCTCGAACCGCCGCATCCGGCGCCCATACGGGCAGCTGATTGAATAGCCGCCCGTCGTCGACCTGGAGGAGGGGCGTGACGTCGGTCGGCTTCTTCCCCGGCGGGGTCACCGGGTCCGGATGGGGCCAATCGCTGCCCCACAGGATTCGTTCGGGATTGGCTGCGATCAGCGCCTTCGCGAGCGGGATGACGTCGCTGTAATCCGGCGCCGCCCTGGACCCCCGGTAGGCTGCCGAAATCTTCACGTAGACTTTGCCGCTGCGCATGAGATCGAGCACGTCGGAAAATCCCGGCTGATCCGGGCCGAGCGCCGCCTGCGCGCCGGCGAAATGATCGAACACGATCGGGACCGGCGCAGCCGCGAACTGATCCTTGAGCGCCGAGATGATCTTGAGGTTCGCGTAGAGCTGCAAGTGCCAGCCGCGGCCCTTCACGCGATCGATGCCGGTCTCGAAGCGCTGGCGCGCGACGGCCGGGTCGTTGGTGCCCCCGGTCGCGAGGTTGAACCGAATGCCGCGAATGCCGGCGCGATCCATGCTGTCGAGGTCGCTCTCCGGCGTGTTTGCATCGATGGCAGCGACCCCGCGGGCATCGGCGCCCCGCGCTTTCATGCCGTAGAGAGTTGCGGAATTGTCAGTGCCATAGACGTTATTCGTGACGATCACTACGCGCTGAATGTGAAGGCTCTTGTGAAGTGCCGCCATTTCCTCGGGCAGTGCCGTCTCCGGGGTATAAGGACGCCCCACGAAAAACGGGAACTTCTCCGGGTCGCCGAAAATATGCGCATGGCAATCGCAGGCGCTGAGCGGTACCTCGAAATTCACCGGCGTCTCGGGCTGCGATGCCCTCGCAAGGGCGACTCGGCTCTGCGCGGCCAGTGCGGTCGCGACGGTGCCGAGCACCACGCTGCGTCGCGTCGGCATGATTTCCTCCCTGCTGAGGCCAGCGGTCTTGTGCCGCTTGCCTGCAAACAAACCAGCCTATCACGTTGACCGGGACGGCAGAACCAGGCCGGTCGAGGCACGCAACGACGTGGGACTCGGCCGAGCGCGGACGCGGCGGGCCGAATACGTCCCGCGTTGCGTCATTCGACCGGGGTTCGATCGATGGAATGAACCAGCGCGCCGGCCGCAACGAGGAGGATCGGCGTCATGAGCGCAATCAGCACCAGGATCTTGAAAAGCATCGAGCCTCGTCCGCGACGGGATACACAGGCGGATGTCCGCCCTGGCAGCGTAGCAATGCGGACTGTCAGCTCTGCGTGAAGCAGGACACTCTGCGCGGACGAAGCGCCGATATATTGCCGCCATTCGAGCGCGGCGCCCCGCGCGCTGCGCACGCCAGGTGGATTGCTGCTAACGGGGCTACGGGGGCCGCGCCCGGGCGACCGCCGCCCGCTCCGGGTGCTGCGCCTACAGCTTCGACAGTTGCAGCAGGCCGCGATCGCCGATCCAGGTCTTCCCGAGCTCGGCTTCGGCCTTGCGGGCCGCATCGGCGTCGCCGCGCGCGCGATAGAGCTCGGCGAGGCCGTAGTAGGACCAGCCATTGTTCGGCGCGCGCTTGAGCGCCCGCCGGAACTGGTCCTCCGCTTCGTCGAACCGGCCGGCCTGCACCAGCGCGGCCGCGAGGGTCTGACGGACCGGGTAGTACCAGTACGGCGGCTCCATGTAGGGCAGAGAATCTTGGAGCGCCGCCGCCCGGTCGAATGACGCAATCGCTGCCTTGCTGTCGCCCTTCGCCTGGGCGATGCGGCCCTGCACCATGGTTCGCGCAAGCTCGAGCACGTCCTGGGCCGGGACGCCCGCGGATTTCAGCAAGCTGAAATCGGCGGTGCGACCCAGCGCCGCGATGGCGTTCGCCTCGGCTTCGGCTGCGCCGTAATCGCCGCGCGCCGCGTGCGCGATGCCGCGCGCGTAGTGCCACATCGCTTTGACGTAAGGAATCGCGTCGCCCGGGTCCGGCAGTGCCAGGATAGTGTCCGGCGAACTGAACTGAGCGTGCGCGAAATAGGGCGCGGCCTTGACCGGCTGGGTCATCGCGATGCCGCGCGCAACCTCGTCCGGGATGAGGCCGCGCAGCTTTTCCGCCGCCGCGATCACGATCGGGCCGTCGCCGGCCATCTGCGCGGAGGCAAGCACGAAATGCACGTTATGGGGATAATAACCGAGGCGGTAGACGCCCATCGGAGCCGCGGTCGCCTGCAGATATTTCTCGTCGACGGCCACCGCAGTCTTGTTGTCGGAGAGGGCATCCAGATACCGGCCGACCCGGTAATAGATGTGGCTCGGCATGTGCACGAGATGACCGGCGCCGGGAAGTGCACCGCGCAGCCGGTCGGCATAGGGCTCGGCACGTTCCGGCCGATCCGAGGCTTCCACGGCATGGATGTAGTAATGAATGGCACCCGGATGGTTAGGGTCTTTGGCGAGCACGCGCTCGAGCGTCGGCACGATCGGAACGCTCTGCGGGTTGGCCTCGTGCCCGCCCGGTTGCCAGTAGTTCCATGGGCTGAGATCCATCACCGACTCGGCGTAGAGCACCGCAATCTCGTTGTCGTCCGGGAACTGCGCCGCGACCTTGCTCATGGCTGCCGCATAGGCCGCATCCAGCGCCTTGCGCTCCGCTTTGGCATCGTTGGCATAGCGGGTCGCGAGCGCGGCGATCAAAGCCTGTTCGCGCGGGTCCGCCTTCCCCGCAAGCGCTTGGGCTTTTTGTGCCGCGGCGAATGCCGGCGCCACTGCGTCGTCCTGCATCGGTAGATTGATGTTGGGCCCGAGCACCAGGGCCTCGCCCCAGAAGCACATCGCGCAATCCGGATCGAGTTTTTGCGCCTTGCGAAATGCGCGCTGCGCCTCGCCGTGGTTGAACGCGAATGTCAGGCGCATACCCTGGTCGAAATAGGTCTGTGCATCCGGATTGGAGGTCGTGATCTTGTACGCGATGGAACCCAGGCCGTCCCACAACGGCGGATCGCTGTCCGCGAACGCCGGAGCGGAAGTGACCGCTTGCATTTCAGCCTGCGGCACCTCGGTCCGCGATGCCGCGATGCGGATCGCAGTGCTGGCTTGGGCAGAAACCTGGCCGGAATGGCAGAAAGCACCCGCGGCCTCGATGTCGGTGGATGCCGGCGATGCGGCATTCACCGAGGCGGCAGCTGCGGTCTCGGAAATGCGTTCACCACTTAGCATGGTCGTGGCGAGGAGAACCGTGCCGAGCGCCGCACTGGCGGCCGCCCACGGCAACCGCGCCGAGATCGATGCTTTCATGATGGCCTCCCTCTTACGCGGTGATACGCGCCCCGGCGGAGGTGCGCGACCGCATCTCCGATGCTCCCCCGAGCTTAATCCCCCGACGGTGGCCTGACAACGAAACGACAGGTCGTCGCGGCCCGTCAACTCACGGATGCCGGCCGCAATCGACACTGTCCGTGCTGATCCGCTCGGATAGGGCATCCGTGGCGGCATCCCGCTGCTCGCCGGCCAGAACTGCGAAACCCCTGCTCCACGAAGATGCCGCGGGCCGCGGACCCTTGCAGGAATCGCCGGTGACTGCGCGCCCGCCCGGCGTTTTTCTGCGTGGTCGCGGCGAACGGGTAGACGATCGCCGGACGCGAATCCGCCGGGAAAGTCGCCACCACGTTCACTTCCGGATCGGCGGCGGCATCCGTCGCATACACGATGCCGAGCGGCGCTTCGCGGAGCGAACTGGGCGGCGGAAGATGACGGCTCTGCCGCGCGGTCAATTTCCGAAAGTGGGGAACCGTCGCGGTGCGGCGGATGCCAGCCGGAGCGAGGTTGGCGAAGACGTCCTTGAGCTCGGGCCCGATCGGTTTGACGGCACCGAAAACGGCGAGCCCAGCCAGGGCCGCGATGAGGCAATACTCGATCGCGGCTGCGCCGCGTTCGCTCGCGATGAAACGTGCCAGCACATCGGTTATGGGACAACCTTCGCGGCAGGTTGCCCCCCTGCGGCCTTGCCGCATTTTCGGCAACGGGCATTACGCCTTCGTTGGAAAGAATCCCGGCTTTTGACGAAAATGAACGAAGTCCTTGAAGCCCCGAGCTGCCGACGCGGCGGCGCGCACTTTCGGTAATCGAGAGTGCGGAATCGTCGCACCACCGTTGAACGGGCCTTCCGACATACAGAACGGTCCCGATCGCCGAAGCCGACCTGACAATCGGGACCGCCCCTGCCGGGAGGGCTGACATCGCCCCAGCTCGGCAACTGTCGCCCTTGTTTGTGGCGCAGCTGTGAAGTTTTCGAGAATTCCACGCGGTCGATGACGCTCATCGGTCCAGGGCAAACGCAGCGGCCGGCAATCTAACAAACATTGCGCGAAGCCCTGCGGCTCGACGCGCAGGAATGGCAGAGAAGGTTCAGGCGATTGGGCCGGTGGTTGCGAACGATGCGAGGCGCGTTGCGATTCGCAAATGCGACCGCATGGCGACGAAGCGGACTGCGCCGCGCCCGGCTACCGATTGCCCACACGAAAACCCGAAGGCGCAGCGTACAGATGCCAGCATTTCTTCCCAATGGCCGGCAGCAAGGCGATCGAGCCGACTGTTTCGAGCCGCGTTCCACGCTGTTGGAGCGCCGTCAGCAGCTCCGGACGCTTGGCGATTCGCAATCGAGGCCGACCACGCCGGTGGCGGAAAATAGTGGACGTGATATCGAGCAGTCGCCGTGCGCCGCAATCAGGTCCCGGCCGGGTCATATTTCCGGCGGATCAACAAACAACACTGCGATTCGCAGGGGGAGTCCCGTTGGGGGAGGGGACCATGGGGCTGCGCAACCCGCATCTATCGTTGAACTTGAGCGAACTGGTGATGCTGTTCGCGAGCATGGGCCTGGTCGCCGTCCTCGCGTTCGGCTTTCTGATCTGATTGGCGATGCCGGTCCCGCCGGGAATGCCGGCGGGACCAGCGCGGGAGGGGGGAATGGTCGAGTACGCAAATCGCCGAGTGCCGCGCCAGCGTCCTTCGGAGGATCAGCGCAGGTTCCTCGAAACGCTGCGGGCGCTCGGGCCGCAGGACAACGCGCAGACGGCGGCCGTGCGCAAATCGACGAAACGTGCCTGCCAGGTCCGCGGCTGGGTCGAATGGAGATGCCTCGATCAATCTCCCGGCGTCCGGGCTTGGCATCTCACCGTGATCGGTCGCAAGGTGCTCAACGCTTCGGGCGGCTTTCGCGGACAAACGCCGGGGCACAGCTCGCTAGGCCTCTGAGGGCGACCCGCCGCTCGCGACGTCGGCCGAGTTCCGCCGCGCCGCTCATCCGGCGTCCCGGCCGTCAATTCTTGTAGTCCGGTTCCTTGCGGTCGAGGATGCGTTTGAGCGCCTCGAAATGCCAGATCGCGGGCTTCTTGCCGCCGTAGCTGTGCTCGTTTTGGAACTCCGCGGCCGCGGCATCGATCGCTTTCGGGGACATGCGCTTGAGCGGCCGCCCGGTCCACATCGCGTAGAGCTGCACTTGCGCGGCGCGCTCGAGATAATAGAGCAGGTCATAGGCCTCGGCGATCGTCGCTCCGACCGTCGCCACACCGTGGTTCGCCATCATCAGCACGGTCTTGTCACCGATCGCATGGGCGAGCCGCTCGCCCTCGGCCGCATCGAACGCGGGCCCGTCATAACACTCGTCATAGGCGGTGTGGACCAGCGTGCCCATCTCGGTTTGACCGATGGGAAGGATCTGCGGGTCCTCCAGCCGGGTCAGCGCGCTCGCGAACGGCATGTGGGTGTGGAACACCGCCGCAGCATGCGGCAGCAGCCGATGCATCGGCGCATGAATGCAGTAGCAGGACTGCTCGATCTCGCCCTGGCCGGCGCGCAGCTTGCCGTCGTAGCCGACTTCCATGAAGCGGCTCGCGGTCACCTCGGACCAGTGCAGGCCGAACGGAATCTGGTAGTAGCTGTCGCTGCCAGGCACGCGGAACGTGAGGTGATTGAAGATGCCCTCGTGGAGCGCGTGCATCACCGCGAGCCGGTGCGCGGCCGCGAGATCGACCCGCGCCTGCCACCGCGCGGCGCTCAGATCGCTGCTCTGAGTCTCGTAGGATTCCAGGCGCATCGCCGCTCTCCTCCTCGGCCGGCTCGAACCGAGAGAGTGTGCGTTCTA
>JBKPDF010000040.1:0-77585 GCA_046727735.1 Pseudomonadota bacterium | reverse complement strand
GAAAGCGCCGCTATAGTGCCGGCCCGGCGCGTGCCGGTCCGGCGCCGATCGGAGGGGTGGCCGAGTGGCTGAAGGCGCACGCTTGGAAAGCGTGTATACGGGAAACCGTATCGAGGGTTCGAATCCCTCTCCCTCCGCCAGAATCGCCATCCTCACGTTTTCGGCCGTTCGACGACGGGCGAGGGGACCGCTCAGCACGGTTCGGTTTCCAGGACATGAATCCGATGCGACCGAGCCGCGGCCGGCTCGAGGGCCTGCTCAACCTTGGTTTGTGAAGCGCTTAACAAAGCCGCTTCGAAGAGCTATGGTAGAAACGTACCGGCGGGGATCATTGCACAGGTTCGAGTGCCATGATTTACGTCGAGTGGATCGGATACATCGCTGCCGCCCTGGGCATCGCCACCTTTGCGATGCAAACCATGATTCCGTTGAGGGTCACCGGGATCATTCATAACCTGGGTCAGATCGCGTTCGGACTGATCAGTGGAATTTATCCAATGGTCATTCAGCATTTCATCTTGCTTCCATTGAACTGCTATCGATTGTTCGAGATGCGCAAATTGATCAAAACCGTCGAGGCATCGAGCGAAGGCAGTCATTCTCTCGATTGGTTGACTCCATTCATGAAGGAGCGGCGGATCAAAGCAGGCCAGGTTCTTGTCGCAAAGGGAGAGGACGCGAAACAGATGTACTTTGTTGCGGACGGGTGCGTGCATCTGCCCGAAATAAACATCGATCTCGGGCCCGGAGCGGTGGTGGGCGAACTCGGGATGTTGGCGCCGGATCGAAAACGCACGCAGACGGTCGTCTGCACCAAGGACGCAACCATCCTTGAAATTGCTTACACGCGAATTGAACAGCTTTATTACCAGAACCCGACGTTCGGTTTCTATTTCTTGAAGCTTTCGACCCAGGGGCTATTCGACAACATCGAGCGACTCGAGCGCACTCTGACCGAGCGCGATGCGGAAATAAGATAGCTTCGGAGCACCAAACAAGCGATCAAAGCGGGTGTTCCCAAGCCGCGAAGGCGACGGCCGTTGGCCAAGATCGAGGGAGGGCGGTTGTGCCAAGGTTGATCTCAGTTACTGCGGTTGCTTTGGTGCTCCAAGCTTCGTTGGCCATCTCCGAGGTTCAGGCGGCCGGCCCTGCATTCTGCCGTCACTATGCCAAAGAGGCGGTCAGGCAGGTGCGCGGCGCACTCGCCCTGCATAACTGCCAGGGAACTATGGAGGGCAGCCGGTGGTCCGTCGCTTATGAGGTCCATTTCGACTCATGCCGAAAAGCGTCCTTGACCGAGGCCGAACAGGAGCGGGACGCGCGGGTCATGTACCTGCGCCAATGTAGGCGTTAGCGACTTCGATCGCGACGTTCGAAACCGCTCGGCCGGCACTTTCCGCCCAGCAGCAGCGTTTCTTCACGTCTGAGCGTGATTCGAATTGCGGACAATCAGTCGGTTGCAGCGCTCGCGCGAGCCAAGCGAGCCGCGACCCGGCTAGGCCGCCTGTGGAGGCGGCTCCTTCGGCTTCGCCCGGTCGAACCATTCGTTGGCCAACGCGATGACCTGGGCGCGGATTTCCGGGTCGATGCAGTCCTGGGACAAGCGCATCAGGCGCTCACCCTGGCGGCGGCAAAATTCGGCTTCGCTCGTAGGCACAGCACGGCGCCCCTTAGAACGGGTGCCGGATCGGGGAAGGGAAAGATGGTCCTGAAAAGTGACAGGAGTAAGTCATTACCGAAGCGCTCGCGCCGGTCGGCCGCTGTTGGGCCAAGGCCCGAATCGGCGGGCCTTGCCTTCATCCATCTTCTCGAGACGCAGGGGTCGCCCTGCGTGACTGGGCTTCTTGTTCCGGGACTTTCGGGGTGATCCGTAGCGATCACGCGGGGCGCCGGCACTCCGCCCTACCGCTTTCGCTTCAAACGAGGATCACAGCGCCGCGTAATCGATCGGTTTCGTGCGATCGAGGGTGCGGCGCACCGGCGGCAGCGGATATTTGAGGCCCGTCGCGCAATTGAACAGCACCGCGCGTTCCTCGCGCCCGATCCGGCCGTCCGCGAGCGCGGCCTTGTAGGCCGCATAGGTCGCCGCGCCTTCCGGGCACAGCAACAATCCCGCCTCGCGCGCGACCTCCTCGAGCGCCGCCGTGATCGCCGCGTCCTCGACCGCGATGGCGAAGCCGCCGCTCTCGCGCACCGCGCGCAGGATGAGAAAATCGCCGATCGCCTGCGGTACGCGGATCCCCGCCGCGATCGTGTGCGCGTTCTCCCAGCGCGGCGCGTGCTCGCTGCCGGCCTCGAACGCGCGGACCATCGGGGCGCAGCCCGCGGCCTGCACCGCGACCATGCGCGGCCGCTTCGCGCCCAGGAAGCCGATCGCCTCGAGTTCGGCGAACGCCTTCCACATCCCGATCAGGCCGGTGCCGCCCCCGGTCGGATAGAGAATGACGTCGGGCAGGTCCCAGCCGAGCTGCTCGGCCAATTCGAGGCCCATCGTCTTCTTGCCCTCGATCCGGTACGGCTCTTTGAGCGTCGATACGTCGAACCAGCCGGCCTTCTCGCGGCCCTCGGCGACGATCTTTCCGCAATCGTCGATCAGCCCATTGACGCGGTAGACCTTCGCGCCCTGCAGCGCGATCTCGCTGACGTTCACCTCCGGCGTGTCCGCGGGACAGAACACGGTACTGCGGATGCCGGCGCGGCTCGCATAGGCGGCGAGCGCCGCGCCGGCGTTGCCGTTGGTCGGCATCGCCATGTGCGAAATGCCGAGCGCCTTCGCCATCGACACCGCCATGACGAGCCCGCGCGCCTTGAACGAGCCGGTCGGCAGCCGGCCTTCGTCCTTGACCAGGAGCTCGCCGCCGCCGAGCTTCTTCGCGAGCCTCGGCAGCGCGATGATCGGCGTCGCCGCCTCGCCGAGGCTGACGATGTGCTCGACCTTGCGCATGGGGAGGAGCTCGCGATAGCGCCACAGATCCGCGGGGCGCGAGTGCAGCGCGGCCCTGGTCAGCGCCTTGCGCACGCCGGCAAGATCGTAGCGCACCAGCAGCGGCTTGCCGGCCCGCGACAGGTTGTGAATGCGATCGGCCGGATAGCGCTCGCCGGTCGCGGCGCATTCGAGATGGGTGACGAACGTCGGCCGCTCGGTCGTCAGATTGTCGTCATGAGCCAAGCCGGATCTCATGCGCGGTAATCGGCCGCGACCGTCTCGTCCTCGGCCGGACGCGCAAGCGCGTTGAGAACCGGGGTGAGCGCCAAGGCGACCACGAGGTTGAGCGCCAAGGTGTAGAGCGCGATATAGCCGGGGAAGCTGTAGCCCGCGATCGTGACCGGCCAAATCGAAGTGAAGCTGTATTTTGCGGCGACGAAGGTGCCGACGCCGATCCCGACCGCCCAGCCGATCAGCAGCGCCCAAGCGTTGAGCCGGCGCGTGTAGAGGCCGAGGATCACCGCCGGCAGCGTCTGGATGATCCAGATGCCCCCCAAGAGCTGCAGCTGGATGGCAAATTGCTGCGGCAGGCCGAGGATGAACACGAGCGCGCCGGCCTTGACGACGAGCGACACCCACTTGGCCATTTGCGCTTCTTGCTGATCGCTGGCATTCGGCCGCAAGAATTCCCGATAGATGTTGCGCGTGAACAGGTTCGCGGCCGCGATCGACATGATCGCCGCAGGAACCAGCGCGCCGATTCCGATCGCGGCGAACGCCACGCCGGCGAACCACGACGGAAACACGTAGAGCAGCAGCGCCGGTACCGCGAAATTCGCCTTGAATTGTTTGAAGCCCGGAGCGAATTCCGGGAGCTTTTCGACGCCGGCGGCGATCGCCATGAATCCCAAGAGTGCGAGCAGACCGAGCAAAAGCGAATAGGCCGGCAGCAACGCGGCATTGCGGCGGACGGCGTGGCCGCTGCTGGCGCTCAGGATCGCGGTGATCGAGTGCGGGTAGAGAAACAGCGCCAGCGCCGACCCGAGCGCGAGCGTCGCATAGCTGCTGTACATCCCGGTGGTGTGGACCTGCGGCGGCGCGAGCAGCAGCTTCTGCAGCGGCACCGCCGCGAAAATCTGGCCGTAGCCGCCGAGCTGGATGGGGATGACGACGATCGCGGCAAATACCGTGACGAAGATCAGGGTGTCCTTGACGATCGCGATCGCCGCTGGCGCCCGCAGCCCGCTCGAATAGGTGAAGGCGGCGAGAATCACGAACGCGATGATGAGCGGCAATTCACCCATCATCCCTTTGCCGGAAATGCCGAGCGCGCCGATCACCACCTGCAGTCCGATTAGCTGCAGCGCGATGTACGGCATCGTCGCCACGATGCCGGTGACGGTCACCGCGAGCGCGAGCCAGCGATTGCCGAACCGACCGCGCACGAAATCCGCAAGCGTGATGTAGCCGTGCTTGTGGGACACGTGCCACAGTCGCGGAAACACCACGAACAGAATCGGATAGACGAGAATCGTATACGGCACCGCGAAGAACGCGATCGCGCCGGCACCGAACGCGAGCGCCGGAACCGCCACGAACGTGTAGGCGGTGTAGAGATCCCCGCCCACCAGGAACCAGGTGATGAGCGTGCCGAAGCGCCGTCCGCCGAGGCCCCATTCGTGGAGCAGGTCGAGGTCGCCGCGGCGCCAGCGGCCGGCGACGAACCCCAGCCAGGTCACGAAGCCGAACAGCAGCACGAAGACGATCAGCGCCACCCAATTCACTTCGCGCACGATTTCCCCCAGCCCTTCGAATTGCAGGCTCGACGATCAGCGCCGTTCCGTCATGAAATAAACCAGACCGGTGAGCGCCGCCGCGATCAGCACCCACAGCAGCTGATACCAGTAGAAGAACGGGATGCCGGGGCGGTCCGCCACGATCTGAATTTCGCCGGTGCGCGGGCTCGTGAACGTGATCTCGGCATCAGTGATCGGCCTCGGCAACTCACCGAGCGATCCGCTGGGCGAGCTCAGCGTCCAATCCCGATTCGGCCGCAACAGCTTGCCGTCGAGCCAAACCTCGATCCACCTGCCGTAGTTGGCGCCGCGCTTGGATAGCGGGAGGCCGACCTTGAACGGCCCGGTCTCGTTCTTCGCGGTATGGGTCGTGAGCCGGATGTAATCGGCAGGCGGAGGCTGCCGGCCGAAGGTCAGATAGGGCTCCGCGGAATTGTAGAACGGCACCCACAGCACGGCGACGAATGGAACGAGCAGCAACAGGTACCACCAATTCCACTCCCGCCGACCCCGATCCACGATTTCGGTCATGCGGATCTCCCGCCCACGCTCATTGCGCATTTGTAGAAAGCACAGGAGATTACCCGCCGCAATCGCAATTCGGAAGCTTGGCGCGCCAGCGGGGAGATGCCCGACAGGGCAACTTCCACACCGCAGCGCCGCCGAAATCTGCCGGCGCGGCAAGGACCAAGGAACCGCGTAGCGCGCCGCACCCAAATTTTCAATCGCGCATGCGCGCGGCGCTCGATCGGACCGCGATCGCGAAGAAACAAGAGGCAGCGCCCGCGCCGGAACATACGTCGGTACCCCGGCGTTTGCCTGGCGCCGGACGACGTTCCCCAAGGCTTCTTCCCACCTGGTCGTCCGGCATGACCCCGGTCGGATGCCGTGTGCCGGCCGGGGTTCTGTTTGGAGCAGCCGGGCCGCGAACGAGAGAAGCAAAAGCCCGCGATCTTGCGGCTGCGAGCGGCGCCTTAACACGCAATTAACGAACTAGGGCGAACACTGCGCGCAGCCGGCAATTTTGCGGAAAATTGCGGGACCTCTGCGGCCGGTCCGTTGCCTGTATGAGCGGGGCGCGCGTGGATATTCTCATCATCGAGGACGAGTTTCTGCTCGGTCTCTTGGTGGCGCAGGCGCTTTCCGACGCCGGCCACCGAGTTCTCGGTCCCGCGAGTTGCCGCGCGGAAGCGCTCGCGTTCGCGGCCGAGTGCATTCCCCAGCTTGCGCTGGTCGATATCGAGCTCCGCGACGGCGAAAGCGGCATCGAGCTCGCCGAAGAGCTGAAGCTGGGCAACGTGCCCTGCGTGTTCGCGACCGGCGAGCCCGAAAAGGCGCGACAGCATCGCGCGCTGGCGATGGGGCTGGTCAGGAAGCCTTGCAGCCCGGCGACGCTGATCGAGGCCGCTCGTTATTTCGAGGCGCTTCTTGGCGGCGAACGGCCGGCACGGGTGCCGCGGGGCCTCGAACTGTTCGGGCCGGACGCTTTGCCGACGAGTCATGGCCGCCTCGACGCAGGGGACGCGGCGCTCGTTCCGATCCAGGCCGGGCTGCCGTCAGGGCGTCCCGAAGCGCTGTTTCGGGGGAGGCGCTCCCACAGCCCGATCGACCCGGAAATGCCGATATCCTTGAAGCCCTAACGGGGTAAGCCCATATAGAAAACGTCGGGGCGCCCCGTCGGGGGCCCCGGCAAAGTCGCTGACCAAGGACTTTGCGCAATGTCCCGAGTGCCGTCGCTTTCCAGCCCGTTCCTGCTCGGCTTCGACGAGATCGAGCGAGCGCTCGATCGGGTCTCCAAGGCTGCCGACGGCTATCCTCCCTACAACATCGAGCGACTACCGCGGGACGGCGGTAATCCCGAGCGGCTTCGGATCACCCTGGCGGTGGCCGGCTTCACCCGGGAGCAGCTCGAGGTCAGCGTGGAGGAAAGCCAGCTCGTGATCCGCGGGCGGCAGCAGGACGACAAGGCCCGGCAGTATCTCCATCGCGGCATCGCGGCACGACAGTTCCAGCGGACCTTCGTGCTGGCGGACGGGATGGAAGTGCTGGGAGCCGATCTCAAGAACGGGTTGCTGGCGATCGACCTCGCGCGTCCGGAACCCGAGCGCGTGGTGAAGACGATCGCCATCAATCAGCACGAGTGACGGAATTTGCGGACTCGACGGAAAGGAGTCGAGGGCCATGACACACAACATCTCCCCCGAAGCGCTGGCCGCCATCGGCGGCGGCAAGATCGCCTACATCAAGGCGATCCGATCCGAGGATCTCAACAACCTGTTCCCGCAGGCGCCGCAGCTCGCGCCCGGCCTGCAATTGTTCGCCCTGCATGCCGCCGACGGCACGCCGATCATGGTGGCGGACAGCCGCGAGGCCGCGGTCGCGAACGCCTGGGACCAGCAGCTCGAAACCGTCAGCGTGCACTGACCATCACTGCGGCGTCATGCCCCGCGACGGCGGGGCACCCAGTAATCGCCTCGCGTCAAGTGGGTACTGGGTCGCCCGCATTCGCGGGCGATGACATGCCGAGCTACGCGGCCTGCGGAGGCGGGAGCGTCAATACCGCATAGAGCGCCTCGGCATCGCGGGACTCGCGCAGCTTGCGGGCAATGTCGGGATCGCGCAGCAGCCGCGCGATGCGGGCGAGCGCCTTCAAATGATCGGCGCCCGCACCCTCGGGTGCCAGCAACACGAAGATGAGGTCGACGGGCTGACCGTCGAGCGCTTCGAAATCGACGGGTCGGTCGAGCCGGGCGAACAGGCCGAAGAGGGCGCCGAGCTTCGCGAGCTTGCCGTGCGGAATGGCAACCCCGTGACCGATTCCGGTCGAGCCCAGCTTCTCGCGTTGCAACAGCGTCTCGAAAATTCCACGCTCGCTCTGCCCGGTGAGCTTGGCGGCTCTCGCCGCAAGCTCCTGGATCGCCTGCTTCTTGCTGTTCACTTTCAACGCCGGAAGCACCGCGTTCGGCGCGACGAGATCGGTGAGCGGCATGGAACCCGAAGATCGGCAAAGTTGCAGGCGATGTCCGGCAAAGGCGGCGGACCATAGGGACCGACCGCGACCCCGTCAATGCCCGGCCGCTGCACCGTCCACGGCGACTGCGAAGCCGACGCTAAGTCCCTGCCGCGGCGATGAATACGGCGTCCCGGCGGTCGCCTCCGGGCGCTGGAAACCGCCACGGAACCTGAAACTGGCGGGTCGTGTGCGGGGCTCGGTACCGCACCGGCGTCGTCGTCGCACCGCCCGATCGCAGCGGGGCCGTTCAGGCGGTGAAGCCCGGCGCGACCTGCTTCTCTCGGCGGCGCTGCACCGAGGACGGGATTCGCATCGCATCGCGGTATTTCGCGACGGTGCGGCGCGCGATGTCGATACCGGCGGCACGCAATTGTTCGACGATGCCGTCGTCGGACAGCACGGCATCCGGCGGCTCGGCGTCGATCAATTGCTTGATGCGGTGGCGTACCGCCTCGGCGGAATGCGCTTCTCCGCCGTCCGCGGCGGCGATCGCCGACGTGAAGAAATATTTGAGCTCGAAGATGCCGCGGCTGGTCGCCATGTATTTGTTGGCGGTCACCCGTGAAACGGTCGACTCGTGCATCCCGATCGCGTCGGCCACCGTCCTGAGATTGAGCGGGCGCAAGCCGCGCACGCCATGAACGAAGAAGCCGTCCTGCTGGCGAACGATCTCGGTTGCGACCTTGAGGATGGTGCGCGCGCGCTGATCGAGCGCGCGAATGAGCCAGGAGGCGGTCTGCAGGCACTCGGCCAGATATGCCTTGTCGGCCCCGCTGCGGGCGCTCCCGGCAATCTCCGCGTAGTAGCTCTGGTTCACCAGCACCTTGGGCAAGGTGTCGGTGTTGAGCTCCACGGCCCAGCCGCCAGCGGCAGCCGGCCGCACGAACACGTCGGGAACGATCGGCTGCACCAGGGTCGAGCCGAAGGCCAGGCCCGGCTTGGGATTGAGTCGCCGCACCTCGGCGATCATCTCCGTCAGATCTTCCTCGTCGACGCCGCAGATCCTGCGTAGCGCCGCAAGGTCGCGTTTGGCGACGAGGTCGAGGTGCTCGACCAACGCCTGCATGGCCGGATCGAATCGATCCCGCTCGCGCAGCTGCAGCCCGAGGCATTCGGTAAGATTGCGCGCGCACACGCCGGGCGGATCGAATCCTTGCAGAACCGCGAGCACCGCCTCGACTTCGTCGATCGGCGCGCCGAGCTTCTCCACCACTGAGCCGAGATCGCCGGCGACGTAGCCGGCGTCGTCCACGAGATCGATGAGGTATTGACCGATCATGCGGCGCGCCGGATCGCAGGTCGCGAGCGCGAGCTGCTCGGCGAGGTGGTCCGCAAGCGTGGTTTCCGTGGAGACGAAGCTCTCCAGGTTGTAATCGGCATCGCGGCCGCCGGCGCCGACGCGCGCCCATTCCGAATAGCCGGCGCCCTCATCGGCCGCCGGGCGAACCGGCGGCTCGCCCGCATCGTCCGCAGACGGCTGGTCGAGCCCGGGCCCGTTCGGGTCGTCCATCGCCATAGGGTCGGTCGCGGGCCAATCCGCCGCGGGCGATTCCGCTCCGGGCGCTGCCTCGCCCTCGGCCGGCTGCGGACCCTCGCCCGGACCGGGTTCCTCCTCGCCGGCACGCTCCAACAGCGGATTGCGTTCGAGCTCGCCCTCGACATAGGCGACAAGATCCAGGTTGGAGAGCTGCAGCAGCTTGATGGCCTGCATCAGCTGCGGCGTCATCACCAGCGCCTGGGTTTGGCGAAGCTCGAGTTTTTGCGTCAGCGCCATGGTTCGCGAAGATCGATGCCCGCCGACTTCCGGGTTCGAAACATATTACCGACAAGAGTTCCGGCTTTCGCTACTATCTAGACGATCCGCCCGCCGGAACGCCAGCGCGCCGCAGCCGCGATCGCGGCCCGAACTCGCGGGCCTAGAGGCGGAATTCCTCGCCTAGGTACAGCCGCCGCACCTCGGGGTCGGTGACGATGTCCTCGCCGCGGCCCTCCATCAGTACCTGACCGGAATAGATGATGTAGGCGCGATCCGTCAGCCCGAGCGTCTCGCGGACGTTGTGGTCGGTGATGAGCACCCCGATCCCGCGCTGGGTCAGATGACGGACCAAAGCCTGAATATCCCCGACCGCGATCGGGTCGATCCCGGCGAACGGCTCGTCCAGCAGCATATAGGCAGGCCGGGTCGCCAGCGATCGCGCGATTTCGACGCGCCGACGCTCGCCGCCGGAGAGCGCAATCGACGGCGTCTTGCGCACGCGCGCGATGTTGAATTCTTCGAGCAGCGCGTTGAGCTCGCGTTCGCGCTTTCGCCGATCCGGCTCGACTACTTCCAGCACCGCGCGGATGTTGTCCTCGACATTGAGGCCGCGAAAGATCGAGGCTTCCTGCGGCAAATAGCCGATGCCGAGTCGCGCACGCTGATACATCGGCAGGCGAGTGATGTCGTAGCCTTCGAGCTCGATGCGGCCGCGGTCGGCTTTGATCAGGCCGGTGATCATGTAGAACACCGTGGTCTTGCCGGCGCCGTTCGGCCCCAGCAATCCGACCGCTTCGCCGCGGCGCACGTAGAGGCTCGCCCCCTTCACCACCTTGCGGCCGCCGAAGCTCTTTTCCACGCCGCGCACGGCAAGATAATCGACGGCGGGCCGCCGCTCGCCGTTTCCGGTTCGCCGCTGGCGCGGTTGGCGTGCAGCCGAAACCTCGACGCGATCGAGCGGGGGCGCGGATACGGCGCGTATATCCGTGCGCCACGCGCCGTCGCGCCGAACTTTTCGCGGGCGCGCAGGGGCGCGGGCGTTTTTGAGCCACGCGAACAGATCGTCGAGCACGTCAGCCTCGAATCCAGCTACGGCGGGTGTAGTCGCTCGGTCGACCGCGCGCAACGGCGCCGGGTACGCGGGTCAATTCACCCGGAACGGCGATGACGTCGTCGGCCGCGCGGGCTCCTTGTCGCCCGGCTGGCGCTGGTCATGCTGGCTGTGCGGCAGGAACAAGCCCTGCACCCGCCCGCCCTCGACGCGCGATACTCCGCTCGTGAGATCGACGATGAGCCGCTCGCCCCGCAGCACGTTCTGGCCCTGGGTCACGACCACGTTGCCGCTCAGCGTCACCGTGTTGGTCTTCATGTCGAAAACGCCGGTACTGCCGGTCGCGGTCTGATCCTTCTGATTGACAGTCACGCCGCCCTTGGCTTCGAGACGCGAGATCTGCTGGTGCCCGGCGGGGTTCGGCGCCGCCGCCTTGAGCGTCGCCGACCTGGCGCTATCGTCGTAATAGACGACGAGCGTCTTGCATCGGAGCGTCGTGTCGCCTTGCGAGAGGTGCACGTTGCCGGAGAACGTCGCGATCTTGTCCTTGTCGCGGACCTCGAGGCTCGCCGAATCGATCTTCACCGGCTGGTCGCGATTCTTGGAAAAACCTTGCAGCGCATTCGGCACCCCGGTCTGTACCGGCGCGGCGAGGCTCGCAGAATCGATCCTCGCCGGCTGGTCGCGATTCTTGGAAGAGCCTTGCGGCGGATTGGGCGCGCCCGTCTGTGCCGCGGCGGACGGCGCCGGCTGCGCAAGCGCACTCGCCGCCATCGCCAGCAGCAACGCGAGCGACGCAATGAGGTCGCGGTACGGCGCCACTGCGTCGCTCATTGTTTGACGTCCACGATGCTACCGGTCACGGGGTCGCGGTTGAGATCGAGCGTCATCGACACGCCGCCGGAAAATCGCACCATCGCTCCCGATTCCGCCACTTCGAGTCGCCGCGCGTTGAGTACGCCGTTGAGCAGCTTCACCTCGACCGGCTGTTCCGAGAGAATCTGGCCGCTGCGCATATCGACCAGCGCGTCCGTGAGCCGCGCCTCGTACCCGGTCGAGGATTTCAGCACGATGCTCTCGCCGAGCCGCAGCTGCTCCGCCTTGCTGTTGTAGAGGCCTTTAGCGGCGCTCATCTCCACGAACGAATTGTTCTGCAGCTCGACCTTGGCGGCGATGGCTTTGAGCTCGACGTTTTCCGGACGGGTCACGTCCTGGTCGGCGGACTGTGCCGAAAGTTGGTAAGCGCGCGCGTCGCGGGTGTAGCCGGCGATGCGCGGCAGCTCCATGGTGATTTTCGTGCCGGAGATCGTCAGCGTGCCGGCGCCGTGCGGGAGTTTGGCCACGATCAGCAGCGGATTGAACCAGGTCGCGCCCGCGAACCCGAGCACCAGCAGCACGACGAAGCTCGGGACCGCAATCCGCAGGAACCGCACGCGGCGGCTGTGGCGGGCCGCAATGCGGAACGCGCGGGGGAGATCGGAGCGGCGCGCCGCCGTCCAACCGTGTCCTGGCTCCATTGCGGTCGCGGCAGTCAGGCGGCTGGCCCCCTCTGTCCCCAGAATCGGCGCGAGCATACGCTCCCACGCGCGGTCGGGCAAAATGGCCGGGAAATGTGGCCCCGCGGGGGCATCGAACCTCGGCCTTTTCGCCTCAGGAATGCGCGAAAATGTCCTCCGAGGCCCATCCTGCGAGGTCGAGCCGCGCCCGATCCGGCACGAAACGGAAGCATCCCTCGGCAAGCTCCTTGCGCCCTTCGCGCGCGAGCACGGCGTCGAGCTTGTCCTTGATTGCATGAAGATGCAGCACGTCGGCGGCCGCATAGGAAATCTGCGCCTCGCTGAGCTGCCCGGCACCCCAATCGGAGAGCTGCTGCTGCTTGGAGAGATCGATGCCCAGCATGTCGCGCACGATATCCTTCAGGCCGTGCTTGTCCGTATAGGTGCGCGCCAGCCGCGAGGCGATCTTGGTGCAATAGAGCGGCGTCGCCATGACGCCGAATGCCCGGTAGAGCGTCGCGACGTCGAAGCGGGCGAAATGGAAGATTTTCAGCACCGCGGGGTCCGCCAACAGCCGCTTGAGATTGGGCGCATCCCCGACCGTTCGGGGAATTTGGATCACGTCGGCGCTGCCGTCGCCCGGCGAGAGCTGGACGACGCAGAGGCGGTCGCGGTGCGGCTCGAGCCCCATGGTCTCGGTGTCGATCGCGACCGAGCCGCGATAGCGCGCGAGATCGGGGATGTCCCCGCGATGCAGCCGGATCGTCATGCGGGGGCTTTATACTTGATATTCCTTGGGAATTCCAAAACGGCTCCAGCCCGCATGCTCATTGCAGATTGTACATGGCTTTGGCTCGGGACAGCGCCTGCGTGCACTCGGTGCGCTTGCCTTGCGCGTCCAACGCCTTGGCGCGCGCGAGCGCCTGATTGAAGCTTTCCTGCGCCTGCTGCTCGGCTTGCTCGACGGATTTTCTGGTGGGCTGGCGGCTGAGCGTTGCGGCAACGCTTTGCCGCGCGGTCGGCCCCGCGCCCGGGTTTTTCCCGGCCGCACGGACGGATTGCTCGAACGCCGCGATCTCTTTGGTGCAAGGTCCCGCCACCGCCGGCATGACGCCGAACGCCAAAGTCGCAACGCTGACCAACGCTGCCGTGTATCCTGGATTCATGTCAGGCTCCCGCATAGTGCCGTTTCGAGCGCGCCGCGCCGGTGCGAGGAGAGAGAGCTTCGCGGATGCGCTTTGGCCAATCCACGCGGCGGCCATTCCCGATCGCGCTCTGAATCGCAATTGAATTTTTTCCACGCGGCTGGTGCCCAGGAGAGGACTCGAACCTCCACGGCTTTCACCACTGGTACCTGAAACCAGCGCGTCTACCAATTCCGCCACCTGGGCATACAGGCTTGGGCTTCAGGCCACAGATAAGTGGGCAGGATTCGCCTTGTCAACGCGCGGGGCGCGGTCGCTCGGCTGGCGGGCAGACCGCTCGATCGAGGCGGGCTGCCTTCATCCAAGTGCCGCGCCGATATCGTGCGGGCTGCGGCATTCACCATCCGGCGGCCGGGTGGCCCGAGGCGCCCCTATACAGGCCGGGGACGATCCTGTATTCGGCCAATCGATCTTGCGGCGGCGCTCGCGGCAGCCATCACGAGAAGGCCCGTGCACCACGTCGACATGCTCGTCACCATCTTCGGCGGCTCCGGATTTTTGGGCCGCCACGTGGTGCGCGCGCTCGCGAAGAGCCGCTATCGCATCCGGGTCGCGGTGCGCCGGCCGGAGCTCACCGGCCATTTGCAGCCGCTCGGCCGCGTCGGCCAAATCAACGCCGTGCAGGCCAACGTCCGGGACCCGGCCTCGGTCGAGGCCGCGGTGCGCGACGCCGCGATCGTGATCAATCTCGTCGGCATCCTGTTCGAGCGCTCGCGCCAGCGCTTCGATGCGGTGCAGGCCGCGGGCGCCGGCACCGTCGCCCGGGCCGCGGCCAAAAACGGCGCACGCATGATCCACGTTTCGGCGCTCGGCGCGGACAAGAACTCGCGCTCGCGCTATGCGCGGTCGAAAGCGCAAGGCGAAGAAGCGGTGCTCGGCGCCGCGCCGGGCGCGACCATTTTTCGGCCTTCGATCGTGTTCGGGCCGGAGGACGATTTCTTCAACCGGTTCGGCGCGATGGCGCGCATCTCGCCGGTGCTGCCGCTCATCGGCGGCGGGCGCACGAAATTCCAGCCGGTGTTCGCGGGCGACGTCGCCGCCGCGATTGCCAAGGCGGCCGACGGGGACGCCAAGGGCGGCACGGTCTACGAACTCGGCGGGCCGGAGATCCGCAGCTTCCGCCAGCTGATGGAGTTCGTGCTCGCCACGACCGAGCGGCGCCGAATCTTGCTGCCGCTCCCGTTCCCGATCGCGCGGCTGCAGGCGTTTTTCCTGCAATTCCTGCCAAAACCCCTGCTCACGCCCGACCAGGTCCAGCTGCTCAAGCGCGACAACGTGGTGTCGCCGGAGGCCGCGCAGCAGGGGCGCACCTTCGCGGCGCTCGGGATCGATCCGGCCGGATTCGAGGCGATCGTCCCGACGTATCTGTGGCGCTTTCGCAAGACCGGGCAGTTCCGCCGCCGGCCGGCGTGAATCACATGCCGTCATTCCGGGGCGCGCCGAAGGCGCGAACCCGGAACCCATGAACACGGGCGCCCAGCTGATCGCACAGTGGTCATGGATCCCGGGCTCCCTCGCTTTGCTCGGTCCCCGGGATGACAGCTCTGTGTGGTCCGCCGGGAATTCGTGTCAGCCGAACAGGCCGAGCGCAACCAGCCCGAGCGCGCCGACCACGATTCGCCACCACACGAACAGCGAAAATCCGTGGCTCGAGACATAGTCGAGCAACGTCTTGACCACGAACCAGCCGGCGATGAACGAAGTGATGAACCCGACTGCGACGATGAAGGCGTTGCCGCCGACCATCTGTGCATAATTCTTGTAAAGATCGTAGGTGAAGGCGCCCAGCATCGTCGGGATCGCTAGGAAGAACGAGAACTCGGTGGCGGACCGGCGGTCGGCACCGAGCAGCATCGCCGATACGATCGTCGCGCCGGAGCGCGACACGCCCGGAATCATCGCCAGGCACTGCGCGAACCCGATGCCCAAATAGGTCGGCAGCGAGAACTTCGTCGCGTCCTTGTAGCGCGGCGCGAGCTCCATGCGGTCGACCCACATCAGAATGATGCCGCCGACGATGAACGAGATGCACACGATCCAGACGTTGAACAGCACCTCCTTGATGATGCGGTAGGCCAGGACCCCGATCACCGCCGCCGGCAGGAACGCGATGAGCACCCCGACCGTGAACCGCCGCGCATCCGGATCGCGCGGCAGCGCCAACGCGATCTTCCAAAGCCGGACGAAATAGATGGTGACCAGCGCCAGGATGGCGCCGAGCTGAATCAGCACCGCGAAGCTCTTGCCGAACGTTTCATCGCCGAAGCCGAAGAAGTGCTCGACCAGCAGGAGATGTCCGGTCGAGGACACCGGAACGAACTCGGTGAGCCCCTCGACAATGCCGAGGATCGTCGCCGTGAACACATCGAGCAGCATCGGGGCGCTCCGGGAAGAGAAGCGGCGGAGGCGGCAGCCGAGGGAGGGAGTCGCCGCGGGCGCGTTGTGGCGCAAAGCGGCCGGCAGAGCAATGCCGGTTGCCGGCCATGCACGGCTTTCCTATACGGATGAGCCGTGACGCACCCGCACCCCATCCGCGATCGCGGTACGGCCGCACCCGAAGCGCCGGCGCTCACGCTGTTCCACCATCCGTTTTGCCCGCATTCCCGGTTCGTGCGCATCGTGCTCGGCGAACACGGCATGCAGGCGCGGCTGGTCGAGGAGCGCGTGTGGGAGCGCCGCGAAGGATTTCTCGTGCTCAACCCGGCGGGCACCACGCCCGTCCTGGTCGAGGAGGGCCATCCGGCCGTTCCGGGCGCGCCGATCATCGCCGAGTACCTCGACGAGACCCACGGGGCCGAGCTCGGCGAGCACCGGCTGCTGCCGGCGCAAGCGCGCGAGCGCGTCGAGGTACGGCGCCTCGGCGACTGGTTCCACGCCAAGTTCTTCGAGGAGGTGAGCGCGATCCTGGTCACCGAAAAGGTGTTTAAGCGCTACATGACCCGCGACCAGGGCGGCGGCCCTCCGGATGCGCAATCGATCCGGGTTGCGCGCAGCAATATCCGCTACCATCTGGCCTATCTCGGCTGGCTGACCCGGAACCGGCACTGGCTCGCCGGGGACCGGATGAGCTATGCGGATCTTGCGGCCGCCGCACACTTGTCGTGTGCCGATTATCTCGGTGACGTGCCCTGGAACGAGGAGGAAAGCGCGAAGAATTGGTACGCCCGGGTGAAATCGCGCCCGTCGTTCCGGCCGATTCTCGCCGACCGCATGCCGGGGACCCCGCCGGCATCGACCTACGCCGATCTCGATTTCTGAGCGATCCGGTCGAGCGCAAGCAGGCGATCCGCGCGCTCGCCCGCGCGCACGGTTTCGAGGTCGCCGGGATCGTGCGTCCCGACGCGATCGCGGGCGCCGAGGCACGCCTTGCGCAATTTCTGGCCGGGGGCCTGCACGGCGACATGAGCTGGATGGAGACGACGGCCGAGCGTCGCGGCGACCCGCGCGCGCTGTGGCCCGAGGTGCGCTCCATCGTCATGCTGGGGCTCAATTACGGTCCCGACCGCGACCCGCTCGCGATCCTGCAGGCGCGCGACAAAGCGGCGATCTCGGCCTATGCGCAGGGCGGGGATTATCACGAAATCATCAAATCGAAGCTCAAGCGCGTAGCGCGGGCGCTGGTGGAGGCGACCGGCTGCGAGGCGAAGGTTTTCGTCGACACCGCGGCCGTGATGGAAAAGCCGCTCGCCGCCGCCGCGGGCCTGGGCTGGCAAGGCAAGCATACCAATCTCGTCTCGCTCGAGTTCGGCTCGTGGCTGTTTCTCGGCGCGATCTTCACCACGCTCGAGCTCGAGCCCGACGTGCCCGAGCGCGATCATTGCGGCAGCTGCCGCGCCTGTCTCGACGTTTGCCCGACCGCGGCGTTCCCGGCACCGTACCGGCTCGATGCGCGGCGCTGCATCTCGTACCTGACGATCGAGCACAAAGGGCCGATCCCGCCAGAGCTGCGTCCGGCGATCGGCAATCGCGTATTCGGCTGCGACGATTGCCTGGCCGTGTGCCCGTGGAACAAGTTCGCCAAAGCGGGCCGAGAGGCGAAGCTCGCGGCGCGCACGGAACTGCGCGCGCCGCCGCTCGCGGATCTCGCGCGGCTCGACGATGCGGCGTTCCGTGCGCTATTCGCGAAATCGCCGCTCAAGCGCACGGGGCGCGCCCGGTTCGTGCGCAACGTGCTGATCGCCATCGGCAATTCCGGCAATCCGGCGCTCGCGCCGGAAGCGGAGCGGCTCATCGATGACGCAGCGCCGCTCGTGCGCGGCGCGGCGATTTGGGCGCTGGCGCGCCTTGCGCCCGGCCGCGTGCACGCCCTTGCCGCCGAGCGCAGCGAAGCGGAGCCGGACACGAGCGTGCGGGAGGAGTGGACGGCCGCCTCGCAGCCTGCAGCTCCATAAGTGCAGCTAAAAAACAGCGCTTCAGAACTCCTCCACGACCGCGATGAGGCGCTCGATGTCCTCGGGCCGGGACAGGCGGTGGTCGCCGTCCTTGACGAGCGTGAGCACGACGTCGTCCTGCGCCAGGTGCGAGACGAGCTCGACCGCGTGGTCCCACGGCACGTCGGGGTCCCCGACCCCCTGCAGGATGCGAACGGGGCACCCGGTCTCGATCATGCCGTCGAGCAGGAGATGCGAACGCCCCTCCTCGACGAGCGTGCGGGTGATCACATAGGCTTCGGACGAATATTGCGAAGGCTGCGCCAAGAATCCCTGCGCCAGCATGGCGCGCTGGAGCTGCCGGGGAAGCTTCTGCCACAGCAGGATTTCGGTGAAATCGACCGCCGGCGCGATCAGCACGAGACCCGCCAGCGGGGCCGCAGGCGCGGCTGCCGCGCGCTGCTTGAGCGCCCGCGCCAGGAGCAGCGCCAGCCAGCCCCCCATCGAGGAGCCGACCACGACCTGCGGGCCGCGGCAGAACGCATCGAACACCGCCAGGCTTTCCTCGAGCCAGCGGCCGATCGTCCCTTGCGCGAAATCTCCGCCGGATTCGCCATGCCCCGAATAGTCGAAACGCACGCAGCCGCGGCCGCGTTCGCTCGCCCAGCGCGCGAGCGCCTGGGCCTTGGTCCCGCGCATATCGGACTTGAAGCCGCTGAGCCAGAACACGCCCGGAGGCGCGCCTTGCCGGGCGCGCACGGCGATGCGGCGCGCCTCGGAGGCCTCGCTCACGTCGAGGTATTTCGGCTCGTCATCGGTCATGTTCGCGGGGCCACGCACACACACCGAGGTCGAACACAGGATCGACAGCGCGGGTTTGACGCTTCATTCGCCGCAACTCGCCCCCGATGCAAGCGCCTGCCGGGCCGAGCCGCGGCTTTCGCGCAGCGAACCTACTCGCGTGTCGGATGCGGGGTGCTGCGAACATTGTGGCGGCCGCGGTGGAACGGCGTTGACTTCCGCATCGTTTCTCCCGATCTTTCCAAGACCGCAGTAGCCGGCTGCCGGTGCGCCCCTGCGCGCTCCGGCATCCGCGAAGCGGCCGGTGCAACAGGCAAAGGAGGTTTCCGCCATTCGTCGCCCGATGAAAATCGCGCTGCCCGTTCAGAAAGACGGCCCGCGCATCAATGACGAGATCCGCGTTCGCGAGGTGCAACTGATCGATCAACAAGGAAAAAATCACGGCGCCGTGCCGATCGAGACCGCACTCGCCATCGCGTCCGAAGCGGGACTGGACCTCGTCGAGGTCGTCCCCAACAAGACCCCCCCGGTCTGCAAAATCCTCGACTACGGCAAATTCAAATATCAGGAGCAGAAGAAGGCCGCCGAGGCGCGCAAGAAGCAGAAGATCGTCGAGATCAAGGAGATCAAGTTCCGGCCCATGATCGACGATCACGATTACGACGTGAAAATGCGCTCGATCCGGCGGTTCTTCGAGGAAGGCGACAAGGTCAAGGTCACCTTGCGCTTCCGCGGCCGGGAACTTGCCCACCAGGAACTCGGCACCAAATTGCTCGATCGCGTTCGCGGCGACCTTTCCCCGCTCGCCAAGGTCGAGCAGGAGCCGAAATTCGAGGGGCGGCAGATGGTGATGGTGCTCGCTCCCCGCTGAACCATTGCCAACCGAGGCTCCGTCTGCCATAACGCCGGCCTTCCGCCGCCCGGCCCAGGGCTGCCGTGGCGGCGGGTTTGTGCTCCATCCCAGCACACATTTCAGGACCGGTCGGGCGGATCGCGGGAGCGCATCCGATCGGCCCCAGGAGAGCCAAATGCCCAAGCTCAAGACCAAATCCGGGGTCAAGAAGCGCTTCCGCCTGACCGCGACCGGCAAGGTGGTGCGGGCCCACGCCTACAAGCGCCACATGATGATCAAGCGCACCAACAAGCAGATTCGGCAGCTGCGCGGCACTACCCTGATGTCGCCGTCGGACGCGAAAATCGTCAAGAAATGGATGCCTTACGGCTGAACGGCAGTAATTTTCGACGGAGTGAGCCATGGCCCGCGTCAAGCGGGGCGTCACCGCCCATGCCAAGCACAAGAAGGTCCTCAAAGCCGCCAAGGGCTATTATGGCCGGCGCAAGAACACCATCCGGGTCGCCAAGCAGGCGGTCGAGCGAGCGCAGCAATATGCCTACCGCGACCGCAAGCGCCGGAAGCGGACGTTCCGGGCGTTGTGGATCCAGCGGCTCAATGCGGCGGTGCGCCCGTTCGGCCTGACCTACAGCCGGTTCATCGCCGGGCTCGGCAAGGCCGGCGTCGTCGTCGACCGCAAGGTGCTTTCCGATCTCGCGATCCGCGAGCCGGCGGCGTTCGAGGCGATCGTCGGCCAAGCGAAAGCCGCGCTCGCCTGATTTACTTGCCGTCCGGGGCTGATCGGGCGCGCGGGCTTGACGCCGTGCGCCGCGCGCGGCCACAACCTGCGCCCGGCGAGCAATTCCCATGTCCGAGCTGAGCACCGACCTCCGAGAGCTTCGATCGCGGATTCTCGCGGACATTTCGAACGCGGCCGACGAAGCCGCGCTGGAAGCTGTGCGCGTTTCGGCGCTCGGCAAGAAAGGCGCGGTTTCCGAGCTGCTCAAGACGCTCGGCACCATGAGCCCCGAGGAGCGCAGGCAGAACGGGCCGCCGATCAACGGCCTCAAGGACGCGGTGAGCGCGGCGATTGCCGCGCGCAAAGCGGTGCTCAAGGCCGACGCGCTCGACGCCCGGCTCAACACCGAAAGCCTCGACGTCACGCTGCCGGTCCGCGAACCCGTGGCGGAAGCCGGACGCGTGCATCCGCTCACCCAGGTCAACGACGAGCTCACGGCGATCTTCGCCGACATGGGATTTGCGGTCGCCGAGGGGCCGGACATCGAGACCGACGAATACAATTTCACGCTGTTGAATTTTCCCGCGAGCCATCCGGCCCGCGACATGCACGACACGTTCTTCTTCCCGGAGAAACCCGACGGCACGCGGCTCCTGCTGCGCACCCACACTTCGCCGGTGCAGATCCGCACCATGCTGGCGCAAAGGCCGCCCATCCGGGTGATCTGTCCGGGCCGCACCTATCGGCGCGATTCCGACCAGACCCACACGCCGATGTTCCATCAGGTCGAAGGACTCGTGATCGATCGGCAGGCGCATCTCGGGCATCTCAAGTGGATTCTCGAAGAATTCTGCAAGGCATTCTTCGAGGTCGATCACGTCAAGATGCGCTTCCGGCCGTCGTATTTCCCGTTCACCGAACCCTCGCTCGAGGTTGACATCCAGTGCCGGCGCGACAAGGACGGCATCCGGTTCGGCGAGGGCGAGGATTGGCTCGAGATCCTCGGCTGCGGGATGGTGCATCCCAACGTGCTCAAGAACTGCAACATCGATCCCGACGAGTTCCAGGGCTTCGCCTGGGGCATGGGGATCGATCGCATCGCGATGCTCAAATACGGAATGGCGGACCTGCGGGCGTTCTTCGAGGGCGACGTGCGCTGGCTCACCCATTACGGCTTCGGCGCGCTGGAAGTGCCGACGCTTGCCGGCGGGCTGAGCGGGTGAGGGGACCGTCGTAATGTTTGTGCTGAGAACGAGCCACGGACTCCGTTCGCCTCCCCCCTTGAGGGGAGGCCGGTTCGCCCAAGGCGAACCGGGAGGGGCCGCATACTCGGCATGTTCGAAAGCCTGGGAGCCCAGCGAGGAACGCCTGCTCCCGCATATACTCAGGAGCTGAGGTCGGCGCGGACCGTGATGGCAACTCCTCCCTCCCCCGCTTGCGGGGGAGGGACGGGGAGGGGGTAAGTGACCGATTGGAAAAGACGATGAATGAGCCCCCGAAAAGGCCGGTTTGGCGGGTGAAGCCAAAAATGCGGGCGCGAGCACGCAGCCTGCGGCGCGAGCTGACGAAGGCCGAACGAATTATCTGGTACGGGATCCGAGCACATCGTCTTTATGGCGTGAGTTTCCGGCGTCAAACGCCGATTGGTCCGTATATCGTCGATTTTGTGTCGCATTCACGAAAGCTGGTCATCGAGATCGATGGCGCGCAGCATTACGAGCTGGAACAGATGACCCGCGATGAGCGTCGACATGGTTTTTTGACATCAAGAGGCTACCGGGTGCTTCGGTTCAACAACAATGACGTGATTTCCAACTCCGAAGGCGTGCTGACGTTGATTGCCGAGATTCTGGAGTCAGCCCCCTCCCTGCCCTCCCCCGCAAGCGGGGGAGGAAGTCGGAGCAAGTGGCGCGTGGCGAGATACACGGCTTGGTCCGCAGAGGAGTGGTCATGAACTCTGCCTTGCATGCGATCGGTATCTCAGAGCCATCGTCATGAAATTCACGCTGGCCTGGCTCAAGGAGCATCTCGACACCGCAGCGCCGATCGAGGCGATCGTCGATCGCCTCACCATGATCGGCCTCGAAGTCGAGCGCGTCGAGGACAAGGCGAAGGAGCTCGCTGCCTTCACGGTCGCGCGCGTCATCTCGGTCGAGAAGCATCCGAACGCCGATCGTCTGAGCGTGTGCCAGGTCGATACCGGAACCGGCGCGCCGGTGCAGGTCGTCTGCGGCGCGCCCAATGCGCGCGCGGGCATGAAGGGCGTGTTCGCGCCGCCCGGCACGCACATTCCGGGCACCGGCCTCGACCTCAAAGTCGGAAAGATCCGCGGCGTCGAGAGCCGCGGGATGCTGTGCTCGCCGCGCGAGCTGAAAATCTCCGACGAGCATGAAGGCATCATCGAGCTTCCGCCCGACACGCCGGTCGGCAAGAAATTCGCCGAGCTCCTCGGTCTCGGCGATCCGGTGATCGAGATCAATCTGACGCCGAACCGGCCCGATTGCGCCGGCGTCAACGGCATCGCCCGGGATCTTTCGGCCGCCGGAATCGGCACATTCAAGGATGCGCCGATCCACCCGGTGAAGGGCGCGTTTCCCAGCCCGGTGAAGGTGAAGCTCGAGTTCGGTCGAACGCCTTCGCTCTGCCCGGGTTTCGCGCTGCGCCTCGTGCGCGGCGTGAAGAACGGACCCTCGCCCGACTGGCTGCAGCGCCGGCTCACGGCGATCGGGCTGCGGCCGATCAATACCCTCGTCGACATCACGAATTTCATCACCTACGACCGCAGCCGGCCGCTGCACGTCTTCGACGCCGCCAAGGTGCACGGCGATCTCGTCGTGCGGCGCGCCCGCGCCGGCGAAAGTTTGAACGCGCTCGATGGCCGCAGCTACGCGCTCGACGACACGATGTGCGTGATCGCCGATGCGCGGGGCGTCGAATCCCTCGCCGGTATCATGGGCGGCGAGGCGAGCGGCTGCTCGGAAGCGACCACCGACGTGCTGATCGAATCCGCGCTGTGGGACCCGGCGAACGTCGCCGAGACCGGGCGCAAGCTCGGCATCCATTCCGACGCACGCTATCGGTTCGAGCGCGGAGTCGATCCGGTCTTCATGGTCCCGGGTCTCGAGCTCGCGACCAAATTCGTGCTCGAGCTGTGCGGCGGCAGCGCGTCGGACATATTCGTCGCCGGCGACGGCCGCGTCGCGGAACGTCGGATCGAGTTTCCCGTCTCCGAGCTCCAAAGGCTCGCCGGTTTGCAGACCGGGACCGCGGAAGTGCGGCGCGTGCTCGGCTCGCTCGGCTTTTCCCTCTCCGGCCAGGAACCCAAGCTCAGCGTCACCGTCCCGCCGTGGCGTCCCGACATCGAGGGCAAGGCCGACGTCGTCGAGGAAATCGTGCGCATTCTCGGCGTCGACCGCATCCCCTCGACGCCGTTCGACCGCGGCGAAAATCCGCGCAAACCCGTGCTCACCGCCGGCCAGGTTCGCACCGCCCGCGCCAAGCGCGCGCTCGCCGCGCGCGGGCTCGTCGAGGCAGTGACCTGGTCGTTCATCGATCAGGAAAGCGCGGAATTGTTCGGGGGCGGCGGGCCGCGAATCGCCAACCCGATCTCGGCGGAACTCACCGATATGCGGCCGAGCCTCGTGCCCGGCCTGCTCGCGGCCGCCCAGCACAATTCCGACCGCGGCTTTTCCGACGTCGGCTTGTTCGAAGTCGGCCAGATTTTCAAAGGCGACCGGCCGGAGGATCAGCTCACGGCGGCGGCGGCGGTGCGGCGCGGGCGCGCGAAATGGTTCGGCCCCGGCCGGCATTGGTCGGACCGCAACGGCGCGAGCGATGCATTCGACGTCAAGGGTGACGCGCTCGCCGTACTCGCCGCGGCGGGCGCGCCCAGCGCCGCCCTTCAGATCGTGCCGGGCGGTCCGCCCTGGTATCACCCCGGCCGCTCCGGCACGGTTCAGATGGGCCCGCACGTGCTCGGCCATTTCGGCGAAATCCATCCGCGCGCTCTGGAGGCGCTCGATGCGGAGGCTCCGGCGTCGGCCTTCGAGCTCATTCTGGAGCGCATCCCGCAGCCGAAGCAAAAGGCAACGCGCGCGAAACCCCCGCTCGAGCTCTCGCCGTTCCAGCCGGTCGAGCGCGATTTCGCCTTCGTGGTCGAGCGCAGCGTGCGGGCGGCCGATGTCGTGCGCGCCGCGCAAGCCGCCGACAAGAAACTCGTGGGCGGCGTCATCGTATTCGACGTTTACGAGGGCGAGGGCATCGTGCCGGGCAAGAAATCGATCGCGATCGCCGTCACGCTGCAGCCGCGCGAGAAAACGCTGACCGATGCCGAAATCGAGGCGGTCGCCGCAAAAATCGTCGACGAGGTCGCGAAGAAGACCGGCGGCGTGCTGCGCTCCTGACGGCCGTCACAGGCCCAGATAAGCCTGGCGGATTTCCGGCATCGCCGCGATCTTCGCGCACGGACCCTCGGTGAACGGCCGGCCCTCGGCGATCACATAGGCGTAGTCGGCGAGCGCCAACGCCAGATGCACGTTCTGCTCGATCAGCAGGATGGTGATGCCGGCGGCTTTGAGCACTTTCAGGCTCGACACCAGCTGCTGCACCACGACCGGCGCCAGTCCGAGCGAGAGCTCGTCGATCATCAGGATCTCAGGAACGGACATCAGGCCGCGGGCAATCGCCAGCATCTGCTGCTCGCCGCCGGAGAGCGTGCCGGCCTTTTGCGAAGCGCGTTCCGCAAGGCGCGGGAACATGCGGTAGACCTCGGCCAGTTGCGCGGCGAGCTTCTTGCGAGCGCGCGCCGAGTACGCGCCCATTTCGAGATTCTCCTCGACGCTCATGTCGGTGAATACTTGGCGACCTTCCGGCACCAGCACGAGGCCGCGCGCCGCCTTGGCGTGGGCGGAAAGCCGCGTCACGTCTTCGCCCCGGAACACGACGCGGCCGCGATGCGGGCGGATGCTGCCCGTGACGGCGCGCAACGTCGTGGTCTTGCCGGCGCCGTTCGCACCGACCAGCGTCGTCACGCCGCCGTGCGGCACCTTGAGCGAGACGCCCCACAGGACCTGCACGTCGCCATAGCCGGCTTCGAGCGCCTCGACCTCGAGCAGCGGCGCCTCCATTACGTGTCCTTCCCGGCTTCTGCGATGAGCTGCGCATCGCCCAAATACGCGGTGATCACCTCGGGATTGTTCGCGACCTCGTGCGGCGAGCCTTCCGCGAGTTTCTTGCCCGTGCTCAGCACCACGATGCGGTCCGAGAGAGTCATGATCGCGCGCATCACGTGCTCGATGATCAGGATGGAGACGCCGCGCTCGCGGATGCGGCGCACCGTGTCGATCATGCGCCCGGTCTCGGTCGGGTTGAGCCCGGCGAGCACCTCGTCGAGCAGCAGCAGCTTGGGCCGGGCGCTGAGCGCGCGCGCGAGCTCGAGCCGCTTCTTGCCCGCGGTGGTGAGTTGGCCGGCCAACACGTCGAGCCGATCGCCGAGCCCGACGAAATCCGCGACCTCGCGGGCGACCGCACGCGCGGCGACGAGCGGCAGGTTCTCGCGCCCGAAGCAGGCGCCGACCGTGCAATTCTCGAACACCGAGAGGCCGGTCAGCGGCTGCACGATCTGATGCGCGCGCGCGAGGCCGCGCCGCGCGACCCGGTAAGGCGGCTCGCCGGTCATGTCAGTGCCTTCGAACACGATGCGGCCCTCGTCGGGCGCGTGCACCCCGTTGATCAGGTTGAATACGGTGGATTTGCCAGCCCCGTTCGGTCCGATGAGGCCGAGGATCTCGCCCTCGTCGACCGTGAACGTGAGATCCTGCACGGCGCGCAAGCCCCCGAAGCGCTTGGAAATGCCGTCGACTTGCAGCAGCGCGGTCATTCGAGCCACCTCCGCGTGCTCGGCCATTTGCGATGCAGCCAGCCCATCAGCCCGCCGGGGACGAACAACACGATCAGCAGCAAGAGCGCGCCGGCGATCACCAGCTGGAAATGCGAAAAGGTCTCGGACACGAGCAGCAGGCCGCGCAGCTCCTCGTAAAGAAACGCGCCGACTGCCGGACCCGTTACGGTCCCGGCGCCGCCGAGCATCACCATGACGATCGCCTCGATCGAGAACGACAGGTCGAAGGCGCCGTTCGGCTCGATGATGCCGCTCTTGAAGAAATACAGGCCGCCGACGACCGCCGGGAGGAACGCGGAGACGCTGTAGACGACCGCCTTGTAGCGCGGCGTCGGCACGCCGAGCACGGCTGCCGCATCCTCGTTTTCGCCGATGGCGAGCAGGCCCAATCCGAATTTCGAGTTTTTGATCGCCCAGCTCAGCAGCAGCGACACCCCCGTGACGGCGACGATCAGCAGATAGGCGGTCCACAGCGCCTGCATCGGCCCGCCGAGCGCCGCGTAGGCATCGAGCGACAGATAGATGCCGGTCGCGCCGCCCCACGGCTCGAAATTGGCGACGAAGGCTTTCACTGCCTCGTTGACCCCGATGGTGGCGAGCGCAAAGAACGCGCCGCGCAGGCGCAGAATGCCGAGCCCGAACCCGAGCGTCATCACGCTCACCCCCAGGCCCGCCGCGAGTGCCGCCGCGAGCAGCGGCCAATGCCATGCGTCGACCAGATATACGCAGATGTAGCCGCCGAGGCCGAAAAACACGATGTTGCCGAAATTCACGTACCCCGCGTAGCCGATCATCAGGTTCAAGTTGCTCGCCAGCGTAACGTAGACGCAGGCGAGCAGCAGGCTCTCGCGCAATTGCACGTCGTCGAGCCACAGCGGCACGAATGCAAGCGCCGCGGTCAGGAGCAGAACGAGCCAGGGGAACGGCCGCCACAGCGAGCGGCGCGTGACGCGCTCGGCGAATTTCGCTTGCTCGGCAGCGAGGCGCGACACCGCTTCAAGCCCTCGAGAACGCGAAGATGCCGCGCGGGAACGCAATCAAGGTCGCGACGAACAGCACGAACTCGATGATCGGCGTCCAGCTCACCGGCATGAACGGCGTCGCAAGACCCTCGATCAAGCCGAGCGCGACCCCCCCGATCAGCGCGCCGGCCGGGTTGCCGAGCCCGCCCAGCACGGTGACGACGAAGCTCTTGAGCTGATAGGCCGAGCCGGACAGCACCGTGAACGGGAACAGCGTCGCGATCAGCGCGCCGGAAACGCAGGCGAGCGCCACACCGAGACCGAACGCCATCGACAGCACTTGTCTGGTCGGTATGCCGGCAAGCTCCGCTGCCTCGCGGTTGTTGGCGACCGCGCGAATCGCCTTGCCGGGCCGGGTACGGTAGAGGAACAGATACAGCAGCCCCGCAATCGCGGCAGCGAGCGCCGCGGCCATGATGTGCGTGCCGGTGAAGGTGTAGCCCTGCCAGGTGATCCCCGGAAGCGATACCGGCACGTTGTAGGGGCTCGTGCTCCACAGCGCGGTGCCGAGACCGATCAGCACCATATTGACCGCGAACGTGGCGAGCAGGCTCATCAATTCGGGCCGGCCGACGACGCGGTTGACCGATACCCAGTAAAGCGCGATCCCGAACAGGAACCCGAGCACGATCACGATCGGCACCCCGCCATAGGGCGAGAGCCCGGCGCCCGTCGCCAAAAAATGCACGACGAACATCCCGAGCACGATGAGGGCGCCGTGCGCGAGATTGATGACTTTCATCACGCCCCAGATCAGGGTGAGGCCCATCGCGGCCAGGCCGTAGACCGCGCCGACCAGCACGCCGTCGATCACCGAGGCGATGATTCCGATCATGACGTGCGCCGCGGGCTTGCCTGGCCGCTTGCTCTGGCCACCTCCCCCCTTGAGGGGGAGGTCGGCTCGCGGGCGCAGCGCGCGAGCCGGGTGGGGGTTCTTGCGCGCGCGGCATGAAGCAAACACCCCCCTCCCCATCCCTCCCCCTCAAGGGGGGAGGGAGGCGGGTGCGGCCCTGTTCGTGACATCGACGGCAGCCTGAGTTTGCAGCGACAGCCAAGAACGGAACGGAATCCCCGCACGCGACTCAATAGACCATGTCGGCGGTCTTGGCCGCTTTCGGCCAGATCACTTCCTTGGTCAGTCCGCCCGCCTTCTTCTGCCATTGCGCGAGCACCATCTCGTGGCCGATCTGCAGCCCATGCTCCTTGGGATCGGTCGAGAATTTGGTGCGGCCGAACAGCGTCGTGACGTCCATCGCGTTGAGCGCCGCGGCGACTTTGGCTTGATCGATCGAGCCGGCCTGCTCGATCGCGCGCTGCAGCAGCATCCCGGCCGTATAACCGCCGGCAGCGTGATAACCGGGCTCGATCTTGAATTTCGCCTGGAACGCCTGGGTGAACGCGGCCGCGGTCGGGCCGAAATCCGGCTTGAAGCTGACCTGCGGCTCCCATTGCGAGGGCACCGAAATGCCGACCGCGGCATCGCCCAATGTCGCGAAATTCGGGCTGTCGGGCGCCACCAGCAGCGTCACCCACTTCAGCCCCGCTTTTTGATCGTAGAGCTGCCGGGCAAGCGTCGCCCCGTCCGGATAATGCCCGCCGCCGAGCAGCGCGTCCGCCTTGGCCGAGATCACCTTGTTGATGATCGGACCGAAATCGGTGGTGTCGGGGCTGTAGGATTCATCGAGCGCCAGTGCAAGGCCGTCCTGTTTGGCGAGGTCCCGCGTCGCCTGTGCGACCGCCTTCGAGAACGGATCGTCCTTGTACACGAAGGCGATGTTGGGCTTCGGATTCTTCTCCTTGAGCGCCAGCAGCGCGCCGGCGAGATACTGGCCGGCCGGCGAATAGACCTGGAACAGATTCTTGTTGCCGAGCCGGTAGGTCTTCTCCTCGGCACCTCCGGTCGTCAGCATCACCTTGCCGTACTGCTCGGAAATGATCGCCGCGGTCGCGACCAGGCCGGACGAGTAGGGGCTGAACAGGAACTGCGCCTTGTCCTGAACGATGATGCGGGTGTAGAGCTGCTGCACGCGCGTGTTCTGCGACTCGTCGTCGTAGCTGACGAAATTCACCTTGTATTGCGTGCCGCCGGCCTTGATGCCGCCAGCGGCATTGGCCTCGTCGCGCCACAGCTCGAAGCCGCGCATCTGCGCGACCGAATCGTTGTTGAGCTTGCCGGTCTGCGACACCGTGAACCCGATGGTCAGCGTGTCGGCGTCGGCCGCGAGCGCCGAGCCGGCGGCGAGCAGCGCCGCCGCGAAAATGAGGGCATGACGTTTCATGGAAATCCTCCCAGAGAGCTTGTTGTTGAACATGGAATGTAATAGGCGGCCGTGCCGCGGTCCAGCAAGGCGCAGCGCCGTCGCGGTCAAGATTTCGCCCCGAGCATCAGGTCGGCGAACGCGAACCCGTCGCGCTCGACCGTGTCGCCGAGCGTGACGCAGATGCGATGCGCCAGCATCGGTCCCGCCGTCACGAAGGAATGGAATTCGCCGTTCTCCCCGCACGGATCGATTCCGGCCGGCAAGTCGTTCAGCAGGGCGCGATCGAATTTCCTCCCGGCGAAGCTCGCCGGCAGCTTCTTGCGATCGACGCAAACGAGATGCGCCTCGAGCCCGGCGTCGATCATGTCGCGGGCGAGCGCCGCGGTCGGGCGGTGCCACAACGGAAACACCGGAGTGATGCCGAGCGGGGCGAGACGCGATTCGCGATAGGCGCGGATGTCTTCCAGGAACAAGTCTCCGAACACCACGTGCGAGACGCCGGCGCGCTTCGCAGTTTCGAGTGCCGCCGCCATCTCGCGCTCGTAAATCTCGTTCGGGCAAGGGAACGGGATGCGCACCGCGATCGCGGGCAAGCGCGCGGCCTCGAGCTGGGCGGCGAGCAACTCCTGCCGCGTGCCGTGCATGCTGACGCGACAGAATTCGTGGGTGATGGTCGTGAGCGCCCCGACGACCTCGAACTCGCCCGAGCGGCGCACCTCGTGCAGCGCCCAGGCGCTGTCCTTGCCGCTCGACCAGGCGATCAGCGCGCGGGTCATCTTCTGCCGAGCCGTTTCAGCGCCGCCTCGGCGGCGCGCTCGCCCGCCTCCCAAGCGCCCGCGAGCGTGCCCCACGGTGTCTCATGCACCGCCTCGCCCGAAGGCTTCGCCAGCCCCCGAGCTTGCCGGAAGCGCGGGGCGCCTGCAAACCGCGTTGCCGCGCCTCGATTCGCGCCCGATCGCATGAAACCAAAATGCAACGACTTCGCGCTAATTTGTCCCCGGCCATTTTCCATTCGGTAACCAAACCGCCGAGGGGACGGCAGCGGCATGGGGTGGGTGCTCGACCGGTTCGGCACGGCGATCGCGCGCTACCTCGAACAGCCGCTGCGCGGGTACGAGCCGTTCACGCCGAGCGATGCCGAGGCGCTGCGCGCGGTACTCAGGCCCGGCGACGTGCTGTTGATCGAGGGCAACAATCGCATCTCGGGCGTCATCAAGTATCTCACGCAGTCCACCTGGTCGCATGCCGCGCTCTATGTCGGCCCGATCGAGAGCCGGGCGACGAGCGACGGCGAGCCGCATGTGCTGGTCGAGGCCAATGCGGACCAAGGCGTGGTCTCCGTCCCGCTGTCGAAATATCTCTCCTCCCACACCCGGGTCTGCCGCCCGGTGCAGCTTGCGCCGGAGGATTGCGCGCGCGTGTGCGCCTATGCGGTGGCTCGGATCGGATTCGATTACGATCTCAAAAACATCGCGGACCTGCTGCGCTATCTGATGCCGCTGCCGGTGCCGCGGCGCTGGCGCCGGCGGATGATCGCGCTCGGGTCCGGCGACCCGACCCGGCTGATCTGCTCGGCTTTGATCGCCCAGGCTTTCGAGCTCGTGCGCTATCCGATCCTGCCCAAGATCACCCGCGTCGAGAGCCGCTCGGCGCGCCGGGAGATTCTCGAGATCCGGCATTCCTCGCTCTACGCGCCGCGCGATTTCGACATTTCTCCGTATTTCGCCGTGGTCAAACCGACACTCGAGCGCGGCTTCGATTACAAAAAGGTGCACTGGGCCGATCTGCCGCGCCCCGATCCGGTCGCGGTCGAAAACCCGCAGGCGCCGCCGATCGCGCCGCCTGCCTGGACGCCGGAGCGCAGCGCCGCCGCCAGCTGATATAACGGTTCGCTGGTAGCCCGGATGAAGCGAAGCGTAATCCGGGGACGGTCCCGGGTTGCGCAGCACTGCGCGCTGCTCCATCCGGGCTACAGGCTTGCCACAGGTTTGCGGAGGCTCGCTGATGCTCGACGCGGCGACCAAGGCGCTCGCCCAGATGGCTTCACCGCCGTTCCGGGCGCTGCTCGTCAAATCGATCGCGCTCGCGATCGTGCTGATCATTGCGCTCGGGGTCGGCGTCGACCGCGGGCTCGTAGCGCTCGTCGAGCACGCGGGCGCCTGGATCGAGATCCATGTGGGGCCGAATGCGCATTCGGCCGTCAACGTGCTGGAATGGATCGTCGCGATCGCGGCCGGGCTCGGCATCATTGCCGGCGCCATCTTTCTGATGCCGGCCGTGACCGCGCTCGTCGCGGGTTTCTTCGGCGACGCAATTGCCGAGGAAGTCGAACGCGTGCATTACCCGGACGACCCGGTCGGAACCGCGCTGCCGATCGCGACCGCGATCCTCGAAGGCATCAAGGGCGCGTTGCTCGCGATCCTGATCTATCTCATCGCCGTCCCGTTCCTGCTCATTGCCGGGCTGGGCTTCATCATCTTTTTCGTCGCGACCGCCTATGTGCAGGGGCGCATCTATTTCGAGCTCGCCGCGATGCGCTTCCATCCCGCCGCCGAAGCCAAGCGGCTGCGCAAGCAGCACGCCGGCACGGTGCTCGCCGCCGGCCTCCTGATCGCCGGGTTCGTGTCGATTCCGGTGGTGAATCTCGCGACCCCGCTGTTCGCGACCGCCCTGATGGTGCACGTGCACAAACAAATCGTGAGGCGGGAATCCCTCCCCTTCAGGGGAGGGTCGCGCGCGTGAGCGCGCGGGGTGGGATGCTCGATTCACCACCCCACCCGGCCCGCAGCTGCGGGCCGACCTCCCCTGACGGGGAGGGATTTCACACCGATGCCAAATTCTTGTCCGGCCAGCGGCAGAGATCGTTGATCAGGCAGCGCCCGCAGGCGGGTTTCAGCGCCTTGCAGACGTAGCGGCCGTGCAGAATGAGCCAGTGATGGGCATGGCGTTTGTATTTCTCCGGCACGGCGCGCTCGAGCGATTGCTCGACCTCGAGCGGCGTCTTACCCGGAGCGAGCCCCGTGCGGTTGGCGACACGGAACACGTGGGTGTCGACCGCGATGACCGGCTCGCCGAAGGCGCCGTTGAGCACGACATTCGCGGTCTTGCGGCCGACCCCGGCCAGCGCCTGCAACGCCTCGCGCTCGCGCGGCACCTTGCCGCCGTGCTCGGCAACGAGTGCGCGGGACAGCGCGATGATGTTCTTGGCCTTGGTGCGATAGAGGCCGATCGTCTTGATCAATTCGCGCAGCCGCGTTTCGCCGAGCGCGAGCATTTTTTCCGGTGTATCGGCGAGCGCAAAGAGCCCCGGGGTCGCCTTGTTGACGCCGGCGTCGGTTGCCTGCGCGGAGAGCACTACGGCGATCAACAGCGTGAACGGATCGCGGTGCTGCAGCTCGCCCTTGGGTTCCGGATTTTGCCGCCGAAAGCGCCGAAACGCCTCCTCGATCTCGGCCGGCGTCCACATCGAGAACGCCGCTTGCGGACCGGAGGGGCGCTTCGCCGCCGCACCCCCCCGCTTCGGTGCAGACGGTTTCGCCGCGGAGGGTTTGGAACCCGCGGCGCGCGGCTTGGGTTGTCGGCCATCCCTGCCGCGAGGAATCGTCTTGCGGGCCATGATCTCGGTATAGTCAGCCCCCATGACCGACGGCAACGCCGAAGCGAAGGAACCCACGTTGTTTTCCGCGGTGCTGACCCCGCACCGCTCGCTCGGGCCCGTCGGCTTCCTCGTGTTGATGTCGCTCCTGAGCGCGTTGAGCTTCGCGGCCGGCATCGTATTTTATCTGATCGGCGCTTGGCCGATCGTCGGCTTTCTCGGTCTCGACGTGTTGCTCGTGTATCTCGCATTCCGCGCCAATTATCGCGCCGCGACCGCCTACGAGACCCTGGTGATGACGCCGAGCGAATTGCGGTTTCGCAAGGTCAGCCATCGCGGCGCCGTCGCCGAATGGAAACTCAATCCCGTATGGGTCAAGCTCGACCGCGAAACCCATGGCGAGTTCGGCATCGAACGGCTGTTTCTGGTCTCCCACGGGCGGCGCGTGCCGGTCGCGGGATTCCTCGGCGCGCGCGAGAAGGAGGCCTTTGCGCTGGCGTTTTCGGCGGCTCTCGCCGAAGCGCGCCGCGGGCCGACCCGCACGGTCGTGCCGGGGCGTAGGGTGGGTTGAGCGCCAGCGAAACCCACCAAGGGTGCGATGGGTCTCGCCCTGCTCGACCCATCCTACAAGCCACATTTCCCGCAGGAATCGGGTGGTTGCCGGGTCCTCCGCGCACTAGGTTTGGGCCATGACGAGCCATCATGAGGAAGCCATGCTGTCCCCCGATCGTGCGACCGACCTTTCGCCGCTGACTGCGGCTGCCGAGGATTATGCCGTGGTGCGCCGGGCCATCGCCTATATCTCCGAGCATTGGCGCGAGCAGCCGGAGATCGAGCGCATCGCGGACGCCGCCGGCGTTTCCGGCCCCGAGCTACACCATCTGTTTCGGCGCTGGGCGGGGCTCACCCCGAAAGCATTCCTGCAGGCGATCACGCTCGAACATGCGCGCAAATTGCTCCGCGCCTCAGCGAGCGTGCTCGACGCCACCTACGAAGTCGGACTCTCCGGCCCCGGCCGCCTGCACGACCTGTTCGTGACCCACGAGGCGATGTCGCCGGGCGAGTGGAAATCCGGCGGCCAGGGCCTGACGATCCGGTACGGCTATCACCCCTCTCCGTTCGGCACCGCGCTGGTCATGGCGACCAAACGCGGCCTTGCCGGGCTTGCGTTCGCCGATCCGGGCGAGGAGGCAGCCGCACTCGAGGACATGCGCAGCCGCTGGTCGCGTGCCCGCTATGTCGAGGACGCGGCCTCGACCACGCCGCTTGCGCGAAGAATCTTCGATCCCAAGCTGTGGCGGCCGGACCGCCCGCTCCGCATCGTGCTGATCGGCACTGATTTCGAGCTGCGGGTTTGGGAGACGCTGCTCGGCATCCCGATGGGAGGCGCAAGAACCTATTCGGAGATCGCCGCGATGCTCGGCAAGCCGAGCGCGGCGCGCGCGGTGGGTGCTGCGGTCGGCAAGAATCCGATCTCGTTCGTGGTGCCCTGCCATCGCGTGCTCGGCAAGGGCGGCGATCTGTGCGGCTACCATTGGGGTATCACCCGCAAGCGCGCGATGCTCGGCTGGGAGGCGGGCCGGCTCGAGGCGGCGTAAACGCTGCCCGTCAATTTCCGCGAATCGTCATTCCGGCCGACCGCACGCCAGAGCCGGAATCCATGGACACGGTGTAGGCTGGACACCGCCGTGTTCCTGGGTTCCGGCTCGCGCGCTTGCGCCTTCGGCCGGAACGACGCCTCGGGAGGAAACGAGATGCCGCTGTCGGGCAAGGGAATGCTCATCACCCTGATGGATGCCGATCCGGCGGAGGAGCAGGATTTCAATCGCTGGTACGACAAGGAGCATATCATCGAGCGCGTGAGCATCCCGGGTTTTTTGGAAGCCCGGCGCTATGCGGCGATCGCGGCGGAGCCAAAATATCTCAATCTCTACACGGTCGAGGATGTCGACGTGCTGCGCAGTCCCGCCTATCTCGAGGCCTTGCGTAATCCGACGCCGTGGACCGCTCACCACATGCCGAAGTTCCGCAATTTCACCCGGGCGGTGGCGCGCGTGGGCCTCAGCCGCGGGCAGGGACGGGGCGGCGCGCTCGCGTTCAGCCGGATCTTTTCTTCGGGCGGCGACCACGGGGTGCTGCGCAATGCACTGCTGGCGAAGCTCGATGCCGTCGCCGATCGGGCGATCTCCGCGCATTTGCTGCAAGCCGATCCCGAGCTGTCGCGGCCTCCCGGGACGTCCGCGTCGGGCGCCGGCACCTACGATTGGTACGTGTTCATCGAGGGCACGGACGAACGCGACGTGCGCGCTCTGGCCGAGCCGCATTTCGGCAGAGCCGCTGCGGTGCCGGGCGCGCAGGTAATCTCGTTCGGGACTTATCGGCTGCTGTGGGATCTGGCGAAAGCAGAACTGCTGTGAACATTAGCTTGGAGTCCGAATGCGGAGTAGGGCACCAGGATTAATCATCTGCGAGGAGGAGGATCTGCGTTCTTTGGGAGAGGCGGCGAGTTCCGCTGTAGTCGTGCTGGGATGCCCTGCGCCGGTGTTTCCTGCCCAAGCGCCTTCAGAAATTCGATCGTATCATAGATGCGATTTGCAGAGACGCGCTGGTAGGCTTGCGGAGCGTCAACGACGAGTAGCCGTTCCGTTTTATCGTCCATTACCATCCAAAGGGCCGTAATTCCATGCGCGGGAACAATTAACAGTTTAACTTCCGATTTTTCCAACGAAGGTTCCGCATCGATAAGTTCTATTCCCCGCTCAATTTTCGAGGCCAAGTCCGATGCCAGAACTGCCCGTATTTCCCAATCTGCATTTTCCGAATCGGGTATCGAGCGGGCGTACTCCGTCGCCTTACCGTTACGTCGTATCTGGTGGTGCCAATATTTGGTTTGCTGCGCAGCGGACTGAATCGAGACAGCACCCCTGGAAACCGGGCCTGGCCCCAGAATCCATACTTCGAAGCTTTCCGCGAGTTCGATTTGGTCTTCGGCATGTACACGCGCGCTGGCGATGCTCGCATCGAAAGCGGGCGCATGCAACCATCCGCCGATGCGATGGGCCAAGTTGGTCAACGCAACAGGCCGAAAATCATGCGATTTCGGCATTGGAAGTCTTTCCGATTTGTGGCGAAGCTTTCACGATATTGAACCAGGTATCCTCCCAGCTTCCCATTCCATATACAGCGAGCAGATCCTCATAGCTGCACACGCCATCCCCCCAACGGGGATCGTAGACTAAGTACCGTCCCCCCGTGAGAAAACCGACGATCAGAGCGGTGTGGGCACCTCCTTGTGAATACTCAAAATACGTTTGTACGGGATACTTTGCACGTATCCATTCCTTCACCGAACGCTCGCTCATCGGATTCCCGAGTTTTTCGTAGGAAAAACCAAAGGCATCGTACAGGGTCTCGGGCGATTCTTCATTGTCGCACGAATCCTCGTCGGCGCAGCAGTGCGGGCCGAATATTTTGGTCGTGAGCTCGCATAGCCGGCCGAACGGGGCGACGCCCTCGTACTCTAGAACCATTTGGCCGCAGGCAGCCCAGCAGAGGTTCTGAAAGGGTTGTTGTTTTACATACCGCACCGGCAAGACCACGTCGTCCGGCCCTGGCGGCGCGCTAGATCTGATTGGAATCCCCTGCGTGACCTTGAGCGGCATGACACACCCTAAAAAGCTCGGGAAATCACTTCAGAGACAAGAATCGGCGACGGACGGGAAACATCGGGACCGCAAGCCCCCGCTTCGCGAGGATGCGCCAGATGGCTGCCCGCCGCATCGAAATACGCCACTGCGCAGACCGTAAATACGCGGCTTTGGCCATAAACATAATCGAATGCATAGAGACCAGGCCGAAGAGCACGATCAATGGTGACCTTAGGGGAGCCACCCGTCTTCTTTGTAGCGGCCGAGACCGCGTTGCTCGCCCCTCCCGTGACAGCACCGCCCACGGCTCCGAGGGCGGCGGTCACAACGTCGGCTAACTTGCTGTTGTCCCCGTTCGCTGAAACGTTCGTGAGCATCCAGCCGTCCTGAAGCGTCAACTGCATGGATGCCGTGCCGAACAAACCGGTGTCCATCGTCACTGCCATCGGCTGGGAGTAATCCGGGAGATAGATCAGTTTCGCCATGTAGGTCGGCGAAGACGCAAGAAATCCGGTATTACCTGGAGCGGCAGGCGATTGGCTTCCTTGTTTATCTCCGCCCCCGCTGTCGTCCGCTGCCGCTGCCGTGGACTTCTTGGACGGCGATGCAGCCCCAGTCCGCAGTCGCCCTGGACCAGGGTGCTCGGGCGGTTTTGGTGCGTCGGTAGGTACGGCCACGCGGACGCGAGCACCAGCTGGAATTTCCATCACCAACAAGTAGGGCCGCGGCAGGAAATAGCGAAACCCGGAAGCAGCGCCGGGTAACGGCGTCGCCCCATCCGGCGCCAAAGGCGTTGCCGCGATCCGCGGCGCACAGCTAGCAAGGAGAATGCCGGCAAAAATCGCGCAAATACGGACGGTTCCGGAATCGGATCCAGAGTTCATGTCGCCCCCAAATATTGTTTTTGTTCTTGTATAGATTGTATGAGGTGCAACCGACCCGGGCCACCACATCTTACCACAACTTTATATTTTTTCTTGGGTGTTGCCGGTAAGGCACAGATCTAGAAGTAGACGAACTGATGTGCGCCAGAGTGCCAATCGTTCGGCCGTACCGAGGCCCCGCCGACAGTATGGGTGAATTCCGGATTCCTCGCTTCGCTCGGCCCAGGATGACGGTCAAATCCCCGGCGGGGCCCGCTCGTGCCAATCCGTCGCGCTTTGGTAGGCGTGGCCGATGCGCAGCACCGTTTCCTCGTCATAGCCGCGGCCGATGATCTGCAGCGAACTCGGCAGGCCTTCCACCATTCCGTTTGGCAGCGCCAGCGCGCACAGGTCGAGCAGGTTGGCGAAGCGCGTGAAATGCGCGGGCGTCTTCGATTGATCGACGCGGTCGAGCGGGATCGCCGTCATCGGCGTGGTCGGCGTCAGCAGCGCATCGAAGGAGGCGAACGCCGCCGCGAACGCGCGTTTGCGCTCCTCCCGCTCGGCGAGCGCCTTGAGATAATCGCGCGCGGTGAGCTCGCGGCCGCCGCGGATGCGCGGCCGCACGTCCTCGTCGAGCGGCTGTTTGTCGTCGTCGACGATGTCGCCGAGGATCGCATAGGCCTCCGCGCCCATGATGCGGCCGTTGAGCGCGCCCGCCTCCGCGAAACCGAACGGCAGTTCGATGTCGGCGATCTCGGCGCCTAGATGCGCCAGCGCGGAGAGCGCGGCCTCGTACGCGGCGATCACGCCTTCACCGACGAGGCCGCGCTCGGGTGCCGGCAGCCGCGCAAGCCGCAGGCCGCGGATGCCGCGCCGCCAGCCCTCGCCGAGTTCACCCGGCGGCACCGCCAAGGTGTGCGGATCGCGCGGGTCGGGTCCGCACACCGCACCATAGAGCAGCGCCACGTCCTCGACCGAGCGGGCCATCGGGCCGGGCGTGTCGAGCGTCGGGCTCAGCGGCAGAATCCCGTACGTGCTGACCCGCCCGATCGTGGTCTTCAGTGCGGTGAGGCCGCAGAAGGAGGCGGGAAGCCGTACCGAGCCGCCGGTATCGGTGCCGATCGCCCAGGGCGCAAGCCGCGCCGCGACCGCGACGCCCGAACCGCTGCTCGAGCCGCCTGGCGTGCGGGCAATTTTCGGATCCCAGGGATTCCACGGCGTTCCCATGCGCTGGTTCGTGCCCCAGCCGCCATAGGCGAACTCGACCATGTGGGTCTTGCCGAGCACGATTATGCCCTGCGCAATCAGCTTTCGCGCAAGCGTGGCGGTGCGCTCGGCCCGTCGCTCGCGCCAGATCGATGCCCCGCCGGTGACGGTTTTTCCTTCGATCTCGATCAGATCTTTCAGCGCGATCGGCACGCCGTGCAGAGGCCCAACCGCATGGCCGGCTCTGATCGCCTTGTCGGCGGCCTCGGCCGTGAGCCGCGCCTCGTCCGCATAGACTTCGACGAAGGCGTGGAGCTTGGAATCCCGCGCAGCGATGCGGTCCAGAAACGCGCCGACCGCGTCGACCGAAGAGAGCCGCCGCGCCGCGATGGCTTGCGCAAGCTGATGTGCGGAAAGCGAACCGGGATCGGTGGTGCGGGTATCCATTCGGGCGTCCTGTGTGAGGTCTGGTCGCGCGCGATTGGGCCGGTGTGCGCGAGGCACTCTCCACCTCTCCCCGTCGGGGAGAGAGCCTGCCCCGGACCTGATCCGGGTTCGGTCCTCGCCTACGGCGAGGACCGGGTGAGGGGGTCACGACCGTTCAGTCTGAAAGATCATCGTGTTCCCCTCACCCTATCCCTCTCCCCAGCGGGGAGAGGGGACCTGCACTCTCGGCTGCCGTTACTTTAAGGCTGGCCTCGCCGCTTGGTCAGGCGGCGAGATCGCGTTTCTCCGCGACGGTCGAGTCGGCGTTGAGCCGGTAGACCATCGGCACTCCGGTGTCGAGATTGAGCTTGAGGATCGACTCCGTCGTGTGATGGTCGAGCACCATGACGAGCGCGCGCAGCGAGTTGCCGTGCGCGGACACGAGCACCCGCTCGCCGCGGAGCACGCGCGGGAGAATCTCCTGGATGTAATACGGCAGCACGCGCGCCGCGGTGTCGCGCAGGCTCTCGCCGCCGGGCGGCGCAACATCGTAGGAACGCCGCCAGATATGGACCTGCTCGTCGCCCCAGCGCTTGCGCGCATCGTCCTTGTTGAGCCCGACGAGGTCGCCGTAATCGCGCTCGTTGAGCGCCTGATCCTTGAGCACCGGAATGCCGCGCTGGCCGAGCTCGTCGAGCATGATGTCGAGCGTGCGCTGCGCGCGGATCAGCGCGGAGGTGAACGCGACGTCGAAGCGCAAGCCCTGCGCCTTGAGCTTGCGGCCGGCGGTGCGCGCCTCGGCGATGCCCTGCTCGCTCAGGTCGATGTCGCGCCAGCCGGTGAACAGGTTCTTGAGATTCCATTCGCTCTGGCCGTGGCGCACGAGCACGAGAAGACGGTCGGACATGCGGATCCTCGATTTTCCGGGTTCAGAAGTTCTGGAGGCCTAGCACGTCGGCCATGGAATAGAGCCCGGGCGGCTTGCCGCGGGCCCACAGCGCCGCCTTGACGGCGCTGCGCGCATAGATGCCGCGGTCCTCGGCGCGATGCACGAGCTCGATGCGCTCGCCGGGCGCCGCAAACATCACGCTGTGGTCGCCGACGACGCTGCCGCCGCGCAGCGACGCAAAGCCAATGTCGCCGCGTCTGCGCGCGCCGGTGATGCCGTCGCGTCCCGCGACTTTGCGCTTGGCGAACTCCACGCCCCTGCCCTGCGCCGCGGCGGCACCCAGCAACAACGCAGTGCCGGACGGCGCGTCCACTTTCTTGTTGTGGTGCATTTCGAGAATTTCGACGTCGAACTCATCATCGAGACTGGCAGCGACACGGCGCACCAGCGCCGCCATGAGGTTCACGCCCAAGCTCATGTTGGGCGAGCGGACGATCACCGCCTTGTTTGCGAACCCCTTGATCTTTTCCTCGTCCTCGGCGGAGAGGCCGGTCGTGCCGGCGACGTGAATCTTCCCGGCCTCGGCGCACAGCGCCGCGAATTTCAACGTGGCAGCGGGCGCGGTGAAATCGAGAATGCCGTCGGCGTCAGCGAGCAGCGGTTTTGCATCGGGTACGAGCGCAATGTTGTTCGCCGCGATGCCGGCGAGCACGCCGGAATCCTGGCCGATCAGCGATCCGGGCTGCTCGACCGCGCCCGCGAGCACGACGCCCTCTGTTTCCGCGATGGTCTTCACCAGCGTGCGGCCCATCCGCCCGCCGGCCCCGACCGCGATCAGCCGCATGTCCGGCATTGCCTCACTCCCAATCGCAAGCCGGTATAGCGGCAGACGCTTGGCCCGCAAAGGCGCCGCCGCGCTCAGGAATCAGCCGGGCTGCGGGCCGTCGTAGCCCTCGATCACGATGATATCGGCGTCGGCATGGCCTTTCCGCAGCGCCATCGCGCGCTGATATTCGGGCGACCGATAGCAGGCGAGCGCGGTCGCGTAGTCCTTGAACTCGATGACGACGTGGCGCGCGCGGCTCTGGCCTTCCATCTTCTCGAACGTGCCGCCGCGCACGAGGAACCGTGCGCCGTATTTGCGGAACGGCTCGGCATTGGCGGACACATAGGCCTTGTAGCCGTCCGGGTTCGTCACATCGACACGCCCGATCCAATATCCCTTGGGCATCCTCTTCTCCCTTTCCGTCGTTCCGGGGCGCGCCGAAGGCGCGAACCCGGAACCCATGATCGCAGATCGATTGGTGTCCAGGGGTTCCGGATAGCCGCTTCGCGGCTTCCGGAACGACGGACCACCTCTCATTTCCTCTCCGCGGCCGCGATCTCGGCCACGATGGCTTCGACCGCGTCCGCCGCATCGCGGGCCTCCACGATTGGCCGCCCCACCACCACATAATCGGCGCCGGCCGCAATCGCCGCCTCGGGCGTAAGCGCACGTTTCTGATCGGCCGCGGCGCTTCCTTGAGGCCGGATCCCGGGCGTGACCAGCACCATACCGGGGCCTACCGCCGCGCGCAGAGCCGCCGCCTCGGGCGGCGCGCAGACGAGCCCATCGAGCTCCAACGCGCGCGCCTGCGCGGCTCGCTTCAGCACGAGCGCATCGACGCCGAGCACATAGCCGGCATCGGCGAGGTCGTCGTCATCGTAAGAGGTCAACACCGTCACGGCGAGCAGCTTGAGAGGCGAGTCGGCCTTGGCCTTGGCTTCGGCCGCCGCCCGCATCGTCTGCGGATAGCCGTGCACCGTGAGGAAATGCACGCCCATCCGCGCCGCGTTGGCGACCCCGCGCGCGACGGTGTTGCCGATGTCGTGGAGCTTCATGTCGAGAAATACGCGCTTGCCGGCACGGGACAGCGCGGTCGCGAGCGGCAGCCCACCCGCGAATGCCAGCTGATATCCGATCTTGTAGAAGGTGACTTGATCGCCGAGACGCTCGACCATGGTCTCGGCGGCGCGCACGTCGTCGAGATCGAGCGCCACGATCAATCGATCGCGCGCCTGCATGTTTGCCTCGTCAGGAACCGCGGGTCAGCCTTTGCGGTAGACCCAGACGCGAGCCGGCGGCAGGTTCATCCAGATCCGCTCGGAAGCCTCCGCGTGCACGCCGGAAGCCGCCTTCGGGATCGGCGGCACGACCGCATAAGTGAATTGCACGAAGGGTGCCGAGGGGCGCAGCAGCGCGAGCGACTCCCGCAACAATCTGAGCCGCATGCGCAGCGGCTTGTTGAACAGCGGCAAGCCGGAAACCACGGCCGCGAGCGGCTGGCGCAGCAATCCGCCGAGCATTTCGCGCAACCGGTAGGCGTCGCCCTGCAGCACGGTCGCGGTCGGGAACCGCGCGCGCAACAGCGCACAAAATCGCGGATTGAACTCGAGGAGAATGAGGCGCGCCGGATCGACGCCGTGCTCGACGAGCGCCTCGGTCACCGGCCCGGTGCCGGGGCCGAGCTCGACCACGGGCCCCGGCAGCTCGGGCTCGACGTAGCGCGCCATCGTGCGGGCCAGGATGCGGCCGGACGGCGTCACCGCCCCGGTCGCGAGCGGCCGTTCGAGCAAGGAGCGGATGAAATGGACCTCGTCGTCGAGGCGAAGCGGTTTTCGCGCGGTGACCCGGAGCGGCTGAGGGCGCATGACCATCGAACGCGGGACGGCGGGACCCGTTCGATTGACGGGCGTCGATCACGGGTAAATGGGCTTTACCCGGGGGTCAAGCCTAGCCGGCCCCGGGGCGGTCCCACGGTCCACTGCTGGGTTTGGCTAGGCCGTCGAGGAACTCCTTGACCTTGGCAAAAAATCCCGCCGATTCCGGGTGCGTCTCGCTCGACGACTGCTTTTCGAACTCCGCCAGCAGCTCTTTCTGGCGCTTGGTCAGCTTTTGCGGCGTCTCTACGATCACTTGGACGTACATGTCGCCGATTCCGCGCGAGCGCAGGACAGGCATGCCTTTGCCGTGAAGCCGGAAACGCCGCCCCGATTGCGTGCCCTCCGGCACCTTCACGCGCGTGTGGCCTCCATCGATCGTCGGCACGTCGAACCCGCCGCCGAGCGCGGCCGTCACCATCGAGACCGGAACCCGGCAGTGCAGGTCGGCCCCCTCGCGCTGAAAGAAGACGTGCGGCGCAAGTGAGAGGAAAATATAAAGATCGCCCGGCGGACCGCCGCGCATCCCGGCTTCGCCTTCGCCCGCCAGCCGGATGCGCGTGCCGTCCTCGACGCCGGCCGGCACATTGACCGAGAGTGTGCGTTCACGCGTGACCCGACCCGATCCCGCGCATGCCGGGCAGGGATTGTCGATGACCTCGCCGCGGCCGTGACAAGCCGGGCAGGTCCGCTCCAGCGTGAAGAAGCCCTGAGCGTGGCGGATTCTTCCGTAGCCGCCGCAGGTCGGACAGGTCTTTGGTTTGGATCCCGCCTTGGCGCCGGCCCCCGAACAGGCTTCGCACGTGACCGAAGTCGGGATCCGGATCTGGGCGGTCTTGCCGGAAAACGCCTCCTCGAGCGTGATCTCCATGTTGTAGCGCAGGTCCGCTCCGCGCTCGCGGCCGGAGGCGCGGCCGCGCGCCCCCGCCATCCCGAAAATGCCCTCGAAGATGTCCGCGAAAGTGGTGCCGAAATCGGCGCCGAAACCGGCTCCCCCGGGACCGCCGTGCTCGAAGGCGGCGTGCCCGAAGCGATCGTAGGCGGCGCGCTTGTCGCCGTCTTTGAGCACGTCATAGGCCTCGTTGATCTCCTTGAAGCGGTGTTCGCAATCCTTGTCTCCCGGGTTGCGGTCCGGGTGGTATTTCATGGCGAGCTTGCGGAACGCGGCCTTGAGCTCCGCCTCGCTCGCCCCGCGCCCCACTCCCAGGATTTCGTAATAATCCCGTTTGGCCATTACCGGCATGCCTCGCTCCAGGAGGTTCGCTCATCTTCCCGGGGAGTACGGTCGGCCAGCATTGCAACATGCGAGTCGGGTGCCGGTAATGGGCGATCCGCCCAACTCCGACGCTCGCCAAACCTCGCTGCCGACCTGCTCCCTCCAGGGCACACCAACATGCGCAAAATACTTGGCCGCAGAAGCATTCCCGATTCCATCTAACAAGACGCAAACAAACGGCCCGATGCGCGGGCACCGGGCCGTCTTGATTTCAGCTTCGGTCCGACATCGCACCGGTCCCCCGGTTCCGCGTCAGGCCGATTTCTTGTTCTTCTTGTCGTCATCGACCTCGGTGAACTCCGCGTCGACGACGTCTTCCTTGGCTTGGCTCTTGGCGCCTTCGCCGCCGGCACCGGCGCCCTCGCCGCCGCCCCCGCCTTGCGCCTGGGCGTACATTGCTTCGCCGAGCTTCATCGAGGCTTGCGCGAGCGCGTTGGTCTTCTGGCGGATGGCGTCGGCGTCGTCACCTTTCACGGCTTCCCGCAGATCCGCCATCGCGTTTTCGATCGCGCTGCGTTCGCTCTCGCCGACCTTGGAGCCGTGCTCGGAGAGGGCTTTCTCGCTAGCGTGGATCAACGCTTCGCCGTGGTTCTTGGCCTCGACCAGGCTTTTGCGCTTCTTGTCCTCCTCGGCGTGGCTCTCGGCGTCCTTGACCATGCGCTCGATGTCGGTCTCGGTAAGACCGCCCGATGCCTGGATGCGGATCTGCTGCTCCTTGCCGGTCGCCTTGTCCCGCGCCGAGACGTTGACGATGCCGTTGGCGTCGATGTCGAATGTGACTTCGACCTGCGGCACGCCGCGCGGCGCCGGCGGAATGCCGACGAGATCGAACTGGCCGAGCAGCTTGTTGTCGCCGGCCATCTCGCGCTCACCCTGGAACACCCGGATGGTCACTGCGGTCTGGTTGTCCTCCGCGGTCGAGAACACCTGGCTCTTCTTGGTCGGGATCGTGGTGTTGCGGTCGATGATCCTCGTGAACACGCCGCCCAGGGTCTCGATGCCGAGCGAGAGCGGGGTGACGTCGAGCAGCAGCACGTCCTTGACGTCGCCCTGCAGCACGCCGGCCTGGATCGCAGCGCCGACCGCGACGACCTCGTCGGGATTGACGCCCTTGTGCGGCTCCTTGCCGAAAAACTGCTTCACGACTTCCTGGATCTTGGGCATGCGGGTCATGCCGCCGACCAGGACCACTTCGTTGATCTCCGCCGCCGACATTCCGGCGTCTTTGAGCGCCTTGCGGCACGGCTCGATGGTCTTCTGCACGAACTCGTCGACCAGCGCCTCGAACTTGGCGCGCGTGAGCTTCATGGTCATGTGCTTGGGACCGGAAGCGTCCGCCGTGATGAACGGCAGGTTGATCTCGGTCTGCGTCGTCGAGGACAGCTCGATCTTGGCCTTCTCGGCCGCCTCCTTCAGACGCTGCAAGGCGAGCCGGTCGCGACGCAGGTCGATGCCCTGCTCCTTCTGGAACTCGTCGGCCAGATAATTGACGAGCCGCATGTCGAAATCCTCACCGCCGAGGAAGGTATCCCCGTTGGTGGATTTCACTTCGAACACACCGTCGCCGATCTCGAGAATCGAAATGTCGAACGTGCCGCCGCCCAGGTCGTAGACCGCGATCGTGCCGGTTTTCTTCTTGTCGAGGCCGTAGGCGAGCGCGGCGGCGGTCGGCTCGTTGATGATGCGCAGAACCTCGAGCCCGGCGATCTTGCCGGCATCCTTGGTGGCCTGGCGCTGCGCGTCGTTGAAATATGCCGGAACGGTGATGACCGCCTGCTCGACCTTCTGGCCTAGATGCGCCTCGGCGGTCTCCTTCATCTTCTGCAGGACGAACGCCGAAATCTGCGAGGGCGAATATTGCTTGCCGTCTGCCTCGACCCAGGCGTCGCCGTTCGAGGCGCGAACGATCTTGTAAGGAACGAGCTTCTTGTCCTTCTCCACCATCGGGTCGTCGTAGCGCCTGCCGATCAGTCGCTTGACGGCGAAGAAGGTGCGCTCGGGATTGGTGACCGCCTGCCGCTTCGCCGATTGGCCGACGAGCCGCTCGCCGTCCTCGGTGAACGCCACGATCGAGGGCGTGGTGCGCATGCCCTCCGCATTCTCGATGACCTTGGGCGTCGCGCCTTCCATGACCGCGACGCAGGAATTGGTGGTGCCAAGGTCGATGCCGATGACCTTTGCCATGGTAGTCCTCTCTTTCCGGCAGGCCGGCCGAGCCTGAAAAAGCGCTCGGAAGGAAGCTCGCGCGGGTCACGTCGCGCCCGCAGATGCCCCCGGTCCGACCCCCTTTACCAATTGCTTTGCCGCGAGTGCGGCCGTCCGCGGCTGATATAAGAACCGGCATTTTCGCCCGCAAGGCGCGGGGCTTACGCGAGGGGCCGGCGCGCATCCTGCCGATCGTCGGGGCTGGAGTTCACCGCGCCCGTGGCTATTTTGCGGCCATGCTTTCGGTCTGTTCCCCCGGGCTTCGGTTGATCTCTGGATACGTCGATCGCCCCGGACAGGAGACGCTCGCCGCCGAGATCGCGGCGGCGCTCGAACGCGCTCCCCTCTACACGCCGCGCATGCCGCGATCCGGCCGCCCTTTCTCGGTCCGCATGAGCAATTGCGGGGTGCTCGGCTGGGTCTCCGACGCGGCCGGCTATCGATACCAGCCGACGCATCCCGAGACCGGACGACCATGGCCGGCGATCCCGCGGAGTTTGCTGGCTATCTGGCAGGAGCTCTCCGGGTATCCGCATCCGCCCGAGGCCTGTCTTATCAATTTCTACGCCAGCGGGACGCGCATGGGCCTGCACCAGGACCGCGACGAAGCCGATTTCTCCGCACCCGTACTGTCGGTCTCGCTCGGGGACACCTGCGTGTTCCGCCTCGGCGGCCTGCGGCGTACCGATCCGACCCGTTCGCTGGAACTCAAGTCCGGCGATGCCCTCGTGCTCGGCGGGGAAGCACGGCTCGCGTTCCATGGCGTCGAGCGGGTTTTGGCGGGGACCTCCACCCTGTTGCCCCACGGCGGCCGCATCAACCTGACGATGCGGCGCGTCACGCTCCCGCGCTGAGTGGAGCGCGAACCCGGACACTACGGTGTTCCGGTGCGCGCGGAATCACTCCGGCGCGGTGTTGTCGTTTGCCGAAGCAGCGGCGGCCTGGTCGCCGGAAGCCTCCGGAGCCGTCGCTTTCGGCCCACCCTTGGTCACTGCGACGAGGGCCGGACGCAACACCCGCTCGCCGATCGTGTAGCCTGGCTGCACGACCTGGATGACCGTACCGGCCGGAATCGACTCGTCCGGAACCTCGTACATCGCTTGGTGCCGGTGAGGGTCGAACTTGGCGCCTTCGGGGTCGAGCTTCTTCACCCCGTGCTTCTCCAGCACCTTGAGCAGCTCGCGCTCGGTGAGCTCGATTCCTTCGAGCAGGGCTTTCGTGCCCACATCGGGGGCTGTGTGCGGTTCGGCCCCAAATGCATCGAGCGCGCGCCGCATGTTATCGGCAACGGCCAGAAGATCGCGGGCGAACGCGCTGATGCCGTAGACGCGCGCGTCGGCGACCTCGCGCTCGGTTCGGCGGCGCAGGTTCTCCATGTCCGCAAGCGTGCGCAGCAGCCGGTCCTTGAGCTCGGTCGCTTCCTGGACAAGCGCCGCGCGATCCTTGATCTCGTCGAGCTCGGCAGCTCCGGCGAGTCCCGGGTCGCCGGCACCCGGAGCGGCGGCGCCCTCCTGATTCTCGGTCGTTTCTTCAGGGGCGCGGGCGGGGGTGTCCGTCATCGCCTATGGATCCCGTATCGATGCCTGGATGTGCCCGGGATATCATGGCGGAAACCGCAAAAATCAAGCCGTCGAGCGCGGTTTGCCGACCCTCGGGCAGACCGGCCGGCGCGGAGGCATTCAGCCCGACAGCACCTTGCCGACCACTTTCGCCGTGTAGTCGACCATCGGGATGATCCGGGCGTAGTTGAGCCGGGTCGGGCCGATCACGCCGATCACGCCGACAATGCGGCCCGCACCGTCGCGATACGGCGCGATGATGGTGGAAGAGCCGGAGAGCGAGAACAGCTTGTTCTCCGAGCCGATGAAGATTCGCACGCCGTCCGCCTGCTCCGCCCTGCCCAGGAGATCGATGACGTCGCGTTTGGTTTCCAGGTCGTCGAACAGCAGCCGGACGCGCTCGAGATCGGCGAGCGCCTTGAGATCCTCCAACAGATTGGCATGGCCGCGCACGATCAGCTTGCGGTCTTCGCTCTCGCCGCCGGACCAGCTGGCGAGCCCGGCCTCGACGATCTTTTGCGTCAATTGATCGAGCTCGGCCTTGCCGGCCTCGAGCGCCCGCTCGAATTCGCCTTTGGCCTCCACCAAGGTGCGGCCGCGAATGCGGGCGTTGAGGAAATTGCCCGCTTCGGTCAGCGCCGACGTCGGCAGGCCGGGCGGCAGGCTCACGACCCGGTTCTCGACCTGCCCGTCCTCGGCGACCAGAACCACCAGGGCACGCCCCGGCTCGAGCGGCACGAACTCGATGTGCTTGACGCGAATGTTGGCCTTGGCCGTGAGCACCACGCCGGCCGCGTGGGTGAGCCCGGACAGTAAAGCGGAAGCCTCGGTCAGCACGCCTTCGAGCGATTTTCCCTGACCGCTCGCGGCCACCTGAGCCTCGATCGAGCGGCGGTCCTCCTCGGTCAGGTCGCCGATTTGCATCAGCGCGTCGACGAAGAAACGAAGTCCGAGCTCGGTCGGCAGACGTCCTGCCGAGGTATGCGGGGCATAGATCAAACCGAGCTGTTCGAGGTCCGACATGACGTTGCGCACCGAAGCCGGTGACAGCGTCATAGGAATGAGGCGCGACAGATTGCGCGAGCCGACCGGTTCGCCGGTCGCCAGATAGCTTTCGACGATGCGGCGAAAGATCTCGCGCGAGCGCTCGTTGAGCTGACCCAGGCTGACCTGGGCCGAGCCGATCGGCACATCGTGAAAGACCGGGCGGATCTCGCGCATGGCGGCGACAGAATTGTCCATCCGGCCTGCCGAATTCAAGTCACCCTTCGGTGGAGCGGTCGGGTGGCGTTCGCGGGGCCGTTCCTGTATCGGTTGGCGCGATTCGATCGAGCTTGCAGCCTGCATGACGTTGAAGAGCGAAGCCACGCACTCCCTCTCGGCCCATCGGGCTGGATTCTCCAGACCGAGCCGCCGCCGGCACGACGAGCTTCGTGCCGTGACGCTCGAGCGCGGCGTGGTGAAACACGCCGAGGGCTCCTGTTTCGTCAAGTTCGGGGATACGCATGTGCTCGTGACCGCGACGCTCGAGGACAAGCTGCCGCCCTGGCTCAAAGGCCAGGCTCGGGGATGGATCACGGCCGAGTACGGTATGCTGCCGCGCGCAACGCTCGAGCGCACCCGGCGCGAGGCGTCGAGCGGACGTCAGGGCGGCCGCACGCTGGAGATCCAGCGGCTGATCGGCCGCTCGCTGCGCGCCGTGGTGGATCTCGAAGCCCTATGCGAACGGCAGATCACGGTCGATTGCGACGTGATCCAGGCCGACGGCGGGACGCGGACGGCGGCCATCACCGGCGGCTGGATCGCCCTGCATGATTGTCTCGCCTGGATGCGCGCGCGCGACATGCTGCGCCGTGAACCGATGCGCGACCACGTCGCCGCGGTCTCCTGCGGCATTTGCGAGTCGACCGCGGTGCTCGATCTCGATTATGCCGAGGATTCCGAGGCCGAAACCGATGCGAATTTCGTCATGACCGGCGCCGGCACGTTGGTCGAGGTGCAGGCTACCGCGGAAAAGACGCCGTTCAGCGACCAAGCGCTCGCCGCGCTGCTGACGTTGGCGCGCGCCGGAATTGCCCGGCTGATCGAGCTGCAGAAAATCGCGGTGATGTGAGCGCAATGGCACGCGAGCTCGCGGCGGATTCCGTGGACAAGCCGCATCGGCCGCTGTCCGGCCGAGTGGTGATCGCGACCCACAATCCGGGCAAGCTCCGCGAAATGCGCGAGCTGCTGGCACCCTACCGGGTCGACGCCGTCCCTGCCGCCGAGCTGGGCCTGAGGGAGCCGGCCGAGGACGCCGGCACATTTCTCGAGAATGCCCGCATCAAGGCGACCGCCGCCGCGCGTGAAGCGTGCGCGCCGGCATTTGCCGATGATTCCGGCCTCGCCGTCGATGCACTCGGCGGTGCGCCGGGCGTGCAATCGGCGCGCTGGGCGGGACCCAACCGGGATTTTGGCGCCGCGATGCAACGAATCGAGGACTTGTTGCGGGAAAAGGCCGCGGTGCGCGACACGGATCGGCGCGCGCATTTCGTCTCGGCGCTGTGCCTGGCCTGGCCCGACGGACATATCGAGGAATTCGAGGGCCGGGTCGATGGCGTCCTGGTGTGGCCGTCGCGTGGAAAATACGGGTTCGGCTACGACCCGATGTTCCAACCCGACGGCTTCGCGCGCACATTCGGCGAGATGACCGGCGAGGAGAAACATGGGCCGCCGCCGAAGGGCCGCGCGCTCTCGCACCGCGCCCGCGCATTCTTGAAGCTTGCACAGGCGTGCCTTGTCCCACGCTGACGCGATCACGACAGCCCCCACCGACGCCGACCTCGGGTCCCCCGGTTTCGGCGTCTATGTGCATTGGCCGTTCTGTCTGTCGAAATGTCCGTATTGCGATTTCAATTCCCATGTCCGTCACGGCGCGATCGATGAGACGCGTTTCGTTCGGGCGTTCGCGGCGGAAATCGCCCATGCGGCCGCGCGCGTGCCCGGCCGCACGGTGTCGAGCATCTTTTTCGGCGGCGGCACTCCTTCGCTGATGGCGCCGGACACGGCGGGCGCCATCCTCGACACCATCGCGCGCCACTGGACGATCGCGCGTGATGTCGAGGTGACGCTCGAAGCCAATCCGACCAGCGTCGAAGCGACGAAATTCCGCGCGTTGCGGACCGCGGGAGTGAACCGCGTCTCGCTCGGCGTGCAATCGCTCGATGACGGCGCGCTCGCGCAACTCGGACGACTGCACTCGGTACGCGAAGCGCTCGAAGCCGTCGCGGTCGCCCGTTCGACCTTCCCGCGGTTTTCGTTCGACCTGATCTACGCGCGACCCGGCCAGAGCGCCGACGCTTGGCGCGCCGAGCTCGCTCGCGCGCTCGACGAGGATTCCGAGCACCTTTCGGTCTATCAGCTGACGATCGAAGCCGACACGCCGTTCGCGGCCTTGCACGAGGCGGGCAAGCTGCGCATGCCTGACAGCGATACGGCACGCGCGCTTTATGACTTGACGCAAGAGGTCACCGTGGCGCGCGGCGTACCAGCTTATGAAGTTTCCAATCACGCGCGGCCCGGCGCCGAATGCCGTCACAACCTGACCTATTGGCGCTGCGGCGAATATGTCGGGGTCGGGCCGGGCGCGCACGGCCGGCTCGAGGTCGATGGCGGGCGCGTCGCGACTGCGACGGAACAGAATCCGGAACGCTGGCTGATGCGGGTCGAAAGCCGCGGCCACGGCCTCGTCGTCGACGAACGGCTCGGCCGCGATGAGCAGGCAGACGAGCTGCTGCTGATGGGCCTGCGTCTCGCCGAAGGCATCGATCCGGCCCGGTTCGTAGCGTTGACGGGCCGGCCCCTCGACCCCAACCGCATTGCCGAATTGTGCCGGCATGACCTGATCGAGATCGACGGATCGGGGCGGTTGCGGGTGACGCCCGCGGGTTTCCCGGTGCTCGATGCGGTCGTGGCCGATCTTGCCGCTTGAGGGCGCGCGGGCGGAATGAGATCGGTGCGCGCAGAGCAAGTCGGCAGAAATCTTGCGCGGCGCTCTGCGCGTCGCGGCTGGAAAGTGGTGATCGCGGCGTTCCTCGTGATGTTCGCGACCTTCGGCTGCGCCTATTCGTTCTCCGCCTTCTTTTCCCCACTGCAGGAGAGCTTCGGCGCTTCGCGCGGCGCGCTGTCCTGGGTATTGTCGATCGCGATCAGCCTGTTCTTCCTCGTCGGCGCGGTGAGCGGTCCGCTTGCGGACCGGATCGGGGCGCGTGTCATGGCGCTCGCCGGATCGCTCATCACCGGGCTCGGACTGCTCGTTGCCGCGCAAGCGCCGACGCTCTGGCAAGTCTATGCCGGATTCGGGCTCGGCATTGGCATCGGCGTCGGCATCTCATACGTGCCGGCCGTCGGTGCCGTGCAGCGCTGGTTCGTGCGCCGGCGGGGCCTTGCCTCAGGAATGGCCGTCGCGGGCATCGGTGCCGGCACGTTGTGCATGCCGAAGGTCGCCGAATGGCTGATCGACGCCTATGGCTGGCGCGGCGCCTACATGCTGCTCGGCGCGTTCGCCGTGCTGGTTGCCGGGACTGCGGCGCTCTTCCTCGACCCGTCCCCACAGCGGCACGGGTTCCTGCCCGACGGCGGGGTCGCTTCCGCCGGCACAATCGCACAGCCGGCAGAGGGTTTGGCGCTGCGCACCGCGATCCGCTCGCGGCCTTTTCGGCTGCTCTACGCCGCAGCGCTGTGTGCTTCGTTGGGTCTTTTCATGCCGTTCGTGCATCTTGCGCCATTCGCCGAAGATCGGGGCGTTTCGCATGCGGTGGCGGTCTCCCTGTTCACGCTTGTCGGATTGGGCAGCACGTTCGGCCGCTTCTTGCTCGGCGGTCTCGCCGACCGCCTCGGCCGGCGGCGCGCGTTCGCCGGCATGTATTTGGGAATGGCGCTGATGCTGGGGTGGTGGGTCAATTGCGGGGCCGCCTGGCAGATCGCGCTGTTCGCGCTCGTATTCGGCACCTGCTATGGTGGTTTCGTCGCGCTCGCGCCGGCGCTGATCGTGGATTATTTCGGCGAGCGCAATGCGAGCGGCCTGATCGGATTATCCTACACGGCGGTCGCGCTCGGTACGCTCGCGGGCCCGCCGCTCGCGGGATACGCCTTCGATTTCTTTCGAAGCTATACGTTCCCGGTAGCCCTCAGTGCGGCCGCGATGTTCGCGAGCTTCGTGCTGATCTCGATTGCGCCCGAGCCGGCGCAACGCTGAGCGTCAGGTGCCGGCGCTGAAGGTCCGCGGTGCCGGACTGACCACCTGCGCACCGGCGGGCGCGACGCGCAGGACGGCGAGGCCGCGCTGATTGGTGCCGTCGGCGCGAAAACGAAAGATCCCGTCGACGCCGGAAAAACCCGACGCGTTGGTCAGGACCTCCGGCGCGAAGCGCTGCGCGCCTTGGGTTTTGACGAGCGCCGCGACCAGCGAGACGGCATCATAAGCCAGCGTCGCGGTGCGCACCGGTTCGTGGGAGAATTTCGCGCGGTATCGGCCGGCGAAACTGCGGTAACCGGCGGGATCGGGTGCCGCGAACCAGGCGCCTTGCAGCGAAGCGTCGGCGAAGATCTTCGGATCGTCCCACAGCCCGGTGCCGATGAGCTGCACACGCTTGCGGTCGAGCCCGGCTGCTGCCAATCCCTGTACCAGCGGACTCACCGCATCGGCCGTGTCGGGGATGAACACGCTATCGGCCTGACGCGCCGCCTCCGCCACCCGACGCACCGGTTCCTGCATCTGCTGGCGATCGGCCGGATAGTGCTCCAGCGCCACCACCCGTCCGCCCTTTCGCGCCACGACCTGGCGAAATTCGGCGTCGACGACGCTGCCATAGGCGTTGTCCGGAACAAGCGCCGCAAACGAGCGCTTGCCGTTGCCGACCGCATAATCGACCACCCGGTCGACGTCGGACTCGGGCAGGAAGCTCAACAAATAAACGCCGGTCGATGCCACATTGGCGTCGGTGGAAAACGCGATGATCGGCACACCCCGCGGCTTTGCGATCTGCGCCGCGGCGCCGACCGAATGCGCGAACAACGGTCCCAAGATGATCTCGGCACCCTCGCCGATCGCCTGTTGCGCCGCTTGCTGGGCACCCGGCGCGGTCCCGGCATCGTCCTTGACCAAAAGCTGGAGATTTGGACTGGTGAATTCCGAGAGGGCCAATTCCGCGGCGTTCTTCATCGACTCCGCCGCCAGGCCGGCGTTGCCGCTCGCCGACAGCGGCAGGATGAGGCCGACCTTGACCTGGCCGCTGCCGATCGCGGTTCCGGGCTGCGCGGGCGGCGGCGGCGCGCCGCTCCAGAAATTGCTGCCCGGGAAACCCGAGCAGCCGGCCACGACGGCCGCAAAGGCGAACGCCACGACGAGCCAAGCCCGCCGTGTCGGGTCCGCGTGGTGCGTGTCCCCGTGCGTTCTCCCAGACACGGCCGCCCTCCTGCACACCGCCGGCGCCCGTCGAACGAAACGGATAATGTGGGCGAACGTCAGGCAAGTCAAAGCGCCCTGCCGCCAATGCGTGAGGCTCGACGGCACATCCAAAATCCTCGTCACCGTCGGCCGAAGCGCTCGGCCCGGGCCCAAATTTGATCGTGCGAGGGCCGGCAGGCGCGGCTTGATCCAAACCTCAGCCGCATGGTCGGATGGTCGCAACCATCGGGAACACAGTCATGAGCCGGATCGCCGGCGCGGGCAACGACGAACGGTCCCGCGTTTACCAGCTCGCGAGCAAGGAAATCGAGGCGCCGACGCTTGCCCCCGGCCTCTACCTCGTCGCGACCCCAATCGGGAATCTGCGTGACGTGACGCTGCGCGCGCTGGAAGTTCTCGCCGCCGCGGATCTCATCGCATGCGAGGACACCCGGGTGAGCCGCAAGCTCCTCGGCCGTTACGGCATCAAACGGCGGCTGATGCCTTATCATGATGGCAATGCAGAGAAGGCCCGGCCGAAGCTTCTGGGCTTGCTCGCGCAGGGCGGGGCATTGGCGCTGATCTCCGACGCCGGAACCCCGCTCATCTCCGATCCCGGGTTCAAGCTGGTGCGCGCGGCACAAGCGGCGGGGCATGCCGTCACGACGGCGCCGGGCGCATCCTCGGTCTTGGCCGCGCTGGTGCTCGCGGGGTTGCCGACGCACCGCTTCCTGTTCGAGGGCTTTCTGCCGGCCAAATCCGCGCAACGGCGCGCGCGGGTCGCGGAGCTGGCCGGGATTGCGGCGACGCTCGTGGTCTTCGAAACCGGTCCCCGCCTCGCTTCCGCGCTGCGCGACCTCGCATCGGGTCTCGGCTCGCGCCAGGCGGCGGTGTGCCGCGAGCTCACCAAGCTTCACGAGGAAGTCCGCCGCGGCGATCTGCCGACGCTTGCCCGACATTACGAACAGGCCGGGGAGACTCGAGGCGAAATCGCGCTCGTGATTGCGCCGCCGAGCGCGGACGTCCCGCAGGCTTCCGAGGTGGATGCGTTACTGCGTGACGCGCTCGGCCGCGGCTCGGTCAAGGATGCCATCGCCGAGGTCTCGGCGCTCACCGGCCGACCACGGCGTGAGCTCTATGCCCATGCGCTCGCGCTGCGTGAGAGCGCCGACCATGACCCGGCGGATTGAGCGGCCGGGTGCGACCCGTGCGCCAAGCTCCGGCCCGAATCCGGAGCGGCGGGCGGCGCTGCGCCGCGGGCTTTCGGCCGAAACCCGCGCGGTCGTGCTGCTGCTCCTCAAAGGCTACCGCATCCTGGCGCGCCGCTGGCAGAGCCCGGTGGGGGAGATCGACATCGTTGCCCGGCGCCGCGGGGTCCTCGTCTTCGTCGAGGTCAAGGCCCGCGCCGGGCTCGATGCCGCAGCGGAAGCGCTGAGCGGGCGCCAGCAGCGCCGGATCCTGGCGGCGGCCGCTGCTTGGCTTGCCGGTCATCCCGAGGATGCTTCGCGCGAGATCCGCTTCGATGCGGTGCTGGTGACGCCGCGGCGCTGGCCGCGTCACATCATCGCGGCGTTCGACGCGACCCCCTGAGAATGCGCCAAAGCCGACTCTGGTGCATGCGGACCGATCCAGATTGACAATGGCTTGCCGCATGAACATGCCTTGGCGCCCAGGCCGCGGTCCGGCGGGCGATTGAGCGACCAGCATGACTTTGAACGTCGCGGTGCAGATGGATCCGATCGAGCGGATCAACATCCGCGGGGATTCGACATTCGCCCTACTGCTCGAGGCGCAGGCGCGCGGCTTTGGCATCAGCTACTACACGCCCGACCGCTTGGCGCTGCGGGACGGCACCTTGTTCGCGCAGGTGCAGCCGCTCTCGGTCGTCGATCGGGAGGGCGAGCATTACAAGCTCGGGGAGGCGCGCCGGGTCGAGCTGTCAGCCTTCGACGTCGTGCTGATGCGCCAGGATCCCCCGTTCGACCTCGCCTATGTGGCTTCGACGCACCTGCTCGAGCGCATCCATCCCAAGACGCTGGTCGTCAACGATCCCGGGCATGTGCGCAACGCGCCCGAAAAGCTGTTCGTCATCGAGTTCGCGGACCTGATGCCGCCGACGCTGATCACCCGCGACCGCAGCGAGATCCAGCGGTTCCACGCGGAGCACGGCGACATCGTCATGAAGCCGCTGTTCGGCGCGGGCGGCGCCGCCGTGTTCCGGCTTTCCCGCGAGGACATGAACTTCGGCTCGCTCTACGATCTGTTCGCGGCGACCTTCCGCGAGCCGTGGGTGGTGCAGCGCTATCTGCCGGCGGTGCGGCAGGGTGACAAGCGCATCATCCTCGTCGACGGCGAGTTTGCCGGGGCGGTCAACCGCGTGCCGCAGCCCGACGACCTACGCTCGAACATGGTGCGCGGCGGCGCCGCGCAGGCAACCGAGCTCAATGCGCGCGAGCGCGAGATTTGCGCGCGGCTCGGGCCGGCGTTGCGCGCGCGCGGCCTCTTGTTCGTCGGCATCGACGTGATCGACGGATTCCTGACCGAGATCAACGTCACCTCGCCGACCGGAATCCGCGCAGTAAAGAATTTCGGCGGCCCCGACATCGCGGCGCTGATCTGGGACAAGATCGAAGCGATGCGGTCTTCACCTCTCCCCGTCGGGGAGAGGTCGGCGTCGCGCAGCGACGCCGAGTGAGGGGCCACAATCGCATTACTGATCCGTTCCCCCTCACCCCATCCCTCTCCCCTTCGGGGCGAGGGAGTCGATTTCGACGCGGCACAGTGAAACAACGCCCGCCCCAAATGTTTCACTTCGCCGCGTGCTCGGCGGGCTCGACCACGATCGTGCCCTTCATGTGCGGATGCAGCGAGCAGAAATATTCGTAGGTGCCGGCATCCTTGAACGTGAAGGAAAAGCTGTCGTCGGTGTCGAGCGCTTTCGATTTGAACAGCCGCGCCGAGGACGCAATCGTGTGCGGGATATCGTCCTCGTTGCGCCAGACCACCGTCGTGCCCGCCTTCACGGTGACCTGCGCGGGCGCAAAGGTGAAATTGTCGATCGTCACCGACGCGTCCTCGGCGCGCGCCGGGGCGAGGCCGAACGCGAGCGCGGCGACCAGGGTTGCGGCGCAGAGCCATCTGCGCCGCGCAAGACGGCGTTCAACTGACATGACACCACCTGCTCCGGCCGTCAGCTCTGTAACGGCTTGTCGATGATCGCGAGGCGCTGCTGGCCGCGCACGAAGCGGATGTCGCTCGTCCCGAGCAGCGTGCGCAGCTTGTCGTCCGCAACCTTCATGGGGCCGGGCGAGGGCGCGGTGCCGGGAGCGGGCTGCGGGAACGCCGTCGACATCGCGGTATGGAACGCGACGTTGCCCTCGACCTTCTGCATCACCTGGTGAATGTGGCCGTTGAGCACGGTCACGGAACCGAAGCGCTTCATGAGCTCGAGCGCACGCCCGGAATCCTCGGTGCCCCACCCCCATTGCGGATACACGGTCCACAGCGGGATATGGGCGAACACCACGATCGGCGTTTCCGCGGATTTGCCCTTCAGGTCATCGGCGAGCCAGTTGAGCTGCTCCTCGCCGAGATTGCCGAGGCCACCGGCCTTGAGATTGACGACGTTGACAAGGCCGACGAAATGCACGCCGCCGGCATCGAAACTGTACCAGCCGGCGCCTTTGGCGTTCTTGCCGTAGCGGTCGCGATAGAGTTTTACCTCCTCGTCGAGAATGTCGTGCTCGCCCGGCACGTAATGCACGTCGAGGCCGGCCTGCGAGATGATGCGCTCGGCGTCGTCGAACTCCGCCGGCTTCGACAAATGGGTGATGTCGCCGGTGTGGAGCAGGAAGGCAGGCTTGGGGCTCACCGCCTTGACCTGTCCGATCGCCTGTTCGAGCGTGCCGATCGCGTTGGGATTGGCGGGCTTGTCGAACCCGACATGGCTGTCGCTGATCTGCAGGAACGTCAGCGCTCCCGACTCGGCCGCAAGCGCGCCGTCGATGAGCCCGAGCGAGCGCGGCACCCCGCCCGCAATCGTCCACAGCACTCCCGTGCCCGCCCAGGTCATGCATTCCAGGACCTTACGGCGGCTCGGACCTCTCTCGTCGCTCTCGCGCATGGCATCGCTCCCGTGCTGAATTCGGCTTGACGGACGCGGAGACCGGGCACCGAGGGGATTTATTCCCGGGCTGTGCTGAAAAGCGGGCCAGACGCGCGGAGCCGATCCGCCGCGGAGCGGGGCCTACGCCCGCCGCTTGGCACCGGTGTCGCTATGGAACTCGCTGCCGTTGCCGGAGGCCGAGACGAAGCCGGCACGGATGACGTAATCGCCGAAATGCTCCTCCGTCTGCCGCTCGCGCGCATAAGCCGCGAGCACCGGATCGAGGGTCGCGACGATCGCGTCGTGATCGAGATCCTCGGCAAAGAGCTTCGACATACGCGAGCCGTCGAATGCGGCCCCGAGATAGAGGTTGTAGCGGCCCGGGCCCTTGCCGACGAGCGCGATCTCCGCGAGATACGGCCGGGCGCAGCCGTTGGGGCAGCCGGTCATGCGGATGACGATGTCGTCCGCGGTGAGCCCGTGCGCATCGAGCCGCGCTTCGAGCGCGCCGATCAGGTCCGGCAGATAGCGCTCGCTCTCGGCGAGCGCTAGCCCGCAGGTCGGCAGCGCAACGCACGCCATCGCGTTGCCCCGCAGGCCCGAGCTGATCCGGCCGATTCCGTGCTCCACGACCAACCGCTCGATCTCGTCGCGCCGATCCGGCGCCACGTTGGCGATGATGAGGTTCTGGTTGGCCGTGAAACGGAAATCGCCCTCGTGGATTTCGGCGATGCCGGAAATTCCCGCGAGCTGCCGCGCACCGCCGGCGACGTCCCGAACCCGGCCGTTCTCGATGAACACCGTGAGATGCGAACGGCCATCCTCGCCCCGCGTCCAACCGTAGCGGTCGCCGGTCGAGGTGAACGCAAAGGCGCGCGGCGGATCGAGCGGCCGGCCGATGCGGCGCTCGACCTCGGCCCGGAACGCGCCGAGACCGCGGTCCTCGACCGTATATTTCACGCGCGCGTGCTTGCGGTTCGAGCGGTCGCCCCAGTCGCGCTGCACGGTCACGACCGCTTCGGCGACCGCGACCGCGTCTTCCGTCCGGCAGAACCCGATGAGATCCCCGGTGCGCGGATAAGTGTCGGGTTCCCCATGGGTCATGCCCATGCCGCCGCCGATCATCACGTTGAAGCCGGTCACGCCGCCGCGCGCGTCCAGAATGGCGATGAAGCTCAGATCGTGGGCATAGACGTCGACGTCGTTCGAGGGCGGCACCGCGACCGCGATCTTGAATTTTCGCGGCAGATACGTCTTGCCGTAGATCGGCTCGACCGCATCCGGCGCGCCGCCCGCGATGCGCTCGCCGTCGAGCCAGATCTCGCGATAGGCCGGCGTGCGGGGCGTGAGATGCGCGGAAATCGCCCGCGCCACATCGAGCGCCGCGGCATGTGCCCGCGACTGGTAGGGATTCGGGTTGCACATCACGTTGCGGTTGACATCGCCGCAGGCCGCAATGGTGGTGAGCAACGTTTCGTCGATGGCCTTGAGGGCGGTTTTCAGGTTCGACTTGATCACGCCGTGAAGCTGAACCGATTGCCGGGTGGTGATGCGCACCGTGCCGTTGCCGTAGTCGCGCCCGATGCGCGCCAGCGTCAGCCATTGCGCCGGCGTGCAGATGCCGCCCGGAAAGCGCACGCGGATCATGAAGGCGAACGCCTTCTCCATCTTCTTCTTGGCGCGCTCGCCGCGCAGGTCGCGGTCGTCCTGCAGGTACATCCCGTGGAATTTCACGAGCTGTGCGTCGTCATCGGAGATCGCGCCGGTGACTGTTTCGCGCAAGCCTTCGCCGAGCGTGCCGCGCAGATACGCGCTCGCCTCCTTGATGCGCTCGACGCGCGAGAGTTCTTTGACGGAGTTCATCGAAAGCCGCGCGGCTTCAGTAGACGTCCTGAAGGTAGCGGCGGCCCTTTTCGAGCTCGCGCACCGCGGCTTCGGCGGCGTCGGGCGCGAGCGCCTTCACGTCGGCGAACGCCCGGACCAGGGTTTCCCGCACGTCCTTTGCCATGTTCTTGGCGTCGCCGCAGACGTAGAAATGCGCGCCGTTGTCGAGCCAATCGACGAGATCGTACCGCGCCTCCCACATGCGGTGCTGCACGTAGACCTTTTCGGGCTGATCGCGCGAGAAGGCGAGATCGATCCGGCTCAGCGCGCCATCCGCGAGCGCCTCCTGCCATTCGAGCTGATAGAGGAAATCGTGGGTGAAGCGGCGGTCGCCGAAGAACAGCCAGTTGCGTCCTGTCGCGGCGGTTGCACGGCGTTCCTGTACGAAGGCGCGGAACGGCGCGATGCCGGTCCCCGGCCCGACCATGATGATGTCCTTGTCCGGCGCCGGCAGCGCGAAATGCCGGTTCGGCCGCAGCTTGACACGCAGGGGCTCGGCCTTGCGCAGCCGGTCGGCGACATAGCTCGAAGCCACGCCGGCACGGCGCCGGCCCTGACTCTCGTAGCGCACCGCGCAGACGAGCAGATGCGCCTCGCCGGCAAACTCGCGTTGCGAGGACGCGACCGAATAGGCGCGCGGCGCAAGCGGCCGCGTGATCTTTTCCAGCATTTCCGGCGAGAGCGTGGCCGGGAATGCGTCGACGAGATCGATCAGCTGGCGGCCCGCGATCCACGAGCTCGCGGCGCCGGAATCCAGCAGCGCCTTGGCGTCCGCATGACCCGTGGCGTCGACGAAATTCTGCCAGCTCTTGAGCGACAGCGTCGTGATGTCGCGCGAACCAATGAGCCTGTCACGCAGCGCGGCGTCGCCGGACAGGCCGGAGGCGTGCAGCAGCGCATCCGCATAAGCCGGGTCGTTGTGCGCAAAGATGTCGAGCGAATCTCCCGGCTGATAGGCGAAGCCCTCCGGCAGCGCGAGCTCGAGGTGGAACGTCTGCTTGTCGGAATGCGAGGAGTTGAGGTTGATCTTTTCCGTGAGCTCCGCCTCGACAATGCCGAGATCGGGCGCGCTCGCCTGCCGTGCGGCGAAATCGACGGCGATCACCGTGCCGCGGCTGTCGGCCGAGACCGGCGGCCCGAGCGCCCGCAGTGTCGATTCGATCCAGCGCGCGGCAGGCTCGGCGAAATCGATGTCGCAATCGATCCGCTCCGCGACCCGCTTGGCGCCGAGCGCCGCAAGCCGCGCATCGATCGCCTTGCCGATGGCGCAGAATTCCGCGTAGGCGCTGTCGCCGAGCGCCAGTACCGAGAATTCGACGCCGTCGAGCCGCGGCGCCTCATCGCTCATCAGCTCCGCATAGGGGTGGACGGCGCGCGCGGGCGGCTCGCCCTCGCCCCACGTGGAGGCAATCACCACGAGGCGGCGGACCTTTGCGAGGCTCGCGAGCTCGAGGTCGGCCATGTCGAGGAGAAGAGGCTTGAAGCCGAGCTTGCGGGCCGATTTCGCCATGTCGGACGCGAGCCGTTCGGCGTTGCCCGATTCGGTCGCGTAGAGGATGGTCAGCGGCTCGACGGCCTGGGGCGGGGCGGCGGGTTGCGGGGCTGCGTGAGCGGCATCGAACCCGGCCAAAAAGCCCGCGAGCCAGGCCCGTTGGGTTGGGCTCGCCGGTCCGACGACCCGATTGAGGATGTCGATCTCGTCCTCGGCGAACGGCGCGGTCTTGGGGATTGGGGAAATTTTCATCCGCGCCTCGCTGCCATCGGGAGCTCGGCTCGATCGCGCCGGGCACCTCTATCAACGCGGATTAGAACATAATTCTCCAAACTCGCAACCTTACTTGGATCAAAAGAATGTATTTTCCTGGTGCCGTTCTCCGGAAGACGATCTTCCTAATTTCTGCTTCCGAACGCAAAATTTGCGTCCTAGTGCCGCCTCGGGTCGTAGCGCGCGAATTTCGTCAGAGGACCGCGGAGGTGGACGGCGGTCTGTGCGAGGCCCGGCCGCTTGTTCTCGGATTGTTCTTGCCGCACACACAGCGGTCGGCTACTCTGATGCCGGGGGCCCGCATGGTGCAGCGCGTTTCCACGGTCGCATTCGAGGGCATCGAGGCGCGCGCCGTCGACGTCCAGGTCGGCGTCGCCCCCGGGCTGCCGGCGTTCATCATCGTCGGTCTGCCCGACAAGGCCGTGTCGGAGGCGCGCGAGCGGGTGCGGGGCGCCCTCGTAGCCTCGGGGCTCGCGCTCCCGGCGCGGCGCATCATCGTCAATCTCGCGCCCGCGGATCTGCCCAAGGAAGGCAGCCACTACGACCTTCCGATCGCGCTCGGCCTGATGGCGGCGATCGGCGCGATTCCGCACGACGCGCTCGACGGCTTCACCGTGCTCGGCGAGCTCGGGCTCGACGGCTCGATCGCCCCGGTCACCGGGGTTCTGCCGGCGGCGATCGGCGCCAATGCCCGCGGCGAAGGCCTCATCTGCCCGTTCGCGTGCGGCCCCGAAGCCGCCTGGGCGAGCCCCGAAATGGAGATCATCGCCGCGCAGTCGCTCATCCAGCTCGCCAATCATTTCAAGGGCACGCAAGTGCTGTCCCGGCCGGCCCCGAAGGTGCGGGAATTCGCCGAGCCGCCGCTCGATCTCAAAGACATCAAGGGCCAGGAGAGCGCCAAGCGGGCGCTCGAAATCGCCGCGGCCGGTGGCCATAATCTCTTGATGGTCGGCCCGCCCGGCGCCGGAAAATCCATGCTCGCCGCCCGGCTGCCCTCGATCCTGCCGCCGCTCTCGCCGCAAGAACTGCTCGAAGTTTCGATGATCGCCTCGGTCGCGGGCGAGATCGCCGAAGGCGCGTTGTCGAGTCGGCGGCCGTTCCGCGCTCCGCACCATTCCGCCAGCATGGCGGCGCTCGTCGGCGGCGGGCTGCGCGCCAAGCCCGGCGAGGTTTCGCTCGCCCATCACGGCGTGCTGTTTCTCGACGAGTTCCCGGAATTCCAGGCGCACGTGCTCGATGCGCTGCGTCAGCCGATCGAGACCGGCGAGGTGTTGATTTCGCGCGCCAACCACCGTGTGACCTATCCGTCGCGGCTGATGCTGGTTGCGGCCATGAACCCGTGCCGCTGCGGGCGCGCCAACGAGCCGGGATTCGCCTGCAACCGCGGACCGAACCCGCGCTGCGCGGCGGACTACCAGGCGCGCATTTCCGGGCCGCTGATGGACCGCATCGACCTGCACATCGAGGTGCCTGCGGTGAGTGCCGCCGACCTGATCCTGCCGCCGCCGGCCGAGGGCAGCCGCGAGGTCGCGACGCGCGTCGCCGCCGCGCGCGAGATCCAGACTGCGCGCTACGCGGCGCGCGGGCTCGCGGGCGTGCGTACCAACGCCCAGGCGCAGGGCCCCGTGCTCGAGGAGATCGCCAAGCCCGACGGCGCAGGGCTGAAGCTCTTGCGCGAGGCCGCCGACGCGATGCGGCTCTCCGCGCGCGGCTATCACCGCGTGCTGCGCGTCGCGCGCACGCTCGCCGACCTCGACGGCGCCGAGCATGTCGGCCGCATGCACCTCGCCGAGGCTTTGTCCTACCGGGCGCTGATCGACGAGGTACGCCGCGCCGCGTGAGGCCCGGCGCACTCCAGTGTCGCGCCCCATGGCGGCGCCTCTACGGACCGGTTCGCGCAATCGTTTGACATCGATTTGAATGCAACCCGGGCTCCGACCTGCTAGCCTGCGGGTCGCGATCGCAAGGTCCGGCAGACCGATGAGCGGCAACGATCTCGGCACGGAACAAATGACCGAAGAAGACCGCGCCTATGCGGGCTCGCGGTTCTCCGACGTGCGCAGCGCGCTCTACGCCAATCCTTATCAGCAGGTCTGGGGCACGGACGGCGAACCGCCCTTGCCGTGTTACGAGGTCACTCTGTCGGACGTGGTCCGGGGCATACTGCCCTTCGGCCGGCCCTATGTGTTTCGCCAGGCGGCGGAACGGGTCATCGACTCCCAGGCGGATCTGCACTGGGGCCCGGATCGGAAAGGCTTCCGCCGCCTGCTGCATCCGAACGGGATCTGCCTCGCCGGGACGTGGCGAATCACGCAAGCGTCGGATTACTCGGGTTATTTCCGCAAAGACAGCGAGGCGTTGATCATCGCACGCTACTCGACCTGCTGCTCGGAGACCCGGCGCGGCCGCATGCGCTCGCTCTCCATGGTCGCAAAGCTCTTTCCCACGACTGATCCGACGCATGCGCAGCCGCTGCGCACGGCGAATTTCATCACCCAGCAGGACATCGGCGGCGAGCACACGGACTACATCAACGACGCCGAATTGCGCAATGCGCCGAACACCACGATCTGGCGGCGCGGTCTTGGAACGCCGATTCTGCTGCTCTCCGGCATCGTCTTCGGCATCGTCGACAGGAAGCCGAGCATTCGCCAGCTCTACGAGATCGCCGAGCTCGGCAAGCCGGCGGGCGAGAGAACACGCACGCCGCGATTCATGCGCTTGCTGGTCGCGTCGGGGCAGCCGCGCATTGCGGGCGAGGCGCTCGATTTCCGCGACGAAATCATGGCGCACATCTACGACAAGGGCGATCCACGGCCCAAACGCGCGCTCGAGTTCGACATCGAAGTGACGGACGAGGGGACGACCCGGGGACCGCAGGTGTACGAGCGGCGCACGTTCCGGAACTGGCGCCGCATCGGCCGCATCCGCTTCACCGAAGCGGTCGCCTCATACAACGCCGACTTCGTGATCCATTTCAATCACCCGACCTGGCGCGACGATCCGGACGACCCGGCGACGGCGACGCGCGTTGGCGAGCGGAAGGTCCGCTGATCGCGCACGGCTTTGCCACGAGGCTTGACGTTCCGTATCGGTTGCCGCCGCTCAATCGAGACCCTTGAGTTGATCGATCGGGATCGGGCCGCCCTGCTCGACGTCGCGTGCCCGCACAGGCGGGTAGCCGACGGTCGCCTCGGCGCTCGTGCGCCAAGCATCGACGATGAGGTCGCGGAGCTCGGACACGGCGGCGGCAAGGCGCTCGGCGACGAAATCCTTGCCGGCCTGATTGCTGCCGTCGAACCCGGACGCCTTGTCGAGCTCGTAGAGCGGGATCACCTGAGACCGGGTCGCAAGCAGATAGTTGACGGTGCGCTGCTCGATCGTGCAGCCGCAATCCGCATAGGGCCGCACCTTCGCGGCCACGTTGCCGACATCGACGTGATTGCGGACGAACTCGCCTTCGAAATAGGCGTGAAGCTTGGTCGACGTGGAATAATGGTTCGGGTTGGGGAACGGTCCCCAGCCGTTGAAATGAATCGAGAGATGGAGCGGCTGACTGCCGTCCCCGACGAAATGGCTCCAAATGCCGACATCGCGCAGGATCAGCATCTCGCGCCGATGCCGATCCTGGGCGAGCCACGCGCGGTCTTCGGCGGAGGCGGCGCGCTGCTCGCCGGCGCGCGCGACGCGCCAATAGGCGAAATCCTTCTGCAGACGCTGCCATCCGTCGACGATTTCGTACGGAAGAAAACCGGCCTTGTACTGATCCTGACCCTTGGTCTGCAGGGCGGCATCGAATGCCTGCCGGCTCTCCGGCAGCGGGTCGACTGGGACGCCGAACGCTGTGCCCTCGTCATCGAGGTCGAGAAAATGCCCGCGATCGTGATCCGCATCCTGGCTTTTTCCGGCGCCGCGCAAGCGGTCGGGCTCGCGGCCCAGCTCGCCCATGTCGTCCGACACGCCCGCGGCGCGCAGAAAATCGGGCACGTCGTCGGGCAGCCTTTCGATCGCCAGCTTGCTGATCATCCGATGGCCGGTGCTGCCCCAGCCGAGAGCGGGCGGGCTCGCCTCCAGCAGGCATGCGGCCGCGACGAGGAACCGGCCTGCCGTCGAAACGCGGTGGCGGCGGAGCGAGTGGGCGATGCGCATCCTGGTCCTCGAGGAAATGCGACGAGAGCGCGCACATTCAGCGTTCTGCGGCGCGCCTGGAGCCCTCGCTACGATCGAGATCCGCCGCTGCCCCCGCGGCATCGAGGGCTGCTCAAAAACTGTAAGCCACGCCCAAGCGCAAGGTGTGGAAGCTCGCACTCACGTCGGCGGCCGCTGCGGCCGAGCCCGCGTTCGGCAGGGCATTGCTCGAAGTGGTGCGCGTGAGCGGGGCATCCTTGCTGAAACTCCCGAGGTCGGTGAAGCGGTACTCGGCGCGCGCTTTCCAGTTGGGGCCGAGCGCCGTCTCGATGCCGCCGCCCGCTGTCCAGCCGATCCGGGTGTCGCTCCAGTTGCCGGTGCCGAACGTCGTATGAGTGATCGAGCCGCCGCCCACTTGGTTGTACACGGTGGTGGCCGAATAGCTGAACGCGCTGTCGACCGAGCCCAAGGCGGCGCCGCCGGTGGCGTAAAGCAGGATCGACGGGGTGATCAGGCCGCCGAGCCGCAGTCGGGCGGAGGCGTCCCAATTCTGCCGCACCGACCCCGTGAAGAACTCAGTACGGCCGGCGTTGAGGGGATCGCCGGTCGATCCGCCGGTGTAAGTCGCGCTCGCGGTCACGGTCTCGCCCGCCGAGCTCTCGAGTTTTTTGACGGCGAGATCCGCCTCGGCACCGATCACCATCCTGCCGAACTGATAGCTGTAGCCGGCAAATCCGCCGCCGGTGAAACCGGTCTTGTGGTCGTCGAAGCCGAATAGGGTCTCGGGGTCGCTCGTCGGAGACGACAAGGTCGCCGTGCCGGTGCCGGTCGTGGCGAAGAACTGGTTGGCACCGTGCTCGTCGAGCTTCTGTTGGCCGATGCTCGCGCCGAGAAAACCACCTACGTAAAATCCGTTCCAGGGCGAGCGCGCCGGGAGCGCGGGAGCGTAATAGGGCGACGGCGGATAAGCGGGACGGCCGTAAAGATCGGCGGCCTGCACACAAAATGGCAGCGACAGCGGCACTGCAAATGCCGCAGCCGGCAACGATCCGCGCATGACAACCCTCCGCGCCCCGAACCTCTCCCGTCACGAAACCGCAGCGCCCTTAAGCTCGGGCTAAGAAACGCGGTTAACGGTTCGGCTGTTGCGATCGGTCGCAAGGGATGCGGCAATGGACATCCGTCTGCGACATTCCGGCACAGGGCTCCCGACCCGCGTGCACGCTAGACAGGGCTCATAACTGGACCATTCGACTGCCCGGCCTTGGCTGCGGCCAAGGCCGGTTTTGTTTTGCGGTGAGCGTCGTCCGGTCTCGAGCGCACAGGCGCGCGGCCGAGCGTGGACCGCCGGCTTTGGTCAAGTTTACGAAATGACAGGTTGATGCGCTGGAGGTTCTAGTCCCTTTTGCCGAAACAGCGAGGAGGAACCAGTCATACAATAGCTTTCGCCGGGCGGAACTCCGCCGGCCCGACACGAATGCAGCTCGGAAGAGCCGCTCGCGTTAGCGAGGGCTCTTCTGGATCCAAAACTCGCCGGCACCCCGCCGATCAGGTTTCGACCACGGCTAGCGGCCTCTTTGCCTGGGCCTCGATTTCGGCGCGGCCGGAGGCAGGCAATTGCAGCACTTTCGCGCGCTGACCTTCGCACAAGCGCGTCAGCAGCACGATCTGACCGCCGGGGAATTCCAGCGCATCATGGTGAACGTGAGGCTGATCGTTGTTCACCTTGCGAAAGCGCGCGACTTTCTCTCCGACTTTCCGGTTGGGGAGGAAGGAGCCGAGCGCAGGATCGTATTCCACGTCGCTCTCGAACGCGAGCTCGGTACCGGGAAGCAGGCACACCGCCACGTTCGGATCGTCGCCGGCCGCAAAGCCGCGCGTGATCGAATTGTGGAACTTGGTGGATACGAGCTCGTCGCCGACCTTCGCGGGCCGGGATGCGACGTGTTGCAGACTATAGTCACACATCGAAGGTTCTCCTCTGGCTGCGACCAGCAGGGATGCGCCCCTTATCCAATGAACAATCCGGACTTCCCCCTTGTTCCCGGCTGACGTGAATCCGGCATTGCGGGGCTCGATGGCGGTCGCGCAGCGGTCGAAGCCGACCGGGGCGATGCTCGAAAAGATGACCTGAAAGATGACCTGCGGGCGTCCGAGCTGTCGTGGTCGCGCTATTCCACGCGGAACCGACCGAAAAGACCGAGATCGGGATCGCTACTCGGCTGCGGTGAGGCTTGCACGTGGGCCGGCGGCTCGGTGCCCGCTTGTCACAACCGTAGCCGCAGCGGCTCGATCGGCCGGCGAGGCAGGAACGCAAACCCGGCGGCGGCGGCGAGGATCAGCGGCGTTGACGCAAACGTGAGCGGCCAGCCTCGGGAACTGCCGGGAAGGCAACCCGAAATGAAAAGCCGCAAACCGGCCCGCGCCGGCTTGCGGCTTTCGTCGAGATTCGGCCGCGCGCTGCTGGCGTGCCCGTCGGCTTAGGTCCTCGGCTGCGGCACGATCCGGATGTACGGTCGCGGCGCCTTCCAACCTTGCGGGTACGTCTTTTTCGCCTCCTCGTCGGACACGGACCCGGCGATGATCACGTCCTCTCCTTGTTTCCAGTTCACCGGGGTCGCGACCTTGTGCTTGGCGGTGAGCTGCAGGGAATCGAGCACGCGGAGCACCTCGTCGAAATTGCGGCCCGTAGTCATCGGGTAAGCGATGACGAGCTTGATCTTCTTGTCCGGCCCGATGATGAACACGTTGCGAACTGTCTGATTGTCGGCCGGCGTACGTCCCTGCGCGCTCGTCCCGGCGCTCGCCGGCAGCATGCCGTAGAGTTTGGAGATCTTCAGGTCCGGATCGCCGATCATCGGGTAATTCGGCGCGTAGCCTTGAGTCTCCTTGATGTCGTTTGCCCATTTGGAATGGCTGTCGACCGGGTCCACCGACAGACCGATGATCTTCGTATTGCGCCGGTCGAATTCGGGTTTCAGCTTGGCCATGTAGCCGAGCTCGGTCGTGCAGACCGGGGTGAAATCCTTGGGATGCGAGAACAGGACCGCCCACGAATTGCCGATCCAATCATGGAAACGGATGGGACCGTCGGTCGTCTGCGCCTCGAAATCAGGCGCCGTGTCGTTGATCTGCAGTGTCATGGCACACACCTCCCTCGAGCGGTTGCCGTAACGTAGCCATGCGGGCTTCAAATTCAATGGGAAAATATTTTGAACTCTGCAAGCGCAGCAGCACGCAGGAACTGCCGCGGGCGCGCTCGCGACGGCTCCGTTTCGTCCGATGCTCAAGCGACCAGCAGCAGGCCGCCGCACACGCCGAGCGCGAGCACCCATATCAGATCGAGATTGATCCAGGCGGAACGCAAGAACGCGAGGCCGACCCAGTGGTATACCACGAGCGAGACCAGCGCGATCGTAACCAGCATCACGCCCGTATGCAGGGCGACGGCGGCGAGCGCAATCGACCCGCTCTCCGCCGGCGTCACTCCCGCAGGGCCGGAAAGGCACAGAGGAACGAGTACCGGGATCAGCATCAGCCCCGCCCCATGGGCGCTCGCCATCAGGAACGACCACAGCCCGAGCCCGGCAAGACCGGTCTGCATCCCGACGCGCACGCGCTGGCGATGTCCGTAGAGCGCATGCCAAGCCGCCCATGCGATCAGCAGAATGCCGGCGGCCCGGCTGAGCAAGGCGAGGTCGATCACCAGGCCGAGCGCGAGCAGCGCGAATACCACGACGGCGATCGCCAAAGCGTGGCCGAGTGCGATCGGCGCGAGCGACAGCAGGACGACGGCGCGGCTGTTGCGATTGAGCCCCAGCGCCACGGCGAACAGCCAGCCCATGGCCGGATTGATGCCATGAAAAAATCCGAGGCCGGCCAGCGCAAACCACGGCCACAGCTGGGCGCTCATGTACCGGAGGTCGGACGAAGGACAAAGGACGAAGGACGAAGGACGACGCGCACCAGGAGGACAGCAACCGCCTCAAAGCCGCGCGGAAGAGGTTCCATCCCAGTATTCTCGTCCCTCATCCGTCTCCTATGGTCTGTCGTCCGTTGTCCGTCGTCCACTGTCCGGCTCACGGATAGCAATAGGAATCCGACGAGCAGTCGCCGCCGTCGAGCCGCACTTGATGCGGGCGATGCGACTTCGGCCACTCGACGAAAAATTTCGGATCGAACGCGATTCCGCCTTCCGGCCTGGCGTCGAGCTTCACCATCCAGCCGTCGATTCCCTCGGGATAGAATTGCGGATCGATCGCGCCGTAGAGCGAGTTGGTGAAATAGACCCGCTTGCCGTCGCGGCTGATCTCGACCATTTGCGGGCCGCCGTTGAGTGCGCCGTTCTTTGCGCCCGGATGGCTCGCGCGCGAGACGATGCCGCCGATCCGCACCTTGCTTATGAGCTTGGGCTTGAACGGATCCGAGACGTCGTACTGCTGCAGGTCGCCGGTGCCCCAGCAGGCGACGTAGAGGAAACGGTCGTCCATCGACAGATCGATGTCGGTGACGAGCGGCGGAACTGCCTTGAAGCCCTTGAGAACCGGCGGCAGCTGGTCGGGATCGGCCGGCTCGGCCGGGATGTCGATCACCTTGGTGGCCGCCCATTTGCCGCCGTCGCGATGCCAGGTCCAGATCGAGGACGACAGATCCTTGAGGCTGATGACGCAATTGACGAAGCCGTAGGCCTTGGTCGGATCGTGCGCAGGCCGCAGCTCGAATACGAGCTGATAGTCCTTGCCGAAATCGATCTCCTGGAGATGCTTGCGCCGCGTGAAGTCCCAGAAATGCAGGCGTCTCCCGTAGTTGGAACCGAGCAGAACTTCCGGGACGAGACCGTTCTCGAACGTGTCGGGCGTACCCCATTCGCTCGTCACCAGCGTGTCGTAACCGAGGTGCCACCAGCCGTCGTAGCTGAGCCGCTGTGAGCCGCGGTCGACCTCCCAGCGGCCGAGCGGCTCGAAGCTCTCGTGGTCGATCATGAAAACGCCGCCCGGCGCCTTGCCCTCCTTGTCGGCAAGTGCAACCACATAAATCCCGCCGGGACCGCAATGCACCGTGTGCGGGCGGGTATAGCCGGTCTTCTCGGCGATCTCCTCCGGCTCGATCACCTTGACGATTTTCGGTCGGCGCGGATCGGGCTTGGTGTCGAGGATGTAAATGCGCGACGAGCGCAAGCCGGGTACCACGAGATAGCGCCGCTCGACATGGGGATGCGGGGCGTTGGGGCAGAGGCATGAGGAGCACGCATTCCAACCGAAATGATGGAGCTCGTCGCCGACCGCTGACATCGACACGTTGTCCAGAACTTTCGAGTAGGTTTTGGAGCCGGGGTCGACATCGACCACCGCAATCGCATCGGGTTTCTGGCGGGTCGGATCGAATGCCGCCACGTAGGCGAATTTCTCCGCCGGCGCTTTCATGGCCATGCGCGGGGACGGATAAAAGCTCGGATCGGGCCTCCAAGTCATGGCGTGTCCTCCCAGGGCTGCGCGATGAACGGGTAGCCTAGCGCGTTCCGCAAGGGCTGGCGATGCAGAATGCTGCGTGCGCACGAGCCCAGGGATCCCGGCGCCGCCCAAGCCCAGTGATCCGCGCGATCGGACCAACCTGCAATGACGATGTCATGACCGTAGAAGGCGACTGGTGGAAGCGCGACAGAGACCCGAAACATCAAGTTGAATCTATCCGCCCCAGGGCGGCTTTTGTGGCGCGTGGGCTCGAGCCTTCTCCTCTGGACTCGATGCTGCTCACGGCCACCTTGACCGACCTGCGTGCGCTCTGGGATGAACCGCATTGCATCGACTTATTGATGTTCTCTCAGCGCCCTGACGCGATGGGATTGCTTGGGCAGCAGGGCGAGATCCGCCGGGCGCACGCGCCGGCCGGCTTGTGTCCGCAACTCCATACCGACCGCCTCGCCGCTCACGCGATCGATCAGCGTCTCGCGCTTGGCCGGCGCGAACAGCCATTTCGCGCCCCATAGACGCAGCGCGAGCAGCACCATGCCGAGCTCGCGGCCGCGATCGGTCAGCAGGTATTCGGGCCGGGCATTCCCCGGCACGATGGTCTTCTCCAGGATGCCGCGCTCGACGAGTTTCTTGAGCCGGGCGGCCAAAATGTTGCGGGCGGCCCCGAGACTCTGCTGGAATTCGCCGAAGCGGCGCTTGCCCAGCAGCGCATCGCGGACGATCAAGAGCGACCACCAGTCGCCGATCGCATCGAGCGAGCGGGCGACCGGACAGAGCGAATGGGCCAAGCTCTTGCGTTTCACCTTGTCGGTCCGTGCTTTTCCGCACCGGCTTCCGGTGCTTCGTCCAATCTCGTCACACATGGGTCAGATTACCCGCGACGTCGATTCGTTTCAAATTGAAACCATTATGGTTTTATGATTAAACTATGTGCGCCATGCCCCTCATGGACTCGCTCGCTGTAGGGAGGAGATCATGACCGACCCTGCTCCTTCGGTCGGGGCCGTCGCCCCGATGCAGTTTCTAGGCCGCAGCCTCCTGGTGGACGTCGGCCTGCCGTGGCTGACGCTGCGCATCCTCGAAGCCTGTGGGGTGCCGACCGTGTGGGCATTGGCCGGAGCGATGCTGTTTCCGGGTGCATCGGTCCTTCTCACTTGGTTCTACGAACGCCGGGTCGAGGCGATCGGGATCGTGGTGTTCATCACCATCGTGCTCGGGATTGCGATGGCGCTGATCAGCGACGAGGTACGGTTCGGCCTGCTGAGAGCCGCGCCCGCGTTCGGGCTGTTCGGATTGGCCTGCCTCGTGTCGTTGCGATTGCCGCGGCCGCTGATGTTCTTCGTCGCGCGGCATTTCCAGACCGCCGGCGATCCGAAGCGCGCGGCGGAATGGAACGCGCGCATGGAGCGCTCCGGGTTCCGGCACGCGATGCGGGTGATCACGTTGGTTTGGGGCCTCGTTTGCCTGCTCGAAGCGGCGCTCGGGTTCGCGGCGGCGTTCCTGCTTCCGCTCCATGCCGCCGTCGTGGCGGAGCCGGCGATCGGCATTTCGAGCGTGGTCGGGCTGCTGATCTGACGACGGCTTACGCCCGGGCGAGGCAGGCACGCCGGCAGGCCTCTACTGCCGCGCCCTGAGTGCACGAGAAAATCAGGTGCCGCTGCCGGACGGACGCGAGCTCGGCTGGTTGAGTCGCGATCAATCGGACCGCAATGCGCCCTGCATGCGGGGATCGTCCAGCGTCCCTCACTCGCCTGCGGCGATCGCCTCGGCCTTGAGGATCGGCCCGAACAGCTTCCAGCTCTCGCCGTTGAAGCGCATCATCTGCATCTGCTCGATCGGACCATAATCGTCGGGGCGGGTCTCGACGCGGATACCCGGCAGCAGCATCGGCAGTTCCAGGTCATTCAGGTTCGCGGCCTGCCGCATCACGTTCTCCCGCGTGAGGTCCTCGCCGCATTGGCGCAGCACTTGTGCGAGCGTCTGCGCAACGCTGTGGCCGTATACCGTGAAATAGTTATTCCGATCGCCGTCCGGATAATATTGCCGCATGAAAGCCAGCCATTGCGCGAGGCCGGGATCGCCCGACCAGGTCGGATCGGTCGGGTCCTTGAGAAAGCTGGTGGACAGGATGCCGATCGCGTTTTGCAGACCGGCGGGCTTGAGCACCGAGCCGATCGCGGTTGAGACGTTGTTGAGCACGTGCACGGGCCGCCAGTCGAGCTCGACGAGCTTGCGGATGATCTGAATCACGAATTTCGGCCCCGACACGTCGAACAGGATGTCGACGCCCGCGGCCTTAGACCCACGAGCTCGGAATCGAGCGTCGTCGCCGCCGCCTCGTAGGGGACCTCGATGATCGGCATGCGGCCGGCAATGCCCTCTTTCAGGCCCTTGAGGTAATCCTTGCCGTAATCGTCGTTCTGATAGAGCACTCCGATCTTGCCGCCGGCGTGATGCTCGAGCAGATAGCGTGCGTAAATTCGCGCCTCGCTCTGGTAGCTCGGCTGCCATCCCATCGTCCACGGGAACTGCTTCGGGTCGTTCCACTTGCTGGCGCCGCTCGCGACGAAGAGCTGCGGCACGCGCTTGGTGTTCAGATATTTCCGGATGACCGTATTGGTCGGCGTGCCAAGGCTGTTGCGGATCAGCAGGACCTCGTCGTTTTCGACGAGGCGCCGCGCCTGCTCCATGGTCTTGGCCGGATTGTAGGCGTCGTCGTAGGACAGGAAGCGTATCTTGCGGCCATCGATGCCGCCTTCCGCGTTGATCTTGTCGAAGAACGCAGCCTCGGTCTTGCCGATCACGCTGTAAGGCGAGGCGAGGCCGGTATACGGAATGATGTGGCCGATCTTGATTTCGCCGTCGCTTGCGCCTGGGCTGTAACGCGGCGCCGCCGGCGCGAGATCGCCCGCGAGCCAAAGCCCAAATCCGAGCGCAATCGCGGCCGACAGAATCCTGCGGTCGCACCCCATCCTTTCCTCCCGGGTGAGCCGCCGTTCCGGGCGAGCCGGTCGCGGCGGGCGCCGGACCTGTTGGTTACCTTCTGCACTTTGCCAGAGCTTCGCCCCCGCCGCGTAACCCCTTAGGTGAGGCAGATCATACAACCGGTCCCAACGTTTTTTGGCGTGACGGTATTATGGTAGGGCATTCCAAACCGGAGCACCCCTATGCGCCGTGGGCGCGGCATTCGCACTCGCCTATTCAAAGTTTCGGCATAAATTCGGCGCAACCTGCCGTTCCTCCGCATCGGAGGGCTGCCATGTCGGTGTTCATGCTCAACGGAATGGTGACGGACCGCAGCGCGGACGTGGCGCGCGCGGATCGGTTTTCCATCGATTACGTCGAAATAACGGGGCGCGGCGGTGCGAGCACGCGTTTGTGCAACGTCTGCGCGGCGCGGGAACTCGCGAGCATTCTCGAGATCGGCGCGCGCGGCAAATTCTTCTTTCGCGACGTGGGCTCGAGCAATCGCCTGGTCGGGATCGAGCGTGCCGACGGCATGCAGGCATTCGATCTCGCCGACGCCACGGTCCATCGGCTGCAGGACTATGTCGAGCGCACGTCCGCCCAGGAGCCGGCGGGCCGCACCTGAGGTGCGTTCCTGCTCGAGCCGATACGGGCGCGCGGCCTGATCAGCGCGCCGGCTCGCGCCCACCGGCAATCACGCGCAGGCTCGGGAATTCGAGGAAGGGCACCTCGTCCTCGGCAAAATGGCCGGACAGGTTGAACAGCGGCTCGCCGCGGTAGAGGTCTGCAAATTCTCGCGGATGGACGAAGTCGTCGCGGAACCACGGGAAACGCCGCGGATCGAAGGAGTCGATCCCCAATCGACGACGCGGCGGACGCGCGGGATCGCGGCTACGTCGGGGTGGTAGGTGAGCCAGACCTCGAACGTGCGCCGCGGTTCGAGGTCGATCGCGACGAGCCCGTCGGCGATCGCCGACGCGTAGGTGGCGAGCCAGCCGATCCCGGCACCGCTGCCGATCGCGAGCGCATGCGCGCTGCTCGAATTCGTGCGCATGCAGACGAGGCCCGCCGCCGCGCGATCGCCGAGAATCGCGGCATGGAGCTCCTGGGTACCCGCCTCCTCGCCGACTTGGAGCACGAGCCGATGGTTCGCAAGCTCTTCGATGTTCCCGGGAACGCCGTGGCTCTCGACATAGGAAGCAGCCGCGTAGCGAATGACGTGCAGGCGTCCGAGCTTCACGGCCTTGAGGTCGGCGTTGGCGGGCCGGATCAGTTGCACGGCGGCGTCCGCCTCGAGCCGCAGCATGTCGACCGGCCGCATCGCGCAGCGCAGCTCGACCAAGAGATTGGGATGGCGGCGGTTGAACTCGGCGAGCCGCGGCGCGAGCCAGAAGGTGCCGAGCCCCTCGGTGACGGCGAGCTTGACCTCACCGGCCGCCGACGGCACGGCGGCCTCCTTGGCGCGCATCAGCGCGAAATACGCGCTCTCCATGTTGCGCGCGGCGGCGAGCACCTGCTCGCCTTCGGCGGTCGCGCGCACGCCGTCGACGTGGCGGGTCAGGAGCGTGACGCCGAGCTGCTCTTCGAGCTTGGCGACGCGCAGCCGCAGCCGGTTGATCGGGAGCCTCAGTTGCACGGCGGCGGCGCGGAAGCTGCCGTGCTCGATCACCTGCAGGAAGGCGTGCACGTTCTCCCAGCTCGGCAAGTGGCGGCCCGGCGCGCCGGAGCTGCCCGGCCGCCGCCCGGGCGGACCGCTTCCCGGCCGACGCGCTTGCATGGATGCTTCCCTCGTTCGGAGAATCGTCGATACACCAAAGCTGGATCGTGTGGCGTCAAGCCTGCCGTACCTTCAACTGAGGATGACGGCACGCATCAACGATTACTTCTGATGAGCGCGTTACTATCGGCCGAGCTTTCGCGATATCGAGTCGAGCCGGCGTGTCCGGTTTCGCAAGATCGCTCGGATGAATAAACTCATCCTTGAACCAAGGATAACGCCTTGTATCAAACAGAGATCGCAGCCACTCGATGAAGAGGGCCACCCGTCGGATACTTTTGACATTAGCATTATAGGTCATCCATATGTCGATGTGATGTCTGAAGCCCATGTCTACTGGGATGAGGTCAGCGCCGAGCGGGATAGCATAGGTCGGCAGGGCTCCAATCCCCAATCCCATTTCCACTGCATAAAAATGTGCTGCACTAGCATTCGTACGGACGATAACCACACCGTCCACGTCAGAGAGGCCGAATCTTGGCCACGTGGATGCATCCAGTTGCGGGCCCGTCCGACGAACGAGCCGATGCCTGAGCATTTCCTCAGCATTTGTTGGCAGTCCATAAGTTTCGACGTATGACCGCGACGCGAATGGATAAATGTGCAAACGTCCTAATCGTACCACAACCTGATCCGGTCTATCTGGACGAGTTAGCTGAATTGCGACATCCGCCTCCATGCGGAGCACATCGGCGGACTGAGTAGAACAACATAGATCTACAAGGGTGTGGGGATTGACCCGGCTAAATTCGGCCAGATGCGGCACGATCCAAAACGTCCCGAGACCTTCAGTTACGGCACACCGAACAATTCCGCGTCTGGTCAGATCGTGATCTAACTGAGCTCGCAAGGACAAACTCGCGCGCTCCATCTCCTGGACAGCAGCCAGAACGGAACGACCTTCGTTCGTTAGGGTAACACCTTCGGGGAGACGGTCGAAAAGTCGTACACCTATAGTTTCCTCAAGTCTCTCCATTCTTCGCGCTACAGTTGAGGAGCTTGTGCGCATCGCGGATGCGCCCTCCGGAAACTCAACTCCCGGCCGGCAATTGCGAACACTCGGAGGTCATCCCAGGACACCCTCTCCAGTGATGCTGGTCCGATGGGGCGCCGCAAATTTGCAGCGGGGTGCTGCGATATTTTGGGCATGTCGTTCACCCCTCGCTCCTGTATTTATTGAGCAGGCATTCTCTACCAAAAACAGGGGCATGGCTATGCCATCTGTCGCGACAGCCGTCGCCGGCAGCAGGGATTCCCGGTTGCGTTCGTCCGCTGGCTCGCCCGCTCGGCGTTCTTCAATCCGGCGACGCGGTTCTCACGCTTCATCGAGGGCTTCGAGCCGTACGGCTCCGACATGGTGTTCGAGCGCGACCAGCCGTCCTGTTACGCCAGCACGAGCTTCGACCAGGTCATGACCGAGTGCGGCGGCAATTTCGTGCTGGCGGGGTTTGCGGGCGAGGCAGCGTGTCTCGCGACCGCGGTCGATGCGTTCAATCGCCGCCACCGGATCACGTTCCTGGCCGAC
>JBKPDF010000039.1:0-27926 GCA_046727735.1 Pseudomonadota bacterium | reverse complement strand
AGTAGCTGCTGCTGCCCATGAGGTGAGGAATGCGATCAGCGCCTTCCCTGCGACCGGCTCCTTCGCCGAGGTTGCAATCGCGGCTGAAAACACGGTGATCTTCTGCACCTCGGGCGGCAGCTGTCCAACGAAATCTGCCCCGGCGATTGGAAGGAGCTCGCTGACCTGCTGAAAACCGATCTCCGCTTCCCCACGCGCAACCACGGCGGCCACTGGCTCGGCCGGGATCATTCTCGCCTTTCCTTTCACCCGATCGGCGATGCCGAGGCGCTGGAACAGTTCGGTCCCAACATAGACTCCGCTCGCGCTATCGGAATATGCGATCGACTGGGCCGCTAGTAGTGTGCGCTTCAGCGCCTGCGCGGCTACAACCCGTACAAGCTCGGCATGGCAGGCGGGTCCGACGGACATAACACCGGCAGCCCCTACCGTCAGGACAATTTCTTCGGACTTCACGCCGATGCCGATGGTTCGGTGGAGCGGCGCTTTGCCGGCGTACTCATCGGCGGCACCATGGACGTACGCCTGGAAAACCCCGGCGGGCTGACCGGTGTGTGGGCGGAGGAGAACACGCGCGCCTCCCTCTGGGACGCGATGTACCGCAAGGAGACCTTCGGCGTCAGCGGCCCGCACATCAAGGTGCGCTTCTTCGGCGGGTGGGGCTTCAACAAGGACATTGTGAACGCCAGCGACTGGGTGAAGCAATCCTACGCGGGCGGCGTTCCGATGGGCGCCGACATGCCGCCCATGCCGTCGGGCGGAAAGGGCGCGGCCCCGACCTTCGTCGTGTGGGCGGTCAAGGACCCGACCTCGTCCAACCTCGACCGCATCCAAGTCATCAAGGGCTGGACGCAGAACGGCCAGAGCTTCGAGAAGATCTACGACGTCGCCTGGTCCGGCGACCGCCAGCCCGACAAGTGGACGCGCCGGGTGCCGGCGATCCAGAGCACCGTGGATGTCGAGAAGGCGACCTACACGAACAGCGTCGGCTCGGTGGAGCTAAAGGGTGTGTGGACCGACCCGGAGTTTGATGCGAGCCTGCACGCGTTCTACTACGTTCGAGTGCTGGAAATTCCGACACCGCGCTGGACGCTCATCCAGGCCGTGAAATCCGGACTGCCCCCGCCTGACGTGGTGCCCCTCACCGGTCAGGAACGCGCCTGGACCTCGCCGATCTGGTACACGCCGTCGGCGGAGGCCCGCACGAGCGCCCTGGGGACGACCGTCGCCGACCTGAAGAAAAAGGGTGCCGCTGCCCTGACTGACGCGCAGCTGAAGGCCCTCATCGTCGGCAAAGCCACTTGGCTGCGGAACAACGTGACGGGAGAGCAGTTCTGGCAGAGCTTCACGGCCGAGGGTCAGACGACGCTGTTCCGCATCGGAACGGATGCCCCCGTGCCGAGCGGTTACGGCAACGTCGAGCGTGACGGCTACCAAGGCACGACCAGCCCTTACAAGATCGAGGGCGGCAAGCTCATCACCTTCGTCTCGCAAGATCCGTACGCGCTCACATTCTACAAGCTCGGCGGCACCTACTATGCCGCGCGCAGCAACGAGTTCGGCTACGCCAACTACGAGATCGTTCCAGAGCCGAAGTTCGCGATCAATCCGCTCACCGAGGTGATCAACCTATTCTCCAACACCGTGGGGCTCACCGAGCAGCAGCGACAGCAGGTCGTTCCGATTCTGAAGGAGGAGCTCAAGCAATTGGAGGCGTTGAAAAAGGACACCTCCTTGAGCGCGGAGCGCAAGGTCGAGCGGCTGCGGGACATCGGCAATTCCTTCGACGACAGGCTGAAGCCGCTGATCAATCCGGAGCAGCAGCAAAATTTCCAGGCGCTGCGCGAGCAGCTGCGCAAGCGGTTTGTCGAGAAGATGGCGAGCGAGGCGCTGGAGAAGGTCGAGGTCGACGTGAAGTCGTGGTTCACGGACAAGAGCGTCAAGTAATGCGCGAGCAGCGGGAAAGACGTGGAAAGCGGGTGATGACGCGGTGGTTTTTCGGCGTGCTGTTCTTGTGCGCGAGCTTCGCCGCGAGCGCGTGCCCGCTTTGCCTGGGGGCGTTTCGGTCGTCGGTGGCGCGGCAGCTCGCCGACGTGCCGCACGCGGTGCTGGCACAGTCCTCCGCGGATGGAAGTGGCTACGGGGTTGTCGCCGTGATCAAGGGCGAGCCGCCAGCGGGTGGGATCATCCCAGCTGAGGCGATCCAGTTGGATGTCGTCGTGGGCGCGACCGCGACGTTGCTCCTCGTTCGCGACGACGCGTGGTCGATGTGGGTCGGCCTCGGCGCCATCGGTGTCGAGCATGCAAGCTGGCTCCGCCGGATCGCCACCGGAAAGCGCTCGTCGGCCATGAATGCAGACGAGTGGCGAGCCCACGTCGCACTAATGCTCCCGTATCTCGAGCATCGCGAGCCGTTGGTCGCCGAGATAGCTTACGGCGAGCTTGCGGCGGCGCCCTATACCGCGCTGCTGGCAGCGGAGTCGCACCTCGCCGCGCCTACAATCCGGCGTTGGCTCGCCGACCCGACACTCGCGGCAAGACAACCTCTGTACCTGCTGCTGCTCGGCATCGCCGGCGAGGCAGGAGATGCCACGGCCCTCGAGCGGCGACTCGAGGCGTCGTGGATGGTGGGTGACGCGACGAATCTGGGCTCGATGATCGCCGCTGATCTGCAACTGCGCGGACCGTCACGCATGGCGTGGGTCGACGCGAAATACATGGGCAATCGCCTGCGCACTACGCGGGAACTGGAAGCGGCGCTCCTGGCGCTCAGCGTGCTCGGGAACGCGAATGACGCAATTTCGCGCGAGCGGGTGATCCAGTCCTATTGCCTGTTCATCCAGGAGCACAAGGAGCTTGCCGGGTTCGTCGCGCGCGATCTTGCGGCCTGGCAATACTGGGGCGCGGTGCCATCATACCTGGCCCTGATCAAATCAAATGTTCGGCAACAGTTCGCATCGCGCGTCGCGATATTCGTTTATTTGCAGCAAAGCCCGGACCGAAGCCTGATCGACCTTTCCGTACCGGAGATTGATCCCCCGGATCAGCCGACAAGCGCGGTACGTCCTGCGATTCCCCCATCGCCGCAATGACAATCGCCGATCGCATGGAGTCTTTCCTGCCATGAAACGCCTCTTACGCGAGCCGCTCGTCCATTTCCTATTGCTGGGCGCCATGCTGTTCGGCGTGTACGCCTTCGTGGAGCGGGGTCACGGCGGTGTCGACCAATCAAAACAGATTCGGCTGACGATCGACGACCTTTCGCAACTGGTTCTGGTGTTTCAGTCGCAATGGCGGCGCGACCCGACGCCGGAGGAGTTGCGACAGCTGGTCGAAGACAAGGTGCGCGAAGAGGTCCTCTATCGCGAAGCGCTCGCACTGGGACTCGACAAGAACGACACGATCGTCAAGCGTCGCATGGCGCAGAAGATGCAGTTCCTGGCCGAGGACGTCGCCGCCGCGCGCGAGCCTACGGCCGAGGAGCTCGGGACATGGTTCGAGGCGAACCGCGACCAGTTCGCGTTCCCGCCGCGCATCAGTTTCCGCCATCTCTTTTTCTCGCCCGACCGCCGCGGGGCGCGCGCGCGTGACGATGCAGCGAGCGCACTGACGAAGCTCGCTGGGCAGCCCGAGGATTCGAACCTCGCGGCGATCCTCGCCGATGCATTCATGTTCCAGGAGTACTACCGCGACCGCGCACCAGAGTTCCTGGGCAAGGAGTTCGGTCCCAGTTTCGCACTTGCCGTCGTGAAGCTGTCGCCGGGGTTGTGGCAAGGACCGGTCGAGTCCGGGTTCGGTTGGCATCTCGTGTTCGTCGACACGCTGATCCCCGGCCGCGCGCCCGCGTTCGAGGAAGTCGAGGCCGACGTGAAGAAGGCTTGGCTCGCCGAGCAGAAGGCGCAAGCATGGCAGAAGGCGTATCAGGACATGCGCGCGAAGTACGCGGTGCCGCTGCCCGCGCCGACTGAGATTACGTCGGCAAGCGGCGACACATCGCGCAGTAAGCAGATTTCCACCCTATCGGGCGAGGGCGGCTCGTGAAGCTGTGGCAGCACCGCTTCGGGTCGCTGCTCGCCGGGCAGCTGCTCGCGTTGCTGCTCGTGCCGCTTGCGGCGTCCGCGCACGAGTCGCGCCCGGCCTATCTCGCGGTCAAGGAGACAGCACCCGGCCAGTTCAGCGTCCTGTGGCGCACTCCCGTGCTGGCGGGAATGCGGTTGCCCGTCGTCCTCAAGCTTCCGGACCGGGTGAAGAACCTGAAAGACCCCATCGTGATCGAGCTGACGGACTCGCTCCTCGAACGCCGCTGGATCAACGCGGGAGCCGAACGGACTAGCGGGAGAGCGCATCGAGTTCGCCGGCCTGCAGCTCACCATCACCGACGTGCTGGCCCGCTTCGAGATGCTCGACGGCAGGAGCTGGACCGTCATCGCACGTCCTTCCGAGCCGTGGATCGAGATCGCCGGCTCGCCCGGGCCGTTTCCGGTCGCCGGCGCTTATCTCCTGCACGGCGTCGAGCACATCCTGTTCGGCTTCGACCACCTTCTGTTCGTGCTTGCGCTTATCCTCATCGTGCGCAGCACGCGAATGCTCCTGCTGACGGTGACGGGTTTCACTGTCGCGCATTCGATTACGCTCTCGCTTGCGACCTTGGGCGTTCTCCATGTGCCGGGGCCGCCAGTCGAGGCGTGCATTGCCCTCAGCATCCTGCTTGTGGCGCGTGAGATCCTGCGGCTGCAGAGCGGAGAGCAGAGTTTGACCGCTAGCTGGCCCTGGGCAGTCGCCTTTTCCTTCGGCCTTCTGCATGGCCTCGGTTTTGCCAGCGCCCTGATCGATATCGGACTTCCCCAAGGGAACATCCCGCTTGCACTGTTCACATTCAACGTTGGTGTCGAGGTGGGACAGCTTGCTTTCATCGCCGCGGTTCTCGGCGTGATGCAGTTGGCTAAGCAATTTCGGATGCCCTACGTCTTTGAATGGCGGCTGCGGTCTGTGACGGCCTATGGGGTGGGAACGGTCGCTGCATTCTGGTTCGTCGAACGGCTGGCGGGATTTTGGGCATGAACCTCGCGTTAGCATGCGCGGCACGACGCGCGGGGTATTCGTGCGATCGTCGAAGAGCGGCGACGGCCGGTCGAGCCCGAGCACCAACCAGCCAAAAATCTTGGATGCGCGTTGTGCGAAGACGCCCAGCGACAGCGGCGCGGGCGCGTTCGACGGAAGCGGCCCGACGCCGGAGCGTTCGTAGATGCGGCAGAGTGGCAGGCCGAGTGCGTCGTCACGCGAACGATCGTCAGCCCCGTGGACCATGAAAGAATGAACCACGGCGATGACCGGGAAGTGCGGGCTGGCCGCGGCGTTGCCGATCGGGGTTCGGCAACAATTGGTGTACCAGCGGAAGCCGCTGGACGGGGAAACTTTGCTCGCAATGCCACCCACGTGGCCGCACTGGCACCGAAGCGGCAGCTCGTCTCCATACCCCAAGTTCTTTGAGCTTCTGCTCGTCGGGCTTGAGCAAACGAACTTAGCGCTTGCAAGCCCGCTTCCGAGCCAATGTCCTCCTACAGCCATCGACGCACGCGTGATTTGTACTGACGGTACGCGTCGCCGAACTCTCGCTCGAGATACCGCTCTTCCCGGGAAATGACGCCGATACGCATCAGAACCAGCAGTGGAACGAGGAGCACGATGGCCCAGGCGCTTCCGGCCGCAATGGCAAGCCCGATATAGGCGAGCGCCATCGCGAGATAGAGCGGGTTGCGCGACCATCCGTAGACGCCGTCGACCACGAGCGCCATCGTGGGCAGATCGGTCGAGATGTTGGTCGCTGCAGTACGCAAGTTCCGCACGCCGGCGATGCCGATGAGAAGTCCGACGATGAAGAGCACCGCGCCCGCAATATACCGGGCATGAGGAAACAAGGGCGTCTGGCTCGGAACCAGGGCCTCCAGAACGGCTGCAAACGCGAGGAAGCCCAGGAAGATCAGGGGCGGTCGGGCAATGATCCCGGCAGTACCACGGGAAGCGCCCGTATCCGATGCGGCGCCGTCTGACGAGGTCACAACCGTCGCCTCCGCGAGGATCCGGCGTATTGCGAACAGGAGCCCCAGCACCGCGACGGTGATTGTCAAAATCAGTACCGGTTCCCGAAGCCACATGATCGACTCCTACCAGCCGTATAGCGGATATAGGTCGAAACTCGGGGCTGAAAAGCGCGGGCGATCGCGATCAAGATGCACGCTCCGATAAAACCGGCAATCAAATAGCCGATCCAACCGGCGAAATGAATACCGAGGAAGCTGAACAGCCAGCTAGCGACGGCGGCCCCTATGATGCCGAGCACGAGGTTCATCAAAAGCCCCATTTGGCTCTTCATGAACTGCCCCGCTAGCCAACCGGCGATTCCGCCAATGATGATGGCGGCAATCCAGCCAATCTGTTGTCGTTTTGGCGAATGGATCAGGACCGCCAGCATCGAAGAAAACACGCATTCGCCTGCGCGACCGCGCGCTGGTGATGAGGAACACTGGCCAGACTAAAGTGGGGCACTTCGCCCCATCCGGTGGCTCTCAAGGCGATTAACAATCTTGGTGGCGATTATCCGACAGTCAGCAATTTCAAGATACAAGGTACCATTGGTGCGGCGCAGTATCGCGTTAGGAACGTGATCACATATTTCCTCCGCAATGATTTCGATTTCACAATCCCTGTTCATAACGATCTTCCAGGTGCAGCGCTCGGCCTGCACGGCCAAGAAGAAGCCCTAGGTCGCGCAGTTGCACATCCGAAACGCCCAGCCGCAATTCGCTCCCTGATGCCGAGCCCGCGGCGCCCTTCAGCTCGTCATGCAGGTATAAATAAAGGACCAGCTGTCGCGGCCGCTGAGTTTTTTGTCGGCCGCCTGCTTGTTGCAGCTACTCCATTTGTCCTTTTGCTTCACCCACTTGGCCTTGGCGGCGTCCCATTGCTTCTGCGTCCATTTCGAAACGTCTTCAGCTGTGGACTTCGCCTTATCTGTCATCGACTGGCTGGTCGATTGAGAAACCGATACGGTCGGCGCAAAGGCGAGCATGGCGCCCGCAATTGCGACCGCCATGAGTACGGTTCGGGTTTTTGACACGGCGTAATTCTCCCTCCGATGTTTTGCTCGGCATGCTTCTTTGGTGGCCGGCATCAAGAATGCTGCGCGGGAGCAATTGTTCCGGTCTCGGCTTCCGTGAGCAGGGACGGAAGTATCGGAGTGAGGGCGAAGAGGAGCACTGATCCACCGCACGACCGCAGCTAAGGCGCCGCTGCAAGCAACCGCTCACATTTCGAGGAAGCGCCCCAAGAGGTACATTGTGGTAAAATTGATGCGTTTCGACAAAGGCGGAGTCATGCTCCCTTCACAAGCTCGGGAAAAACCAACGGCACCCGAGAACACCCTCAAAGGGCTTCGGTCATTCCATAGGCGTCCATCTGCGACTGGAACCGTGCCACATCGTGGCTGAGAATGACGAGGTCATGCTTGGCCCCGCCACGGTCCTTGACGTGGTCGCGCAGCAAGGCCTCACCTCGAAAACCCATGCTCTCGAACACCGCGATGGCGCCCCGCTGGTCGACCGTCATTTGCGCGATCAGCTTTTCCAAGCCGAGCCTGAGCGCGATTCGGAATATTTCCTCGATCAACAGTCGCCCGATTCCCTTGCTGCGCATTTGTGCGGCGACCACGACCCGTATCTCGCCGACATGCGCCGACCAGGACAATTCCTCGCGCGCGAGCGTCGCGCAGCCGACCAGCGTTCCGTTGTGTGCCGCAAGCACGGTCGTCAGCGCGCCGCGCTCGATTTCGGCGATCCACGCCGCCAGCACCTTGGGCTGAGCGATATCGCGAGGCAGAAACAGCAGGTCGTGATCGGGCAGTGCCCGTGCGAACGCGAGAACGGCAGGCTCGTCCGCTGTCGTCATGGATCGCAGCTCCAACTCCCCGGCTTCGCCAAGGATCGTGCGCGGATAACGACCGACATCGGCGTTCGTCATGTTGACCGTTCTCCCAACCAGGCATCGAGCTTCGGCCACAGGCGGCTAACCGCATTGGGCCCCGCAACCACGCTGACGTGCCCACCCTTGAGAACGAGCTCGTGCTTGTCGGTTGACCCGACGCGCTCGATCAGCGGCTTGGCGGCGCCGTATGGCACGATGTGATCGTGCTCGGCAACCGCGTGCAGAACGGGCGCGCGGATGTTCCCGAGGTCGGCCCGCCTGCCGCCGAGCGTGAGCTCGTTCTCGAACAAGGCATTGCGCCACATCAGCTCCTTGATGAGCTGCCGGAAATATTCGCCGGCGAGCGGCAGCGTGTCGGTCGACCAGCGTTCGAACATGCGGTGCGATTTCACGAATTCGTCGTTCCACATGTTTTCCCACAACTTGATCTGACCGGCTGTGCGCGTGGCGGGGCGCAGCATCTCGAAGGAGGTGAAGATGAACTCGGACGGTACGTTGCCGACCGCGTCCACCAGCCGGTCGACGTCGAAGAAATCTCGACTTGCCCACTTCGTGAACAGCCCCATCTGCCTCCAGTCGATCGGCGTCGTGAAGCAGATCAGATTTTTTAGCGGGCCTTCCGGGTGCAGGGCGGCGTAAATGACCGAGAGCACCCCGCCCATGCAATAGCCCAGAACCGTGACTTCGCTCTCCCCGCAATGCTCCTCTACCCGAAGTACGCAATCCGGAATGAATTCGAGCGTATAATCCTCGAGCCGCAGTTGCTTTTCATCGTGTCGCGGCGGGCTCCAGTCGATCAGGTAAACATCGTAGCCCTGCTTGAGCAGGAACTCGACGAAGCTCTGCCCCGGGGCAAGGTCGAAAATGTAGCCGCGGTTCGTGGTTGCCATCACCATCAGCAGCGGCACGCGGTAGAGCTCCGCGGCCAACGGTCGGTAATGGTAGAGATTCAACGTGCCGCGCTTGAGCAGCAGGTCTTTGGGGGTCGCCCCCAGCGCCGGGGCCGGAGAGGTGAAATATTCCAACCCCTTGATGTTGCGCTGGATGGCACGCTCGACCTCCGCCCGGATGCGCGGCGCCAACAAGTCTGTTTCGGCGCTCTCCGTCATGACTCTTCGCCTCGAGTGGGCGGGCGCTTCGTTCGCGGCGGGGCGGTCGTCGCCCGGCCGGGCGCGGCGGCGCCCGCCGGTGCCTGCAACAGGGCGAGCACGCGATCGAGCCGCTCCTCGATCGCCTGCAGCCGTTCGCCGATCGCGGTCATTTCTGCCCGACTCGGCAGATTGAGGCCGGCGAGATAGCGGCCCATTGCCTCGCTCAACGAGGTTTGGGCGCCCGCGGAGAGGTTCATGGCTTGATTGACCGACTTCGCGAACTCATCCGATCCCATGGTCCGGTTGGCCATTTCGTTGAGGCTCTTCTCCCATTGCGCGACGAGCTCACGCCACACGGAAGCGGGATCTTTCGAAGACGGTTCCGCCATCTTTGGCCCTCCCTTGTCGGTGGCTATGCCTTCCGTGACGTTGTGAGCTTGGCGCTTCTTTGGGGATCGACTGGCCGTCGGCGAGGTTGCGCGCCGCGATCGATCGGACGTCGCAGAACCATATCGCCGGCACCCGTCCGTCGGCAATGAGACTCGCAGACCGGCTGGAGCATGGCCGCCAGGGCCAGTCAGGCGCTATTTTGTACTCCGAGCCAATCGGCTTTGATCGGCAGACTGCCGGCGTGGAGATCCATGAAACAGGGAGGAGCTCGATGAAGATCGAGAAGCTGTTCAGTGTGCGCGGCAAGATCGCGCTCGTCACCGGCGGAAGCCGCGGCATCGGCGAGATGATCGCCAGAGGTTACGTCGAGAATGGCGCCAAGACCTACATCACCGCGCGCAAGGCGGACGCGTGCGACGCCCTGGCCCGGGAGCTGTCGGGCATCGGGGAGTGCATCTCGATTCCGGCCGACCTGTCGCGCCTGGACGAGGTCGAGAGGCTGGGCGCGGAGATGCAGCGTCGAGAGAAGCAGCTTGACCTTCTCGTCAACAACGCAGGAGCCACGTGGGGGGCCCGGCTTCGAGGACTTCCCGGAGGCGGGCTGGGACAAAGTCATGGACCTCAACGTCAAATCGGTGTTCTTCCTGACGCAGCGGCTGCTCAAGCTGCTCGAGGCAGCGGGCCGCCCCGACGACTTCGCCCGCGTCATCAACATCGGTTCGATCGACGGCATGCACGTGTCGGGCATCGAAACCTATTCGTACGCCGCCTCCAAGGCCGGGGTGCTGCACCTGACGCGGATGATGGCCAAATATCTTGCCAAAAAGCACATCGCCGTGAACGCCATCGCGCCGGGATATTTTCCGTCGAAAATGACCGCCGCCATTCCCGAGGAAGTGAACCAAATCGTCTTGAGGCAGACGCCGATGTCGCGGGTCGGCCGTCCCGAAGACATGGCCGGCGTGGCGCTCTATCTCTCGTCCAAGGCGAGCGGGTTCGTGTGCGGAGCCACCATCGCGGTCGACGGCGGCTATGCCATGACAGCGTAAGCGCTCGAATAGGCTTGCCTAGGCTCGGCCCGGGAAGAACGGCGCAACCAGCGGACCGGGCCGAAACGGCCGCCAGATGCCGAACGGCTGCGCCAAACGGTCGGCAATGACCCAAAGCGCGGGGGCATGGAAGCCGAGCCCGATATGCGTGGTGCGGACCTCGATGTTCTCGCTTTGCGGCCCCTCCTGCTCCAGGCAGGCCTGCCAGGCGACGACCCCATCGGATCGCGTATAGATGGCGGTAGCCGGCACCGGTATGGGCCTTGCGAGTGCGCGCATCCGTTCCGGCTGCGGCGCGGCCTTCTCGCCGGTGAGCAATCGGTAGAGCGTGCCGACATTACTCGCCGTCGGCGCCGCAAACGGGCTGCCTAGCGTGATCACCATGCGGATGTCCGCCGCAATCTCGCGCGCCACTTCCCGCGCGATGATGCCGCCGCGGCTCCAGCCCACCAGGCTGACCGGCACACCCGTTGCGGCTCGCAGCCGAGCCGCTTGCTCAATGATCGCCGGCAGATCCGCCTCGGCTCGCCGGATGTTGCGCCCGCGATTCCAGCCGTGGACGTCGTAATCCAGGCTGGCCAGGAACCGGCGAATCGCCACCGTCGAACGATCGTCGGCACCAAGTCCCGGAAGAACGATCACGCCGTGGCGTCGGCCCCGAGGCGCGCTCGCCAGAAAGGGCGCGGCGACCAGCAACGCCGGAATGTCCAGCAGGCCGCGGGCCTCGAGCGCCAGGAGACGCCGTGGCGGCGGCTCGATCTCGTCCTCGGCAGCCATCGCCGTGCGCGCGCGGGCGAATCGAGTATTTCGCGGCAATGCCGAGCCGCTAGCTCGCCGCCCGTTTCTGGTCCTCTTCCTCGTAAAGCTTCTTCTTGTCGAGCTTGCCGACCGGCGTCTTCGGCAGATCGGATCGGATCTCCAGGGCCTGCACCATCTCGTGCTTGCCGAGCTTGTCTTTGAGAAAATTCTTGAGCTCGTCGAGCGTCAGGGGGGCGGCAGTCCCCTTGAGCTTGATGAAGGCCTTGGGCGACTGCCCCCGATACGCATCCTTCACGCCGATGACGCAGACCTCCTCGACGGCAGGGTGCTGGAAGATCGCTTCCTCGATGACGCGCGGGTAGACGTTGTAGCCGCCGCACAGGAGCATGTCCTTGGTGCGGTCGACGATATAGACGTAGCCGTCCGCATCCATGTAGCCGACGTCGCCGGTGCGCAGGAACCCCTCGGGGGTCATCACTTCGGCTGTCGCCTTCGGATTCTTCCAATAGCCCTTCATCACGTTCGGGCCTTTGATGCAGATCTCGCCGCGCTCGCCCAAGGCTACGTATTTCCCGTCGCCGCCGATGCTGGCGAACTTTATGACGATTCCCGGGATGGGGACGCCGCACGAGCCGGCCCTGGGCTCTGCATGTGGCGGCGTGAACGTCCCGGTCGGGGACGTCTCGGTCATGCCCCAGCCCTCGGCGAGCCGGCAGCCCGTGATTTCCTGAAATCGCCGCTGGACCTCGAGCGGCAGGGGTGCGCCGCCGGACGCACACCATTTCATGGACGAGAGATCGCTCTTGGCGACGTCCGGATGGTTGATGATCGCCACATACATGGTCGGCACGCCGGGAAACGAAGTGACCTTCTTGCCCGAAATGTCCTTGATCACCGCGTCCACGTCGAAACGCGTATGCAGAATGAGCTCGGCGCCGAGCTTGGTCCCGAGCAGCATGTTGACCGTGAGCGCATAGATGTGGAACGGCGGCAGCACCGCAAGCACGCGTTCCTTCCCCTGCTCGAGGACGGGAGGATCGGTGCGGGTCGTCTCGACGTATTGGCTGGTCGCGGCCGACAAATTGGCGTGGGTCAGCATCGCTCCCTTGGGCAGCCCGGTGGTCCCGCCGGTGTACTGCAGAACCGCGATCGCTTCGGTCAGATCGCCGAGCGGATGCGGCCGGTAGCGGCCATCATTGGCGATGAGGTTCTGGAACGAGACGTGCTTGTCGTCGGCCGCAATGTCGGCGAGCTGCTTGGTCGCAGCCAGGTGCGCTCTGACCGCCTCGGGCGCGGGCGTCATCTCCGCCACGCTGCCGACCACCAGCTTCTTCAGGCGGGTCTTGCCGAGCAGCCTCGCCATTTGCGGATAAAGCGCGGCTAGATCGAGCGTGACCAGGAAATCGGTCTCGCTGTCCTCGATCTTGTGCTCGAGCACCTTCTCGGCATCGAGCGGCGAGTAGTTCACCACCGTGCCGCCCGCCTTGAGGATACCGAAAAAGGCGATGGGATAATGCGGGGTATTGGGCAGATAGATGCCGACGTGAATCCCCGGCCCGACGCCCAATTGCTGGAGCCCCTTGGCGGCGCGATTGGCCAAATCCTCGAGCTCGCGATAGGTGAGCTTCTTGCCCATGAAGTCGATCGCCGGCAGCTCCGTCCACTTGGCGGCGGACTGCTCGAGAATCCGCGGCACCGGCATGATCGCGAGCTCGGCATCCCAGCGCACGCCGGGCGGATACGACTTGATCCAAGGATGGTGATCCACCGGTATTCCTCCCTTTCCGGGCCGGAGAATTACTTCCGGCGAACGGCCGTCGTGAGCGGCGCGGCGTCCTTGCGAGGATCATCGCACCTCGGAGTTTCCGAGCCAAGCGGGAAGCGGCCGTACCATCGCGAAAACAAGGCACGCCGTGAGAAATCGGTGCAATGAATGCCGGCCTGCGCTAGGCTGCGGCCAATGCGCCGCAGGTCGAATGCGGAACCGCCGCCCTCGACCGAATGGAAAACCCAGAGCGCTAACAGGGAGGCGAGCGTGGACCATCTGAGCAGCTTGGACGCCTCGTTCTTGCATCTGGAGACGCCCGAAACTCCGATGCATGTCGGAAGTCTGCATCTGTTGGAATTACCGGAAGGCTATCGGGGCGATTTCTACGAGGACGTGAAAGCCCAGCTGGCGAGCCGTCTGCACCTGGCCAGGGTACTGCACCGCAAGCTCGCATCGATGCCGTTCGAGTTGGCGGATCCGGTCTGGATCGAGGACGAGGACATCGACATCGACTACCACGTGCGTCGCGTGATGCTGCCCAAGCCGGGCACGATGGCGCAGCTCGAAGCGATGGCCGCGCGCCTGCATTCCAGCCTGCTCGACCGCAGCCGGCCATTGTGGGAAACGTACATTATCGAGGGACTGCAGAGCGGGCACGTCGGCTACTATTCGAAAGTGCATCACAGCGGGGTCGACGGCAAGGCAGGCGTCGAGCTCGGCAAGGCACTGTTCGACACCACGGCCGAGCCTCGGAAATTCGATGTCCCCGCGCGGCCGAAGCGCGGTCAATATCAGCTCGGAATGATCGAGATGCTCGAGGCGAATCTGCGCAACGCCGCCTCGCAATATGCCAATATGGCGAAAATGCTGCCGGAGGCCGCTCGTGCGCTCAGCAAAGTTGCGGGCGACGGTCTGCGCGTGGCAGGGCGCATGCTCGGCGGCAGGCTGAAGCCGGCGCCGAAAACTATCTTCAACACCTCGATCACCAACCAACGCTCGTTCGCCACCCTATCGATTCCGCTCACCGATCTCAAACAGTTGGCGAAACATCACGAGGCCACGCTCAACGATGTACTGATGGCGCTGTGCAGCACTGCTTTGCGCAATTTCCTGGAAGAGCGAAGCAGCCTGCCGGCGGAGCCGCTCGTCGCCGCCGTTCCAGTCAGTCTTCGGGAAAAGGGCGACAAGTCGATGAACAATCAGGTGACCGCGATGCTGGTCGGCCTGGCGACCGATATCGACGATCCTGCCGAGCGTCTTCGCGCGGTGCGAGCCTCCAGCGACGAGTTCAAGGATTTTCTCAACCGGATCAAAGGCGCGATATCCACCGACTTCCCACTCATGGGATCGCCGTGGATCATGAGCGGGCTTGCCACGCTCTACGGGCGATCGAATCTCTCCGACCGCCTGCCGTCTGCGGCCAATGTCCTGATTTCCAACGTCCCGGGATCTCCCGTCGCCCTGTATCTCGCCGGGGCGAAGATGCTCAACTATTTCCCGGTGTCGATCCCCTATCACGGCAATGCCCTGAACATCACCGTTCAGAGTTACGCCGGCTCGTTGGATTTCGGATTGATTTCCTGCCGGCGCGTGCTCCCGCAACCCGAGCTGCATTCCCTGGCGAAACACCTGAAGCGGGCCTTCGCGGAGCTCGGAGGCGCGCTGTCCTCGCCGCAACCGACACCGCAACCGGTCTACACGACGCCGATGGCGGCCCCGACGGAGACCAAGCCGCAGCCAGCCAAGTCGCGCAAGCGCGGCAGCGGCCGGCGCTCGAGTCCGCAGGTTCGAAACGCCCAGAGCCAAACGGCGGACACGGTCGAGAGAGATCATTGAATGGTGGTTCGAGCCACAAGCCCCAGCCGGGTCCCCCGGCCGGCGTGGCCGATCTCGTGTACCGAAAGGCGCTCCCGATGAGTGCGTCCCCTGAAACCAAGATTCCGCAGCCGCGCCCGCGCCCGATCGTCGGGAACGCACCGGACATCGATTCGGAGACGCCGGTCCAGAGCATGGTCGAGCTCGCCCGCGCGCTTGGACCGATCTATCGCCTGTCGTTCGGCAAGGGTTCCATTCTGGTGCTCAGCTCGCTCGAGCTTGCCTCCGATGCCTGCGACGAGACGCGTTTCGACAAGAAGGTCAGCGGCGGATTGTCCTATTTGCGGGACTTCGTTGGTGACGGTCTGTTCACCGCGCATACCAATGAGCCCAACTGGGCCAAGGCGCACCGCATATTGATGCCGGCGTTCGGTCCGGCCTCGATGCGCAATTATTTCGACGACATGCTCGATATCGCCGACCAGATGCTGACCAAGTGGGAGCGGCTGGGTCCGGAGACCTCGATCGATGTCGCCGACAACATGACCCGGCTCACGCTCGACACCATCGCATTGTGCGGCTTCGGCTACCGCTTCAATTCATTTTATCAGAACGAGATGCATCCGCTGATCGAAGCCATGGTGCGGGCCCTGTCGGAAGCCGGCGGCCGCTCCAGGCGTCTGCCGATTCAAACGACGCTGATGATGCGGACGCAGCGCCAGTACGAGGCCGATGGCCGCTTCATGCATGCGGTCACCGAGGAGCTGATCGCAAAACGCCGCAAGATGCCCGACGACGAGGCGCCGCGCGATCTTCTGGGCCTCATGCTCAATGCCAAGGACCCCGTGACCGGAGAACGGCTCGACGACGTCAATATTCGGTATCAACTGCTTACGTTTTTGGTCGCCGGTCACGAGACCACAAGCGGTTTGCTCAGCTTCGCGATCTATCTTCTGCTCAAGCATCCCGAAGTACTCCGCAAGGCCCAGGCCGAGGCGGATCGCGTGCTCGGCGTCGACACGCCGCAGTTCGAGCATGTGGCACAGCTCGGCTATTTCGATCAGATCCTGCGCGAGACGCTGCGCCTGTGGCCGACCGCACCGGGATTCACGGTCGCGCCCAAGCACGACACGCTGCTCGCGGGCCGCTATCCGCTCAAGAAGCGCAACGTGCTGCTGGTGCTGCTGCCCGCGCTGCACCGCGATCCGGCGGTCTGGAAGGAACCGGAGCGGTTCGATCCGGACCGGTTCGCACCGCAGATGCGCGAGAAGATTCCGCCCCACGCCTGGAAACCGTTCGGAAACGGCCAGCGCGGCTGCATCGGGCGGGCGTTCGCCATGCAGGAGGCGACGCTGGTGCTCGCCATGTTGCTGCAGCGCTTCGAGATCTGGGAGCCGGCGCGCTACGAACTCGTGATCAAGGAGGCGCTCACGCTCAAGCCCGATGGCCTGCGGATCCGCGCCCGCGTGAGGCAGCCGGTCGCCCGCGGATTTTCGACCAAGCCCGCGCCGCGGCCGAGCGCGCCTGTGAGCGTCCCGGAAGCATCCAGTGCTCACGGCACGCCGCTGCTGCTGCTTTACGGCTCCAATTCGGGCGCCTCGGAAGCATTCGCGCGTCGGATCGCCAGTGACGGGCAGCTCCGGGGCTACGCGGCCAAGGTCGCCCCGCTCGACGATTACACCAGCCTGCTGCCCAAGGACGGGGCGGTCGTCATCGTGACGGCGTCCTATAACGGCCAGCCGCCCGACAATGCGCGCAAGTTCTTGACTTGGCTCGCCGGCGTTCCGGACGCGTCGCTCGTCGGCGTGCGCTATGCGCTGTTCGGCTGCGGCAATCGCGACTGGACGACGACCTACCAATCGGTGCCCAAGGAGATCGCCGGCCATCTCGACCGTGCCGGCGCCCAGGCGCTGGCGGCGCGCGGCGAGGGCGATGCAAGGGCGGATTTCTTCGGCGACTTCGAGCAATGGTACGGCCCGCTATGGGAACGGCTCGGCGCCGGCCTCGGCGTGGCGGCGCGACCGGTCGCCGACGGCGGCCCGCTCTACGATGTCGAGGTCGTGCCGTCTGCGGAAGTCGAGTTGGTGCGGGAGAACAAGCTCGACTTCTCCACCGTGATCGAGAATCGAGAGCTGGTGGACATGACGTCGCCGTTCGCACGCTCGAAGCGCCACATCGAGTTCGCGTTGCCTTCGGGAGTGAGCTACGCGGCCGGCGACTATCTTGCCGTTCTGCCGGAGAATCACCCGAGTCTTGTCGAGTGCGCCGCGCGCCGGCTTGGGATGCGACCCGGCGCGGCGGTGATCCTGCGCTCGACGCGCGGTGCCATGGCCGCATCGCTGCCGACCGGCCAGCCCGTCTCGATTCAGGAGTTGCTCGGACATCACGTCGAGCTCTCCGCGCCGGCAACGCGGAAGGACGTCGCGCGATTGGCGGAAACAGCCCAGGATACAGCGGAGAAAGCGGCGCTGACCGAGCTCGCGACGGAGCCCGCGCGATACCAGGCGGAGGTTCTCAAAAAGCGCGCCAGCGTGCTCGATTTGCTCGGCGCCTATTCCTCATGCGAACTCAGTCTGGGAGAGTTTATCGAACTGCTTCCCGCCATGCGGGTGCGCCAATATTCGATTTCCTCTTCGCCTCGCGCGAACCCGTCCCGCTGCACCGTCACCGTCGCGGTGGTGAATGCGCCGGCGTGGTCGGGTCAGGGGGAGTTCCATGGCACCTGCTCGAGCTTCCTTGCTCGCCTGCGCGCCGACGATCAGGTGCCGATCGCCATCCGCACGCCCAATGTTCCGTTTCGTCCTCCTGCGCTCAACAGCACGCCGGTCGTCCTGATCTGCGCCGGGACGGGGCTCGCGCCGTTTCGCGGCTTCTTGCAGGACCGAGCCTTGCGCCACGCCCACGGCGAACCCGCAGGTCGGGCACTGCTGTTCTTCGGCTGCGACCATCCCGATGTCGACCTGCTCTATCGCGAGGAACTGGAGCGCTGGGAACGCCAGGGAATCGCCGAGCTTTACCCGGCATTCTTCCGAAAACCCGACCAGGAGGTGAGCTTCGTGCAGCACCGCCTCTGGCGCGAGCGCGAGAAGGTGCGCGAGCTGTATCGGGAAGGCGCGATCTTCTTTTTGTGCGGCGACGGACAATATATGGCGCCTGCGGTGCGCGAAACGCTGGCAAAAATTTACCAGGAGACGGTCGGCTGCTCGGACGAGGAGGCCTCCGACTGGCTGCTGGAGATGGAGCACAAGGGCCGCTACGTCCCGGACGTGTTCGCCTGATGCCCGCCGACGCACGCCGCCTCTGCCCTGCCGCGGCTGCCGGTCGCCGAGTTCAAACCGGTTCGGGATAAACAAAACTGCGCCAGCCGGCGCGGCTGAACGGTTGCCATTGGCCTTCGGGCTGGGCCAGGCGATCGGCGATCGCATACACGGCCGCGGGATTGTGACCTAGCCCGCAATGACTGCCCTGCACTTCGATGCTTTCCGTTCTGGCCGTCCGCTTCTCGACGCAGCACTGCCAGGCGCAGATGCCGTCGCTTCGGCTGTAGATGGCGGTCGTGGGCACCGGCGGCGGGTCGGCAAGCGCGCGCGCGAATGCGACCCGCTCATCATCGACGCGGTATCCGCTGGTGAATTCGTACAATCGCCATGCGTGCGTGGCTCTCGGATTGCCGGAGAACGGACTGCCGAGTGTGATCACGGTCCTGATATCGCCGGGTACTCGCTTAGCGATCTGACGCGCGAAGATGCCCCCGAGACTCCAGCCGATCAGGCTGATTTTTGCTCCGTAACGCCCGCGCAAATCGTGGATTCGGTCGAGGATGCGCTGCTCCAGGCCGTGGAAATAGCCGTTGTTGCGACCGAGTTTCCAGCCGTGCGCGGCATATCCTTTATCCCTGAGGAACCCTCGCAACGGCCGGGTGGAGATATCGCTCGCCACCAGGCCTGGCAGTACGAGGACCGGATGGCCGTCGCCGCTCGGAGCCAGCCTCAGCAGCGGCAGCGAAGCCCGAAACGCCAGGAATTCGTGAAAAGCTCGGCCCTCCATAAGCAGCAACAGTCGCGACGGGGGCCGGGCGTCTTCGGCGTCGAGGGCAACAGACATGAGGAACTCCTCTCGATTGCTTTCCTGCGCGATCCAGACGCAACGCACTGGCACCGGATGCAGCATATATGCCGAACCGTCGAAAGCGCTACTTAGTCGGCCGGGATAGAACCGGATCGGATAAGCGAAACGGCGCAGCAGGGATCCATCAGCACTCCATACGGAAAGCCGATCCATAGCCTTGCCGGCCGTGTAAGCGACTAAAATCTATAGATTTTTCCGCTACTGTTCACTACTTTGTGCAATGCAATATTTATGTTGCATTGCACCATATTCCGTGCCATATGACAGCCATGCCCCGGGCCATGACGGACGGGGCGGACCATAGCTTCCCGAAGGATGGAGAAGTCGAATGAGCAAGAAGCAGAATGCCCGCAAGACCGCGCCGGCAGCCGAAACCGACTCCTGCGCCTATCAATCGCTGCTAGGGGCATTGAGCGGGCTCTCGCGAGGATTCGAATTTCCGGAATCCGCGCGCGAATTCGTCACGCGCAGCACGGCGACCGCGAAGGAGCGTGCTGCTGCCATGCATGACGGCGCCCAAAGGTGGTCGGCGGAATCGAAAGCGTGATCATCGACGCGGTGACCGGTGCTGCGGAGATGAACCGCAAGCTGATCGGCGCGGCCCATGAGGATGCCGGAGCCGCATTGGCGGCGATCGACAAGCTCGCCGGCGCCAAGTCGGCGGCGGAAGCCTATCAGCTGTCCGTGGACTATTGGCGCGAACGCGGCGAAATCGGCGTGGCGCGCGGCAGGAACGCCACGGCGTTCCTCAACGAGAAGCTTTCGAACGGACTGAAGGCGGTACAGGCGGGGGTCGCAAGGGTAGCCTACCCGCGTCAGGCCGCCTGATCCCTGGCTTGCATCAAGGGCCCGCATAAGCGGGCCCGCTTTGTTACTTGGGTCAGGCGCGCGATGCTCCTGAACGGTCCGGTTTCGCTCTTCCGCGGAGCGTTGGAGCAGCCGCATCTCGGTTCTGCTTCGTCCGGACGAAGTGTGCTCGGGTGAGGCGGCGAATATCGGATGCATTTCGCGCGCGATGAACCAAGGTGACCGCATGTTGACCACGAGCCACAGCGCGCCCACGATGGCCCGGGCGAACGGAATCAAGCTTTGCTACGATACGTTTGGTGACCGGCAGGCCGCGCCGCTTCTGTTGATCATGGGGCTGGGCGCGCAGATGGTCGCGTGGGACGAGGACTTCTGCACACGGCTGGCGTCGCGTGGATATTGGGTGATCCGCTTCGACAACCGCGATATCGGTTTGTCGACCAAGTTCCCGGAACGCGGCGTGCCCAACGTGCTGGCAATGCTGACCGGACAGGGCGACGCCACGGCGGTCCCCTACACGCTACGCGATATGGCGGACGATACGGTGGGGTTGATGGATGCGCTCGGCATCGCGACGGCGCACGTTGTCGGTGCCTCGATGGGCGGCGCCATCGCGCAAGAAATGGCGATCCACCACGCTGGCCGCCTGTGCACGATGACTTCGATCATGTCGTCAACCGGCGAGCCGGGACTGCCGCCGCCGACCGCGCAAGCCATAGAGATTCTGCTCGCTCCGACGCCGACCGATCGGGAGTCCTACTGTGCCCGTTATCTGGAGATTTGGCGGGTGCTGCGCGGACCGGGATTTCCGCTCGACGAAGTGCGCGATGCGGAACGTGCCGCACAAATCTTCGACCGCGGCCTCAACCCGCCGGGGGCCGCTCGTCAACTCGCGGCGATCATCGCGTCCGGCAGCCGCAGGGATGCACTGGGTGCCGTCCGAGTCCCGGCCTTGGTAATCCATGGAAATGCCGACCCGCTGGTGCCGCTTGCCGGCGGCATCGCGACTGCCGAAGCCATTCCGGGAGCCAAACTCGTGGTGATCGAGGGCATGGGTCACGCGCTGCCGATATCCATGTGGCCGCAGATCATCGAGGCCATCGCCTCGCACGCGAAGTAACACATCGGTGAGGAATCTCGTCCCGTTCGTTTACAGGCTTCCGGAATTCCAGCAAGAAAGCATCTGCGAGCTCCGTTTGCACGCGAGCATTGCGCGGTCGGGCGCAACATGCTCGGATCGCGGCAGGGCACCCGCCACCACGAAGGCAAGGAACAAGCATATGCGGAACCGGCAAATCGTTCTCGTCGCGGCTCCCAAGGGAAAGCTCGGGCCGGAGCACTTTCGCATGGTCGAAGGTGCGGTGCCGGAGCCCCGGCAAGGCGAAGTTCTTCTGCGGGTGCGTCTGATTTCGCTCGATGCGGCCAATCGTGCGTGGATGCAGGGTGCAACTTATCGTTCCGCGGTCGAAGCCGGTTCCGTCATGGCCGGGGGAGCCATCGCGGAGGTCGTCACGTCACGCGCACCAGACTTCGAGCCGGGCGATCTCGTATTCGCGGACACCGGCTGGCAAGACTATGCTTCGCTTGCAACGAAGGTACTTGTTAAGGTTCCGCCGATCGAACCGACGACGCATCTCTTGAGCGTGTATGGAATCGCCGGGCTCACCGCATATTTTGGGCTGCTGCGAATCGGGCAGTCGCAACCCGGCGAGACCGTGGTCGTCTCCGCCGCCGCCGGATCGGTGGGATCGTTCGTCGGCCAAATCGCCAAAATCAAGCAATGCCGCGCGGTCGGCATCGCCGGAGGCGCCGAGAAGTGCCATTGGCTCGTCAAAGAGCTCGGGTTCGACACGGCGGTCGACTACAAGGCGGGCTCCGTCTATGGGAGCCTCAAGGCCGCCGCTCCGAATGGCATCGATGTCTACTTCGATAACGTCGGCGGCGACATTCTCGAAGCCTGCCTCCCGCTCATGAACGTGGGCGGCCGTGTCGTCTGCTGCGGAGCGGTCTCGGCCTATGACGGGGCCGCGCCGGCAACCGGTCCGCGCGGCGTACCCGGCCTGATCGTGGTCAAGCGACTGCGGATGCAGGGCTTCATCGTGACCGATTATTTCCACGAGCAGCAGGCCGCGATTGCGGAGCTGCAGCACTGGGTTCAAACGGGACGGCTCAAGATCGAAGAGGACGTGATCGAAGGGCTTGAAAACACGCCTAGGGCGCTGATCGGCCTGCTCGCGGGTGAGAACCGCGGCAAGCGCATGGTGCGGGTTTCGTAGTAACGCGGGGCGAAACCGCTGCCGCCCGAGAGGGCCGGGTTTCGTTTTGCCACTTCTTGGTCAACGCCAATCTGCGGAATGTCTGATTCTGGGCCTTCTACGACGTTCCCGATGGGCAAGCGGATATCTGCTTTCTCGAGCAGGAGCAGAAGACCGTCGGGCCTGTTTAGGACGCCCCGGGAGCTGCGCCCCGTTGGTCCCGGTTCGGCAGGCTAGGTTCCCTGATGCGAACGAAACAATTCCCTGTTCTGATGAGTAGGGAATTCGATCGCAAGCCTTTGATTTCTACGCGCGAAATCGAAGCCAAGAGGCGGTAAAACAGGGCAAATCGACCAAATTCCCGGTATTTTCCCGTTGATCAGGGAAATGGGTGATGGAGACGGGTTCGCGTTGGCCTGCGTCCGCCACCACGCACTCGGGCGAACCGTGCTTTTCCCGACAGCTCCTGGGAAAACGGCGTTTCGGCGGGGATTGCGGGGCCTGGTAAGTCTCTTCTTTCGCGGGCGAGGCCCAGATACGGGGAATTCGCCTGGTCGGTCTCCCGTATCGGAACACTGTTTCCTGGCGCCGTTGCTCCGCCCCTCATCATTGTGACTCCGGACGCCAACCCGTGGCGAATGCGGAACGGTGCTTGTGATTGCGGATGAAGACCAAGTTCACGGTCTGACCGTTCGCTGTCGGAATGCGGGCGATACAATCAAGTCGAAACCTGAGCCTCGATGCCGCAAGACCAATCACTACGGCCAGCAAGTCGTTGCGAGTCGATCGACCCGCCGAAGCCTTTCGACCTCGCGGTACAGAACCCCGACGCGACTTAAAGTGATCCTCCGTGCTGAGTCTCCGCTTGGCGCCGAAGGGGACCCGTCCGGAGTGTGTCTTGCGAGCGCCGGCTTCACGATCAGCGATACTGCCAAGCCGCATCGCGCCGCAACTGACCCCATGTCGCAGCCGGAGTTCAGCTACCAGGAGATTAGCGGACGTGACCTAGACCGCCCGGAATGACCGACTCTGACCGATGCTGTTGAAAAAGGATTTTTAGGGGGGTCTCCGAGCCCCCACAGCGGTCATTCCAAGTGCCGTGTTATACTGCGATCGTCGGCCCCGCCGGCATTGCATCCAGTGAACCATCAGGCCCGCACAAGTCGGCCAGCATCTTCCGATTGAAGGGATGGATCGTCTCGACGGAGCTCATCGCGTGAAGGTGGAAGGTTGTCCCGATGGCGCTAACGTCGCCGGATAAGCGGCGGCGATCATTGCCGTCGAGTGTGCGCGGTCGTGATTTCGCGCGGACGATTGCCGAGCGCAGACTCAACGTCTGGGCCGACCGGTCAAGAAATGGTTCATACGCAATCCCGAGGGACTACATGCGCCGGCACGAGCTGACGTATAGCCACCCGATCATCGAGTCGGAGCCGTGCCGAGAGCGCAAGAATCCCCATGGTCCCCGCCATCGGCGTGCCGCTCTCACGCGGACGTTGCAATGACCACAGCCGACGGTCTGGCAATCAGCTCAACCGAGAGCCACGCCTCGCTGCAAAGCCTGCGCGGTCTGGACTGGCTCAACTTTTTTCTCGCGGGAGTACTGACCGGATTTGGGCCCTTTGTCGTCCTGTACCTGGCAGACCGGGGCTGGACGCAAGTGGAAATAGGATTCGTCTTGACGGTCAGCGGCCTTACCGGATTGTTGATCCAAATTCCAGGCGGGGAACTGCTCGACGCGGTCCGGTCGAAGCGGCCACTCGTTGCGCTTGGGATAGCGACGATCGCATGTGCGGCCCTGATCCTGGCGTTTCGGCCGAGCTTCACCCCCGCGCTCATCGCGGAGGTGCTGCTGGGCGCGACCGGCGGGTTCCTTGGGCCCGCAGTTGCGGCGATCAGCCTTGGTCTGGTCGGAAACGATGGATTACCCGAGCGGCTGGGGCGAAACCAGCGGTTTGCGGCTGTTGCCGGTTTGGGCACGGCAGGTCTTATGGGCCTGCTGGGTTACTTGCTGTCGACCCAGGCCATCTTTTTTGCCAGCGCGGCGCTTGCTCTTCCAACATTGGTCGCTCTCGAACGGATTCGTGCTGACGACATCCACTTTGCCCGCGCATGCGGGGCCCCGCCAGGTGATTATCATCCGATGCAACCTCCAAGGAGTGCGCGGACCGCAATCGGCGCGAATCGCCGCCTGCTCGTCTTCGCCAGTTGCATCGTCCTGTTTCAATTGGCCAATGCTTCCGCGCTGCCCCTGGTCAGCGAGGAATTGGGACGAGATCACCGGTCATCGTTGATCCTGTCGGCACTCATATTTGTCCCGCAGATTGTTGTCGCCACTTTGGCTCCATGGGTCGGGCGCCGTGCAGGGAGCTGGGGTCGTCGCCCGCTGCTGCTTATTGGGCTGGGTGCGTTGCCAATCCGAGCCGCTTGTTTCGCACTTGTGGACGATCCGCTGTTGTTGATAGCCGTGCAGGTACTTGACGGAATCAGCGCGGCTGCGATCGGCGTGTTAACTCCGCTAGTGATTGCCGACATTACGAAGGGCACCGGGCGATTCAATCTCGGGCAGGGCGTGGTCGGAACGTTCAGCGGCATCGGCGCCGCGGTCAGCACCACACTGTCGGGCTACGTGGCGCAAGGCTTCGGTGTTGCAGCCGGGTTTTATTTCATCGTGGCGGTGGCCTTGACCGCGGTGGTCATCTGTTGGGCTTTCATGCCGGAAACCAAGCCCGCCCTCCCCATGCCGCAGGCCGACTCGATGGCAGTAGGAGGCAAACGACCTGCGATCCACACAATTCTTTAACGGGAGCCCGCCATGTCGTTTAAGGTCCAAGTTGGTCCACCTCAGATATCCATTCATCAGGGCCAAACGGTCCTGATCAGTGAGTTGGACGGACAGATCAACTGGCCGAGTGAAAAGGGGCTGTATTTTCTCGATACGCGATTGATCAGCAGCTGGGCCATCTACGCTAATGGCGAACCCTGGCAGCTGCTCAATGGCGGCGCCGTTACCGATTACGCGGCACGGATTTTTCTGACGAATCCCGCGATTGCAACCGAGAACGGCACGATTGCGGCCCGTACACTCGGACTGACCATCAGCCGCTGGATCAGCGGCGGCATCCACGAAGATATTGACGTCACAAACCACAGTATGAGCCCGATAAAGTTCCAACTCGAGATCGCGATACGCAGCGACTTTGCCGACATCTTCGAGGTGAAAGCGAATCGAATCATCCGACGCGGGCGGGTAGCAACGGAGTGGTCGCCGACCCGACAGCGGCTTCGTACCGCCTACCGCAACAGTGATTTCAGCAGAGCGGTGACGATCGACGCGTCGCGAACGTCCGGAGAGGCAAACTATGCCAATGGCCGGCTCAGCTTCGAAGTCGCTCTCGGACCAGGAGAGGCCTGGCACGGCTGCATCCTGTATATGCTCGAGGACGGCAACCGGCATTTCGATGCGCCGCGCGATTGCGTCGAACGCTGCGAGAGGTCCGAGCACGCCGAGACGCTGGCTGGCTGGCTGCAAACAGTTGCCAAGATTCAGACGAGCAACGAGGAATTCTACCGGCTGTTTCGCCGTGCACTGGAAGACATGGCCGCGCTCCGCCTTCCGATCGAGACTACGGACCGCGAGGCTTTCCTGCCGGCGGCTGGCCTCCCCTGGTTCGTCGCCCCGTTCGGGCGCGACAGCCTTATCGCCTCGCTTCAGAACATGTTGATCTATCCACAATTCGCTCGTGGTACTTTGGACTTCCTCGGCGCGCTGCAGGCGAGGGAAGACGACCCATATCGGGATGCGGAACCTGGAAAGATCTTCCACGAATTGCGCTACGGTGAGCTCGCGCATTTCAAGCTGATCCCGCACACGCCATATTACGGCACGGCTGACGCCACACCGCTCTATCTGATCACGTTGCACTCGGCTTGGCGTGCGACTGCCGACAAGGCGCTTTTGGAGCGGCATCTCGGGACCATTGAAGGCTGCCTGTCCTGGATCGACAAATATGGAGACAGCGACGGTGACGGCTTCCAGGAATATCAGACGCGCTCCCCGGTCGGTTATGAGAACATGGCTTGGAAGGATTCCGGCGACGCCGTCGTCTATCCGGATGGCTCGCTGGTCAAAGGGCCAAAGGCGCTGTGCGAGCTTCAAGGTTATGTCTACAATGCCTGGATTCGTACGGCGGAAGTGTTTGAGGCGCTCGGCAAGCACGACCGCGCCCGAGAATTGCGGACAAAGGCCGCAGCGTTGTTTGAGCGCTTCAACACGGTTTTTTGGGACGACGAGCTCGGCTTCTACGTGTATGCGCTGGACGGTCAAAAGAACAAAGTCCTGACCGTTGCTTCGAACGCCGGGCATTGCCTGTGGGCCGGCATCGTACCTCCTGACCGCGCCAAGAAGGTCGTGGACCGCCTGATGGCCCCGGACATGTGGACCGGATGGGGTATCCGCACTCTCGCTGCGACCCATCCGGCATTCAATCCGTACAACTATCAGACCGGATCGGTCTGGCCGCACGACAACGCCATGATCGCCATGGGATTCAAATATTACGGTTTCGGCGTGGAGGCGGCGCGGATCGCACACGACATCAGCAGAGCGGCAAGCCACTTCTTGCTGAACCAGCTGCCGGAACTATACACCGCGTTTACGCGCGATGAGACGAACTTTCCGGTGCAATACATCGGCGCGAACGTGCCGCAAGCCTGGGCCGCGGGGTCCGCCTTCATGCTCACACAGGCGATGCTGGGATTCCTGCCGGATGCACCGCGAAACAAACTCTACGTCGATCCCGTACTTCCGGAATGGCTTCCCGATCTGACCATTCAGGATCTTCGGATCGGACCCCACAAGCTGGATATTCGCTTCTGGCGCGATGGTGAGGAGACCAAGTTTCGGGTGCTCAGCGGTGACCCGAGTGTTGTCGAACGCTGCCAATTGGCGATGAAAGTCGCTCAGATGAGGACCACGGCCGAAGCAACGTGAAATCGCACACGGGATTCAGCCAATGTGGTAGATCGCAACTGTCCCATCAGCCTCGATGCCAAGAGAGCACGGTCCCGGTCGTGTCCCCGATCCCCCGTTCGCACCGACCGGGACCGCCTGCCCGATGCAATCTGATTCTCTCGTTCGCCGGTAGCATTTTTTGAAAAACGAGGACGTGGCCGGGGGTCTCTATTCAGCGAATATGTGCCGAATAGTTGTTTTACCGGAAAGAGCTTCGCGCTCGAAACGAGCTCGACCTAAACGTTGAGCCCGACTCGCGTGTCCATAAAGATCGGCGATTACGTCAACCGCTGGCGCGTTTTTCAGTCCCGCTCCGCGGCCCGTCGGTATGGCGGAAACGCGCGCTCGTGCGCTCGCGCAGGCTTTGGAATGTGACGTAGAGCGTCGGGATCACGAATAGGCCGATTCCGGTCGCGGCAATCATGCCGGCGAAAACCGGTGTACCCACGCCGTGACGGCTGATCTGGGCGGCGCCCTGGGCCACCACCAGCGGGTGGACGCCGGCTGTGAGGGACACCGGGATGGGCCATGGAAACGCTTGTAACCGCAGGGCGTTTATCTTTAAGCAGTTCTTGATTGACGGGACGCTACCGTGGTGCGCTATCCTCGCGGGCACGGTGGTATGGTTTGTCAGTGGGGCAGGGGCAGGAGCATAAGGGGCGCAAAGTCGGGCGCGCTCGACGGAGAGCAGGGATGAGCAAGGTCGGCTCGGATTCCAAGAACACGCTCTATTGCTCGTTCTGCGGCAAGAGCCAGCACGAGGTGCGCAAGCTCATTGCCGGGCCGACCGTCTTCATCTGCGACGAGTGCGTCGAGCTGTGCATGGACATCATCCGCGAGGAGAACAAGTCCTCGCTGGTGAAGTCGCGC
>JBKPDF010000038.1:0-60278 GCA_046727735.1 Pseudomonadota bacterium | reverse complement strand
CTGGCCCGCATCAGGTAGTTGTTCGCTCCCGGGAGATCAGGCCCGCAACTGCACCACGTTTTCGGCGCCCGCAGTCTTGCCCGAAAGGTGATCGGCATATTGCTGGAGCAGGTCGGCCCGCTTGTCCTGGAACGTCGTCCGCAGGTAGCTGCGCTCGACGACATCCGGCACCTGGTGATCAAGCACGGCCTCGGCGACCTCCCGGGGGGCGGCCGTCATCTCTGCCGCCCAGATTCGGAATGTCGACCTCCACCCATGCGGAACCCCATCCTTGGCAATCCGCCGCATCAGACGCTTCATTGCACCCTCATGAAATGGAAACACCCGTTGGCCCGGCTTCAGCTCCACCTTCCGCAGAACGGCCACGGCCTGCCTTGACAACGGAATGATGTGGGGCTTGCCAGTCCGCTTCCCCGTCTTAGTCAAATGAGTCGGCACAATCCAGGTCGGCTGATCGGCATCCAGATTGAAGTGCTCACCCAATGCGGTTCGGATCTCATTGGTCCGGACACAGGTATAACACAGCAGCTCCAAACCCCGGGCCACGACGCCGTCAATCACCCGCAGTTTCTCCATGAAGGCGGGGGCGTCCTGGTAGCGAACCGAATCGTGGTGCTTGACGGGCTGCAGCTTGCTCCGTGGTTGGAAGTGATTCCGCAGCGATTCCCACAACGCCGGGTTCGGTAACGCCCCGTCCCGCCAGCCGTTGCTCGTTGCCAGACTGATGACCCGTTCCAGGTAGGACCGCAGCCGCCGGGCGGTTTCGGGATGAGCCGTCCAGAACGGGCGCAAGGCCTGGACGATGAGCGGCGTCGTCAGGGCCTGGCACGGCAGGTCCAGGATCGGCTGCAGATGATCAAACAACCTCCGGAACAGATTAGCGTGCTTGCGGGACCAGCCGGCCGAATGCTTGGCGACATACTCGTCCACCGCTGCCCGCAGGGTCCGCAGTTGCAACTCCTGAACCTTCGCCGCCGCTGCCGTGCCCCGCTTGACGATCAGGGGATCGAGGCCGTCAGCGATCTGGCGTCGGCACCGGTCCGCCAATTCCCTGGCCCGGGAGACATCCGTGGTCAGGAGGCTGCCGAGTCCGATCTTCCTGAGCCGACCACCTCGACGCCAGCGGTAGATCCAAGAGCGGCGCACCACGTCGGGGTCGGTCGGGGACGGACTCACACATAGAAGTAGACCCAGGCCATCATTGAGATAGCGGGTGGTTCGCTTGATGATGACGAGCTTGCCGTCCCGCATCGTCAATGGCTGCGGGAACCTGTCGATCACCTGCCCCCCTTCCAGGATGACCGACACCTTGCCGTCCCGTTCAACGGCGGTCGCATTGGGCGGCAGGACGGCGGGCCTGATGTAGACCTCGGCCGGCGTCGAGCGCTCGCATTGAGACTGCGACAATCGCCGAATGGTTCTAGCCATGGGTTGAGACTTCGTTGGTATCCGTGTTGGGATACTGGCCCGCCCGGGGATAGCACACCCTACACTTGCCGTCCAACCGAAATCATCGCCTTGTCCCTGCTGGGGAAAATGCCCCGGGAACGGCGGGGACGGAACAGGTCGGAACCCCCCATCTTGCCGCCTCCTTGGCGGCGGTCTCAGGAGGAAGCGAAGGCGCCAGCGGCTGAGCCCCGGCGCGCCGGGACACAAAAGCGCCGCCGCTGTCATTGTGCTGCAGCCTGAGACGCCGGCCTGCGGATACGGCCGGTCACGTAGGCACCGGCCCGAAAGGCAAGGCATGCCAGTGCCGCAGCGCCCAGCGCCCAAACCCCATACCCAGCCTTCGCCAATCCGCTCACCAGCAGGATCGCGGCGATCGTTCCGGATCCGACAACGCGGTCGCGAGGCGGTGCTGCCATGGGATTCGCTTGCGATTCTCCTGTCGACTGCCCGGCGGCCGGGACTCGATAGCGTAATGCTTCCAAGCAAACCGCGTGCCAGGCTCGCACCGAGCCGAAGCGGACGCGCCGCGAACCAAATCCAACAACTTCCATCAGCCGAATGCGGCAGCCTGCCGCAAAATTGAGCAAACCGCGGTCCGGGAAGCGATCCGCCCAGTACACAAGACACGGCCTGCCCCCCGGCGTTGCTGCAGTCTTGAGCACGATCGCCCTGATGCGCGGCCGTTGCGGATGAGCTAAGCTCGGCGAGATTTCGCTCCGTCCCGGCGGTACCGAGCATGCTTTTCGCGTCGACCAAATTCAACGCCGCCGTCAACGCGCTGCTTGCGGAGCACCTGCTGTCCTACGTCGAATTGGGTCCGCAAAATCCCTACGCCAAAACCCTTGCGGATGCGATGTTGGCAGCAACCAAAGCGCGCGTGCGGAAAGGTTTCGATGACTCGCAGTTCGTCGAAACGTTCAACGCCGCGCCGCGATTCACGCAGCTCAATGTGATTGCCGCCGGATTCCAGGAATTGGGCAGGACGCCCCAGGGCGCCTCCTGGCGGCGGGTTCGCAAGCCGTTCTCTCCGCTGGAGAACCCCAAGAAAGTCGAAAAGGCCCAGCACCTGCTGTTCTTCCACAACGGCATCGACGTGCGGATTCGCAACGGGTCCTTCAAGCTGACGGACTGGGGATTGTGCGATTTGCGGTTGGGAAACCCGCAGGAGAAATAACCGCGGGACGAAGAACGACATCTGCAGGAGCCTGCCGGCACACGGGAGGTCGGGATGGAATATGACGATTACCTTCGCAGCCAGGCGGCGCAGTACCGGCAGCTTGCCGAATGCACCGACGATCCGCTGACCAAGGAAGAGCTGCTCGGGCTCGCGGCAATCTGTGAGGAGGCGGCCAACAATATCGAGGATCGCCTCACTGCGGGCTGAATTTTTGGCGCGGTGCCGAGTGCTTCCTCTATCCACCCGCGACCGACCCCGCAGGGGAGCCCTCCTGCGCAGGTGAAGCCCACCGTCGTGTGTCGTGCTGCGCGAGATGGTGGACCCAAATGCAGGTGATTGAAGGTCGATCCTTGGAGACTGCTTAGGGACGATTCGCAGAGATGGTGCTCGGGTGCGAGTACATCCGCAGTTTGACCCCGAACCGCGCATCAGCTCTCGGCTGGCGTCGCTTTCGATCCAGCTAATGTAGGAGGCTTACACTATTGCGACCCGCGCAATCCCCTCACGAAACGCTGTCCTGGCTGTTTCGTATCGGGGGAAAACGGCGGCCTTGGCGTCCTCGGGCGCGCGATCGGGATGGCCGGAATCAAATGGCGGATCGGGATCGTACTCGATACTCAGTTGGATGGCTTGAGCCACTGTCTCGCCGGCAATCTCCGCCACCACCCTGAGACCAAAGTCGATTCCTGATGTGACGCCGCCGGCCGTGATGACATTGCCATCCTTGACGATACGGGCCTTCTCATGCGTGGCGCCGACCAGCGGCAGTAGCTCTGTAAATGCCCAGTGTGTGGCCGCACGGCGCCCCTTGAGCAATCCAGCGGCCCCCAGAATAAAGGCGCCAGTGCACACCGAAGTCACGTACTTCGCCGTACGAGACTGGCGTTGCACGAATGCTATAGTTTCCCGATCGCTCATCGCTTGAACCACGCCGGCGCTGCCGCCCGGCACGCATATCAAGTCCAAGCGCGGGCAGGTCTCGAATGTGTGGGTGGGTACGAGACTGAGGCCGCTGTCGCTCAGAACAGGAGCCGCTGATTTGGCGACGATATGCATTGCCGATTGAGGCAGCCGCGCCAGGACCTGCTGAGGACCGGTGAAGTCGAGTTGTGTCAAGTCCGGGAAAATGACAAAGCCGACATTGAAGAGCGGCATGCCTTGGCTCCATTCGTCTTGAAACGTGAGCGGAACTCGGTCGGTGAAGCGGCCATCGTGCGGGCGAATGCCCTGTCCATGCGGCGGAGCGATCCAAATCCGCAGGCGAGAGCAATGGTCTTCACGTTATCGTCGGTCTCAAGCAATTTGCGGCGCGCAAGATCGGTTCGCACGCGCTCGACGAAGTCCGCAGGGCTGATGTTCAAACCTGCGCGGAACAACCGGCTCAGCGAGCGCTGCGAGACTCCAGCCTCTACCGCCAGAACATGGGTCCGCCAATCGGCGCGCGGATGCGTGGTTACCGTCTCCGCGAGTTTTTGAATCTTCGGATTCTCGGCCGACTGTGCCGCCAACTCCGCGGAAAATTGGCTCTGACCGCCCGGGCGAATGCGAAACACGACATGCCGACGCGCAACCGCGAGCGCAAGCTTTCGGCCAAGATCGGCCTCGATCATCGCAAGCGCGAGATCGATTCCGGCGGTTACACCCGCAGACGTCCAGATGCCGCGATCCTCGATATGTATCGCTTCACCATCGACGAGCACCGCGGGACGAAAGCGCTTCAGGGCGTCGACCTCGCTCCAATGCGTCGCTGCCCGTCGGCCATCCAGAGCTCCGGCAGCGGCCAAGAAGAATGTTCCGTTACATACCGACGCGATCCGCGGCACTCGCCCGATCGCCCTGGACACGATCCTTGTTACTGATCCGCGCGCAAGTTCTTGGCGCATGCCGGGCTCACCGCCGACCGTGATGAGGGTATCGGTGCGCGCCAAGCGCCTATTCGTGACTTGGGTGAACGCCATATCGGCGACAAGTCGAACGCCGGACGAAGTTGCGAATGGTCCAGCCTGCGGCGCTGCTATCTCGATGCGATAGGCTCGGCGCGACAGCTCATCATTGGCGCCGGCAAACATCTGTAGAGGACCGGCGATGTCCAGGAGCTGGCCATTTGGAAATGCGAGCAGCAGAATGTTATGCGACGCTGGCATAGATAGACTCTATCACCTTCCGGGTTTGGCCAGAAGGTCAGAGGTCAGTCAATTCGGGCCAAGCAATTTGGGGCCCCAAGCAAACCGAACGACCCCTCGGCGCGAGCGAAGGTGGGAAGAGATTTCCCTTGGCGCGCGCCAGACGAGCAGGGTAGCGGCCCGACGAGGTCCACTCCTGGCGAACCGCTCATCGGTCCGCTGACCGGAAGAATGGCTCATTGATCGCGCGGGCCTGACGCCGGCTGCCTGAGCGGAACGACTTGGGACCCATCGCGTCCCTTGCGCCCAGTCTTACTATCGCCATCGGAGCTGCTGGTCATGGCCGGATGGCATCAGCAACGCACGAAGCCCGGGACGCAGCAATTCTGAAATGGCTCCGGTCGAGGATGAGAACCCCAACCATTGGAATCCTCCTAGAATCCGATACGCTGCTGTCGTTTTCACTTGCACTAACGACTGGACCGTGGACCGCAGTGGGATGGATTCACATGAGACGCCGAGATTTCATTGCGCTTGCAGGTAGTGCGGTGACCTGGTCGCGCGCTGCGAAGGCGCAACAACCGACAAGGATTTATCGCATCTTTTGGTTTTCGACCGAATCTCAACCCGATCCGTTTTTGGATGGCTTTCGGGAAGGATTGCGTGGGCGAGGCTACGTCGAAGGACAAGACGTTGTCTTTGAACTGCACTACGCGGCCGGCGATCCCGGTGCGCTGCGGCAGTTGATACATGAATTGAATCGCAGCAACATAGATCTTATCGTGTCGAGCGGTCCGGCAACGCGCGCCCTGACGCGTGTAACAGACGTTCCCGTCCTGTTTGCCCTGAGCGGCGATCCGGTCGACTTGGGTGTCGTCAAAAGCCTGGGGCAGCCGGGCGGCAATTTCACGGGCAGCACGTTCCTTTCGCTCGAGCTGGCTGGAAAGAGAGTTGAGCTGCTCAAGGACATATTTCCAAAGCTTCGCAGGCTCGTGATACTGTCGAACACGGATCATCCGGGAGAACAATCGGAATGGCGAACCACGCAGCAGGTCACTGAAGCGCTAGGCATGCACCCGGTCTACGTTCCTTTTTTCGGGACGCGTGAACTGGACAAAGCGCTCGAGGTGGCAAGCAAAGCCCGCGCAGAAGCCATGCTTGTCTTCCCGGAAGCCGTGACCATGGTGCATCGGACCAGACTTGCCGAGTTCGCCATCTCACAGAGGTTACCCTCGATGTTCGGATGGAGCGAATATTGTGATGCCGGCGGGTTTTTGAGCTACGGCGCGAATCAGCGCGCAATGTATTTTTGGCTCGCAACCTATGCTGATAGAATCTTACGTGGCGAAAAACCGGCCGATCTTCCTGTTGCGCAGCCTACAAGATTTGAACTGGCGGTGAATCTCAAAACTGCCAAGGCCCTCGGCATCGAGCAGGCCGTATCCTCCATCTTGTTCCGCGCCAACAAGGTGATCGAGTGAGATCGTCATCCCTGGTTCGGGCTGGCGGCAATCTGTGAGCACGCGACCAGCAATATCGAGGATCGTCTCACCGCGAGCCGAGTTTCTGGCGCGCGACCCGTCAGCGAAAGGCGTTCCCGACGCGAAGCGCGGCACCGATTTTGTTCTGGTCAAGCGCGCCGACGGCTTCGCTCGTCTGCGCAATCACGCCCCATAATTCCGCGATGCTCAGCACCAAGAGCTTATAGGAAAACTCGTCCGCCTCCTTGGCCAGGAGCCCGCATTTGATCGCGTGACTGCGGCATATCTGCGGATTGTGCATGGCTGTCGGCGCCGCGCGCCTCCCCGCCCCTCGCGGGCAAGACTCCGCCGACACGGTTAATGTTGCGTTAACCCGCGGTCGGGCGAAAATGAGCGAGCCACGCCCGCCAGGTCTGGCGACCGCGCGTGCCGCGCCCGCCGTCGCCCAGCCCAGCGGATCAGGCGCGGTCGCGCAACTCGCCGGCGCCCTCCATTTTGGCGCAATGCGCACAGCAGAAGATCGTGCCGTCCTGCTCCACGCCGTGGCCCACGATGTGGGTGCCGCAGCTCGGGCATGTCGGCGCCACCCTCTGGATCGCGCATTCGAAGCTGTCGAAGGTGTGGGTCACGCCGTTCATGACCACCTGAAACGCCTTGTCATAGTCATTGCCGCAGGTTTCGCATCTGGCCATGGCCGCCTCGCAGATCGGGTTCATCTGATCGGTAACCCGGCAAACAACGCACGAGTTCCGCCTGGGAAGTCGAGCGGCCCAAAGGGCCCGCGGTCTTTCGCACCGCTCGGGGCGGCACGCGTCCCCGGGCTCATTGCGCCTCGGCGCGGCACGCGAAACCTCGGCCGGCGCAGCCCCGTGCGGATACCTCTCCACGGCACGCGCGTTACCCCGTCGGCAAGCTCCTCGAATCGGATCGGATCGATGAAGCCGCTGGACGCATCCGCCGTCGCGAAGCTCTTGGTCGAATTCGGGCGACGCACCGCGCTGCGCGGCGGCAACCCGTATCGGGCACGAGCCTATACCCGGGCCGCCGAGAGCCTGCTAGCTGTGACGGCGCCGTTGGAAGACATCGTCCGGGAAGGCCGGTTGCGGGAAATTCCGGGCGTCGGCCTCACGATCGCGGACATCATCAGGCGGCTGCACGAAACCGGCACGCACCCCGCGCTGGAAAAAATGCGTCACGAGATTCCGGCGGGGGTTTTGGATTTTCTGAACATTCCCGGGCTGCGCCCCGACAGGGCCCTCAAGATCCACCGGGAGCTCGGCGTCACGAGCCTCGACGAGCTCGAGCAAGCCGCACGGGCCGGGCGCCTCGCGGCCGTAAAGGGCCTCGGGCCCGCGCTGCAGAAAAAAGTGCTGCAGGGCATCGACATCAACCGCCGCGCGCACGGTCGGCGGCATCTTCATCGCGCGGCCGAGCTCTTGAGCGGCGCCGAAAGCAATCTGCGCGGTTCCGGACTGAAATTCGGCCGCATCACCCCGGCGGGCGATTTTCGCCGCGGTTGCGAGCTCGTTTCCGAGCTCGCTCTCGTCGCCGAAACCCTCGGAGCGGAAACTTCCCCGGAAATCCTTCAAGTCGGCGATCATTTGCAGATCCATCTGACGGATGCGAGCCGGTACGGCGTCGCGCTGCTGCTCGCGACGGGATCCCAGGAGCATTTGGCGGAGCTGCAGGCGATCGCCACCGGGCAAGGGTTGATAATCGATTCGGATGGGTTGCGCCGAAACCGGGAAATCATCGCGGCCGCGGCCGAATCGGAGATCTACGCGGCGCTCGGAATGGACTTCGTCGAGCCGGAACTCCGCGAGGGCCGCGGCGAGGTTGCGCTCGCGCTTGCCCGATCGCTGCCGGCGCTCGTGACCGACCGGGATTTGCGCGGCATCCTACACGCCCACACCGACGCATCCGACGGCGTGCATGGCCTCGAACCGATGGCCGAGGCCGTCCGCGAACGCGGCTACGAGTATTTGGGCGTCGCCGATCATTCGCGCTCGGCCGGATATGCCGGCGGCTTGAGCATCGATGACGTCGCGGCGCAGCACGCGCGCATCGAACGATGGAACGCGCACGAGCGCGGCCGATTTCGGATCTTCGCCGGCATCGAATCCGACATTCTGCCGGACGGATCGCTGGATTATCCCGACGAGGTCCTCGCCCGCTTCGACTTCGTCGTCGCGAGCGTGCACAGCCGATTCGCCCTGGACCGCGCGACTCAGACCGAGCGCATCCTGCGCGCCGTCGCCAACTCGTATACGACGATTCTCGGGCACATGACCGGCCGACAATTGTTGCGCCGGCCCGGCTACGATATCGACATCGAGCGGGTGCTCGCGGCGTGCGCGAAACACGGCGTTGCGGTCGAGATCAATGCCAATCCGTGGCGGCTCGATCTCGATTGGCGCTGGCACGCCAAAGCGCTCGAGCTCGGCTGCACGATGAGCATCAATCCAGACGCGCATTCGATGTCCGAGCTCGATCTGACGCATTGGGGCGTCGAGATGGCGCGCAAGGGCGGCGTGCCGAAAGCGCGCGTTCTCAACTGCCTGGGCTTGCGCGCGATCGCGGAATTTTTCGCTGACCGCAGATCGCGGACGCCGGCGAGCGTCACGCGTCGGACTGCGCGCGTTCGCCGCGATCTCGGAGCGGCCCGGCCGAACGCTCGCGCATCGAGGGCCGATCCGCCGCGCCGGCCGATCGCCGAGCGCGCGCTGCGGAGCAAACGGAGATGAGCCGCGCCTTCGTCAAGGAAACCGACGAGGCGATCGAGGAGCTTCCGGAGCGCCCGATCTCGCCCCACCCGAACTTGGTGACGCGCGAGGGGCTGGCGCGCATCGATGCCGCGATCGAGTGCCTGCAGCAGGAGCACGCGGCGGCGCAGCCCGCAAGCGATCGCTCCGCCCTCGCGAGAATTGCCCGCGACCTCCGGTACTGGACGGCGCGCAGGGCGAGCGCACAAGTGATCGCGCCGAAGCGCAACCCCGACGCGGTTCAGTTCGGCTCCACGGTGACGATCGCGCGCGAGGACGGGCGGCGACAAACCTACCGCATCGTCGGCGAGGATGAGGCCGATCCGTCCGGCGGCACCATTTCCTACGTGTCGCCGGTCGCCCGTGCTCTGATCGGCAAGAAAATCGGGGACGTCGTTCGCGCCGGAAATTCCGACGCGGAGGTGATCGAAATCCGCTAAGCCGCCCTCATCCGCCCGCGGCGCTTTCTGGCCGGCAAAAGCGTACGTGCCCCCTATTGACTTGCGCCGATTTACGCGCATATGCACATTTAGAAAGACCCGGACGATGTCACCCGATACCCGATCCGATTCCCCGGAATGCATTTGTCTGGCGGTCCGCCAGGCGGCGCGGCACGTGACGCAGTTCTATGACCGGCTGCTGGCGCCCAGCGGCCTGCGCACGACACAGTTCTCGCTGCTCGCGAAACTGCGCCGCCAGGGGCCGCTGGCGATCCAGGCGCTGGCCGCCGACATGGTCATGGACCGCACGACGCTCGGCCGCAACATCTTGCCGCTCGAGCGCGACGGGTTGATCCGCATCGAGCCGGGCGCATCGGATCGCCGCCGCAAGGAACTGCATTTGACCAAGCGCGGCGAGAAACGTCTCGACGCCGCGATCCACAGCTGGCGCGAAGCACAAGATCGATTTCTATTCGCTTTCGGGCCGACGCGGACTGGCGAATTGCGGGAATTGTTGCGCGAGCTCGTCGGCGTCGATTTCGACCGGCCGCAATCGGCCGCGCCGGTTGCCCGGCGCCATGGAAGCGGCTGAAACTGCGCACCACGGCGAGCAGCTCGAAAGGATGGTCATGTCGGCCCGGCGCAATTTCTGGATTCCGGTGATTTGCGGCGCGGTGATTCTGACGATCGGGATCGGCGCGCGGCAGAGCTTCGGCATTTTTCAGAAAGCGATCGCGGAGGATCTCGATGTCGGCCGCGAGCTGTGGTCGTTCGGAACCGCGCTTGCCATGCTGCTCATGGGCGCGTTTTCGCCGTTCGTGGGCAATGTGGCCGATCGCTTCGGCACGGCGCGAACCGTTGCGGGCGGCGGCCTGCTTTATGTCGGCGGCATGCTGATGATTGCGCTCGCCAGCGAAGGTGTGATGCTCACGCTGGGCAACGTGATTTCCGGGCTGGGCTTGGCGGCCGCGGGCTTCGGGCCGATCCTCGGGGCGATCGCCCGGCAAACCCCGGCCGCGCGGCGATCGGTCGCGTTGGGCGTCGCCACCGCGGGCGGCTCGTTCGGCCAGTTCGCGATCGTGCCGCTCGCCTCGGTTCTCCAGAATCATTTCGGCAACTGGCACACGACGATGTTCGTGCTCACCGGCCTCTCGGCCCTGATGGTCGTGCTGGCATTCGGCTTGCGCGAAGATCGCGCCGGGATTTCCGCGCCGCTCGGTGCGCCCGCCCTGCAGACGACGAGCAACGCGCTGGAAGAAGCATTTCACACCCGGGGTTTCTGGCTGCTCACGATCGGATTTTTCGTGTGCGGCTTCCACGTGGCGTTCATCGGACTTCACCTGCCCGCCTATATTTCCGACAACTCGATCGGCATGTCCTTCTTCGGCCGCCCGATCTCGGCCCTCGAGCTGGGCGGCTGGGCGATCGGCGTGGTCGGCCTGTTCAACATCGCCGGCTCGCTGATCTGGGGATGGCTCGGCGCCTATCATTTGCGCAAGGACATGCTGGCGCTGCTCTATGCGCTGCGCGCGCTCGCCTTCGTGGTGTTTCTTGCACTGCCGCTGTCGGCCGCCTCGGTGCTGCTGTTCGCGGCGACCCTGGGGTTCCTGTGGCTCGGCACCGTGCCGCTGACGAGCGGCCTGGTGGGTTACATGTTCGGACCGACCCACATGTCGATGTTGTGGGGCATCGTGTTCTTCAGCCATCAACTGGGGAGCTTTCTCGGCGGCTGGGGCGCCGGCAGGCTCTACGACATCCAGGGCGATTATCATCTGATGTGGTGGATCTCGGTCGCCCTCGGCATCTTCGCGGCGTTGATCCACTGGCGCATTCGCGAGCAACCGGTCGAGCGGCTGGCACTGGGGGCGGCACCGTCATGAACAGAGGTTCGGACGCCGGCGGGGTCGCGGACGGATCGGCGACGAGGGTATTCGGTCGAACGCTGTCGCGCGTGTTGCTGTGGGCCGGCGCCGGAGCCGCGCTCGTGCTCTGCGCGGTCATCCTGGCGATTTGGGGGATCTACGGCCCCGGCTATCTGCTCGACTTGATCGACGCATATTGCTTTTAGACCGGTCGCGCGGCGGCATCCGCCTGCAGGCACCGCAAACCTTGCTCCGCCAGTAGGACTCGCAGGAAATCACATCACCGCGGTATGTCAGGACCCTTCACTCCCTTTGGACTTGAACGGCAGCGCCGTGGTTGTCGGGAGTGCCCGGAAGGATCACCAGGTAGCGGCGCGGGGTCTTGTCTTCGCCGCGCACCAACTGGCGAATTGGTCCGATTGCATTGATGACGGCTGCCCCCGCAGGATTGGTCATGAAGCCTTGCAGTGGCTCGAGAACGCCGGCGCCCGAGGGCTCACTCGCCAGCGCAAGCAGATATGGCTTTCCTGGCACGAGCCCGGTGACAGCGGCCTCCAACACTTGCACCAGTCCCTGATCCGACAGCGAAACGCTGGTGGGCGCCTTCTCCTCTTTCTTTGCTCCCGGCGGCGCGAGCCACAGCTGCACCGATCGGCCAGCCACGCCGAGCGGCTGCAAGTTGCTGGCTCCGAGGCCTTCGGGAGCGACCATCATTCTGGTCATTGCCGAGTTGTGGGCTCCGCTCGCGGCAGGTACGGCATCGGGCACGTAGACAAGGGCCTGCGGAGCCTGGCCGATCGGACTAGTCGCGATCACTTCATTCTTCAATGTATCAATCGCGGCTACTTTGTCCTCGTTCTCGAGGCCGACATAGACTCGCGTGCCGTCCCCGGACGGCCAGATGCCGTGCGGTAACTTGCCCGCCGGAATGGTCGCGACCTGCGCAAAGTTGTCGGTGCGAAACACTTTGATTTCGTTGAGCCCGCCGATCGTGACATAAGCGAACATGCCGTTGGCATTGCGCACGATATTGACGTGGTTGGTGATCGGACCAGTGTCGATGGTCTTCAAGAGTGCGAATGGCGGTTGCCCATCGAACACTTGGGTCTTGCCGCTGTCTTTCAAGGTGAACCAGACCTGCTTGCTGTCCGGCGTTGCGGCGATGTTGGGACAGAACGGGCTGGCTTGCGGAACCCTGCCGACGATTTTGTGATCGGCAACGGTGATGACTACGGTCTCTGGTGTAAAGGAGGAGCAGACATAGCCGTATTTGCCGTCGGGGGAGAAGATGGTCATGCCCGGACCGTTGGGAACGGTAATCCGTGTCTTCTCCTCGTAAGTTTTGCCGTCCAGTACGGAGACGTAATTCTCGCCGCGCACGACGACCCAAACCTCACTGCCATCCATCGTATAGAACGCTTCGTGCGGAGAACGCCCAACATAAGTAATGTGCTTTACACTATTGGTCGCGGTATCGATGAAGATCACCGCATTCGAGCCGATGGCGACGACGGCAATGGTGCGATGATCGGGAGAAAATCCCATACCGTGCACCAGCAACTGACCCCTATAGAGCGGACTGAGATTGGCCGGCAGCGGATCGCCAAGGCGGATGGTACCAAGCAGCTTGTTGTCGACCGGATCGGTGACGGAAATGGTGTTGGAGTACTGTTCAGCGGAGTAGACACGATCCTGATGGCTAATGGGAATGTCTGGATCGGAAGCAGCCGCGGGAGCCTGTCCGCCGACTGCATAGCGGGCATCGATAAGAGCTGTCGCGAGCAACAGAACGGCTAGAATTAAGCTACGTCCCATATCACGGCTCCTTACCAGGTGTGCATTACTCAATTTTCGAATTGCTCATTGCCGCGGGCGGGATTTGATCAGGCGATGGTACCGAAGGCAGCGGTGGTTGGCCCAGCGACAACCGCATCGCAGTGATCTCTTGCAGCTGGGTGACGATGATCTCCTGAGCCATGCGCCGCAGTAGCTCATTGCGTCCGTGACGGAGTTCGGCCTGCGCCATCTCAATGGCGCCCTGATGGTGCGGCACCATCATCGCCACGAAGTCGGTATCGACATCGCCTGACGGCCTGATGCCCATATCGATCATCATCTTTGTCATCGCGCTTACATTCTCGGCGACGTACGGGGCCTCCGTGGCAGGCGCGGAACCAAAAGACTTCGCGCAGATCGCTGAGATGTAGTCTGCGAGCGACTGCGGGCTGGCTGAATAGACAGTCAGATATGCTGTTGCGGCAAAGGCGCCAACTGCAATCGCTGCCACGTGCGAGCCGATTGATGAGCGACAGTTTGCTAACATGGGTGCGTCCCGATTCGATTTAGACGCTTCAGTAGTGGTGGCCTGTCGACAATGCCTGCGAGACGCAGCGGGAGGGCGACGAACGCATTTCGAGTGCGGTGTTTTTGATGCCGCGACATCCCGGCCGCTTGGAAGACGCGGCGCTTCCCATTCGCTTCCCAACTTCGGTTTCTGGGAAACAGTGGACCAGGGACCCCAGCCCAAATGCGTGGTACAGCTGGGTGGATTCGAACCACCGACCTCCTGATCCACAGTCAGGCGCTCTAAACCAACTGAGCTACAGCTGCACAGGCTGCACCGATCGGCGAGAGGCCGGAAACTAGGAGAGGCGCCGATCCTTGGCAAGGTCCGGCCCAGACGTCGGGCATCGGGCGCCAGGTTTCAGGTGTCAGGCTGAGGATGCCGAGCTGACCGTGAGCACAATCCGGCTTTCGGATCCGGTCCGTCGACGATACCGGCCGCGACCATTTCCGAGTCCAATATCACCGCGACCCGAGTTGCCAATTTTCGGCTTCCCGTGGCGGCTCCCGCGAGCCCATTCCAGGCGCCCGCTCACCGGTGCGCAAAAATAAAGCCCGGGCGACCGGCCCGGGCTTGGATACGCGACGCAACGCTACGCTACATCACGATCGGATCGCGACCGACTCAGGCGACTTTGCGGAAGGCCTTGGTCACGCCGCTCTTGAACGGCTCGACGGTCTCGGTCGCAACCTTCTGGGCGAGCGCGGCGAGCTCCTTGGTCTGCTCGGACACGGTCTCGAACTGCTTGCGCGCATGCGCGGTCGAGATCTCGATGACCTCGGAGAACGACTTCACGTCGAGCAGCTCGCGCGCGTAGTCGAACGCCGCATTGGTGTTGGCGCGCGCCGCCTCGATGACCTTGAGGTTGTAGTCGGCAGCGCCCTTGGCGGCGGTCGTGTAGGTGTCCTCGAGCAGGTCGGTCGCCTCTTCGGCGACGGCCTTGACGCGCTCGTAGGCGTCCTTGGCCTGCGCCACGCTCTTCTCCGCGATCTCGCGGAACGCCGCGGGCACCTCGAGCTTGGGCAGGTCGAACTTCGGCAGGTCGAACTTCGGAAGCTCGAAGATCGAGCCGGCCGCGCCGGCGGCTTTTGCCGGCTTGGTCTTCACAGGGGTCGCTTCGTTCATGGCACTCCTCCGTCACAAGAGCGGCAGTGTGTCCGGCTCTTCGAACCTGCCGCCCGTGCGGTCCGACGCCTGAAACGGTTCCGGTCTTCTCCGCGGCGACGCTGGTCCCCCCCGCCACCGAGCCGCCCCGGCAATTGCACGCCCGCTATATAACACCGGATTTGGTGCAATGCAACATAGATAGTGCAGCGCAAAATCCGGCCTCGTCGCTCGGTCCCCGAGCGCGAGCGAGACCGAGCGGGCGCTCAACCGGAGGAAATTGCTGCTGATTTCCGGTCGCCAAAGGCGAGAGGCCGGCGGCCAAACGCGTAGGCCGCGGAGCTAATCGCGGCAAATGTGTAAAAAATCAGACGGTTCGCGCAGATGAGACACTCTGTCGCACGCAGCACCGCATCCGGCCGAAGCCGGCGTGACCTCGTGCCCGATCACGAACCTCGGGTCGTGCCCGCGTCGGTCGCGGCCCGGCTCGCCGCGTCGCCCAATTCCTTCGCCTGATTCGACAGCGTCTCCATCTGTTCGCGAATGAACTCGGAATGGAGCCGCAGGACCTCCTGCACGTCCCTGGCGCGGACCAGTTTCTGGGCGAACGCAAAGGAATTCGCGACATTCTGCTCCGCAAAGGTCATGGCCTTCTTGCCGACATCTCGCGCACCCGCTTGCGCGACCGCCGCCTGTCCGCCGAACGTGCTGACCGCCTGCTCGGCCGCCGCGATGAAGCCGTCGAACGCCTTCCTCGCCTGTTCGACGCTCTGCTCCGCCATCTGTCGCATCTCGGCGGGAATTTCGAATTTCGGCATGCGTTCCTCGGCCATTGTCGCCTCCCGATTCCGGCCTCTTGGTTCGTTTCGGACGATCGCGGACACGCGACGCCCGGCACCGGTGCGCTACCGTATCATAGTGCGGCGGGCGAATCGCTTTATAAGAAAGCCGCGCGTGCCGGGAGCGTTAACGCTGTCCCCGCTCGGCGCGGCCGCTGCGGCCGCCCGCCGTGGACCCAGGGAACCCCCGGCCTAGAGGTTCCCTCGCGGGACAAACGCCCGGGAGCGGCCGGTTGTTGCCCATCGCTGGCTCGCAATGACGAACCCGATCGAAGCTCCCGGACCGGAGCCGGCGCAAAGCCACCCCTCGAGCGCGCCGCTCCCCGGCGATACCGACGGCACGCGGGCGTCCGAGGAAATGCAGCGCGGCGATACCCCGGCGAAGCGGGATTGTGCTTTCCTGACGGAGCGGCACCGCCCGTTGCGCTTTCTGTGGCAGATCGATGCCGATGGGCGTTTCACGCTCGCCTCGGCGGAGTTCGCGGACCTGATGGGCGCACCGACGCTCGCGCAACTCGGCCGCACTTGGAGAGAAATTGCCGCCGCGTTGGGGCTCGATCCGGATGGCAGGGTGGAGCATGCGATCGCCTCGCGGGAAACCTGGAACGGCATCCGCCTCGCTTGGCCGCTCGGTCGCGGCGAGCGCGTGACGGTCGAGCTGTCGGGAGTGCCGGTATTCGATCGCGACCGAAGCTTTCACGGGTACCGCGGGTTCGGCATATGCCGCGACGTGGCTAGGCTGGCGGCTGCCGACGCACCGCGTCCTGCGGCGGATCACGCACCCGACGCACAGGGGACGAGCGGGATCGAGCCTGCTGCCGCAGGGCCGCGCGTCGCGGTCGTGGCCTCGACCGGCAATGTCTTGCCGTCCTCGACCGTCGATACCCAAGAAGAGCGGCCTGCGCTGACCGCGGTCGAGCAGTCGGCGTTCCGGGAAATCGCCCGGGCCTTGACGTCGGGGCTGCCCGGTCTCGCCGAGCAAGAGGCCGCGCCGGAGATTGGCGCGCCCGCGGAACGCGCGGAAGCTCTCGGGAGCAACAGCGCGGTGCCCAGTGCGTTTGCACCGGGCGCGACCGCGAACGGCGATGCCGCGATTTCTGCTTGCGAGCGGAGCGAGAGCGCCGAGGAGGCAGCGTTGCGTGCAGAGACGCAAGCGCGCGAGCTGCGCTCGATCCTCGACACCGCGACCGACGGCGTGCTGGTGCTCGAGCGCGACGGCCGCATCGTGTCGCTCAACCGCAGCGCCGAAGCCCTGTTCGGCTACGACAACCACGAGCTCAGCGGCCGGCCTTTCGCCGAGCTGTTCGCGCCGGAAAGCCGGCGCGCCGCGCTCGATTATCTCGAAGGGCTGTCGCTCAACGGCGTAGCCAGCGTGCTCAATGACGGCCGCGAAGTGATCGGCCGCGTACGCGAAGGCGGCCTGATCCCGCTGTTCATGACCATGGGCTCGATCGCCGGCGGCGGAAAGTTCTGTGCGGTGCTACGCGACATCACGCAATGGAAGCGCGCGGAGGAGGACCTGCTCAGCGCCAAACACGAGGCGGAGCGGGCGTCCTCGGCGAAATCCGACTTTCTGGCGAAAATCAGCCACGAGATCCGAACGCCGCTCAATGCCATCATCGGCTTCTCCGAAGTGATGGTGGACGAGCGCTTCGGGCCGATCGGGAACGAGCGCTACCGCCAGTATCTCAAGGACATCCACGCCTCGGGCGGGCATCTCGTGTCGCTGCTCAACGACCTGCTCGATCTCTCGAAGATCGAGGCCGGCAAGCTCGACCTGAGCTTCGCCAGCGTGGATCTTACAGCGCTGTCGCAGCAGTGCGTCGCGCTCATGCAGCCGCAGGCCAACCGCGAGCGCATCCTCATTCGCACTTCGCTCTTGCCCGAGCTGCCCGCGATCGTGGGTGACGAGCGCTCGATCCGTCAGATCGTGCTCAATCTGCTCTCGAATGCCATCAAGTTCACCGGAGCCGGCGGCCAAGTGATCGTCTCGACCATGCTGACCGAACGGGGCGAGGCGGTGCTGCGCGTGCGCGATACGGGCATCGGCCTGAGCGAGACCGAGATCGAGACGGCACTCGAGCCGTTCCGCCAGATCGCGACTTCGACGCGGTCGGGTTCGGGCGGCACCGGGCTGGGACTGCCGCTCACCAAGGCCCTGGCCGAAGCCAACCGGGCGAGCTTCGCGATCAAAAGCGCGGTCAACGCCGGCACCTCGGTCGAGATCACGTTTCCGGCGACCCGCGTGCTGGCCGAATAGCGCTCACGGACGAAGCACGTCGACAGCGCCGCGGAATCTCCAGCAGTACCGGGAGCGAAATCGGCGAGGTGGATTTTCGCCTCGCTCGCCCGGGCTGCCGGCCGAACGGAACCTGCGCATCGAGCATAGGAACCGCGCAGGCGATCCGCTAAGCTCTCTGCCGCCAACCTCGCCGGGGATACCCGTGACCCGATCCCTCCGCGATACCTGTCTTGCAGCTCTCGCCCTATTGCTGGCGGCGCCGGCTCTCGCCGCCGCGCAAGGCGAGAAAGCCGACCTGCTGCTCGTCTTGGCCGCCGACGTCTCGCGCAGCGTGGATGTCGCGAAATTCCAGCTGGAGCGCGAGGGCTACGCGTCCGCGATCAACAACCCGCAGGTGCTCGAGGCGATCCGGTCGGGCCCGAACGGACGGATCGCGCTCTGCTTCGTCGAATGGTCGGGCGTCGCTTCGCAACGGCTGGTAATCGACTGGACGCTGGTCGGCGATCCGGAGACGGCACGGCATTTCAGCGACGGTATCGTCGAGGCGCCGCGCTCGTTCGCGGACCGCACCTCGATCAGCGGCGGTATCGATTTCGCGATGGAGCAGCTGCAGCGCGCGCCGTTCACGGCGCGGCGCCGCGCCATCGACGTTTCCGGCGACGGCACCAACAACAGCGGACGTGATGTGGGGGCCGCGCGCGACGACGCCATCGCCCAGGGCGTCACCGTCAACGGTCTCGTCATCCTGAGCGAGACGCCGCTCGTCTGGAATCCGGAACACACCAATCCGGCCGGCGGCCTCGCCGACTATTACCGGCGCAACGTCATCGGCGGGCCCGGCGCCTTCGTCATGGTCGCGGAGAATTTCTCCTCGTTTGGCGCCGCGCTCGTCAAGAAACTGGTCGCCGAGATCGCCGAGGCCGTGTCCTCCCCCTCGCCGCGCGAAGCCCGCGCGCGGCCTTGATCATCGGCTGCCGGGTCGGCTAGCGTCCCCCCCCGCTTCCGCTCGGTCCAGCGCAGCGGTCCCGCGCGTCCCGCCGGCCATCCCAACCACCAGGCAGGCTGCAATGAACAAGGTCCATTCCGACGCGACGGCGGCGCTCGCGGGGCTGTTGCGCGATGGCATGACGATCATGGCCGGCGGCTTCGGGCTATGCGGCATTCCCGAGACCCTGATCCATGCAATCCGGGATTCCGGGGTCAAACATCTCACCGTTATATCCAACAATGCGGGGATCGACGGGGTCGGCCTCGGGCTGCTGCTCGAGACCCGGCAGATCCGCAAAATGATCTCGTCCTACGTGGGTGAGAACAAGACTTTTGCGCAGCAATACCTTGCCGGGCAACTGGAGCTCGAATTCAATCCGCAGGGCACGCTCGCCGAGCGCATCCGGGCCGGCGGCGCCGGCATTCCGGCGTTTTTCACCAAGACCGGAGTCGGCACCATCATCGCCGAAGGCAAGGAAGTGCGGGAGTTCGACGGCGACAAATACGTCATGGAGCGCGGACTCGTTGCCGATCTCTCGATCGTGCACGCATGGAAGGCGGACACCGAGGGCAATCTGGTTTACCGAAAAACCGCGCGGAACTTCAATCCGATGATGGCGACCGCCGGCAAGGTCACGGTCGCCGAAGTCGAGCTTCTGGTCGACCCCGGCAAGATCGATCCCGACCACATCGTCACGCCGGGAATCTATGTGCAACGCATCGTGCCGGTGCTCAACGCGGCAAAACGCATCGAACAGCGCACGACGCGGCCCCGCACCTGAGCTGGAGAGACGACATGGCCTGGTCCCGCGAAGAGATGGCGGCGCGCGCCGCAAAGGAGCTGTGCGACGGCTTCTACGTCAATCTCGGCATCGGCATTCCGACGCTCGTCTCCAACTACATCCCGGAAGGCATCAGCGTGCAGCTGCAGAGCGAGAACGGCATGCTCGGCATGGGGCCGTTCCCCTACGAAGGCGAAGAGGATCCCGACCTGATCAACGCCGGCAAGCAGACCATCACCGAGCTGCCGACCACGAGCTTTTTCTCCTCCGCCGACAGCTTCGCCATGATCCGCGGCGGCCACATCGATCTGTCGATTCTCGGCGCCATGCAGGTCGCCGAAAACGGCGATCTCGCCAACTGGATGATCCCGGGCAAGATGGTCAAGGGCATGGGCGGCGCCATGGACCTGGTCGCCGGCGTCAAGAAGGTCGTGGTCATCATGGAGCACACCGCCAAGAACGAACCCAAGCTGCTCAAGCGCTGCACGCTGCCGCTCACGGGCGCCCAGGTGGTCGACATGGTGATCACCGATCTCGGCGTGTTCACCGTCGACAAGCACAAGGGCGGCGGCATGACGCTGATCGAGCTCGCTCCCGGCGTCAGCGTCGAGGACATTCGGGGCAAGACCGAAGCGAGCTTCAAGGTCGACCCGAAGCTGCATTGACCCTCGCGAGCGGCGTCGTTCCGGCGAGCGCAACGCGTGAGAGCCGGAACCGCTGACCACGGTGCCATCGGTCGAACGGGTGTTCGTGGGTTCCGGGTTCGCCGGTTCCCGGCGCCCGGAACGACCCGGCATTCCAAAGCCACGAAAGGGTCACAGAACCGCGCCAGGACTGGCCGATGCGCCGCACTGTCGGCCACCGGACCCTCACAGGCTGCACGTCGTGATCGCCCTCGGCGGCTTCAAACGCGTCGGAATTCTTCTCGCCGCCCTGGTGGCGGCCGGGATCGGCGCCCTCGTGGCGATTTCGCTGCTCATTCCGGCCGAGACCGTGCGCAACGCTATCAAGGCGGAGATCCGCGCCGTGACCGGCTTCAAGCCGACGATCCGCGGCGAGGCCTCGGTCTCGCTGTTTCCTTGGGGCACGGTGAGTTTCGCGGATGTCACGCTGGGCGAGGAGGGCGCCTTCGGCCGGCCGCTTGCGGCCGAACGAATCACGGCCCGGCTGCGGCTCGTGCCGCTCCTCTTCGGCCGGATCGAGGCTGCCGATCTGTGGCTGCAGCGGCCCAAAATCTTGATCCATTTCCCGCCCGAGCGGGCCTCGAATTGGGCCGGCGTCGCCGAGGCGATGCGCGGCGCGTTCCGCCCCAGCCTTGGCCCTGCCGATTCGCCGATGTCGTTCTCGGAAATCCGGATTGCCGGCGGCACGATCGAAATTCGCGACGATGTCCGCGGTGTTCTCGAAAGCCTCACCGACGTCGAAATGTCGCTCGCCTGGCCGGCCATCGCCAAAAGCTTCGTGACGACTGGCCGGTTCGTGTGGCGCGAGGAGCCGATCGACCTGAGCCTCAGCCTTGCCGACCTTTCGGCGGCGCTCGAGGGTGAGCATACCGGGCTGAAATTGCGGCTGAGCGGACAGCCGTTCCGCATCGGCTTCGACGGCCACGTCAGCCGGCGTCCCACGCTCAAGCTGGAAGGCACGCTCGCGGCCGATACTCCCTCGCTCCGCAACGCGCTCTCATGGGCGGGCCAAAGACCATTGCCGGGGGGCGGGTTCGGCCGCTTCGCGCTCAAGGCTCACACCACGCTCGTCGCCGGAACGGTCGCGCTTTCGGGCGTGAATATCGAGCTCGACGGCAACAGCGCCGACGGCGTGCTCGCGTTGGCGACCGACGGTCGACCCGCCGTGCAGAGCACGCTCGCCTCCGACGAGCTCGACCTGAGGCCCTACATTTCGACCGCACACGGGCTGCGCGCGAGCGGCCGCGAGTGGAGCCGCATGCCGATCGTGCTCGACGGCTTGGCGGATCTCGACGTCGACCTGCGGCTCTCGGCCGGCCGCATCCAGCTCGGCAACGCCAAGCTCGGGCGCACCGCGATCGGGGCCAACCTGCGCGACGGCCGCCTCACGCTCGCGATCGGCGAATCCCAAGCATTCGGCGGCGTGCTGAAAGGATCGCTGGCGCTCGCGCGATCGCCGGTGGGTGCCGAGATCAAATCGCAGCTGCAATTCGGCAATGTAGACCTCGAGAGCTGCCTGCGCGATCTGTTCGGCATTCGCCGGCTCGACGGCAAGGGCACGCTGGTGCTTGCGGTCGAGGCCACCGGCGGCAGCGTGCTCGCCTTGGCACAGACCTTGAGCGGCACGGCGAGCCTCGTGGCCGAAAACGGCTCGCTTTCCGGGGTCAACATCGAGCAGCTACTCAAGCGTCTGGAACGCCGGCCGCTGTCCGGGGGCCGCGAGTTTCGTAGCGGCCGCACGCCGTTCGACCGGCTCACCGTCAACCTTACGCTTGCCGCAGGGACCGCAAGCGTCGACGACGTGCGGCTGGAGAGCCCAGCGGTGCGGCTCGCGCTCGGAGGCTCGACCTCGATCCCGGCCCGGGATTTCGATCTCAAAGGCACCGCGAGCCTCATCGCCGCGGACGCGGAAGCGCCGCCGGAATTCGAGCTGCCTTTCGTGATCCAGGGCCCGTGGGAGGATCCGCTGCTGTTGCCCGACGCCGAGATTCTGATCCGTCGTTCCGGCGCCGCGGCGCCGCTCCTCGACGCCGTGCGCGACCCCAAGACGCGCGACGCGGTGCGCTCGGTCATCGATCGGTTGACGAGACCGGCGCCGAAACCTGCGGCGGTGCAGCCGGCCGCCGCACAGCCGGTCGCGCCGCAGCCCGTGGTTCCTCAGCCTGTCGCGACCCCGCCTGTGGTCGCGGAACCGCCGGCGGCACAGCCGGCGGCGGCGCAGCCGACGGCTCCGCAATCGGCGGCCGCACAGGCCGCGGACGGACATTCGCCCGCGGCGCAGGAGGCGCAGCCTGCCGCGGCTCCCGCGCCCGAGCCGGACGCGGCTGCCTCGCAGAACGGCAAGCCCGCGGACGACGCGGCCAGCCATTGATTGCAGGATCGTCGGGAGTTCTGCCGCCCTCCGAGGCCGTGGGCTGCGGGGATAATGCCCGGCCCGGTTCGGTGAGCCCTCTGCTGCGTAATTAGAAGAACTCAGGTCGCCGCTGCCGGACCTGCCGGTCTATATTCTGGACGAAACCCCACAGATCCGACTCCGCTGAGCGACCAAGATTGGCCTGGCCCATCTCCCATACGAACCACGCGCGCCAAAGGTCGACGGCGGCGTAATAGATCAGACCAATATCGCGATAGACGGCCGGAACCGCCGGCATCCCGGCGAGCGCCGACACCATCTGCCGCTGCGTGGACTTGAGAGGTTCCTGGTCCGCAGTCTTGAAACGGAACGCGGCCGCGGGAAGGGCGTTCATTGACGCAAGATCGATATAGTAAGCATTCGCGCGCACCTTGTCGCGCAACGCTGCAATGGCTTTGGCTGCCTCCATCGACCGAAGGTTCATATTCATGCGCAATGTCTGAACGTCAGGATCTGTTCGGGCCTGCTCAAATAATCGGTTCTGGACCCGGCATCGCTCGCTTGCATCGCCAGGTTCACAGCGCTGCGCTCCGTCCTGCAACAACCGTTCGACAAACCACAAGTACGCTTCTAGCGTTGCTCCGCGATCAAGCGCGACGTCGATCCGCCGAAGATAGTCGTTGGACGACAAAGGTTTGAACTTGCCTTGGCTCGCCGCCACCATGATAGGTGCAAGTTCGGCATCGAGGATACTGCCGTATGTATCGCCCAAAGGAACCGGCTGCGCGTTGGCCGAAAGAGCATCGCAGGTTTCGCACCATCGCGATTCGGTTAGTACATAGTCGTGTATTTGCGACTGAAGGGCGACGTGCACGCGGACCTTGAGGCGCGGGGAGCCTTGCCTTCCGCCGATAAACGGGCGGCAAGAACTGGATGCACTGGCCACAGCCATAGCAAAGCGTGGCCGAGATGGATGGCCGGCGCGGACGGCAGCGGCTTGCCTCTCGGGCGCCAGCGCAAGACTTCCTCTCCTTTGTAAGTGAACACGGTATCCCCATTGTCATTTCGCGTTTCGATCGCAGGCGGTGGATCACCGGGCGCCGTCACCTTCAATTCCACGCCGGCCCAGAACGCGTCGAACGTATCCGACGCCAATCCCGCTTTTGCCACCGCCTTGCCCAGAACGACGCGATTAGCGAGTTCCGAATCCCAAAAGACAATGTTTGCCGCCATGGGATAGCTGACATAGCGCTTGTTTGTTTCGTGGTAGATGCGGCCGAGGCGCAGATCGACGACAAACCTCGTTTTGCCTTCCTCGCGAAAAATGAAGTCCCTGCCGATGCCGATTACAGTGTCGGATGCTACGTCGGGCTGACGGGGCTCGACAGAATGCCGGTAGGTGAGGATTTGGGCTCCGACGAAGCTCGGTCCGTGCAGCGCTTTCAGTTCGGAAGGCGTCTTCAACGGCCAGGGCGTTTCTGCCATCACGCTAGCTCCCGTCGACCAAACCACGGCGAGCACCAACATGACCGTCTTGCGGCACATTGGAAATTTTGAGCCCCTACGAAATCGCACTAGTCCTCCTGCCGTTTTGAATTGGATGCGGCACCGGCAGCTGCCTGTGGCAGGGTAGGGGTGTGCGCGTGGCGATGCAACCTCGGATCATGGCGCGTCTCCGACCTCGTGCGATGTCCGAGTTCGGGCCGCCGTCAAGGGCATAGTGGATATCGAACGCATCCGATCGGGCCCCATTTACGAGTACACGGCCTCTAAGCCCGCCCAAACCAACTGGGGCAGCGCTCGAACCGGGTGTAGAAGAGCATCGATTGTCAATCATGATGCCTGTATGCTATGGCAACCTACGAGCGAACGCGCCAGGGGGGGAAGAAAATGCAGGTTTGTCGCGCAGTTCTGGCGTGCTTATTGACTATCGTCCTGCTCTCGTGTGTGACGGTTTCCACGACGACGCCGGAACCACAGAGCAAGCAGCGCGATCCGAGTCTGGCGCGGCTCTACTTCATCTGGCCGCGTAGCTGGATGATGAAGACCGGGACGCTTGATATCAAGGTCAATGGCGACGTGGTCGGAAAGATCGCGCCGGATTCCTATTTCTTCATCGACCGCAAGCCCGGCACCTACACGCTTAGAATCGAGCCTCCGTTCGACTTCACGTACTTCGAAGCCGATGTTCAGGTCGCAGCCGGAGGAACGTACTATTATTCGGTGAACTCGCGAGGCGCCACAGTCGGTCCGCTGGCTGGTGGCGGGCTCGTAACCATGAACCCCACGCCGACCACTGGCGCTCGGATGGAGGCCAAGAGCGGAACGATGGCGACCTACAAGGTCAGAGCGATGGATGCCGCTGCTGCGGCCGCCGCCATGAAAGACCTGGACGCACATTAGATCGTGCCGGAGGGATTGACCATACAACCCGTGCCATGCGTCTCACGCCTCATGGGGGCCGCACGACTCCCATCCGAGTGAGGTATCGTCCGTAAACTGTGAATTCTTCACGTTGTCAGGATCAATGTAGCCAGCAGCTCGAGAGGCGCTTGCGCTGCTTTGCCGATGATGTTCTGTTGTTGCCGCCTTTTCGGCACTCCCACGCGAGCAACGGATCGATAATCAGGACTAATACTGGATTTCCAGCGAATGACCGGTTTTGGGCGATATAATGCGGTGATGCCGCCGAATGCGCAGTTTCCACACGATCTCATCAAAGGAAAAATTGCAGAATTGATATTTGAATTGATGTTCCGAGACGTTGGACGATTTAAAGTTCTACGTTTTGGATATGACTATGCGCTTCCGGAACTGGCACAATATCATCATTTGGTCGAAGTGAAGCAGGTTTTGGAGAACATAAGCAATGCACCGGACTTCGTCCTCATAGAGAAAAATGATGATAGAAAGTTGAACGTGTTCACGGTTGAGGTCAAATATAGGGCAAATCCCGATCCCGGCGAACTCAAACAAGTGGCGCTATCAACGTAGCGTGAGTCGTTTCTTCTCCTGGCGCACAACATGATCGACGGCGGGCGCAACGGAGCACGAGCAATGGTGCGGACCTCGAGTATGCCGACGGAACCGGAATCCCCGGCTTACAATTTCGCGGTGAGATCCAGGTCGGCGCGGTCGAGCGCGCGGCGGCGGTTGAGCAACGCGGCGGCGACGACCCCGAACCCGACCAACGCGATCATGATCGTGCAGATCGCGTTGATCTCCGGCTTCACCCCGAGCCGCACCTCCGAATAGATTCGAATCGGCAGCGTCGTCGCGCCGGGACCGGTCGTGAAGCTCGCGATGACGAGGTCATCGAGCGAGAGCGTGAACGCCAGCAGAAAGCCCGACGCGATCGCGGGCCAGATCAGCGGCAGCGTCACGGTGAGAAAGCTGCGCAGCGGCGGCGCGCCGAGGTCCATGGCCGCCTCTTCGAGACTGCGGTCGAACGTCAGCAGCCGGGATTCCACGACGATCGCGACGAAGCACAAGGTCACGCTGGTATGCGCGATCGTGATGGTCCAAAAGCCGCGGTCGAGCGCGATCGCCACGAACAGCAGCAGCAGGGCGAGGCCGGTGATCACTTCCGGCATCACGAGCGGGGCATAGACGAGGCCGGTGAACGCCAGGCGGCCGCGGAAGACGCCGCCGCGCGCCAGCGCCACGGCGGCGAGCGTGCCCAGACTCGTGGCCGCCGCGGCCGAGAGCAGCGCGACCCGCAGCGACACCCACATGGATTCCAGCATGGCGGCGTCGGCGAGAAGCTCCCGATACCAGGCGAGCGACCAGCCGCCCCAAACGGTCACGAGCCGCGAAGCATTGAACGAATAGATCACCAGGATCGCGATCGGCAGGTAGAGGAACACGAGGCCGAGCGCCAAGCTCGCGAGGTTGAATACCGAGGGGCCCTTGCGCATGCTCACCGGCCCTCGATCTCGCGCGCCTGCTGGTGCTGATAGACGAGGATCGGCACGAGCAGCAGGCAGAGCAGCACTACTGCCACTGCAGACGCGATCGGCCAGTCGCGATTGGCGAAGAACTCGGTCCACAGCGTCTGCCCGATCATCAGCGTCGCGGAGCCGCCGAGCAGGTCGGGAATCACGAACTCGCCGACGATCGGAATGAAGCAGAGCAGCGATCCGGCGATAATGCCGGGCCGCGACAGCGGCACCGTGACCCTCCAGAACGCTGTGGTCGGCGGCGCGCCGAGATCGGCGGCGGCCTCGTGCAGCGACACATCGATCCTCTCGAGCGCCGCGTAGAGCGGCAGCACCATGAAGGGAAAATACGAATAGACGATCCCGATATAGACGGCGGTGTTGGTCGAAAGCCAGCCGACGGGCTCGTCCACGACGCCGAGCAGGAGGAGCGCCTGATTGAACAGCCCGTCGCGTTGCAAGATGTTGATCCAGGCGTAGATCCGGATGAGGAACGAGGTCCAGAACGGCAGTACGACCAGCATGAGGAGAATCGGCTGCAGCCGCCGCGGCGCGCGCGCCATCGCGTAGGCGAACGGGTAGCCGAGCACGAGCAGCATCAGGGTGGAGAACGCCGCGACTTCGAGGCTTTTCAGGTAGGCGGCTGCGTAGAGGGGGTCGGACGCGAGCGCGAGGTAATTGTCGAACGAGAGCGCGACGAAAAAGCGCTTCAGCCCCTCCCAGCCTTGCGAAAGATCCAGCACCGGCAAGTATGGCGGCTGCGCGATCGCGGTCTCCGACAGGCTGATCTTGAACACGATGAAAAACGGAACGAGGAAGAACGCGATCAGCCAGACGTAGGGAACTGCCGCTGCCCGTCGCCAAATCGACACTCCGCTCTTAGCTGGAAGATCGAACATCTCATTCGACCCGTAGGGTGGGCAAAATCGAGCACGCATTCGACCTGCCCGAGAAAGCCGCCGATGATTTTGCCCACCACAGCTTCGATTGGTGGGCACGGCGCCTCGCCGGGAACTTTGCTTTCACGTCCGCTATCTTGCCGCGATGCGCTGTGCCCACCCTACCCGCTCCATGGAGAGGCTACCGTGTGAGCACGATCGCGGCTTCGGGCGGCCAGGACAGCCAAACCCGGTCGTTGCCGCCGATCGCGCGCTCGACGGCGCGCGCTTCGTTGCTGACCATCGCCTTCATGACGACGCCGTGATCCAGCCGCACCTTGTAGATCGACACATTGCCGAGATAGCCCACGTCCGCGACGGTTCCGGCTAAGGCGTTCGCGCGCACGTCGGCGGGAGGATCGAGCCCGATGCGCACTTTTTCGGGCCGCAACGTGACCCATACGGTTGCGCCGGGGACGGCGTCGACACGCTGTGCGCTGCGCAAGCGAAGCCCGTCCTCGCCGTCGATGAGGGATTCGCCTTCGGCCGTTTCCGCAAGCCGGCCTTGCAAAAGATTCACCTCGCCGACGAAATCGGCGACGTAGCGCGAGTTCGGCTGCTCGTAGATTTGCTCGGGCGTGCCCACCTGAACGATGCGCCCGCGCTCCATGACCGCGATGCGGTCCGCCAAGGTCATGGCCTCCTCTTGATCGTGCGTCACGATCACGAACGTGGTGCCGAGCCGGGCCTGCAGTTCGATGAGCTCGAACTGCGTCTCGCCGCGCAGCTTGCGGTCGAGTGCGGCCAACGGCTCGTCGAGCAGCAGCACCTTCGGGCGCTTGGCGAGCGCGCGCGCGAGCGCGACGCGCTGGCGCTCGCCGCCGGAAAGCTGCTCGGGCTTGCGGGCGTTGAAGCCTTCGAGCCTGACGAGCGCCAGCATCTCGGCGACGCGCGCGGCGATCTGGGGCCGCGGCATGCGCTCCTGTTTGAGCCCGAAGGCGATGTTCTGCTCGACCGTGAGATGGGGAAACAGCGCGTAATTCTGGAACATCATGTTGGTCGGCCGCCGGTAGGGCGGCGTCCCGGCAAGGTCGGCGCCGTCGAGCAGGATTCGCCCCTCCTCGAGCGTCTCGAAGCCAGCCAACAGCCGCAGCAAGGTCGTCTTGCCGCAGCCGGACGGCCCGAGCAGCGCGAAAAATTCGCCGGCAAAGATCTCGAGCGAGAGCCTGTCGACTGCGGTCGTCGCGCCGAAGCGCTTCGTGACGTCCTCGAACCGCACCAGCGGCCGGGCGGCGGGATCTTTCCACGGCGCGTATCCGCGCTTGCCTGTGCGGCTCCGTCTGCTCCGCTCCGCCGCTTCCGTCATGCGCGCGACCCCGGGACGGCTCAGGACGGCGGCCGCGTCAGCGTGCGCTGCACCGCGTCGCGCCAGCCGGCGCATTTGCGCGCGCGCGTCGCTGCGTCCATCGCCGGCTCGAAGCGGCGGTCGAGCTTCCAGGTCGCCGCGAATTGCGCAAGATCGGGATAGACGCCGGCACGCTGTCCGGCGAGGTACGCGGCGCCGACCGCGGTCGTCTCCGCAACCGCAGGACGATCGACCGGCAGCGCCAGGATGTCGGCCAGGAACTGCAGGAAATAGTCATTGGCGATCATGCCGCCGTCGACGCGCAGCACGGTGTCGGCGGCGCCGGGCCAATCGGCGCGCATGGCGGCGAGCAGGTCGCGAGTCTGGTAGCCGACCGCCTCGAGCGCCGCGCGGGCGAATTCCGCGCGCCCGGCGCTGCGGCTGAGCCCGAACATCGCGCCCCGCGCCTCGGGATCCCACCACGGGGCGCCGAGCCCGACGAAGGCGGGCACCAGATAGATCGGCTGCGCCGGATCGGATTGCGCGGCGAGCTCGCCGGATTCCGGCGCGCTCGCAATCAGCTCGAGCGCATCGCGCAGCCATTGCACCGCGGCGCCCGCGACGAAGATCGCGCCCTCGAGCGCATAGGTGCGCTGCCCGCCGAGCTGATACGCGATCGTGGTGAGCAGGCGGCTGCGGGACCGCACCGGGGTCTTGCCGGTATTGAGCAGCGCAAAACAACCGGTCCCGTAGGTCGATTTCATCATGCCGGGCTCGAAACAAGTCTGGCCGATGGTGGCGGCCTGCTGGTCGCCGGCGATGCCTAAAATGCGGATCGGGCCGCCGAACAATCCCGGATCGGTGATGCCGAAATCCGCGGCGCAGTCGCGCACCTGCGGCAAGAGCGGCAGCGGCACGCCGAACAGCTTTGCCAATCCCGCATCCCACTCGCCTCGACGGATGTCGAGCAGCAGCGTGCGCGCCGCGTTGGTGGCATCCGTAGCGTGGACCCGGCCGTCGGTCAGGCGCCACAGCAGGAACGTATCGACGGTGCCGAACGCGAGCTTGCCGTCCTGCGCGGCCGTGCGCGCGCCCTCGACGTGGTCGAGCAGCCAGGCGATCTTCGTCGCCGAGAAATACGGATCGATGACGAGGCCGGTCGATTTCGTGACTTGCGGTTCGTGGTTCTGTGCCACGAGCTTGGCGCAGACGTCCGCGGTACGCCGATCCTGCCAGACGATCGCGCGGTGGATCGGCTTGCCGGTTGCGCGGTCCCAGATCAGCGTCGTCTCGCGCTGGTTGGCGACGCCGATCGCCGCGACGTCCTTGGCGGCGAGACCGGCTTTTTCCATCACGCTTCGCACCGTCTCGACGGTGGTCCGCCAGATCGCCTCGGGATCGTGCTCGACGAGCCCCGGCGCCGGATAGAGCTGCGGGAATTCCTGCTGCGCCCCGGCGACCGGCACGCAAGCGCGGTCGAACGCGATCGCGCGGGTCGATGTCGTTCCCTGATCGATGGCGATCACGTGGCTGGGCACGCCGGCTCCATATGTGAAGCGGTCGCGTTCGACTCCGGGCAAGCCGCAATCTGCTCCCTCCCCCCTTGAGGGGGAGGGATGGGGAGGGGGGTGTTTGTTTGATAGCGCAGCGCCGATACCTCCCTCCCGCTTCGCGCGCTGTGCGCGCGAAGCGACCTCCCCCACAAGGGGGGAGGTAACCGAAGCGAGCTGGTCGTCATCTCCCCCTGCCCTATTCGGCGGCGGTTTTGGTCACGTGCGCGTCCGCCATGAAGCGCTCCAGCGCGTCACGATCGGCCGCAGCCAGCCGCAGACCGAGCTTCGAGCGGCGCCATAGCACATCCTCGGCGCGCTCGGCCCTTTCGCAACGCATGAGATGCCGGACCTCGGCGGCGGTGAGATCGGGACCGAAGCAGGGACCGACGTCGTCGAGACTGCGCGCGCGGCCGAGGATGCGGTCGATGCGGGTGCCGTGCGCGGCGACGAGGCGCCAGGCGTGCGGCTCGCTGACGAACGGCCACAGCCCGCGGGTGCGCGATACCAGAGCCTCGAAACCGTCCCACGGGAAATCGCCGCCCGGCAGCGGCGCCGACGCGGTCCAGGCCGGGCCGGTTACGAACAGATCCGCGATCCTGTCCAGAGCCGCTTCCGCCAGCCGGCGATAGGTCGTGATCTTCCCGCCATACACCGTGAGCAGCGGCGCCTCGCGATGCGGCGCATCGAACGTGAGCAGATAATCGCGGCTGATGTCCTTGGCCGCTTGCGAAGCATCCCCGTGCAGCGGACGCACGCCCGCATAGGTCCAGACCACGTGCTCGGGCTCGATCGGCTCGCGAAAGTAGTCGTTGGCCGTGCGGCACAAATACCGGATCTCCTCGGAGCTCGCCGCGACCGCGCCCGGGTCGCCGTCGTAGTCCTCGTCCGTGGTGCCGATCAGCGTGAAGTCGTGTTCGTAGGGAATCGCGAAGACGACGCGGCCGTCGCCACCCTGAAAGATGTAGGCGTGGTCGTGCTCGAAGATTTTCGGCACGACGATGTGGCTGCCCTTCACCAGCCGTACCGGGATGGAAGACTTCTGCCGCAGGATCTGCTCCGCCGCGACCGCGACCCACGGGCCGGTGGCGTTGACGAGCACGCGGGCGGTCACGATCTCGCGCCGGCCGCGGGATTTCAGTGCGAGGCGCCAGACAAGTCCCTCGCGATCCGCCCGCGCGAGCCGCGTCCGGGTGCGGATCACGGCGCCGCGCTCGGCGGCGTCGACCGCGTTGAGCACGACGAGGCGTGAATCGTCGACCCGGCAATCGGAATATTCGAAGCCGAGCTTATAGCGGCGCTTCAGCGGCACGGCGACCTCGCCGTGCGTGAGGTCGAGCACCTTCGTTCCCGGCAGAATCTCCCGCCCGCCGAGCCGGTCGTACGCGAACAGCCCGGCACGCAGCTGCCAGGCCGGGCGCAGCGCGCCGTGATACGGCAGCACGAAGCGCAGCGGCCGGATCAGATGCGGCGCGTTGCGCAGCAGCACCTCGCGCTCGGCAAGCGCCTCGCGCACCAGCCGGAACGCCCCCTGCTCGAGGTAGCGCAGGCCGCCGTGGATCAGCTTGGTCGAAGCCGAGGAAGTTGCCGAGGCGAGATCGTTCTGCTCGATGAGCAGCACGCGGATGCCCCGCCCGGCGGCGTCGCGCGCGATGCCGGCGCCGTTGATGCCGCCGCCCACGATCGCGAGGTCGAAATCGGCCATGCGCGTTCCTGCCGCGGCGCCTTTCTGGTTGTTGCGCCGGCGCCTGAGCGAATCGCAGCATGGCGCGGTTTGCCGGCCGCGCTCAAGCGGCTTTGCCCCGCTGGGGTGAGCAAGGCGGCTGGGCTGACGGGCGACCGGCGATGGAACTCAGGCTGTCGCGCGCCGAAAACGATGCCATGATGGCGGCGCACCTTGTCCGAACGGGAGCAGATCGCATGGACTATCGCGATCGGCATGTGGTGGTGACCGGCGGGACGGGAGCGCTCGGCATGGCGGTCGTATCCGCGCTGCTCGACGCCGGCGCGATCTGCCACGTGCCCTGCCGCAAGCCCGAAGCGGCGGAGCGCTTTCCGCATCGCGGCCATCCGGCCGTGAAGCTTTACGCACCCGTCGAACTTTCCGACGACGCCGCGGTCGAGAAGCTTTATGCGGGCGTGCCGAAGCTGTGGGCCTCGCTGCACATCGCGGGCGGCTTTGCGGCGGGGCCGATCGAGGCGACCGCGAAGGCGGATTTCGTGCGGCAGATCGAGATGAATCTCGCCTCGGCCTATCTGTGCTGCCGCGCCGCGGTCCGTGCGATGGGCGACAACGGCGGGCGGATCGTGAACGTCGCGGCGAGCCGCGCGATCGAGTGGCGCACCGGTTCCGGCATGACCGCCTACACGGCCAGCAAGGCCGCGGTCGCGGCGCTTACCGTCGCGCTCGCCGAGGAGGTCGTGCGCAAGGGCATTCTGGTCAACGCGGTCGCGCCCTCGATCATGGACACGACGCAAAACCGCGCCGCGATGCCGAAAGCCGACCACGCGAAATGGCCGAAGGTCGAGGAAGTCGCCGCCACCATTCTGTTCCTCGCCTCGCCCGAGAATCTCGTGACCCGCGGCGCCGTCGTGCCGGTGTACGGACGGTCGTAGGCGGGACGGGCAACCACACGCCTTACTCGTCCATCGACCGCCAGTATTAGTGTCGGATGCCGGGCCTTGCGGAATCCCTCCGCCGCACCGAACCGGCCCGCAGACGCGAAAAACTGCGTATTTTTGGAGGTATATTTGTCACGAAATCCAGTCGCCGCAGGCACTTAAGTCGATTCAATTCTCCTAAAATGCGTTCCTGAGTTGTTTGTCATAAAAATGCAGCTAACGCACGTGGGGTCCCTCGATTGCGGATGGTCATCAGATGTTTTTTAGAGGCCAGGCGGATTTACTGTCTAGGAGTTCGCGGATCTGCGTCAGTTTCGGGCCCGGATGCAGCGATCGCGCGGCGGTCGCAAAATCCGAATCGGCTTTCCCGGATTGCGCATCGCGGCGCGATGTTTCGCCGGGCTACAGATGCGCGAAGGCTCCTGGATCAATGATTCCTGCGCTTACCCGCGCGCTTTCGCCTTCTTTGCATAAATTTCGGCGTAGCGGTCGCGCAAAATGTTCTTCTGCAATTTGCCCATGGCGTCGCGGGGGAAATTTTCGACAAAGATCACGCGCTTGGGCAGCTTGAACTTCGCGAGCCGCCCTTCGAGCGCTTTGAGGATCGGCTGCTCGGAAATCTCCGCGGCCTTGTCCTTGACCACGACCGCGGTAACGCCCTCGCCGAAATCGGGATGCGGCAGGCCGACGGCCGCGGATTCCACCACGCCGGGTCAACACCGGGCGCGAACTGCCGCGGTTTTGCGTCCGCGTCACCCGGCGGCGGGGAGCAACTGCAGCATCGAGTGACGCGCGAGCTTGCGGATCGCGCTCGACGCAACGACCGCGCGGTTCTCCGCATAGGCTTCGTGGTTGTGCTCGATTTCCTCGAGATCGTAGAGGTAATTGACCATCAGGCCGTGCGACTGGCGCAAGCCCTTGGGCGAAGTGTCGGCGAGCCAATCGATCTGCTCGAGCCGGGCGCCGTTGCCGAGATGGAAACGCGCGACCGGATCGACCGGCACGCCGCGCGGCGTGCGGGCGCCGAGAAAATAAGCGGCGGCCGCGCGCAGCATCGGTTCGCGCAGCTCCTCCGCGATCTCCGCTTGCTGCCACCAGTCCGGACGGTCGAGCAAGGGGAGCTTGACGAGGTCCTCGGACTGGATCGCGTTCGACTGCCCGGCGGCGCGCTCGCTCGCGAGCCAAGCTGCGAAGCCGGGCGCGGGCGACAGCGTCACGAAGGTCGAGAGCCGCGGCAATTCCCGCGAGATCTCCTCGACCACCTGCTTGATCAGGAAGCTGCCGAACGTCACGCCGGTCAGGCCGCGCTGGCAATTGGAGATCGAATAGAAGGTCGCGGTGGCGGCGCGGTCCGGGGTGAGGATCTCGCGGCCGTCGGCCAGAATCGGGGCAATCGCGCCGGGAATGCGGTCGCTGAGCGCGACCTCGACGAAGATCAGCGGCTCGTCGATGAGCGCCGGGTGGAAGAACGCGTAGCAGCGGCGGTCCGGAGGATCGATGCGGCGGCGCAAATCGTCCCAGTCGCGGATCTCGTGCACTGCCTCGTAGCGAATGAGCTTTTCCAAGACGATCGCCGGGGTCGACCAGTCGATCCGGCGCAGCACGAGGAAGCCGCGGTTGAACCAGGACGAGAACAGATGCACGAAATCGGCATCGACGGCGGCAAGATCGTCGCGGCGGGCGAGCGCGTCCATCAGCTGCTCGCGCATCCCGACGAGCGCCGCGGTGCCGCCCGGGGCGAGATTGAGACGGCGGAACAGCTCCTGCCGGCACGGTTCGGCGGCGGCGTGCAATTCCGCCGCGGTATCCTCGGAGGGGCTTGCCTCCCAGGCGGCGACCGCCGCCGCAATGCGCGTGCGATCCGCCCCGAACTTCGTGGCCAACGCTTCGAAGAAGGCGATCCTCGGTCCCGTCGTCAGCTCGGCATAGCGGAGCAGAATCTCGCGCGCGAGCGCCACGCCGGACGCCTCGCCGCGTCCCGACAGCAGCTCCTCGCAGAGCTCGATCAAGCCGTCGCTACGCTCCCCCGGCAGGCCGCGCCGCTCGCGCGTGCGGTCCATGAAGGCGCGCCCGCGTTCGGAAATCGCCTGCAGCAGCTCGCCGAAAAACGAAGCGTTCATCTGTCGGTTTCGGCTCGGCATCGCACCCCGCTTTCTCTGCCACGCAACATATGAGGATCGGCAGAGGCGCGCGCGAGTCGAGGGCCGTCACCATCGGCCAGCGCCGCCTCCAGCGCAAGCGCCGCGGCAATGCTTTGTTCCGCACGGTTAGCGCCGCGCCGGGGATCCCGGAGCGAAGCGCCTCCGGATCGGGTCGGAGTTCCGGGAAAAGCTTGGCGATCACGTGCCGATGTACGCCATTCCGCGCAGGCCAAGCCTTCGTTCCGTTCGACAGTTCGCGCCTTGCACCTCCGGATGAACGCCGGAGGTCAAAATCTTCTTGCCGAAATGATAACGTGGCTTATATTATCAGTGCTTAAGGTACCCATGCAGATCGGTTTCGACCCGGATTTCCTGATCCTGCTCTATGACGTGGCGCGCCAAATGCGCACGCGCTCCGACCAGCGCGCCCGCACGCGCGGCATGACCCGCGCCCAATGGGTGATCCTGGCACACCTCGAGCGTCAGCCGGGGCTCTCGCAAAACGAGCTTGCCGCGATCGTCGAGGTCGAACCCATTACCATCGGCCGTCTCGTCGACCGGCTGGAGAACCGCGGCCTCGTCGAACGCCGGGCCGATCCGAAGGATCGTCGGGTATGGCGGCTGCAGTTGCTGCCGGCGGCGGCCCCGATCCTTCGCGAGATCAAGCAATACCGCGCCGAGCTGCACGCGCTGATGACGGCCGGCCTCGACCCGGCCACGCTCAAAGTGATGGTGGACGGGCTGTTGCGCATGAAAGCCAACCTCGCGGCCGCAGCCTCCCCCGGCGAGATCGGATCGGAGGCGGACGACACTGCGCTGAGCGGATGGGATGCTTCCGCATCACCCGCGGCCGGCACGCGCGCTACGATGTCCGGCGGTCCCGGAACAGGTCCGGGCCAGGCGCTCGCACCGCGACCGGTCGGCGGCAGGATTCGGCAAGCGCCGCGCGCAACCAGCAAGCGGCTGCGGACGAGGGGCTGAGCCATGCTGCAGCGGACCCTCGAGATCGAACGCGCCGTCGCGCGATCGCTCGGCCGCAAGCGCACGCTGCGGCTCGTGCTCATGCTCGGCGGCATCCTCGTCGTGCTGGTCGCCGCGCTGACGTTCTGGGTGCGCGGCGGCCGCTACGTCTCGACCGACGATGCCTATGTGCGCGCCTCCAAGCTGATGGTGTCGACCGACGTCTCCGGGATCGTCACTGACGTCGACGTGCGCGAAGGCCAGGCGGTCAAGGCCGGCGACGTGCTGTTCCGCATCGACCCGAAGCAGTTCCACATCGCACTCGACAATGCCCAGGCCCAACTGCGGCAGACTGCGCTCACGATCGAAGCCATGAAGCAGGACTACAAGCGCATGCAGGAGGACATCCATGCCCAGCAGGCGCAGGTCGAGCTCGACCAGGCGAATTTCGAACGTTATGCGGTGCTGGTGAAGACCGACTCGGTCTCCAAGGCAAATTACGACCAAGCGCGATTCAGCCTGGCCGCGGACAAGCGCAAGCTCGAATCGCTCAAGCAGCAGGCCCAGGTGCAGCTCGCGCGGCTCGACGGCAATCCGGACCTTCCGGTGAGCGATCATCCGCAATATCAGCAGGCCAAGGCGCACGTCGAGGAAGCCCGGCGCCAGCTCGACCACGCCGTCGTGCGCGCGCCGTTCAACGGGATCGTGACCCAGGTCGACAACCTGCAGCCGGGAACGTATCTCGTGTCGCAGACCGCGGCGCTGACCAATACCGGAGCGGTCGGCCTCGTCTCGACCGACAACGTCTGGATCGATGCACACGTCAAGGAGACCGACCTCACGCACGTGAAGCCCGGCGATCCGGTCGGTATTTTCGTCGATACCTATCCGAGCCGGATTTGGTCCGGCACGGTCGAGAGCATCAGCCCGGCGAGCGGCGCCGAGTTCTCGATCCTGCCGGCGCAGAACGCGAGCGGCAATTGGGTCAAGGTCGTGCAGCGGATCTCGGTGCGCATCCGCGTCGACCGCAAGCCGGAGGACCCGGTCCTGCGCGCCGGCATGAGCGTCACCGTCGACATCGACACCGGTCACCGGCGCTCGCTCTCCGAGCTGTTCTGATCGTGCAGCGATGATCACCGAGTTGCGCGAGGCTCGCGAGGCGAGCTCGGCCTGCTCCCTATGCCGTTGGGAGAGGGGTGGGGTGAGGGGTTTCGCCCTCTCGTTGCGTCGCAACCCCCTCACCCCAACCCTCTCCCCTGCGGGGAGAGGGAGTTCGCCGAGTTCGCGGCAGCCGTTTAGTTTGATGTTGGCGATGCGCGAGTTGCGCGAGGCTCGCGAGGCGAGCTCGGCCTGCTCCCTCTGCCGTTGGGAGAGGGGTGGGGTGAGGGGTTTCGCCCTCTCGTTGCGTCGCAACCCCCTCACCCCAACGAGGATCGTTGCGGAAGCAGACCAGCGGACGCGCTTCCCTCTCCCCTTGTGGGAGAGGGTGGTCCGAGCCGAAGGCGAGGACCGGGTGAGGGGTTTCGCTCTCATGCGTTTGCAAGTTACCCCTCACCCGGCTCGTCGCTCGCTCACGCTCGCAACGAGCCACCCTCTCCCACAAGGGGAGAGGGAATGCGAGTTTGCCGTTCAATTTCGCAACAATCCCCAATCGAGAGAGGGAGTTCGCCCAATCGCCGCCCTCACGCTTACGTCCCTGGCTTGCTCATGACATCCGCGACTTACGCACCGCAAAGATCCGCCGTTCCCCATCGCGGCATCGTCACGGTCTGCGCCATGATCGCGACGCTGATGCAGGCGCTCGACAACACCATCGCCAACGTCGCGCTGCCCTACATGATGGGCTCGCTGTCGACAACGCTCGACCAGATCACCTGGGTGCTGACCTCCTACATCGTGGCGGCCGCGATCTTCACCGCGCCGGTCGGCTGGCTCGCCGCGCGGTTCGGCCGCAAGAACTTGTTTATCACCTGCCTTGCAGGGTTCACGATCGCGTCGATGCTGTGCGGCTCCGCCGAATCGCTCGCGCAAATGGTGGTGTTCCGCTTCCTGCAGGGCATGTTCGGCGCGGCGCTGGTGCCGCTGTCACAGGCCACGATGCTCGACCTCTACCCGGTCGAGCAGCGCGGCTCCGCCATGGCGATCTGGGGCATGGGCGTGATGGTCGGGCCGATCCTCGGCCCCACGCTCGGCGGCTATCTCACCGACATCTACAATTGGCGTTGGGTGTTTTTCATCAACTTGCCGTTCGGCATCGTGGCCATTGCCGGGCTGTGGCTGTTTTTGCGGGAGACGCGGCGCGACGCCGAGCTCAAGTTCGATTGGATCGGGTTCGCGGTGCTCAGCATGGGCATCGGCGCCCTGCAGCTCATGCTCGACCGCGGCGAGCACATGGATTGGTTCGGCTCGACCGAGATCCTGGTCGAAGCGGTGCTCGGGGGGCTCGGAATCTACTTGTTCGTCGTGCACCTGTTCACGGCCGAGAAGCCGTTCATCACGCCGAGAATCTTCCGCGACCTCAATTTCGTCGCCGGGCTGCTGGTGATGTTCTCGGTCGGCATGGTGCTGCTGTCGAGCGCGGCGCTGCTCGCCCCGTGGCTGCAGAATCTCGGCGGTTATTCGGTGTCCGAGGCCGGGCTGCTCATGGTGCCGCGCGGGGTTGGCACCATGATCGCCATGATGGTCGCCGGCCGACTGAGCAACCGCGCCGACCCGCGGCTGCTGATGCTGATCGGGCTTTTGATGATCGCCGGCTCGATGTGGCAGATGACCGGCTGGACGCCCGATATCAGCATCTGGTCGCTCACGGTCACGTCGATCGTTCAGGGTTTCGGGCTCGGTTTCGTCTTCATCCCGCTGCAGGTGATCGCGTTCGCCACGCTCCCGGTCGAGCTGCGCACCGAGGGCACCGCGCTGTTCAGTCTGATGCGCAACGTCGGCAGCGCCATCGGCATCTCGGTCACCTCGTTTCTGCTGGCGCAGAACACGCAGATCATGCACTCCGAGCTCGCCGCCTATGTCACCCCGTTCAACCGCATGCTGCAGACCGGCGGCGCCTACCTTTTCTGGAACAGCGCCACCCATCGCGGCCTTTCCGCGCTCAACGAAGAGGTCACCCGTCAGGCGCAGATCATCGCCTATGCGGACGATTTCAAGTTCATGCTGCTGATCACGCTTCCGACGGTGCTGCTGCTGCTGTTGATGCGCCGGCCGCGCACGGCGGCGCCGGCGACGTCCGAGCAGTCAGTGATCGACTAGGGCGTGTACTCATCAATCGCTATGCCCGGCAATTCGCGGTTGATGTCCGCATTGCTCCGAAAGCGGCCGCATGCGGCACAGTCGATCGACGTCTCAAAAGTGCCATAAGCGGAAAAGAGCCATCATAATCGATTACCCTCGTCCACCATATGGAAACGTGCCGCGCGCAGGTAGCTAAGCCCGAGACCGGCAAACGAGGAGAAGTCGCATGGCGACAAGCATCGGTTTCCATCTGTCCGCTGTGATCGCGGTTGGGATCGTTTTTATCGGTTGCCGCTTTCTATTGACACCTTCATCGGCTGCCACGGCTTATGGTGTACCGGCTGGCGCCGCGGCGCATTCGCGCGCGTATCTCTCCGCTAAAGGTATTCGTGACATCGCGTCGGGACTGTTCGCCGCCATGCTTATAGCTTTCGGGTCGGCACACGCCCTTGGTTGGTTCATGCTAATAGCCAGCATCATTCCTCTTTATGACGCCGTGATCGTGTTGCACCACGGCGGGAGCAGAACCGTCGCGTTCGGCGTACATGGCGGCACAGCCGTTGCGATACTGATTATCAGCGGCTTGCTGTTAATTGATTGATGAAACTTTCGAAGAGCAGTATGCGGAGCATGTCAAAGGCGAGCTATTGACGCCTGCAAGGCAGACGCACTGCGCGACGTCCGCTTCGGTTCATCAGCGGTCGTTCGGCTGCTTCCGAGCTTTGGCCGCTTGACCCCCGGTAGCGGACCTAAACGGACCGACGACCCAGGGCCGCTACGTGCCAAAAAGTAGACATACTCGAAACAGCCGGCGCTAAGCGAGGAACGGAACCGGACTACCGAGTCTTTCCGGTGGTAGCCACCTGCCCCGGTGCGCTTTGATTGCTCAGATTGGCGAGATCAACTCACGCAAAGGATTTTTGATGCCGTGTGGCATATAAGCAGGCATTCCAAGCAACGGAGACGCCGAGGGCGACGGTGAGGGCTAGGGCTGATCCAAGGGCCACTGCTGTGAGATGCAGCGTTAGCAGCGCTACGCCAAAGCCGGCAAGGCCGGGAACAGTGTTCGCTAGCACTGCGGCCGTAGCGGGACCCCCGACGCGGCGATGCAAGATCACCATAATGCTCGTGTAAATGACCGGGAATACAGCAAGCACGCCACTTCCCGTCGGACCAATTCGAAAACTTAGAGTCACCACCGCGCCGACCAGCAGTGCGACCATGCCCGCCCTTACCACGAAGTCGTACCAAGGCCGTATCGTCGGGGGCATGGGTACCAGGCAAAACGGCCTGACGATCCAAAAGCAGAGGGCGAAGACAACCAGGTTGAGAACGAATGCCGAGGGGGCGGTCCAGTGAACAGGACCGAGTGCCAAAGTGGTCGCGAGCCAAGCCGTAAATGCTAGAGATACGCTGATCCACAGCGAGCGTCGTTGTGCCATCAGTACATAGACCGTTACAAAAACCGCGGTGGCGGCGTTCAGTGCGAGGCTCGCGACGGCGCTCGCAGAAATAAAAGTCGCATCGTGATCGAGCGCCAAAAACACGTAAACAGGCCCAGCTGAGACCGGCAGTGTCGCCACGAGGGCTCCCACCGCGGCGCCCAATCTTTCGGCAATGATGGTCGCTACGCTCACGAACAGAGCGGTAATCGCCATTTTAGTCGTGAGGACGAACCAAAACATGAGGTCGGGAGACATAGTGCGCATCTCAGGGCGACCAAATCAGGAAATGACGAAGCCGACCTAGCTGGCTCGTCAGCCATAGGCCGCGTTGTGCCAAACTCGGACATCGCGGTTGTACTTCGCCGAACCTATTTTGCTCAATGTCTTGTCTTGCGGGACTATGGCGGGACTGTCCTTTGCATTGAAGGAAGATCGGAGATGGAGCGCATCCGGACCGCCAGCCGCGGACGGCCAGCGGTGAGATCGCCAAGCCCGCGCTTGCGCGCCATCTCGATGGCGACGGCAAGGATCAGATGCGCCATGCCGGGCGGCCCCTGCATCAGCGGATCGGTTGCACGGTCCTCAAAGAAATCTGCCATGCACTGGGCGCGCGCTGACTCATGGGCGAGAGTAGTGGGCGAACGCTCGTTCTCGGACCGGGCCATTTCCCGACCCCACACGGCGATGCCCTCGCACATGCTACGCGCAGCGAACTCGAGCCTAAGATACGCCCAATCAGATGCGTGGGACGCGTGGTGGAAGCGCGGCTTGCCGTCGAGGCCGTCGAGATAGGCGCAGATGAGCTGGCTGTCTTCCATGCCAACGTCGGTATCATCGACCAAATAGGGCACGCGGCCGGAGGGATTGATCTGATAGTAGGGGCTGCCGGGGGTGCGTGTTTTCGCCTCGATGATCTCGACCCGGTCTTCGAGCGCCTTCTCGATGACGATGATGCGCGCGAGGCGAGCATACGGCGAGCTGTATGTAACATAGAGCTTCATATTCTGAACACCATCCAGATCTTTGGGTAACGTGAGGGCAATAACCACAGAACCTGGATGATTGTCGTGCTCGCAGGTGTCCAAATTGAGCCGATCTCACCGCCGCCGCACCGGCGCATCCAGGCTGACCCACATTCTTCCGGTTACACTTCACCGCTTTCCTAAAGCCGCCCATGCGGGCACTGTCACTGAAGCTGATCCTAATCGATTATGTGATAGCCACCATCAACGTAAAGCGTTTCGCCCGTGATAAGTCTTGCTGCATCATGCGCCAAGAACGCCGTGGCGATGCCCACATCCTCAATGCTGACGAGGCTGCGCGCTGGCGCCTTGATGCGCACCTTATCGAGCAACTTGTCGATCTCTGGGATACCGGACGCCGCGCGGGTCGCTAGCGGCCCGGGCGAAATGGCGTGAACGCGAATGCCTTTGGGGCCGAGTTCGGCGGCCAGATAGCGGACCGTGCATTCCAGTGCTGCTTTTGCAACGCCCATTATGTTGTAGTGTTCGACGACCATCCGGCTCCCGTAATAGGTCATTGTGAAGAGCACTCCTCCCTTTTTCATGAGGGGCTCCGCCAGATGCGCCATGCGGATAAAGGACCAGCACGAGATATCCATCGTTGCCAGGAACCCGTCCAACGAAGCGTCGACCACGCGTCCTCGCAGCGTTTCCTTGGGCGCGGAGGCGAGGGAATGCACGAGAAAATCCATCCCACCCCAGTTCTCCGCAATTCGCTCGAAGACCTCCTCCACCTGTCCGGGAGTCTGGACATTCAGCGGCATCAAGATCGAAGCGGCGGCCTCGCGGGCCAGAGGTTCGACATACCTTCTGGTCCTGTCATTGACGTACGTGATCGCGAGCTCCGCGCCCAGCGCGCGAAACGCTTTGGCACAGCCCCAACCGATCGACCGCTCATTAGCGATGCCGACGACAAGGCCTTTCTTACCCTCCAGCAGGGCTGCTTTGGCGGCAGGAACGACCATCGGACGTCCAATTTGCGCTCGTTGGCGCGATGTCGGGCGATCAAGTTCCGGTTGCGGGCAAACTGACGTACTGACCCCGTTTGAGCATCGGACGGTCGCCCAATCGGTCATCCGGCTTTGCCGATCGCAGCCAAGCGTAGTCGGCTAAACGCCCAGCAGCAATACGATATCAGATCTTCCAGAAGAAAACCCGCGCGATCCCGTGAGGAGGATCCGGACTTCGACTCGAGACAACTCGCTCGGTCAGTCGAAGGAATGCCGGTCGAAGTCGCACTCTCGTCTTAGTTGTTTCTAGGCAGTAACTCGCGGACATCACTGCAACGTATCACTTTTGTTACTTCGTATAGGTGTGATGTAGGACCGGGCTCCAGGGAATTCAGTTACAACGGAAGGAATGGACGATGACAAAGAAATCCAGATTTACCCGTGCTCGGATCAAGAACCACATCAAGAATATCCAAGAGGCGATAGAGAAGCAGAGGCGCGATCATGAACGGAAGGGGAAGCGAGTCGTGTCGATCACACCAGAGGAAATCGAGAAGAAGCTCAAGCGTATAAATTCGCCGTTTATAAACATATATTAATAACATCTGGCCATGCGCTGAACCCCGGCGGGACATTCTACCACGGTTTCGGCATTTATAACCCGGATGCGACGCAGGTCTTCGAGCTTTGTGGGCGCGCTGGCATGCGCGATTGGCTATTTTAGGCCATCAACCGCAACGATGTTAAATTTCGCGTATTTCTCGCCGATCTCGAGTGCAGTCTGAAAGTCGCGAGAATTACGCCAGCCCCGTAGCGCCTGCATGCTTTCCCAGCGAAGGATCACAACTTGCCCGTTAGGTAGGTTTCCCGCAACCTGTGTTCCTGGTCCCGCCGCGACATACTCCCCACCGTGGTCTTTGACTGATTTCTGAGCAGGCGGAAAGTATTCTTTTGCGTAGTGCTCCTGGTCGCTGACCTCGTTGATGGCGATCATATAGACCGGCGGTTTGGCTTGCGCATGCAGAGCTTGGATAACGCCACCACCAAGTGCCGCTCCCACTACCATTGATAGTGTCATGCCAAGTTGAGCTTTCATGATTGTCCTCCTGGAGTAGCCGAGTTGCGGGAAGCCGACGTTGCTCCCAACTTATCCATCCGACGCGTCACTGTGACAGATACGGGCTGGAATCCACCAGGGTCACAGCACGTACTGCCTCGTGGTATTCGGTGTAAGGGGTGCAGTGGCACACATGACCTCGAACGCCTCGGCGGTGGTTTTCTCAAGATTCGCGGTTGGCTATGTCGTCGGCGGGGGATCACTCCGCCTGATCGTGTTGGGAGCATTGGGCTTTGAGGCGGCAGGCGTTTCCTTGCGCCCAGCATGGGCGGCGTCTGAAGCTATGGCCAGGTCGAACGTGCTGCCCAACGCGAGTTGACGAAGGGATTGCAAGCAATGACGCGGCAGGGCCCCGCTCCGCGAAGGGTTGCGCCGATTTTGCATTCCTTTAATGCCACTTGCTGGGCAGCACTCTCGCTAGATTGACCCCACGACCGACCGGTCGGTCCGACCTGGGGTCGCGCAGCGCAGCCCCACGCGGCGGCTTCGGAGACGGTAACGGCCGTAACCAGACCGATGATGGAGGAGAAAAGAACGATGCTCCTAATCCGGTTATCATTTTGATCTCTGAAAGAAGTCGCCATTGGCGGCAACAACTACCGAGAGCCGAAGTTTCTCTAAGGCTGGACCATTCTACCGTGTGCTCGGCCTCGCTGTACCCCTTCGCTGCTCAGGCAACGACGAGGTCTACCAAACCGGTAAGCTCAGAACGAAGAATGTTTTCTGGTGTGCCCCCGAGAGCGGACCTCCGCGCAGGAATGAGTACACGCCCAATCTAGCTGGCGCGCCACACCACCGAACGGGAGGAATGCCCACCATGGCTGCAATCAAAGCGCTGTTCTTCGACGTGTTCGGCACGCTGATGGATTGGCGAAGCTCGATCGCGCGCGAGGCCAAGGCCTTGCTCGAACCGCTCGGCCATTCGCTCGATTGGACGAAATTCGCCGACGCGTGGCGCGGCGAGTATCAGCCCGGCATGGAGGAGGTGCGTTCGGGCAAAATTCCCTTCTCGAAGCTCGACGTGCTGCATCGCCGCAACCTCGAAAAAATCCTGCCGCGGTTCGGGATCGGCGGGCTCGACGAGAGCGTACTGAAAAGTCTCAATCTCGCCTGGCACCGGCTCGATGCCTGGCCCGACGTGCCGCCTGGGCTCACGCGCCTGCGCCAAAAATTTCTGCTTGCGCCGGTGTCGAACGGCAACATCGCGCTCATGGCGGATCTCGCGCGGCGCAATCACCTGCACTGGGACGCGATCCTCGGCGCCGAGGTCGCCGGCGACTACAAGCCGAAGCCGCGCGTCTATCTCGCGTCGGCCGAAGCCTTCAACCTGGCGCCGGCCGAATGCATGATGGTCGCCGCCCACAGCCGCGACCTCGCCGCGGCGGCGCAATGCGGGCTCGAGACCGCGCATGTCGCGCGGCCCGACGAGTACGGGCCCGGCACCGGCGAACCGGGGCCCACGGTGCCGGTCGATTTCGCCGCGAAGGACCTCGAAGACCTCGCGCGGCAGCTCGGCGCCTGATCGATCCGACCGCGCCGACGTTGAGTCTGCCCCGGCCCGCAGAGCATAATGCGTTCCTCCTCTCCCGGCCGGCTTCGTCTCTCCTCACAACCAGGTCAGAGCCATGAGCATTGCGTGCGTGTCCGATCTTCGAGCGGCGGCGAAGCGGCGGCTGCCGAAATTCGTGTTCGATTATCTCGACGGCGGCGCCGGCTCGGAAGCCGGCGTTACACGCAACGAGCGCGCATTCGACGCGCTCACGCTCAAACCGCGCGCGCTCGTCAACATCGAGCAGCGCGATCTTGTCACCAACCTGTTCGGCAGGCGCTGGGCGGCACCGTTCGGCATCGCGCCGATCGGCCTCGGAAACCTGATCTGCCCGCGCGCCGAGGAGGCGATCGCCCGCGCGGCGGCGGCCGCGGACATTCCCTATACGCTGTCGACCGCCGCCAACACCAGGCTCGAGCGCATCGCCGAGATCGCGCCCGGCCACGCCTGGTTCCAGCTCTACGTGTCGAAGCGCGACGAGGACGTGGCCGACATCGTCGACCGCGCCGAGCGCGCCGGCTACGACGTACTGCTGCTCACGGTCGACGTGCCGCTCGCAGCCCGGCGGCTGCGCGACATCCGCAACAATTTCATGGTGCCGTTCAAGATCACGCCGCGCGTCGCCTTCGAGCTCCTCACGCATCCGCGCTGGTCGCTCGAGACGCTCGCCGCCGGGGTGCCGCGCTTCGTCAATGTCGAGCAATACGCCCCGATGGTGAACCGGCAATCGATCGCCGCCTATCTCACCTCGGAGATCCGCGGCCGGTTCGATTGGGAGGACCTGAAGAAATTGCGCGCCCGCTGGCGCGGCCGCCTGCTCGTCAAGGGCCTCATGAGCGCGGAGGACAGCGTGCGCGCCCGCGATCTCGGCTGCGACGGCGTCGTCGTCTCCAACCACGGCGGCCGGCAGCTCGATTCGGCGCCGGCCACGATCGACGTGCTGCCCGAGATCCGCGCGGGCGTCGGGCGCGACTTCCCGCTGATCATCGACAGCGGCGTGCGCTCGGGCGAGCACATCGTCAAGGCGCTCGCCGCCGGCGCGGATTTCGTGCTGGTAGGGCGCGCGATGATGTACGCGGTCGCGGCGCGCGGTCCCGCCGCCGCCAAAGAGCTGATCGAGCTTCTGATCGACGAGGCGAGCCGCTGCCTCGGTCAGATCGGCTATACCGATCTCGCGAGCCTGAAGAGCGCCGTTCCCTCTCCGCTGGCCTTTCCCGCCGGTGCAAGCCAACACGCGGAGCGGGTCGAGTAAATCCGGGGCGGCCGAACTCTCCGGCGCCAACCCCGGAAGTGCGGCATAAACGGAGGTTTCCCGCCCCTCCGGAGGCATGTAACGAAAATACAACAGAGTCGGATTTTTTGACGGAATCCGGCGGATTCGCCCAAAAAACGGGCACTTGCCCCCCGTTTCTCCTTGCTGGAAATCCGCGCGAGGTCGATTTTAGCCACAGCTTACGCCGGCGGCCGCAACGTCCGGCGGAGCGCGGCAGCGTTGGGATCTAAAGCACGCACCGCGCCAGGGAACGGGGGCTCGTCATGAAGAAAGTCGCTTGCGCGGCAGCGGTTGCATTTGGATTGTCGGCGCCGGCGGCGTTGGCCGCAGACCTGACCTTGCCGCTGAAGGCACCGCCCGTCGCCGCGCCTGCGACGGCCGCCGTGTCGCCGTGGGACATTGCGTTCGGCGGCGCGCTGATGAACGACTACGAATTCCGCGGCATTACCCAGTCCGCGCACAAGGCATCGGTCGCGGCGTATTCCGAGCTGCGCTACAACGTCAACAAGGATCTGCAGCTCTACTACGGCAATGCCGGGGAGAGCATCGACTTTCCCAATCACGCCGCAGCCGAGATCGATTTCTACGGCGGCATCCGGCCGACATTCGGCAAACTCGCGCTCGATATCGGCTTTTGGTACTACTATTACCCGGGCGGGATCAATTTCACCGGTTTAGGGCCGACGGCAAGCGACGGGTCGAACGCGTCGTGCGCGAACGGATTCGTCGTCACCGGGCCGGCCGTTTTCAGCCTTGGCGTGCCGGTCTGCCAGGTTTCCAAGTCCAACCTGAACATGTGGGAGGTGTACGGCAAAGCCACGTACAATTTCAGCGATACGCTCGCAGTCACTGGGGACGTCTACTATTCGCCTTCCTGGCTGAACTCCGGCGCATATGGGCTGTTCGCGTCCGGCATTGTCAAATGGACCGCGCCGAGCGCCTGGTTCGCAAAGGATTGGGGCGCGTATTTCCAGGGCGAGGTCGGGCACTACTGGATCGGAACGACCGGCTCCTTCTACGCGGTGCCGCTGTTCCCGGCCGGGATCAACTATCCCGATTACACCACCTGGAACCTCGGCGTGGCGATAACCTGGAAGGTGTTCACCCTCGACTTGCGCTACTGGGACACCGATCTGTCGAGAGGAGATTGCGCGGTTATCACCAGCGCTCATACGGCTAGTCCGGGCGGCGCATTCTCGCCGATCAATCCGGGCGGCTTCGTGTCGAACTGGTGCGGCGCGACGTTCGTCGCCAAGCTGTCCGCGGATCTGACGCTCAATACCAACGTCAAATAGCCCTGCGAAGCCTGCGGCGGCTGCGCGGAAGCGCAGTCGCCCGCTTTGTGCGCTCACGCCAGAAACATCCGCTTCAGCTCGGCCTTCAGAATCTTGCCGTTCGGATTGCGCGGCAGCGGCTCGGGCCAGAACGCGATTTTCACCGGCACCTTGAACGCGGCAAGCCGCGCGGCCACGAATTCCCGCAACTCCGCTTCGCTCGCCCGCGCGCCGGGCTTCAGCGTCACGACCGCGCCCGGTTCTTCGCCGAGCGTGCGATGCGGGATGCCGACGAGCGCCGCGTCCATCACGGCGGGGTGCGCATAGAGCACCTCCTCGACCTCGATCGAGTAGATGTTCTCACCGCCGCGGATCAGCATGTCCTTCTTGCGGTCGACGATGTAGCAGAACCCCTCCTCGTCCAATCTGGCGAGGTCGCCGGTCTTGAGCCAGCCCTCGGCGAAGGTCTGCGCGGTTGCTTCCGGATTGTTCCAATACCCCTTCACCACGTTCGGGCCCTTGGCCCACAGCTCACCGACCGCGCCGGCCGGCAGCGTCTCGCCCGAGGCGCCCACGATGCGCATGTCGCAGACCGGAACCGCGGGGCCGCAGCTTTCGGGGCGGTTGAGATAATCCTCGGCCTGATGCGTCGTGAAGGTGGCGGCGGTTTCCGTCATGCCCCAGCCGAAACCGGGGCTCGAATGCGGAAACGCCTGCTTGATGCGGCGCACGAGCTCGGAAGCGGCCGGCGCTCCCCCGTAGCTCACCATCTGCAGCGAGGAGAGATCGTAGCGGCTGCGGGCCGGATGCTCGATCAATTGCCAGGCGATGGTCGGCACGCCGCCGGCATGAGTGCAGCGCTCGCGCTCGATGAGGTGCATCGCAGCTTCCGCATCCCAGCGGTGCATCAGCACGATCTTCGCGCCTTGAAACAGCGCCGGAATGAGAATGGCCTGGCAGCCGGTGGCATGGAAGAACGGCACGACCAGGAGATAGGACCGCGGCTGCGCGCCTGGTTGCGGCACCGGATCGCCGCGACGCACGCAAGCCTGCGCCAGCGAATAGGCGCCGGCGATGATCGCCGAAGTCGAATTGCGGTGGGTGCCGAACGCGCCCTTCGGGTGCCCGGTCGTCCCGGACGTGTAGAAGATCGTCGCGTCGCCGTCGGGATCGAGCGGGACGTCCGGTACGGCGCGATCCGGCAAGCCTTCCCAGTCCCGGGTGCGGCCGAGCACATCCTCGAGCTTCGTCACCTTCGGGTGCGCGATCTCCTCCTCGTCGCGCGACACGTAGAGGCGCTCGAGCTCCGGGCAGCGCGGCAGATGCTCGGCAAGGCGTTCGAAGCGCTCGGCGTCGAGGAACGCGACCTTCGAACCGGAATCCTTCAATGCATATTCGAGCTCCGCGCCGGTCCACCATGCATTGAGCGGCACCGCGATCGCGCCCGTGAGCAGGGCGCCGAAGAAGGCGGCCGGCCATTCCGGCAGATTGCGCATCGCGATCGCGACCCGGTCGCCCTTGCGCACTCTGGCGTTGCGCAGCGCCTGCGAGAGCGCGAGCGCGGCGCGCGAGAATGCCCGATAGCTCGTGCGCTCTTGCTCGTAGACCAGGAAAGGCCGCTCCCCGTACCCCACGCCGGCCAGAAATACGTCGCGCAGGGTCGGCGGTGCGCTCTTCCACACCCGGGTGGGAACGCCGCGAATGAGCTTCTCTTCCATCTCGAACCGGGAGCCCGGCACGGTGAGGATCGCGCGCGCCTGCGCGAGCGATACGGCGGGCCAGGGCTTTTCCGGGGCAGCAGTTTCGGACACAGCGTTTCCTGCTTTGCCTTGTCGTCCCGGGGCCCGAGCGCAAGCGAGGGAACCCGGGACCCATGACCACGATTCGTGACGAATTTCGCAGTTTCGATGTTCATGGGTTCCGGGTTCGCGCTTCGCGCGCCCCGGAACGACGGCTCGATATTAGTTGTCGATCACGATCACGTCCGGGTCCGGGTGTTGCGCGAAGAGGCGCTCGACCGCGGCGGAGCGGTGCGCGAGCGCGAGCCGTTGATTGATGTAGCCCTTGTCGGTGATCTCTCCCGCGTCGATCGAGGGCGCGTCGTCGAGCAGCAGCACGCGGGAAATCCGCATCGAGGAGCCGGTGTTCTCGGCGTTCCATTTGGAGAGCGCATTGCGCACGTGCTCTGTGACCAGCGGGTGTCGCGCGAGATCAGGCAGCGACTGCGGCGCGCCCGGTCCGATCAGCCGCTGGCAGCCGGCGGCGTTGAGCCAGGCCAACAGCCCGGCGCAGGCGCGGCCCTCGCCGGCCACGGCGCAGTCCTGCAGTGCCGGCGACGCGGCCGCGAGCGCACCGACGCGCAGCGCGCCGGTATGCACCCAGATTCCGGTGATCAGCTTGAAATCTTCAGCGATGCGTCCGTCGAACAGCAGCCCGCGCGCCGGCTCGTCCGGATCGGCGAACCGCACCGCATCCCCGATCCGGTAAAAACCGTCCTCGTCGAATGCCGCGGCCGTGAGCTTCGGATTTTTCCAGTAGCCGGGCGTGACATGCGCGCCGCGCACCCGCACTTCGAGCTTGCCGGCCGAAGGCACCAGTTTGAGCTCGATGCCCGGCACCGGCACTCCGATCACGCCCGGGCGGTCGATCGGGAAATGCGCGGCGGTCGCGAGCGGCGCGGTTTCGGTCGCGCCCCAGGCGGACGTCATCGGCACGCGCCGCCCGGTCGTGCGCACCGCGATCGCCTCCAGCCGGTCCCAGAGATCCTGCGGCAGCGACGCGGCCGCGTAGAAGATCAGCTGCAGCCGCGCGAAAAACCGCTGCGCCAGCGCCTCGTCGGCTTCGAGGTGAGGCAGCAGCGCGGCGTAGCCGGCCGGGACGTTGAAATAGATCGTCGGCGAAACCTCGCGCAGGTTGCGCACCGTCTCGCCGATCAGCGCCGGCAACGGCTTGCCGGCATCGATGTGAAGCGTGCCGGCCTGGCGGAGCACCAGGTTGAAATTGTGGTTGCCGCCGAACGTGTGGTTCCACGGCAGCCAGTCGAGCAGCACGAGATCGTTCGCGGCGAGAAACGGCCAGATCTGCGCCAATGCCTGCTGGTTGGCCGCGAGCATGCCGTGGGTGTTGATCACCGCCTTCGGCGCGCCGGTCGAGCCGGAGGTGAGCAGAAATTTCGCGATGGTTTGCGCGTCGGTGCGCGCGACCGCGGCTTCGACCTGCGGCCCGGGCCGGGCGCTCACGAGACCGGCGAACGCGGTGACGTTCGGCAGCTTGGCGCCGTTCGCGCCCGCGGCGATCTCGATGCCGGCCGGGAGCGCGGCGAGCGCTTTGGCGAACGGCGCCGTGTCGGACACATAGACGAGGCCGGGCGCGAGCAGGCGCGCAATGTCACGCAGCTTGCCGTGGTCCTGGCTCTGCAGCGAATAGGCGACCGACACGGGCGCGACCGGAATGCCGGTGGTGAAACCGGCGAGCATGAGGATCGCGTGCTCGAGCGAATTGCCCGAGAGAATCATCAGCGGGCGCTCGGCAGAAAGCGCGCGATCGAGCAGGCTTTGGGCGGCCGCATCGACCTGCGCGCGGGCCTCGCCGTACGACAAGCTGCGCCAGCCGTCGCCGTCACGCTCGGCCAGGAACAGCTTTTGCGGCGCGCGCTCGACTGCGCGGCGAAAGCTGCGCGCGAGATTGACATCGTGCGGCGCGAGCGTGCGGCGCGAGCGCAGCAGGAAGCCGCCGCCCGCCCGGCGCTCACAATCGATCTCGACCGGAGCGAATTCGATATCACCTTCGCGCACTGGATCCTGGTGCAAAGTCTGTAGGTTCATTCGGGCCTACTCCGCGATCGTCATTCCGGGGCGCCGTGAAGCGGCGCACCCGGAACCCATGAACACCGGTCTAGAAACATATGCGCGCAGCCGTGTGCATGGGTCGCCGGGTTCCCTCGCTTCGCTCGGGCCCCGGGACGACACGCTTCTCATTCGGTATTCTCATCGCATTGCTATCAAGCGTAACGCCGCCCCGCTCCCTGCTCCGAACAGCCGAGCAATCCCAGCAGCTCCTGCAAGCTCTGATCCGGCGTTTTCCCGGCGGTGTCGAGAATGAGATCCGCCTTGGCATAGAGCGGCTCGCGGCTCGTCAGAATGGCGACGAGGTCGTCCATTGCACGATCGTTGTTCGCCATCGGGCGCAGATCGCCCTGTTCGACGACGCGCCGCATGTGTTCCTCGGGATCCGCCTTGAGCCATACGGTGCGGCACGAGGAAGACAGGAGCTCGTAGGTGCCGGGCTCGGTGACGAGGCTGCCGCCCGTCGCGATGACGAAGCGCGAATGGCGCTGCAGGATCGCTTCCAGCGCGGTGCGCTCGTTGCGGCGAAAAACCTCCTGGCCGAAGAGTTCGAACAGCTGGCTCAAGCCGATCCCGCTGTGCCGCTCGATCTCGCGGTCGAGCTCGATGAACGGTACGTCGAGCCGCGCGGCAAGCACGCCCCCCAGGGTGGACTTTCCCGATCCCCGCAGCCCGATCAGCGCGATCCGCTGCGCCCGCATGTCGCTCGAGGCGCCGGAAAAACGCGCCAGCAGCAGATCGCGTGCGGTCGCGAGTTCCGCGGGCGGCAGCCGGTCGAGGAATTGGGCCAAGAGCAGCGCATCGACGGAGCGGTCCGGTCGCTCGTCGACGAGCTCGGACAAATGCACGCCGATCGCCTGCGCGACCCGGCGCAGCAGTACGATCGAGAAATTGCCTTTCCCGGCCTCGAGCTGCGCGAGGTAGCGCTCCGACACTTTGGAGTGCCGCGACAGCAGCTTGCGCGACATCGCCCGGCGGCTGCGCATGGTGCGCACGCGCTCGCCGATCCGGCGAAGAAATTCCGAAAGCTCCTCAGCCGCCGGTTTCGGCGCGGCAGCATGCGCCGGGCGGACGGCGCGGACACCGGATGGGTGCGATCGCGGCTTCGGCATGGACCGGTCCTCGAACTGCATTATAATGCATGACCGCATGGGCGCCGCAAACGGGCGCTACGCGCAAGTTGCGCGATCGCCCGAACCCGCGAAAATTCGGCGGCCGCACACGACAAGAACCCCCCACCGAGGGAGCAAAACGTGGAACAGCCGAAGCGGAGCTACAACGCCGCCGAAGATTTCATCGACGCCAATGTCGAGCGCGGGCACGGCGATAAAGTCGTCTTCACCGAGGGACAGCGCACGCTGACCTACGGCGAGCTGCAGGCCGCGACCTGCCGGTTCGGACGCGGACTGAAGACGCTCGATCTTCGGCCGGAAAACCGGGTCGTGCTGCTGATGCTCGACACCATCGATTTTCCCGTGGCGTTCTGGGGCGCCGTCCGAGCCGGCATCGTACCGGTGCCGCTCAACACGATGCTCACGCCCGACCAATACGCCTACATGATCGAGGACAGTCGCGCCGAGGTCATGATTGTCTCGGCGCCGCTGCTCGACGCGATCGCGCCCATCCTCGCCCGCCTCACGCGGCTGCGGGCCGTGATCGTCGCGGGCGGGGAGGCGCATGGTTCCGCTCCGACCCTCGACGCGTTCGAGGTGCACCGCTTCGCGGATGTGGTCTCCGCCGGCACGCCCGAGCTGTGGACCGCGCCCACATTCGGCGACGAGGTGGCGTTGTGGCTGTATTCGTCCGGCTCGACCGGCGCCCCCAAGGGCGTCAAGCACGTGCACGCAAGCCTGATGGCGACCGCGCGCTCGTACGGACATGGCGTGCTCGGCTTTGCGGCCGACGACGTCGTGTTCTCGGCCGCCAAGCTGTTCTTCGCCTACGGGCTCGGCAATTCGATGACCTTCCCGATGTCGGTCGGCGCGAGCACCGTGCTGGTGCCCGACCGGCTCAGTCCCGACCTCGTGCTCGACACCATGCGCCGGCATCGTCCGACGCTGTTTTTCGGCGTTCCGACGCTCTACGCCGGCCTGCTGGCGCGCAAGGACCTCGCCCGCGGCGCCGGATCGGATCGGCTGCGGCTCTGCATCTCGGCGGGCGAAGCGCTGCCGCCGCACATCGCCGAGCGCTGGCGCGAGATCGTCGGCGGCGAGATCCTCGACGGCATCGGCTCGACCGAGATGCTGCACATCTTTCTCAGCAATCGGCCGGGCGAGGTGCGCGACGGCACGACCGGCAAGCCGGTCCCGGGTTACGAAGCCAAGATCCTCGCCGAGGACGGCCACGAGCTCGGCGCGGGCGAGGTCGGCGAGTTGGCGATCCGCGGCCCGAGCGCGGCGGAGGGCTACTGGAACCAGCGCGCCAAGACCCAGCACACGTTCGTCGGCGAATGGACGCACACCGGCGACAAATATATCCGCGACGCCGAGGGCTATTACCATTACTGCGGGCGCACCGACGACATGTTCAAGGTGAGCGGGATCTGGGTCTCGCCGTTCGAGGTCGAGGCTGCGCTGGTTTCCCACGACGCGGTGCTCGAAGCCGCCGTGATCGGCAAAGAAGACGGCGAAGGGCTCGTCAAGCCCAAGGCGTATCTGGTGCTCAAAAACGGCGTGGTGGGCGACGAGCACTTGTTCGAGGCGCTCAAGGCCCACGTCAAGGAGCGCGCCGGCGCCTGGAAATATCCGCGCTGGTTCGAGGTCCGGTCCGACCTGCCGAAAACCGCGACCGGTAAGATCCAGCGCTTCAAATTGCGCGAGGACGATGCCGCCGCGGCGCGGGTCGATCCGGGCAAGGCCGCGTGAAGATGTACCTTCCGGATCAGTGCTGGTGTGCATGGAACGGAGCTTTACCGTAGCCCGCAAGCGGATCGAGGCGGCATGGCACGGGCCGGCGCCGGAGCGGGCGCCCACCCTGGTGCTGCTGCACGAGGGGCTCGGCTCGGTCGCGATGTGGAAGGAGTTTCCGCAGAACCTTGCGGAACGCACCGGCTACGGCGTGCTCCCCTATTCGCGGCCGGGCTATGGACGCTCCGGTCCGGTCCCGCTACCGCGGCCCCTCACCTACATGCACGACGAGGCACGCGAAATCCTGCCGGCCGTCCTCGACCAGGCGGGTGTGCGCAAGGCCATTCTCGTCGGCCACAGCGACGGCGCCTCGATCGCGACGATCTATGCCGGCAGCCGCCAGGATTTCCGCGTGCGCGGGCTCGTGCTGATCGCGCCGCATTTCTTCGTCGAAGACATTTCGGTGCGCTCGATCGCGGCGGCGAAAGACGCGTACGCGACCGGCGACCTGCGCGCGCGTCTCGCGAAATATCATCGCGACGTCGACGTGGCGTTCCGCGGCTGGAACGAGGCGTGGCTCGACCCGGAATTTCGGCAGTGGCGGATCGACGAATACCTCGCCTACATCCGCGTGCCGATCCTGATCCTGCAGGGCGAGGTAGATCAGTACGGTACGGCCGCGCAGATCGAAGCGGCTGAGCGCGAGACCTATTGCCCGGTCGAAGTGCGCATGCTCGCCGGCGCCGGTCATTCGCCGCAAGTCGACGCGCCCGAAGCGACGCTTGCGGCGATCGCCGAGTTCGTCACGCGCGTGCTGGCAGTTCATGAGGGCCTCGCCCCCGCGGCATGAAGATTCGCCCGGCGGCTCTTGCAAGCTCGTCTGATGTATTTTATTTCATACGGACATCGAATTTGGGCGAAAGCTGCATTATAATGCATAGTCGCCGCTGCAGGCGGCTTTCTGGGCCGGGCGGCGAGAGGCGATGCCGAGGAGGCCATGGCGCCGATCGATTTTCGCACCGAACCCGGGCGCTATCGGCATTGGCGCATCGAGCTCGACGACGAGATCGCGTTCCTCGTAATGGACGTCGATCCCGCGGGCGGCCTTTCGCCCGACTACGAGCTCAAACTCAATTCCTACGACCTCGCCGTCGACATCGAGCTCAATGACGCGGTGCAGCGCCTGCGCTTCGAGCATCCCGAAGTCCGGGCCGTGGTCATCCGATCCGGCAAGGACAACGTGTTCTGCGCCGGCGCGAACATCCGCATGCTCGGCGGGGCGAGCCACGGGCACAAGGTGAATTTCTGCAAGTTCACCAACGAGACGCGGCTCGCGATCGAGGATGCGACCGAACACTCGCGCCAGATCTATCTCGCGGCCGTCAACGGCAGCTGTGCGGGCGGCGGTTACGAGCTCGCGCTCGCGGCCGATCACATCATGCTGGTCGACGACCGGCGCTCGACCGTCGCGCTCCCGGAGACACCGCTGCTGGCGGTGCTGCCCGGCACCGGCGGACTCACCCGCGTAACCGACAAGCGCAAGGTAAGGCGCGACCTCGCCGACGTGTTCTGCACGACCGAGGAGGGCGTGCGCGGGCAAAAAGCCGTCGACTGGCGGCTCGTCGACGAGGTCGTGACGAAGTCGAAATGGCAAGAGGCCGTTACGGCGCGCGCGCGCGAGCTCGCGGCGAGGTCGGATCGCCCGCGCGACGGCCAGGGCGTGACGCTTGCGCCGCTCGACCGCCGCAGCGAAAACGGCGCGATCGTCTATTCGCACGTGCGGCTCGCGCTCGAGCGCGACCGGGGCATCGCGAGCCTCACCGTGCAAGCGCCCGCGCAGCCGCCGCCGGAATCGGGCGAGGAAGCGCGCGCGCTCGGCGCCGCGTTCTGGCCGCTCGCAATGGCGCGCGAGCTCGAGGACGCGATCCTCCATCTGCGCTTCAACGAGCCGACGCTCGGCGTGCTCGTTTTGCGCACCGAGGGCGACGCCCGGGCCGTTCTCGACCACGACCGCTTGCTCGCCGCGCAGCAGGATCATTGGCTGATGCGCGAGGTCCGCCATTACGTGAAGCGCGTGTTCAAGCGCCTCGACGTGACGGCGCGCAGCCTGATTGCTTGCATCGAGCCGGGGAGCTGCTTTGCCGGCTCGCTCGCCGAGCTCGCGTTCGCGGCCGACCGCGCGCTGATGCTGATCGGCAGCAACGACGGCGACAACCGCGCGCCCGCCGCGGTCACGCTCGGCGATGCCAATTTCGGCCTCTACCCGATGGGCAACGGCTTGACGCGGCTTGCGACGCGCTTTCTCGGCGAACCGCAACGCCTCGAACACGCGCGAGGAAGCATCGGCGCGCCGCTCGAGGCGGAGGCCGCCGAAGCGCTCGGCCTCGTCACCGCGGCGGTCGAGGCGTTCGACTGGGACGATGAGCTGCGCGTCATGCTCGAGGAGCGCGCGAGCTTCTCGCCCGATGCGCTGAGCGCCATGGAAGCGAACCTGCGCTTCGCCGGCCCGGAGACCATGGAGACGAAGATCTTCGGCCGGCTGAGCGCGTGGCAGAACTGGGTGTTCCAGCGCGCGAACGCGGTCGGCCCCGAGGGCGCGCTCAAACGCTACGGCAGCGGAGTGAAACCGAGCTTCGTGCGGGAGCGGATATGAGGGTTTCACCTCCCCCGCTTGCGGGGGAGGTCGACCGGCCGCAGGCCGGTCGGGAGGGGCCCCCTCCCCACCCTCCCCCGCAAGCGGGGGAGGGAGCGAGAGTCAGAGGCAAGGAAATGACTATGAACATTGTCAATGTCGACTATGACGGCCTGATACCGAACAACGTCGACCTCGCCGGCGACACGCGGGTCAAGAAGGCGCTGGAGAAATGGCACCCCGGCTATATCGACTGGTGGTGCGACATGGGCCCGGAGGGATTCCAGCAGGCGCTCGTCTACCTGCGCACCGCGGTCAGCGTCGACCCCAAGGGCTGGGCGAAATTCGATTACGTGCGCATGCCGGAGTACAAGTGGGGCATCCTGCTGGCGCCGCAGGCGGAGGGCCGCAAAATCCCGTTCGGGGCGCATCGCGGCGGGCCGGCGTGGCAGGAAGTGCCCGGCGAATATCGCGCCATGCTGCGCCGGCTGATCGTCATCCAGGGCGATACCGAGCCCGCCTCGGTCGAGCAACAACGCCACCTCGGCCAGACCGCGCCGTCGCTCTACGACTTGCGCAACCTGTTCCAGGTCAATGTCGAGGAAGGCCGGCATCTGTGGGCGATGGTCTATCTCCTGCAGAAATATTTCGGCGCCGACGGGCGCGAGGAAGCCGAGGCGCTGCTGCAGCGCCGCTCGGGCGACCCCGACACGCCGCGCATGCTCGGCGCCTTCAACGAGAAGACGCCGGACTGGCTGTCGTTCTTCATGTTCACCTTCTTCACCGATCGCGACGGCAAGATGCAGCTCGAGGCGCTGGCGCAATCGGGGTTCGACCCGCTGTCCCGCACCTGCCGCTTCATGCTGACCGAGGAAGCGCACCATATGTTCGTCGGCGAGACCGGGGTCGGGCGCGTGGTCGAACGCACCTGTGCGGCCATGAAGGAGGCTGGCATCGAGGATGCGAACGACGTCGAAGCGGTGCGCAAGCTCGGGGTGATCGATCTGCCGACCATCCAGAAGAAGGCGAACCTGCATTTCTCGCTCACTCTCGATCTGTTCGGAAGCGAGATTTCGACCAATGCGGCCAACGCCTTCCACGCCGGGCTCAAGGGCCGCTACCGCGAGGACAAGCTCGAGGACGATCACGCGCTCGAAGCCGGCACCTACCCGGTGCTCCGCCTCGTCGACGGCGCGATCGCCAAGCAGGATGTGCCGGCGCTTTCGGCGCTCAACATGCGGCTGCGCGATGACTACGTCGCCGACTGCAACGCCGGCGTCGGACGCTGGAACCGCGCGATCGAAAAGCTCGGCATCCGGTTCGAGATCAAGCTGCCGCACGTCGCGTTCCACCGGCAGATCGGCGAGTTCGCCAGCATCAAGACGGATCCGGCCGGTAATGTCCTGACCGAGCAAGAGTGGCAGAAGCGCCGCAAGGAGTTCCTGCCCTCGGACGCCGACCGGCAGTTCATCGAGGGGCTGATGCAGCCGGAATTCGAGCCGGGCAAGTTCGCGAGCTGGATCGCGCCGCCGAAGGTCGGCATCGACAACAAGCCCGGCGATTTCGAATACGTGAAGCTCGCATGATCCCTCCCCCGAAGGGGAGGGAAAGCGCGCATGAGGCTCGGCTGATGAACGCGCCCGTCAAGCAGCACCTGATCGATCCGGCGATCTGCATCCGGTGCAACACCTGCGAGGCAACCTGCCCGGTCGACGCAGTCACGCACGATGCCAACAACTACGTGGTCGACCCGGAGAAATGCCAATTCTGCATGGATTGCGTGCCGCCGTGCCCCACCGGATCGATCAACCATTTCGTCCATGTCGCGAAACCGTTCTCGCTCGACGAGCAATTCTCCTGGACGGAGCTGCCGCCCGAAGACGAAACGCCGAGCGATGCCGAGCTCGAGGCGGTCGACGACGAAGCCGCGGCGCTGCTCGAGGACGCGCATCGCGGCTCGGGCGGTCCGGTCAAAGCGCCAGCCTCGGCTGCGAAACCGCAGATCAACCTGTTCGATCGCAAGCACCCAGCCAAGGCGACGGTGACTGGCAATTTCCGCCTCACGGCACCGGATGCGAGCTGCGATATCCGGCACGTCATCCTGGATTTAGGCTCGACCCACTTTCCGGTGCTCGAGGGCCAAAGCATCGGCGTCCTGCCGCCCAACACCGACGCCAACGGCCGCCCGCATCGCGTGCGGCTGTTCTCGGTCGCAAGCCCGCGCGACGGCGAGCGGCCGAACACCAACAACCTCGCGCTCACGGTCAAGCGCGTCGCCGAGCCGGGGCCCGACGGCAGCATCCAGCGCGGCGTCGCCTCGAACTACGTGTGCGATCTCAAGCTCGGCGACACGGTGGACGTAATCGGTCCGTTCGGCTCGACCTTCCTCTTGCCGGAAGACCCGAGCACGGACGTGATCATGATCTGCACCGGCACCGGCTCGGCGCCGTTCCGCGCCTTCACCGAGCGGCGCCGGCGCACGATGCCAAGCGCGCCCGGCAAGCTCTATTTGTTCTTCGGCGCGCGCAGCCCCGCCGAGCTGCCGTATTTCGGCCCGCTCAAGAAAGTCCCGGCCAAGCTCCTCGACCAGGAACTGGTGTTCTCGCGCCTGCCCGGCCGGCCGAAGGAATACGTGCAGGACCGGATGCGCAAACGCTCGGTCGATCTTGCGCAACTGTTGCGCCGCGATACGACCCACGTTTACGTGTGCGGACTGCGCGGCATGGAGGACGGTGTCGACGCGTCGTTCCGTGACATCTGCAGCGAGAACCGGCTCGATTGGAACGCGATCCGCGCGCGCATGCGCGAGAGCGGGCGCTATCACGTCGAGACGTATTGACCCGGTGATATCGCCGGGCCGGGCGGTTGATTACCCTCTCCCCTTGTGGGAGAGGGTGGTTCCGAGCGAAGCGAGGAACCGGGTGAGGGGTTTTGCTCGACCGACCCCGCCCCCCGCGCCGTGCTCGCCGTTCACGCGACGTGCCACCCACACCCACAAAGGGGGAGGGGGCTAGCGTGTGTGG
>JBKPDF010000037.1:0-42458 GCA_046727735.1 Pseudomonadota bacterium | reverse complement strand
ATCAGCCCAGCCCCCTCTAGAGCTCTGAGCGTCCGGGATTTCATCGACCCATCTACGCTAAATGGGGCAAGCTCATTGTTCCCCAACATGACAGTCCAGCATTTAGTTGCGCCTGCGAGTCGCCAGAGGCACAGCCCGACGACCAACGCTTTACCTCGCAGGGTAGCCGCCTTTACGATCCACGACCACGGTACTGGGCCTTTCAAGAAAAGTGCACGTGGCCCTGGCCGTCTAGTTACTCTCGGCTCAGCCCCTTCATGACGCAGTTCTGTCGTTATCTCGGCGCCAACAAAACAATGCTTCTTCTTATCCCAAACGTATCGTTCAACTGCAATCGGTTCAGCCATGATATCTTTCTCACTGCTTTAAAGTATAAGGAGATATAAGAGAGATATAGAGTAAGCGTTGCACCTCAGACAACGCCACAGCTTATGAACTCGACATTCATTGACCGTATGCGACCCCAAAAGCGCAGCAACTGTCCTTTTCTTCTATCCATTGCTGCTCGGGTGACCTTCATTATCCCGCAAATTTAGGTGTTGTTGCGGGAACAGCGGGGCAGCGGGGACTAGATGCGACCGCTGTAGCTTCAGCCTTGTCCAGCAATTTCATCACGCGTCCCTACATGACTTCGCCCCTTTCATCCATATAGCGATCGGGATAAATCACCTTTTTCGCATCCGTCCCCAGCTCAAACCCTTGGAGGACGATGTGGGACGCCTCTCGCATTACGTCCTGCATTCGCAGCACCTCAGCATCTAGGCATTCGAGTGGCGCACATATCAAGACCGCATCATGCACGGGTGCGCAAATCTCGACACCGCGTTCGGTCCCTAGACAGCAGGCCAGACGCAGCATTTCGGCGCCGTTTGCCTGCATCGGAAAGTTACGCAGAGAGCGGTCGTTTGATTGCGCCGGTACCTGCACCCGCCAACCGAACACCGTGCGAAGTTCCCCTCTCAGCATGGCCTGGTCCACGGCGGCATCGGACCAGCGCCAGAAGACCCGATAAGTTTCACGATGTAGCCGCAATAGCTCTCGAGCGCGAATTGGCGGCTGGTTAATGCGCTGGGCTAATGAATCGGCTCCCATTCCATATTGGACCGCGAGTACGCATGCCTTGAATTGCTCACGTACGGCTTTGTGCGACGCCTTGGTTGCGTCTGGAGGAGCTGCGCCAGCTTGTTTGGCGAACGTTAGATATGGATCGCCCGATCGATAGGCATCCATCATCAGTGAATCACCCGATAGCGCTGCGGCAATTCCGAATTCTTGCTGCGCCCAATCGATATAGACCAATCCATATCCAGGGGGCGGTTGAATCAATCCGCGGAGCCAGACGCTTGGACCGAAAATAAATTTTGTATTGCTGGGTTGATTCCGGCTGGTCCGCGCCCGGAATGCCGACAACATGGTGCGATTGCGCCCGTCCTGCCCTACTGCGAGATCTGAAAGCCGCATTTCGGAAAGGGCCGAGCGTAGCTCGCGTAGAGGCGCCACAATAGGGTACGCACGCGCGGCTTGACGAAACGCATCATCGCTCAGATCCAGCCGACCGCTAGCGAGTAGGGGCCAGGGAATGCCGTTCCGGGAAAGCCATGCCGCAAAACGGTCTGCCTTGAAGGTGCGTCCGTCGAATACGCCATAGTCAGCATCGATGTCGGCAATGAGCCGATCCTGGATATCCAGCCAGTGCCGCTTCAGTCGTCCCAAAGTGTCGGTATCAATGGGCACACCGTTCCGTTCCATCCGCGCTATCGCCGCCATATACCGGCCGCGCAGCAGGGAGCGTGGCAGATCGATCAGGGGCAACATGGCGGGCAATAACCGCGCCAACGCCGCTACATCGCTCTCGCAATAATCGAGAATTGCAGTTCGTTCGGCCTGCGACCACGGTCCACCCCGCAAGATCAGGTCGCGCATTTCGGCCTTCTCGATCGTGCCGATCCCATCCAGTCCATAAAATGCGAGTGCCCCCAGTAGGCCGGCGCCGTAGTCGGAAGCGACAGGGCTCCCAGAAGGTAGCCCCTTTTGATGAGTATATGCGCGCCAGCGCGCGAGCCAGCGATATGGAGGCATATCAACGTTTCGGCGGAGCGTTGCCGCATGACTATGAATTTAAGTACAGCGACTCGGATCTGATAAAACCCCTCTTTGTATCCTTCGAGGTTAGGGCCGATCCTATAGCGGGCCTGCGCCTTCGGCTTACAACGGAGGCATTATTACCCGCTCTATGGTGGGCGTTTGTCCGCAAAATGACGCGCGACGTCAGGCTCCGAGAGTGTCTCCATTGTGGCGCACCGATTCGGATAGGACCTGGGACCGGAATGCACGGGAATGCGAGATTCTGCTCTGATCAGCACCAGAGTGCCTACTATCAACAGAAGCGCAGCAAGGGCGCTGGACCAAGAACATGTCTGTACTGCCATGAGGAATTCCAGACCGGTCCTGGGACTGATAAGCGCACGGACGCGAAGTTCTGCTCTGTGGACCATCGCATTCGCTTCAACAGCCTGCAACGTAGAAAGGGATAGCCATGAGCCAGGGTCACATTCGGCAACAAGGCAAAGGAAGCTGGGAGATAAAATTCGATCTCGGTCGCGATCCCGTAAGCGGCAAGCGGATCACCAGATACGCCACCTTCCGCGGTACGAAGCGCCAAGCACAAGTGGAGCTCACTCGCCTGCTCTCTCGGCGGGATGAGGGAAGCCACGTCGATCCTACGAAAATGACCTTGTCGGAGTACCTCCGCCACTGGCTGAACAATAACATCGACCGTCGAGTTGCGGCCCGCACAGCTCACCGTCACAGGGGTATCGTTGAGAAGAATATAATCCCGAAGCTCGGGAATATTCCGGTGCGGAAGCTGACTGCGGTTCACATCGAGGCGTTCGAAGCCGAGCTTCAACGCGAGGGATGGGTTAAGGCGCGGGCGAAGTCAAAGGTGAAAGAGGGCGAGACACCGCCACCGGAGGAGAAGCGCGGGTTATCAGCGCAGACAGTGAAACACGTTCATCGAACTCTCTCTCAGGCGCTGAAGCATGCTGTCCGGCAAGGTGTGCTGTTCAAGAACCCAGCGGCAGATGTGCAACCGCCGCGACCTGAAGACCGTGAGATCAAGATCCTTTCGAAAGGCGAGATTGGGACGGTCTTGAAAGTGGCAAGGGGGACCCCGCTTTACGCTCCGATCATGGTCGCCGTAACTACGGGCTTGCGCCGGGGCGAGCTGCTCGGCCTGCGCTGGTCCGATATCGACCTGGATGCCGAGCTGCTCACGGTCAACCAGGCCCTCGAGCAGATCGGAGGCAACGTTACCTTCAAGGCACCGAAGACCAAGAGGAGTCGCCGGACTATTACACTGCCATCGGTTACGGTCGAGGTCCTCCGGGACCCTGGTATTCTCGCGCCCCGATGGCAGTCCGCTCGATGCCGATAGAATCACCAAGGGATTCGGGCGGCTCATCCAGGCGACCAAAGTGACGCCGATTACGCTCCACGGCCTACGGCACACGCACTTGTCGCACCTCTTAATGGATGGAGTGCATGTCAAGGTGGTCAGCGAGCGCGCCGGGCACGCCAGCGTTACCACTACCCTAGTCAAATACTCCGCATACATCCCGAACATGCAGCAAGATGCGGCCTTACGGGTGGACGCCGGGGTCCGTAAGGCGCTACAGGAATTGGCTCACCGGATCATCCGGTGGGAAAAGGGTGGGGAATCGGCGGTTCGGAGATCTGGGTGCCCTAGCAAATCATTGATATTGTTTTAAGGTCCCGTAGCTCAGCCGGATAGAGCAGCGGTTTCCTAAACCGAAGGTCACAGGTTCGAGTCCTGTCGGGACCGCCAGCCAGAGTTGGGCTGCCGCGATCGAGTTCGCTCGTCTTCGCCCCACGCGAGGATGCGCGCTCCGTCACTGTTTGTCGCTCGTCTGTTCTGCTTCGTCCCGAATGATTGCAGTCCGGGGCGATTTCCGACGCTTCGCGCCATGGCCGCACGGCTCATATTTTGCGCCGGGTGCTCGGATCGTTGGCCGGCGCCGCGGCGACAGCCGCGCCCCCGACGGTCGGAGACGCCGCCGCGCATCGTTGGGCCGCTCAAGGAACCCGATACCCCGGTCGCGACGTTGTGCTATGCTTCTCCCATTGCAGGACGTTCCGCCATGCCGTTCTCCCGACTGGATTACCGGCGGCGAGCCTTTGAATGCCTCGCACGCGCCAAGACAGTAGAAGATCCCGAGCAGCGTGCCGAGTTGCTGTCTATGGCCCGCATGTGGATGCAGCTGTTCGATCCGGCCGAAGACATACCCGGTCACTTCGAGTTGCCGAAGCATCGATCTTCGGAGCCCTGACTGCGAAGCTCCTTGCTTTAGCGACGGCTTCGGGTGTGCCGGTGCGAAGGCTTGCTCGCATTCCGGTGACCTCGACGCTAATGTGAACCGAAACCGCGGTTGCTGCGGCCGATCGCAGCCGGCGATACTCGGCGGAGAGAAGCGGTGCGGGTGTGGCGAAAGCAACTGGTCTGGGCGCTGTTGCTGCTCGCGACATTCATCGGGGCGGGTGAGGCGCAGATCAGGGGCGGCTCCGATCCCGGAAAGCCGTTCGCGATCTCCCCGCGCGCAGAGCGGTCACCGCCTAGTCCCGTCCGCAAACGCGCCCCGCCTGAGCAACACTGCCTGTCGCGGCAGGAAGTCCACGGCGTGCAGGCCAGATACAGAACCATCAACGGCCGCCGCTGCTGGTATGCGTCCAAACCGGCCGATCGTGTTGCCCGTTCAACCCGGAAGCCTCGCTCCACCAGCCGGCGGATCTCCCGGCCAGCCGTGAGCGCCGAATGCCAGGAACAAGCGATCAAACTCGAAGGGGACGAAAAGCGTGTGTTTCTTCGGCAATGCATGGCGAGCAAGCGGTAGACGGATTTTCCCGATGCAGCGCTTGCACGGCGGCGTTTCATAAGCATTTGCCCGTTTCCCGGTTCTCATCGCGATGCCGCGCTAGTTGCGAGGAAAACGGCGGTACCGGGCGAGGACGGCGGCCATCGTGGCGCTGTTCGCGGTGCTCGCGCTCGTGCTGATCCGGTTGCTGCGGACGATCGGCGCGTATTGACCGGCGCGACACGCGCACATTCTGCGAGCTTACCTCACGGGTAATCGACGGCGCGCCGCACCACGCGCAAAGGACGCGCATCCTCGCCTTCATCGGCCGGATCGCATCCGACACCGTCCCGCGTGGCCGTTGGAATTCTCCGATCATCTGCGCGCTCGCACGCAGCGGTCGACCTCGGGCGAGCGCAGCGCGCGCGCCTCGTAGATCGCGGCGAGCCGCAGCAGTATCGGCCGCGGGCGCGCGGCGCTGCGGCGGATGGGGTTCGGCAGGATCGCGGCGAGCAGCGCCGCCTCGTGCAACGACAGCTCGCGCGCGGAGCGGCCGAACGCCCGCCGCGCGCCAGCGATGCGCCGCGGATGTCGCCGTCTTCGGCATCCTCGATCGCGGCCTGCAGGCCTTGCCAATCGACGCCGGCATGCTGGCAGAAACGTGCGTCCTCGGCGATCAGCACCGCGAGCGGCAGCGCCGGCGAGAGGCTCTCGATCGGCCGCCAGATGCGCTCGACGCGCTCGCCGCGCATCGAGCGCCACAGCATCAGGGTCGAAACCGGCCGCGCGACCGAATAGAGCGGCGTGACCGCGTAAGGAACAAGCAGCAGAACGAGGAGGACGACGGCGAGGATTCGCAGCAGCGCGCGCATCGGCACAGTATGGCGAGCGCGGCAGGCAGCGCGAAGCCCGCCGTTCGGGGAGCGGCCTCGACGGCGTCTTGCGCATTTGCCGTCCTACGGCCGGAGCGCCGATCCCTGCTAGGATTGCCGGCATGCAAGCGATACCGGAACGCCGGTCGTGGCGGCGCTTCGCTTTGGTGCGGGTCGCGCGTGCGCGTCCGCGATTGTTGGTTTCCGTCGCGGCTGGGCTGGTCGCCATTGCTGCGCTGCCGGCCGAATGGCGCCTGACGACACGGCTCCTGGTCGGCTGGGATATCGGCGTCGCACTCTATCTAGTGGCGGTCTACGAGCTGGTCTGGCGTTCGGACGTCGCGCGGATGCGGCGCCGCGCCGCGCTGCAGGACGAGGGCGCGCTTGCCATCCTGATGCTCACGGTCGGGGCAGCGCTGGCGAGTCTCGCGGCGATCGTTGCGGAGCTAGGCATGCCGCATGCCGGTTCCGGCCGCCCGCCGGCGCAGCTCGTGCTCGCGACGGTGACGATCGGGCTCTCCTGGGCCTTCATCCATACGATCTTTGCATTGCATTACGCCCATGAATTCTACGGCGAGCGCGCGGAGGCGTCCGGCGGGCTGGCGTTTCCGGGTCGCGAGGCGCCGGACTATTGGGATTTCGTATATTTCTCGTTCATCGTCGGTATGACCTCGCAGGTCTCCGACGTGGCCGTGACGTCGCGGCGCATCCGGCGCACCGTCACTGCCCACGGGGTCGTGTCGTTCCTGTTCAACACCGCGCTCCTCGCGCTGACGGTGAACATCGCGGCGAGTGCCATTTAGCTCCAGCTGTTCGCGGCATTGCGCCGCGACCCGTTCAGCTGCAATGCGAGCATACGCCCGTGATCTCCACGACCGGCGCCCTGGGTGTGAAGCCTGCGCGCTTTGCGGCCCACGCCAGGGTCTTCGTCACCGCGGCGGACGGCGCTTCGCCCACGGCACCGCAGCGCTCGCAAATCAGGAACACGACCGGCGCTCCGCCCTCGTGATTGTTGATGCAGGCGAGGAACGCGTTGCGGCTTTCGATCCGGTGCACGAGACCGTTCTCGATCAAGAACTCGAGCGCGCGGTAGACCGTGATCGGCGCCCGCCGCGCGCCGGTTTGCGCAAGCCGATCCATCAGCTCGTAGGCGCCGAGCGGCTGATGGCTCGCTGCCAAGATCTCGAGCACCTGGCGGCGCAGTGGCGTCAGGCGCGCCTCGCGTGCCGAGCAGAGCGCCTCGGCGTGCGCCAAGGCCCGCGCGCTGCAATGGCGATGATCGTGCTCGGGCCCAGGGAAGCCCCGCAACGGAGCGGCGCGTGACCGGCGATTTCGGGCGGAACTCTTCATCGGTGCGGGGCTCTTGAACCGGGAACTTCGATCGAAGATTTTTGTTGCAGTGCAGCAAGGGGCGGGCCAGATTAGCCGCCCTCCGACAGCGTAACATCGCTGTCGCGCAATCCTCCCGTTTTTTCGTAATGGGTGTGCCATGGCTAGAGCAAAAGCTGCCGTCGTCACCGGCTCGACCTCGGGCATCGGACTCGGGATCGCCCGCGCGCTGGCACGCGACGGCACGAACGTGCTGCTCAACGGTTTCGGCGAGGCCAAGGAGATCGAGAAAGTGCGCGGCGAGGTCGAGCGGCAGTGCGGGGTGCGCGCGCTCTATTCGCCCGCCGACATGACCAAACCGGCCGAGATCGCCGAGATGATCCGCACCGCCGAGCAGGCCTTTGGCGGCGTCGATATTCTGGTCAACAATGCGGGCATTCAACACGTGGCTCCGGTCGAGGAATTTCCGATCGACAAGTGGGACCAGATCATCGCCATCAATCTGTCGGCGGCGTTTCATGCTATCCGAACCGTGTTGCCGGGCATGAAGGCCCGCAAGTGGGGCCGGATCATCAACACCGCCTCGGCGCACTCCCTGGTGGCCTCGCCGTTCAAGTCCGCCTATGTGACCGCAAAGCACGGGCTTGCCGGGCTGACCAAAACGGTGGCGCTCGAGGCCGCCACCTCCGGCATCACGGTCAATTGCTTCAGCCCCGGCTACGTGTGGACGCCGCTGGTCGAAAAACAGATTCCCGACACCATGCAGGCGCGCAACCTGACCAAGGAGCAGGTGATCAACGACGTGCTGCTCGCCGCGCAGCCGACCAAGCAGTTCGTCACCGTCGACCAGATCGCGGCGCTGGTCGTGTTCCTGTGCTCGGACGCGGCATCGCAGATCACCGGCGCCAATCTTTCCATCGACGGCGGGTGGACGGCGCAGTAACGGACGACAGCGGACGGACGACAGAAGACAGAGACCAGACAGAATTCGTGATGGCTGCATCCTCCGCTTCTCGGCATTCCTCGGTGGTCCGTCGTCTGTCGTCCGTATTCCGCCGTCCGTCCTCCGACACGAAGCGCATCAATCTCGCGCTGCAAGGCGGCGGCGCGCACGGCGCGTTCACCTGGGGCGTGCTCGATTATCTGCTCGAGGACGGGCGGTTCACGATCTGCGGAATTTCCGGAACATCCGCCGGAGCCATGAACGCCGTGATGCTGGCCGACGGCCTCGCCCGCGGCGGGCCAGCGGAGGCGCGCAAGCGCCTCGCGGAATTCTGGCACGCGGCGAGCGATGCCGGCAATTTGCCGGGCGTGCAGCGCACGGTGATCGACCGGCTGTTCTCGTTCCTGCCCTACGAGACCTCGCCGGCGCAGCTGTGGTTCAACGCGCTCTCGCGCTTCCTGTCGCCCTACGACCTCAATCCGCTCAACATCAATCCGCTCAGGGATCTGATCGAGCGCTTCGTCGATTTCGACGCGATCCGCGGCTGCCGAACTCCGCAGCTGTACATTTCCGCGACCAACGTCCACACCGGGCATTTGCGCGTGTTCCCGCCCGAGAAGATCAACGCCGACGTGGTGATGGCCTCGGCCTGCCTGCCGTTCCTGTTCCGCGCGGTCGAGCTCGACGGCGTGCCCTATTGGGACGGCGGCTACATGGGCAATCCCGCGATCTTTCCGCTGTTCCGCATCCGCGAAACCGAGGACGTGTTCATCGTGCAGATCAACCCGATCGAGCGGAAGATGACGCCGACCTCCTCGCAGGAGATCATGAACCGCATCAACGAGATCACGTTCAATTCCTCCCTTATCGGGGAATTGCGCGCGATCGAGTTCGTCGCGCGGCTGATCGACGAGGGCCGACTGCCCCACGGCACCCGGCCCGGGCAATATCGCCGCATCAAGCTGCATCGCATCTCGCTCGACGACGCATTCCGCAAGCTCTCGGCCGACAGCAAACTGAGCTCCGACTACGATTTCTTCACGATGCTGCGCAACGGCGGCCGCCGCGCGGCGCGCAATTTTCTGCAAATGCATTTCGACGATATCGGCCGCAAGAGCACGGTCGACCTCTCCGCCGAGATCCGCGCGGAATGGGCGTGAGGCCCCAGCGGCAGTGACGGGTCATGGCTGGGCTTGTCCCGGCCACCCACGTCTTTTATCTGGTGGGAGCATCCGGATCGTGGATGCCCGGCACAGGGCCGGGCATGACGACGACGGAGAAGCGCAAGCATCATGCCGGCGAAACCCAAGCAGTCCAGCGCGCCGCTGATCTCGGCCGAAATCGGGCCCGCCCGGCTCGAAGTCGTGGTCGGCGACATCACCACGCTCGCGGTCGATGCGATCGTCAACGCCGCGAACCGTTCGCTGCTCGGCGGCGGCGGCGTCGACGGCGCGATCCACCGCGCCGCCGGCCCAGAGCTGCTCGCGGAATGCCGCACGCTCGGCGGCTGCGACACCGGCTCGGCGAAGATGACCAAAGGCTATCGGCTGCCGGCGAAGCACGTGATCCATGCGGTCGGGCCGGTCTGGAAGGGCGGCAAGGCGGACGAGGAGGCGCTGCTCGCGTCCTGCTATCGCACGTCACTGCAGATCGCGCGCGATCATGATCTCGTGTCGATCGCGTTTCCGGCGATCTCGACCGGCGTCTATGCGTTCCCGGCGGACCGGGCGGCCCTGATCGCGGTCGGCACCGTCGTGTCGGAGCTCGCTGCCGACGCCGGTTCGCTCAGGCGCGTGGTGCTGTGCTGCTTCTCGGAAGATTCCGCGCAGTGTCACGTCGCGGCATTCACCGAGCTCGGCATCGGGTAGCGGAGGACAGGCGACAGAGGACAGACGACGGGGACGGAGGAGAGAGGACCGAAGCTGACCAAGTACCAGAGATATGCTTCTATCGGTCCTCTCGATGTTTGTTATCTGTCCGCTGTAGTCCGTCTAGCGTCGTCCGAATTCCGCGCGGATTTTTTCGGTGTGCTCCCCGAGCGCCGGCACCCGGCCGTAGCGTCGCGTGTCGTGCTCGCGAAGCGGCGCCGGGGCCGGATAATTCACGGCGCCCGTTGGCGTATCGACCCGGATGCGCCGCAAATGCGGATGCTTTCCGAGCGCAGCCATGTCGCTCACCCGGCCGAAGGCGATGTCGGCGGCGATGAGCTTTGCGATCAGCGGATCGACGTCGATCGCGGCGACTGCCGCCGCGACGCGGGCGTCGGTCTCGGCCCTCCGCTCCACGCGTCTCACATTGGTGGCGAAGTCCGGATCGGCAGCGAGCGCCGCGTCCCCGATCACCTCACGCGCCAGGATCCGCCATTCCCGGTCGTTCTGGATCGCGATCAGAATGTCGGTGCCGTCGCGGCTGCGGAACACGCCGTAGGGCGCAATCGACGCATGCGCCAGGCCCATGCGGCGCGGCGATTGCCCGCCCTCGTGCTGCAGCAGCGGCACGGTGACGAGATCTGCCACGGTATCGAACATGGACACGGCAAGCGCCGTACCCTCGCCGGTCCGTGCGCGGGCGATCAGCGCCTCAAGCACGGCCTCGTAGGCGTTGAGCCCGCTGGCGATGTCGACGATCGACACCCCGACGCGCGCCGGCGCTTCCGGGCCGCCGGTCACCGCCGCGAGCCCGCCTTCGGCCTGGATCAGGAGATCGTAGGCCTTGCGCTGCGCATACGGACCGCTCTCGCCGTAGCCCGAGATCGAGCACACGATCAGCCGCGGATGCGCGCGGCGCAGCCGCTCGACCTCGAAACCGAGCTTCGCCAGCGCGCCGGGCTTCAAGTTCTGCACGAACACGTCGGCGCGCGCGAGCAGCGCTTCCAGCAGAACCTTGTCGTCGGGCTTCGTCAGGTCGAGCACGGCCGATTCCTTGCCGCGGTTGAGCCAGACGAAATAGCTGCATTGTCCGGCCGCGACGGTGTCGTAGCTGCGGGCGAAATCGCCCTCCGGCCGCTCGATCTTGATCACGCGCGCGCCGGCATCGGCGAGCCGGCAGGTGCACATCGGCGCGGCCACCGCCTGTTCGAGCGAGACTACGAGCAAGCCTTCGAGGGGGAGCGTCATGGAAAATCTCGCGGCGCCGTCGTTCCGGGGCGCGCGGAACGCGCGAACCCGGAACCCATGCACACGGATGGTTCGGTGTTCATGGGTTCCGGATAGCCGCTGCGCGGCTTCCGGAACGACGCGGCAAACTGTGCACCTGCGCTCACTACGACCTCAATACGAGCGCGGCAGGCCGAGCACGTGCTCGGCGAGATAGGACAGGATGAGATTGGTCGAGATCGGCGCCACCTGATAGAGCCGCGTTTCCCGGAACTTGCGCTCGACGTCGAACTCCTCGGCAAAACCAAACCCGCCGAACGTCTGCACGCACATGTCGGCGGCTGCCCAGGATGCATCGGCGGCGAGCAGCTTCGCCATGTTGGCCTCCGCGCCGCAGTCGCGGCCGGATTCGTAGCGCCCGGCGGCTTCGTGCACCATCAGCTCGGCGGCGCGCATTTGCGCGTAGGCGCGTGCGATCGGGAACTGCACGCCCTGATTCTGCCCGATCGGCCGGCCGAACACGCTGCGCTCCTTGGCATAGCCGCTGGCGCGCGCGATGAACCATTTGGCGTCGCCGATGCATTCAGCCGCGATCAGGATGCGCTCGGCATTCATGCCGGACAGAATGTAGCGGAAGCCCTGGCCCTCCTGGCCGATGAGGTTCTCGGCCGGCACCCGCACGCCGTCGAAGAACACTTCGGTCGTGGCGTGATTCATGATGGTCCGGATCGGCCGGATGGTGAGGCCTCTGCCCTTGGCCTCGCGCAGATCGACGAGAAACACGGAAAGGCCTTCGGTGCGCCGCTTCGCGCGTTCGCGCGGCGTGGTGCGCGCGAGCAGCAGCATCAGGTCGGAATGCTCGACCCGCGAGGTCCAGATTTTCTGGCCGTCCACGACGTAGTGGTCGCCGTCGCGCGTCGCGGTGGTGCGCAGGCTCAAGGTATCGGTGCCGGACGTCGGTTCGGTGACGCCGAACGCCTGCAATCGCAATTCGCCGCGCGCGATCGCCGGCAGATATTTCTGCTTCTGCTCGGCGTTGCCGTGGCGCAGCACGGTGCCCATCACATACATCTGTGCATGGCAGGCGGCGCCGTTGCAGCCGTTCGCCTGGATTTCCTCCATGATGGCGATCGCGGCGTTCATCTTAAGCCCGCTGCCGCCGTATTCCTCGGGAATCAGCGCGGCGAGGAATCCGGCGTTGGTGAGCGCTTCGACGAACTCGGTCGGATAGCCGCGCTCGCGGTCGAGCGCTCGCCAATATTCATCGGGAAATTTCTCGCACAGCGCCCGCACCGCCTCGCGGATCGCGGCGATCTCGTCGGGCTCGTGGTCGGAGGCAATCACGTGCATCCTTGTCACGCGCGCGCCGAGTGAGGAACGCCGAACGCCGACCCCAAGCTCCACCTCTCCCTGCTGGGAAGAGGTCGGTTCTCGCGACGCGAGGACCGGGTGAGGGGGTCGCGATATTCGGGTAAAAACCTTGGGCCGTCCCCCCTCACCCCGACCCTCACCCCGACCCTCTCCCCAACGGGGAGAGGGAGCCTGCCGGCCCGGTCCGTCACTAAACACGCGGCGGCGTGTCCAGCATCACAATAGGCAAGATCGGGGCGCATCCTATCCCCACACTTCCTCGGCAATCTCGACGATCATGGCGAGCTTCGCCCATTGCTCGTCTTCGGCCAGAATATTGCCCTCCTCGGTCGACGCGAAGCCGCACTGCGGCGAGAGGCAGAGCTGGCCCAGATCGGCGAACTTGCTCGCCTCGTCGATCCGCCGCTTGACGCCTTCCTTCTTCTCCAAGGTGCCGGTCTTCGAGGTCACGAGGCCGAGCACCACTATCTTGTCGCCTTTCGGCAGGAAGCGCAGCGGCTCGAAGCCGCCGGCGCGCTCGGTGTCGTATTCGAGGAAATAGCCGTCATAGTTCACCTGGCCGAGCAGCAGCTCGGCGATCGGCTCGTAGCCGCCTTCCGAAATCCAGGTCGAACGGAAATTGCCGCGGCACGAATGGGTGGTGATGGTCATGCCAGGCGGGCGGTCGGCGATCGCCCGGTTGATGACTCGCGCGTAGGTGGCCGGGAGCTTCGCGGCATCGTCTCCGCGCCGCCTCGCCTCCTCGCGCTGCTCGGCGGAGCACAGATAGGCCCACACGGTATCGTCGAGTTGCAAATAGCGGCAGCCCGCCTCGGCAAATGCCCGGACCGCCTTGTGATAGGCCTCGGCCAGATCGTCAAAGAATTCCTCGATGTCAGGGTAGATCGTCTTGCTGATTCCGTTCCGCCCGCTGCGAAAATGCAGCACGCTCGGACTTGGAATCGTCATTTTCGGCGTGACGCGGCTATGCGCTTTCAGGAACTTGAAATGGTCAATCATCGGATGACCGGAAAATCCGATCTTTCCCACGACGCGCACTGCCTTGGGCCTGGTCTCGACGCCGTGGAACTGAATGCCGTGCTCGGGCACGAAGCCTTCGACGCCATCGAGGGCTTCCAGAAAATCGAAATGCCACCACGCGCGGCGATATTCCCCGTCGGTCGCGAGCTTGAGCCCGACCTCCTCCTGTCTGCGGACGATCTTCTCGATTTCACGGTCCTCGATCTCGCGCAGTGCAGCGGCCGGAATCTCGCCGCGCTCGCGTTTCCCACGCGCCTCTTTGAGCGACGCGGAACGCAGCAGGCTGCCGACGTGATCGGCGCGGTACGGCGGCTTCATTCTCGACATGTCAGCTTCCTGTGAGCCGCCGATCACGGCGGGGTGGGGGCTTGCGGCTTGGCGGCCACCCCGAGATGCGTCTCGAGCGACAGGCGATCCGCGGCGAGCGCCCGGCTCGCTCCCTCATAGACGATCGAGCCGCGCTCCATGATCGCCGCACGGTCGGTCGCGTCCAGGACTTTCCGGGCATTCTGCTCGACGATGATCGCCGACACGCCGTCCCGGAAGATGCGGCGAAAGGCGCCGAGCAGTTCCTCGACCAGGATGGGCGCCAAGCCTTCGAGCGGCTCGTCGAGCAGCAGGATCTTCGGGTTGAGCACCAGCGCACGCCCGATCGCCAGCATTTGCTGTTCGCCGCCCGAAAGCTGGTCGCCCAGATTGCGGCGCCGCTCGGCGAGCCTGGGGAACAGCTCGTAGACCCGCGCCGGCGTGTAGGGCCCGGGACGTGCCACGGCCGTCAGATTTTCATGCACGCTGAGCGAGCGGAAGATGTTGCGCTCTTGCGGAACCCAGCCGATGCCGGCCTGCGCCCGCAGGTCCGGCCGCAGGGACGTGATGTCGCGGCCGTCCAGCCGGATCGTTCCGCCGAAGCAGCGGGTGACCCCGATAACCGAATTGAGCAAGGTCGTCTTGCCCATGCCGTTGCGGCCGAGCAGGGCGGTGGCAGTACCCTGCGGCACGTGGAGCGACACCTGCGAAAGCACGATCGCCTCGCCGTAGCCGGCCGACAATCCCTGGATCGCCAGCAGCTCACGCATGCGCGGCCTCGCCCAGGTAGGCGGCCCTGACGCGGGCGTCGCCGGCGATCTCGGCCGGCGAGCCCTCGACCAGCACCGCACCATTCACCAGCACCGAAATTCGGTTGGCGAACCCGAACACCAGATCCATGTCGTGTTCGATCAGCAGCACGGTCGCGTCGGAAGGCAGCGCGGCGATCGTGGCCAAGAGCTCGCGGCGGTCCTCTTCGCCGACACCGGCGGCCGGTTCGTCGAGCAGCAGCAGCCGGGGCCGGCATCCGATCGCGAGCGCGATCTCCAGCAGCCGCTGCTTGCCGTAGGGCAGCGTCGCGGTGCGCTGGTTCATGACATCGGAGAGCTGGAAGCGATCGGCCAGCGCGGCGACCTCCTCCGCGATGGCTCGCTTCTTTCCCGCGATTCGCCACCAATTGCCGCCAGTGCCGGCGCGCTGCAACACGGCGAGCGTGAGCGACTCCAACGGCGTAAGATCGGCGAACAGCTGGTTGATCTGGAACGTACGGGCGATGCCGAGCCGCGCCCGGTCGTGCGCCCGGAGCCTGGTGATGTCGCGGCCGTCGAGCCGGATGCCGCCGGCACTCGGAGCCAGGACGCCGCTGATCAGATTGAGCACGGTGGTCTTGCCGGCGCCATTCGGCCCGATCAGGGCATGGCGCGCGCCTTCGACGAGTTCGAGCGAGACATCGCGGGCCGCGGTGACGCCGCCGAACCGCTTCTGCAAGCCGAAGGTCTGGAGCACCGGATTCATGACGTCTCCGCGCCGACCTTGAGGCGAGATCCGAGCCGGCGCGCGATGCGGCCGACCGTCAGCGTCGCTGCGCCTTTGACGCGATCCCCGCCGAGCACGATCAGCACCAGGACGAGGCCGATCCAGAATTGCCAATACTGCGCGGTGAAATCGATCAGCAGGTCCTGGACGAGCTTGAACACAACGGCTCCGATCAGGCCGCCGTACAGATACCCGCTGCCGCCGAGGATCAATACCAGCAGCACGTCGGCCGATCGATCGAACGAGAGCACATCGAGCGAAGCGAACTGCGTCGTCTGCGTGAGCAGTGCGCCCGCGATGCCGGCATAGCCGGCAGCCACGGTGTAGATCGCGACGAGCCGCGCGTCGACCGAGATGCCGAACGCGGCAGCGCGCAGCGGATTGCGTTTGATCGCCCGCAGCGACAGTCCGAACGCGGAATTCATGAGACGGCGCGCGAGGAGAAATGCCACGAACAGCACGGCGAGGCTGTACACATAGGCAACGTGACCGGTGATATCGAACTCGTAGATGCCCAGCACCGGCTCGATGACGATGCCCTGCAACCCGTCGGCGCCGCCCGTGAGCCAGTCGAACCGATTGGCGAGCTCGCGCAGGATCAGCGCGATCCCGAGCGTGACCATCAGCCGCGTGAGATCGGAGCCGCGCAGCAGCAGGAAGCTCGTGGCGAAGCCGAGCGCCGCGGCGCAGAGGCCGGCGGCAAGCAGCGCCAGCACCGGCTCGGTGAGGAGCGAATGGTTCGCCAGCAGCCCGGCCGCGTAAGCGCCGAGACCGAAGAACGCCGCGTGACCTAACGAAAGGATGCCGGCGTAGCCGAGAATGAGATCGAGCGAGAGCGCGAACAGTCCGAGGATGGCGATCTCGGTGAGGATCAGATGCCGGTCCGGCAGCAGGAAGATGCTGGCAAGCGCGAGCAGCCAGAACACGAATTCGAGCGGGCGCCAGCGCGCGCGCGCCGCGAGCTGCCGGGCGACCTGCGGCGCGAGGTTCATCGCGCGGTCACCCGGCCGAACAGGCCTTGCGGCCGCCACAGCAGCACGACGATCATGATCGTATAGATGACGAAGCCGCCGAGCTTGGGGACGTAATATTTTCCCGCGACGTCGGCGATGCCGAGCAAGAGCGAGGCCAAGAACGGTCCGGTGATGCTGGAAGTACCCCCCACCGTCACGACGATCAGGAAATAGATCAGGTATTTCAGGGGAAAGATCGGATCGAGGCCGAGAATCTCGGCGCCGAGCGCGCCGCCGAGCCCCGCAAGGCCCGAGCCGACCGCGAACGTCACCGCGAACACCGCATCGACATGGATGCCGAGCCCGCGCGCCACGCGGGGATCGTCGACCGCCGCGCGCAGCCGCATGCCGAACCGCGTCGCGACCAGGATCAGCTGGAGTGCTGCCGTCAGCACCCCGCAAATCACGATGATGAGCAACCGGTATTTGCCGACACCGACGCCGAGGACCTCGTAGCGGCCCTGCAGAGCCGCCGGGATGCCGACGAACTGCTGCTGCGAGCCCATCACGTAATCGACCGCGGCGACCGCCATGAACACCAGGCCGATCGTGAACAAGACCTGTTCCAGATGGCTCTTGGCGTAAACGTGCACGTAGAGGGTGCGCTCCATCACCGCGCCCAGTACGAGCGTCGCGAGAAATGCGAGCGCGAGCGCGGCGAAGAACGGCACCCCCAGGCGATTGACGAGAACGACGGTGATGTAGCCGCCCGCCATCGCGAACGCGCCATGCGCCAGATTGACGAAATTCATCAGGCCGAGTGTGACCGCGAGCCCGCACGCGAGCACGAACAGCAGCATGCCGTAGGCGACCCCGTCGAACAGGATGGTCAGCATGCTCCCTCCCCTGAAAGGGGAGGGTGGCTCCGCGCGAAAGCGCGGAGCCGGGTGGGGTTACGGGATCCGGGAGCCCCCACCCCGGCTCGCTTCGCTCCCCGACCCTCCCCCGATGGGGGAGGGATTAAGCCGCCGCGCGCCAAGGCACGATCACTTCTTCGCGGCCTTGGCCGGGTCCTTGACGGCCTCGAAGGTCGCGAACTCGACGTTGTAGAGCTCGTTGCCGACCTTCTCGACCTTGCGGATGTAGATGTTCTGCACGATGTCGCGCGTCTCCGGATCGATCGAGATCGGCCCGCGCGGGCTCTCCCACGCCATGCCCTTCATGGCGGCGACGAGCGCGTCGCCTTCGGTTGCGCCGTTGGTTTTCTTCAGCGCCGCATAGATGAGGTGCATGCCGTCGTAGCCGCCGACCGCCATGAAGTTCGGCCGCATCCCGTTGTTGGCCCTCCTGAAGGCATCGACGAAGGCCTTGTTCATGTCCGAGGGATGCGCCGCGGAGTAGAGGTGCGCCGTCACCGTGCCGACCACCGCGTCGCCCATGCCGTTGAGGAGATCGTCGTCGGTGACGTCGCCCGGCCCGATCAATTTGATGCCGGCCTTGTCGAGCCCGCGCTCGGCGAACTGCTTGACGAAGGCGCCGCCCTGGCCGGACGGCACGAACACGAAGATGGCGTCGGGCTGGGCGTCGCGCGCGCGCTGCAGGAACGGTGCGAAATCCGGATTCTGGAACGGCACGCGGATCGCCTCGACGAGCTGGCCGCCCGCCGCGATGAAGCGGTCCTTGAACGAGGTCTCGGAATCGATTCCCGGCGCGTAGTCGGAGACGATCGACACCACCTTCTTGATGCCGTTCTTCACCGCCCAATCGGCGATGATCACCGAGGACTGCGGCAGCGTGAAGCTCGTCCGCACAATGTAGGGCGAGCGCTCGGTGATGATCGATGTGCCGGCCGCCATCACGATTTCGGGCACCTTGGCCTGCGTCGCCAAAGGCGCAGCGGCCAGCGCCGCGGGGGTCACCCCGAAACCGGCGATGAACGCGACCTTGTCGTTGACGATCAGCTCCTGGGCGAGCCGCTTGGTATTATCCGGAACCGCGCCGTCGTCCTTCAGGATCACCTCGATTTTCTTGCCGGCGACGCTCGTCCCGTTCTGCTGCTGGTAGAGCCGGACCGCGGCGTCGATCTCGCGGCCGGTCGAAGCCTGCTGGCCGGTCATCGGCAGGATGAGGCCGATCTTCACCGCGTCCTGCGCCGGGGCGCGGTCGAGCGCCGCGAGCGAGAGCAAGACCGCGGCCGGTCCGATGACGAGTTTGCGCACCATGGGCTTTCTCCCGATCGATTTGCTTGTTCGTTGGTTGCTTACACGTCGAAAAATACGGTTTCGCCCTCGCCCTGGAGGCGGATGTCGAAACGATAGACCGCATGCCGGCTGCCTTCCTGCCGCCGCGCGATCAGAGTCCCGCGCCGCTCCCGGGGGACGAGCGTTAGGATGGGGTCGGCGGCATTCGCCTTCTCGTCCGAGAAATACATGCGTGTACAGCATTGGCGCAGCATGCCGCGCGCGAACACGGCGAAGACGACGTGCGGTGCCTGCGGCCGATCGGTCCCGGGAACCGCGCCGGGCTTCACGCTATCGAAGCGATAATGGCCGCTTGCATCGGTGCCGGCGCGGCCGAAGCCCTTGAAGGCGGCGTTCGGATTCGCCCGCGCATCCGCCGGATGCGCGTACCGGCCGGCGCCGTCCGCCTGCCAGATCTCGATCATGGCGTCCTCGATCGGCTTGCCGTCGCCGTCGAGCACACGGCCCTCGATGCGGATGCGCTCGCCCTGCGCGTCCGGGGTGACCAGATCGTTGCCGATGGTCGGCGTCCAATCGCAGCCCCCGGGCGTGAGCGCGATCGCGAAATAGGGACCGACCGTTTGCGAAGGAGTGATTCCGGACATGTCAGGGTTGAGGCGGCGCCTGGTTGCGGCCGCGCAGCACGATGTCGAACTCGTAGGCCAGCGCCCAATCCGGCACGGTCGCGGCCAGATCGAACCGCGCGACCATGCGCGCGCGCGCCTTCTCGTCCGGCACCGAGTTGAAGATCGGATCGTAGACCATCAGCGGATCGCCCGGGAAATACATCTGCGTGACGAGCCGCGACAAAAACGAATGCCCGAACAGGGAAAAATGGATGTGGGCGGGCCGCCAGGCATTGGGATGATTGCCCCACGGATAAGCGCCGGGCTTCACCGTGATGAATTTGTAACGACCCTCGCCATCGGTCGCGGTGCGGCCGGCCCCGGAGAAATTCGGATCGAGCGGTGCCCGGTGCTGGTCGCGTTGGTGGACGTAACGGCCGCACGCATTGGCCTGCCAGATCTCGACGAGCGTGTCGGGTACCGGCCGGCCGTCCTCGTCGAGCACGCGCCCGTGCACGACGATGCGCTCGCCGAGCGGCTCGCCGGCGTGCTGCGTGGTGAGATCGTCGTCGCCTGGCTGGATGCTGTCGTGGCCGTAAACCGGTCCGGTCAGCTCGGAAAGGGTGTGCGGGGCCACGACCAGCGGCCGGCGCGGGGCGCGCTTGACCGTACTCTTGTAATCGGGATGCAGCGACGGCGGGAAGGCTGCGAGACTCTCCCGCGGGAACGTGTGCGCCATCGACGATCTCCTTATGCGACCCGCTCCACCGCGAGCGACGCCCCCTGCCCGACGCCGACGCAGAGCGTCGCAAGCCCGAGCCGCCCGCCGGTTTTTTCCAGCTGATGGGTCACCGTCAAGGCCAGCCTGGCCCCGGACATGCCGAGCGGATGGCCGAGTGCGATCGCGCCCCCGTTCGGGTTGACCTGCTCGACGTCATCCGCAAGGCCGAGCTGGCGCAGCACCGCCAGCGATTGCGCCGCGAAGGCTTCGTTGAGCTCGATGACATCGAAATCGCCGATCTTGAGCTTATGGCGGTCCATCAGCTTGCGGGTCGCGGGCACCGGACCGATGCCCATGATGCGCGGCGGCACGCCGGCGGAGGCCGAGCCGAGCACGCGCGCCCGGAGTTTTAAACCATGGCGCTTCACGGCCGCTTCCGACGCGATGATCATCGCGGCGGCGCCGTCGTTCACGCCGGAGGCGTTGCCGGCCGTGACCGTGCCGGGCGTGCGGAACGGGGTTTTGAGCTTGGCGAGAGCCTCGAGGGTCGTATCGGGGCGCGGATGCTCGTCTTTGTCGACGAGGATCGGGCCGCCTCTGCCGCCGGGCGCTTCGACCGGGACGATCTCCTCGGCGAAATAGCCGGACGCGATCGCGCGTCCGGCGCGCTGCTGCGAGCGCAACGCGAAGGCGTCCTGGTCCGCGCGGGTGACCTGGAACTCCTGGGCAACGTTCTCGCCGGTCTCCGGCATGGAATCGATGCCGTATTGCGCTTTGAGCACCGGATTGACGAAGCGCCAGCCGATGGTCGTGTCGTAGATCTCCGAGGTGCGCTGGAATGCCTCCTGGGCCTTGCCCATGACGAACGGCGCGCGCGTCATCGATTCGACCCCGCCCGCAATCGCGAAATCGATGTCGCCGGCGCGCACCGCGCGCGCTGCGCTTGCGACCGCTTCGAGGCCCGACGCGCAGAGCCGGTTGAGAGTGACGCCTCCGACGGAATCCGGCAGTCCGGCGAGCAGCAGCGCCATGCGGGCGACGTTGCGATTGTCCTCGCCGGCCTGGTTCGCGCAGCCGAGATAGACCTCGTCGAGCGCCGCCCAGTCGACCTTGGGATTGCGCTTGATCAACGCCCGGATGGGGACCGCGGCGAGATCGTCGGTGCGCACTTTGGCGAGCGCGCCGCCATAGCGGCCGATCGGGGTTCGGGCGGCATCGCAGATGAACGCTTCGGGCATGCGGCAACTCCTACGCGCTGCTTTGCGGCGGCGAGGGCGATCGGCCGGAGGCCGGCCCGAGAATGCGTGCGGCTCAGCGCGGCATGCCGGGCTGCATGGTGGGTTTTCGCAGACGCTCAACCCACTCTACGATCTGTTCTCTAGCATGTTCCCGTCCGCGCGCGCAGCCCCGCGGCGGCACGCTCACGGGATGCTTTCGGCGGCCGCGCCCGTGGTGAGGCCTCTCAGCAGGTCAGGATGGCTCCCGAGCAGCTTCACCCGCGTCGCCTCGATGCTCGCATCGTCCGGGTGGCGCGGGCGCGGCAGGTCGAGCGGGAGGTCGAGGGCAAGCCGCGCCGGCCCCGCCGTGAGGAACAGCACGCGGTCGCCGAGGCTGAGCGCCTCACGCAGATCGTGGGTGACGAACAGGATGGTCGGGCGTCGGCGCGACCACAGTGCTAGCAAGTGCTCGCGCAGGTGCTGCGCGGTCGGCGCATCGAGAGACAGGAACGGCTCGTCGAGCAGCAGCAGATCGGGGTCGTTGACGAAGGCGCGCGCGAGCGCGACGCGGCGCTGCTGACCGCCGGACAATTGCCGAGGGAAGCCGTCGAGGAACGGCTCAAGCTGCATCTCGACCAACATTTCCTCGGCGCGGCCGGGTGCGCGCGGCGGCGGGTCGAGTGCGAGCCGCACGTTTTCGCGCGCGGTGAGCCATGGCATCAGCCGCGGCGTCTGGAACACCATGCCGAGCCGATTGCCGCTGCGCCTCACCGTGCCTTGGTAATCGCGGTCGAGGCCGGCGATCAGCGACAGCAACGTGGTCTTGCCGCAACCCGAGGGCCCCAGGATGCAGGCGAATTGTCCCTCCGGCACACCGAACGCGAGTCCCTCGATCGCGACGAGTTCGCCGCCTTCGCGCGGATACGCCTTGCGGGCGATCGAGACTTCGAGCGCGTTCATGCCCGCCACCGGGTCAACGATTGCTCGAGCGGACGAATCGCAAAGGCTTCGACCGCCATCACCACTGCCACGAAGCTCGCCGTATAGGCGAGGATGTTGGCGATATCGAAGAACTGGAAATAGACGCCGAGCTGGAACCCGACGCCGTTACTGCGTCCGATCAGCTCGACGACCAGCACGATCTTCCAGATCAGCGACAACCCGGCGCGCGTCGCCGACATGAAATACGGATAGAGCTGCGGCAGATAGACGGCGCGCATGCGCCGCCCCCAGGAGAGGCGCAGCACTTCGCCGACCTGCAGCAGCTCGCGGTCGATCGAGCGCGCTCCCTCGCGCAGGATCACCGCGCAGGTGGGAACCTTGTTGAGCGCGACCGCGGTCACGGCGGCAACTTCGGACAGCCCGATCCACACGTAGCACAGCAGGATGATCACGAGCGCCGGTATGTTGAGGCCGAGGATGAGCCAGAGATCGAACAGCCGGTCGATACGGCGGCTGCGTCCCATCACGATTCCGATCGCGGAGCCGACCGCCATCGCGAGCACGAAACTTGCCGCCACCCGCGCGAGACTGATGCCGAGATCGGCGATGAGCCGGCCGCGAATGATCCGATCGAGCAGCGCCGCAACGACGACTCCGGGCCCCGGCAGCAACGGGCTTGCGGCTACGGCCGCGGCGATCTGCCAGACCGCGAGCAGCGCGGCCGCCGAAAGGCAGCGCAGCCAGAAATCTCGGCTGTGAAAAACCTGGAGCGCGCGCACGGTCACGAGGCGGGGAAGAACGTACCCTGCGGCAAGCGGCCGCCGGGCGGTGCCTCGTCGATGCCGCCGAACGCGGTGAGAAGCTCGAGCAGCCGCTGTGCTGCGCCGAGCGCGTCGCCGGCGGGCACATCCGGTAGCGGCCCCACGATACCGCGCCGATAGGCTTGCCGCAGGCGCTCCAGCATCGCCGCATCCTCGGCGCGGACGAGCGGCGCAATGCTCTGCCACTCCTGCGGCGACTCGGCGAGTTTTTCGCGAGCTTCCCGGGCCGCTGCCAGGAACCCGCGGACGAGCCCCGGGTGCTTGGCGGCCCAACTTTCGCTGAACACCCAACCGAGCAGCGGGGTTTGCGCCGGCACTCCCAGCGCCGGCAGCATGTCCTCGACCCGCACGAGCTCGATGTAATCCGTCTCGGGCAGCCGCGCATTGTATTGCCAGAAATTGATCGCGGCCGGGACCTCGGCCTGCTTGAGAATCTCGTTGAGCAGCGGCGGGGCGGCGAACACCGGCTCGGCCGCGCGCACCAGATCGAGCCCCGACATTTTCTTGGCGAAGGCGCGCAAGACCAGCCAGCTCTTGTCCACCGGTCCGCCGGCGATTCCGATCTTCCGCCCCTCGAGATCGGCAATGCTGTTGATGCCGGAATCGCGGCGGACCATCAACCCGCCGGTCGCGTGCGAATGCGGCGCGAAGGTGAAATCGCTGCCGAGCGCGCGGCTCTTGGCGACCCAGAGCCAATCCGTGAAAATCACGTCGACGGCGCCGCCCTGGAGGGCTACCGCGGCGCCCTCTTTACCGGCGAGTTCGGTCGTCTCGAGCGAAAAACGATTGCGGCGCTCGAGCCCGTGACGCCGGATCACGTCGAGCTCCCAGTTCACCGTGCCGAATTTGAGAACACCGATGCGCAAGAGAGGCAGCGGTTCTGCCGAAGCGGCCGTCGCAGCAAACCAGCTCAGGGCCAGCAGCAGCCAAGCCCATCGTTGCGCGCGAGCCGCGCAGGCGCGGCTCGTTTGCTGCCGGGGATTGCTCGGATGCGGCATGGTTTCTTGTAACGCAGGTTCGACATGCCCGAAAGACGCCGTTCGGGCGGTCATATCACGCGGAGCGCTCCGCGGCTGCGGCATAATGGCTGCGAATCTTCTCGATCAGCCAATTCCAGGCCTCCTGCTCCGCGGCGCCAGCGGTCTTTTCTACCGCGATGCGCAGATAATCGATCTCGCGCTCGATCTTTTCGCGCGGCAGGAAATCAAGCCGGCTCACCAAGATGGCCGCCTCGATCACCGCGGCCTTGGCGCGATTGAAGCCTTCGAACGGCGCGTGTGAGACGCGATGGACCACGCGGCAACGGAACCGCGGCCGCTGCACGTCCTCGGTAACCGTGGTGACTGCGAGCTCCGCGTGGGCGAGTGCGCCTGCTAGCCGTGGTACGGGAATTTTCTGCGCTGCCTCGACGGCCCAGTCGCGGCGTCCGGTCAGGCATCCCGCGAAGATGCGCACGTCGTCCGTATAGTTCGCCACCGCGAACGGCACCGCGCGAAGATTGTCGAGCGTCGTCGAGGGGCGAAACGGCGCCAGCACGAACCCTTCGCCGTCCGCGATGATGCCGAGCGGCGCAAGGTGTACGCGGCCTTCGGCATTCGCCGTCGTCACGATCGTCTCGCGGATCATGGGCATGGGTTCACAAAGCCGCGTGAGCCGAACCCGATCGAGCTCGGCGGGCAAAGGACACAATGCTCGATTTTGACACCAACTGCGCCCCCGGCGACTCCCTCCCCTTGAAAAGGGGAGGGATGGGCGGGGATCGCGACCCCCCTCCCGACCGCTGCGCGGTCGTCCTCCCCCCTTTCAGGGGGAGGAGAAGAGCGCGTGAGGCTCGTTGTTTGCAACATCGCCTAAGCAGGTTAGCTCTCCGGCTTGCATCCGCGCAGCGTATGTCCAGCCTCGCGCAGCCGCGTCAAATCCTCGGGCTCGCGGTCGACCGCACAGCCCCAGTCGAGCGGCTCGTCCTGGGCATAGCGTTTGCCGAGCCGCCAAGCGATCTCCGCCTTGGCGAGTTCGCTGCCGAGATAGAACGCATGTGGAGCGTCGTGCTCGACCCCGAGCTTCGGAAACGCCGAGAGCGCATCCTGCGCCACGTGATGTCCGTCGCGATTGTAGACATGGATCCCGTCCTCCGCGACCTCGATGCGGAAATTGCGATCCTTCACCTCGCGGGCGAGCTCTGAGATCTCCTGCGGCGTGTTGGGGAAGGGCTTGCGTGCGTGCAGGGCGACGAGCGCGTCGCTGATGTCCTTGGGCAAACTGTTATCGGCGCGCGCCGCGAACATCAGCCGTCGCGCGGCATCGTGCTCCTCGATGGTGCGGCGCGTGTGCGGGCTGACCTGCACGACCAGCACGTTGCGGATCGCGAGCTCCGAGCAGATCCCCAGCAGGACCGCGGTGACGCCTGCGGAATCCGCATCCGTCAGCTCGGTCAAATTGCCGGTGCCCATCAGGATTTCCGCCGTGGGCAGCCGCTCCCGCAGCTCGGCGTAACGCGCAAGCGAGGCCATGAATCCGAAATGAATGGGATCGAGCACCGGGTCGAGAATCGCCGGAATGCGACGCCGCTTCGCGGCTTCGGCCGCGCGTAACAGCGAAGCAAGATCGCCGTGGCTTGCGGGAACCAGCACCGCGCAAGCACCGGTCTCGGCAGCGACCTCGAGCGTGTGTTCCGTGAGGCTGAGCAAAAAATCGGCACCGGCGCGCCCGCCGCGCTGCAGTTCCTCGACATTTCCCGAATCGACGCTGACCGACAGCCCCGCGCGCTTGAGCTCGGCGATCGCTTCTTCGAGGTGCGGAAACGGCGTATCGGGCAAGCAGCCGAGATCGATGACGTCGGCGCCGGCCGTGCGCATACGCAACGCGCGCCTTCGGATCGTCTCGACGCTGAGCGCGGACGCGTCGACGATCTCCGCAAAGATGCGAACGTCGTAGCGGGAGAGATCGGGCGGCCGTCCGCGTTTGCCGAAGAACGCCGGAATATCCTTCAACTCCTCGGGGCCGCGCTCGAACGGCACGCTGAACTCCGCGCTGAGCCGTTGCAGATCCGCCCGGCAGCGGCCCGGCAACAGGATACGGCTAGCTTGCACCGGACGCGGCAGGCGGCGCGAGATGATGGCCTCGGTCATCAGCGCGGCGACCTTGACGCCAACGTCGTGGATCGACCAGTCGAAACCGGGCTCCGCAAGCCCGGCGAGCACCTTTTCGAGCCGCGGCCGGGCAAGATGTCCGGTCAGGAACAAGATACGCTCGGGCATCGCTCCCGCGCTCGCGCTTGCGTTGCGGCTCGCCCGATCCTAGGGCAGACCGATCGGCGACCCGGGCGGCCCGCCGCGCTGGATCGCGTCAGCGGCTGCCGCATGGTCGGCCGGCCCGGCAATGTAAGCTTGCGCGCCGCTCGCTCCAAGAAACCGGGGAAACAGCGGATCGACCACGCCCGCCGCGGCGAGATCCGCAGCCGAGCAGGGGCCCCTCGGCCCGGACGCGGCCTTGACGAGCAGCAGCCTGCGCACCCCCAGCACGGCGGCCAGCCAGGCGGCCAGGCTGTCGGAGGTGAGTTCCCAGCATTCAGGCAGGTCTTTCGCCGCGTGCACCATGAGGGCCGGCGCCCAGACCGGTACGCCGCCTTCGCGCAAGATGTCGCAGATTTGCTCGGGCGAGCGTGCGGGCTTCCAGCCTTGCCGACCGCTCGCGAGAGCGCAGCCGTATTGCTCCATGGCGAGCAGCGCCATGCGGTGCGCCGCCCGGTCGTCGAAGCCGATCGTCTGCTGCGTGGTGCGGACCGCATCCGCGAATGGTCCGCCCCCCGGCACCAGGATCACCGCGCCCGCGCACCGATCGATCGCGTCGAGCCAAGCAGCATTGCGCTGCGCGGAGGCCGCATAGCTGCCGCCGAGCTTGACGATCACCGCGCCGCTCGACATCCGCCAAATCACTCCGCCGCATTGGGATCGCGACGGGCAGCCGGATAGAGCTGATGCACCTTTGCGGTCTCCGCGGCGCGTTCGCGCTCGATCGCGACGCCCACGGCACCCGGGCCGAGATCGAGTTTTTCGAGGCGCACGGTCGCCCGCACCACGCGCGGATGTTGCAGCAGGAGCGCGGCGATCCGCTCGGCCAAGGTCTCGGCAAGCGCGACATGGCCGAGCGCGGCGATCATGCAGACGCCGTCGGTGATGACATCATAGGAGAACACGTCGCGCATGTCCTCGGCCTCGTGGGGCGGCCGCAGCACCTGCACGTCGACATCGAAGCGCACCCGCTGCGGCTTCTCGTGCTCGCTTGCATAGGCTCCGATGCGAACCGGGAGCACGAAATCGTGGACGAAGACGTGATCGGTCGGCGTATTCTTGGTCGGATCGAAGGCATACCCGCGCGCCGCGAGCAGCCGGTAATCGACCGCCGCCCGCCGGTGCTCGTAGAGCGCGTTGCGCTCGTCGAGCGGGATGAGCTCGCGAACGAGCTCGACCGCCTGGGCATCGATCGGACCCGCGCGATTGCGATCCGCACAAAGCGCGGTGCGGAAACCGAGCACGTCGGGCTCGAGCAGCAGCAGCCGCGGCACGTCGGGTATCTCGAGCGAGCCCGCTAGCCCCGCCATTATCCCGTAGGATCTGCAGGCCGCGACGAATTCCCGCAGCGTCGGCATGTCGATATGGTCGAGCAGGCGGCGGCCGTCCTTGCGGGCGGTGTCGAGCATCGCCCCGGCGAAGCCTGCCTCCGCCATCGCCCGGATCAGCTCCGAATCCGGGCCGAGATCGGCGAACATCACACCGATGAGCTTGGCTTTTCCCGCGAGGACACGCAGCGCGGCGACGCATGCCGCGCGGCCGCTTTCGGGAAACAACCCGACCTTGACGAAATCAACTCCGGTGCTCGCCATCGAGCGCACCGCCTCGACAACGACTTCGGGCCGCATCGGCAGATCGCCGGTGACCGCGCTGACCGGCCGCCTGCCCGCGATCGCGCCGACGCCCGCGCGCACCTCGTCGGTGTCGAGTGCGCCGAGCGCACCTCTCGCCGGATGCTTGAAATCGATGATGTCCACCCCATGCGCGAGCGCGATTTCGGCTTCGGCGGCGTCGGTGACGCTCGCCAGGAATAGGGTCATCGCTCTGCCCTGCCCGTTTCCGGCAGCAGTCGATTGCGCACGAGCCAATCGAGCGCGCGGGACCAGGACTCGTCGGTATTGCCGCGGAAATCGGCGCTCATCTGCTTCACCATACGGCCGTCGACATCGCGGACGTAGATATTCATGTTGAGAATGAGATTGGAGATTTTCTGGACCGTGCCGGTGACGGCGAGGTCCGCGCCGGCCCGGGCGGCGAGCTTCGAATCGCAGCCGCCGCACGCCTGCAGGTTGCTGTGGCGGGCCTCCTCGGCGACCGGCGCGATGTTCACCGGAACGCAGCGGCCCGACGCCGCGAGCTGCCCGCGCAATGAGTCGGCGAGCCGCGCCAATCGCGCCTGCTCGTCGCGGCGCGGCCCGTTGATCGCACCTTCGAGGCTGGTGTCGATCAGCTCGAACTCGAATACCGCCACGGCCTGTGCGGCAGGTGCCGCCGACGACAGCAGCGCCAACATCGGGAGTGCCAGCACGTGCGGCAATCCGCGCATCGTCTCGACTTCGTCCTGTGGTTCTTCCGCGCAGGAAGCGATCCGCTCTGGCCAGACTACGGAGGATCGATCATGATTGAAACAACAATTGCCGATGTCGCAGGCACCTGGGTGGTTCCGGGCGGTGTTTTGGGTCAGCCGAGCTTTCGTGGCCGCGGGGATGGGGCTGGCTTGCATGTGCAACGCGGCCGGCGCCGATCCGGTCGAATTTGCGATCGGCTATCTGCACCGACTCGAGCACCGCGAGACCATTTCGCTGCTCGACTTGCCGGCCGCCGACAACGGCATTGCGGGAGCCCGGCTCGGAATCGAGGACAACAACACGACCGGAAAATTTCTGAACCAGCATTTCGAGCTTCGTGAAACCAAGCTCTCCGGCAACGACGATCCGGCCGTGGCGCTCGCGGATTTCGCCGAGCAGCGCGTCGCCTTCGTACTCGTCGATTTGTCCGCCGACGCCCTGCTCCGCGCCGCCGATGCCGGCCGCGGCCGCGGGCTCCTGCTGTTCAATGTCGGCGCGACCGACGATCGCCTGCGCGAGCGAGAGTGCCGGTCCGACGTCATCCACGTCGCTCCGACCCGCTCCATGCTCGCGGACGGCCTCGCCCAATATCTCGTGTGGAAGCAATGGCGGCGATGGCTGCTCGTCGCCGGCTCGCACCAGCCCGACAAGCTCTATGCCGACGCGCTGAAGCGAGCGGCCGGACGGTTCGGCGCAAAGATCGTCGAGGAGCGGGTGTTCGAGGACACCGGAGGCGCGCGGCGCACCGACAGCGGCATCGTGCAGATTCAGCGCCAGATTCCGGTTTTTACTCAGCAGGCCCCGGCCTATGATGTGCTCGTCGCCGCCGACGAGAGCGAAGTATTCGCGGCATATCTTCCCTATCGAACCTGGGATGCCCGGCCGGTCGCAGGCTCCGCCGGCCTAGTGCCCAAGAGCTGGGACGCCTCGCACGAACAATGGGGCGCGGTGCAATTGCAGAACCGCTTCACGAAATCGTTTGGGCGCAGAATGACGCCGCTCGACATGCAGGCGTGGTCGGCGGTGCGCATGATCGGCGAGAGCGCTTCGCGCGCGCGGTCCGCCGATCCGCAGGGAATTGCCGCATATCTGAAGAGCCCGGATTTTGCGCTGGCGGCGTTCAAGGGGCGCAAGCTGACATTGCGCGACTGGAATTGGCAGCTGCGCCAGCCCATCCTGCTGGCGGACGGAAAGACCGTGGTCTCCGTGTCGCCGCAGGAGGGCTTTCTCCATCCCGTGACCGAACTCGATACGCTCGGCTACGACCGGCCCGAGAGCAAATGCCGGCTCCAGTAAATTCGCTGCGCCACTCGATTTGCGGCGCGCTCGCGACGTTGCTTTGGCTGATCTCGGGGGCGAGCGGCGGTGCGTTCACCGCCTACGTGTCGAACGAGAAGGGCAACACCGTCACGGTCATCGATACCGAGAAGATGGCGGCCGTGAAGACCATCAAGGTCGGGCAGCGGCCGCGCGGGATCGAGCTGACCAAAGACGGTCGCTTCGTGCTGGTCGCAGTCGGGGATGACGACACGATCCAGATGATCGACACCCGGACCGGCGAGATCGCCGGCACGCTGCCGTCCGGACCCGATCCGGAGCTGTTCACCTTGGATCCCGGCGGAAATCTGCTCTATGTGGCGAACGAGAACGACAACACGGTCACCATCATCGACGTCGAGAAGCGCACCCGGGTCGGCGACGTGCAGGTCGGGGTCGAGCCCGAGGGCATGGGGCTGAGCCCCGACGGCAAGATCCTGGTGAATACCTCCGAGACCACCAACATGGCGCATTTCATCGACACGCAAACGCGACGCATCGTGGCGAACGTGCTCGTCGACTCGCGCCCGCGCTTTGCGGAATTCAAGCGCGACGGCTCGGAGCTGTGGGTCTCGGCGGAGGTCGGCGGCACGTTGAGCGTGATCGATCCGGCAAAGCACGAAGTATCGAAAAAGATCGGCTTCGAGATACCGGGCCTGCGTCAGGAAGCCATTCAGCCGGTCGGCATCGCGATCACCCGCGACGGCAAAACCGGATTTGTGGCGCTCGGCCCCGCCAATCGCGTAGCGGTCATCGACGGTGCGTCCCACGAAGTGAAGAAATACCTACTGGTCGGCCAGCGTGTCTGGCATCTGGCGTTCACCCCGGACGAGAAATACCTGCTCACGACCAACGGCCTCTCCAACGACGTCTCCGTCATCGATGTCGCGGCGCTCAAGGTGATCAAGACCATTCAGGTCGGCGAACTTCCCTGGGGCATCGCGATTGCCGGGCAATGACGGCCGCGCGCAGGAGCAGCACGCAACATGCATGATTTGAAATCCGCGGAGTCCGCGCTCGCGATGGAGGGCCTCAGCCATTGGTACGGCGCGCGGCGCGCGCTCGAGGACGTGAGCTTCGCACTCGAGCCGGCGAGCTTCACCGTGCTGCTCGGGCTCAACGGTGCAGGAAAGAGCACGCTGTTTTCGCTGGTGACGCGGCTCTACGCGGTCAGGCGGGGCCGGATCCGGGTGTTCGGCTACGACGTCGGCGCGAGCCCGGGGGAAGCGCTGCGGCGACTCGGCGTGGTGTTCCAGCCGCGCACGCTCGATCTCGACCTCTCGGTCATGCAGAACCTGCGCTATCACGCGGCGCTGCACGGCATCGGCACGCGCGAGGCGCGGCAGCGCGCGCAAACCGTGCTGGCCCGCGTCAACCTGTCGGAGCGCGCCGGCGACAAGGTCCGCGCGCTGTCCGGCGGGCAGATGCGGCGAGTGGAAATCGCCCGCGCGCTGCTGCATCGCCCGCAGCTCCTGGTGCTCGACGAGCCGACCGTCGGGCTCGACATCAAGGCACGCGCGGAAATCTTGCGCCACGTGCACGACCTCGTCGCGCGGGACGGCGTTTGCGTGCTGTGGGCGACGCACCTCGTCGACGAGGTCGCCGACAGCGACGGCGTCATCGTGCTGCATCTCGGAAACGTGCTCGCGCACGGCCCGGTCGCGAGCATCCTTGCGCAGACCGCAGCGGCGGACATTCGCGGCGCGTTCGGTGCGCTCACCAGCGCGCTCGGCCCGAGCGAGGCCGCATGACGACGCTGGCGCGAACATCGGCAGCTCCCGCTGCGCTGACCCGCTATGCGATCTGCCTCAAGGGGATCGTATGGCGCGAGGCGCTGCGCTTTCTGCACCAGCGCGAGCGCTTCGTCTCGGCGCTGGTGCGGCCGTTGGTATGGTTGTTCATCTTCGCCGCCGGATTCCGGCAGGTGCTCGGGGTCTCGATCATTCCGCCCTACGAAGTCTACGTCCTGTACGAGGAATACATAACCCCCGGCTTGATGGTGATGATCCAGTTGTTCAACGGCATGCAATCCTCGCTCTCCATGGTGTACGACCGCGAGATGGGCAACATGCGAACGCTGCTGGTGAGTCCGTTCCCGCGCTCCTTCCTGCTGTTCTCGAAACTGCTCGCCGGGACCGCGGTGTCGCTGTTGCAAGTTTACGCTTACCTGCAGATCGCTTGGCTGTGGGGGATCGAACCGCCGCCGATCGGGTATTTGACCGTACTGCCGGCCCTGATCCTGTCGGGACTGATGCTGGGCGCCCTCGGAATGTTGATTTCCTCGCTCGTCAAGCAGCTCGAAAATTTCGCCGGCATCATGAATTTCGTGATCTTCCCGATGTTCTTCGCTTCTTCCGCGCTCTACCCGCTGTGGCGGGTACGGGAATCGAGCCCCCTGCTGTACTACGTGTGTGAGTTCAACCCCTTCACCCACGCGGTCGAGCTCACCCGGTTTGCGCTCTATGCGCAGGTGAATTGGATCTCGCTTGGCGTCGTGTGCGGCTGCGCGCTCGCCTTCCTGTTTGCGGCGATCGTGGCTTACGACCCGGCGCGCGGACTGTTGGCGCGCCGCGGTGCCGCCCCGGGGGGAGAGGCATGAGGCACAGCTTGGGCCGGCTTCGTCCGATTGCCGCGTGGGGCGGATCGCTATTGCGCTCGGTTGCGGCCGGGCCGCAGTCTCCTCCCTCTCCCCGCAGGGGCGAGGGATGGGGTGAGGGGGAACGGGCTTTTGGGGCAGGCAAATCCATCGTGCCCCCCTCACCCGGCTGCCTTCGGCAGCCGACCTCTCCCCAACGGGGAGAGGTGCCAGCCCGCGGCCCGCGGCCGACCCTGATCGCCAGGCTTTCGCTCGTTGCTCTGACGATATGGATCGCCGCGCCCGTGCGCGCCTTTGCGGCCGATCCGCGATTTCCCGATTGGCCGTGCGCTCAGATCAAGGTGCCGGAACTCTCGGTGGCGGCGGTGTGGGCCGGGCCGCCGATCGAGGACGTACGCGGTAAGTGGCAGGATGACCCGAAAATCGCCGATCTCGTGCCGCGGCTCGCCGCGCGCCGCACCCCGCTCGATCAGGCCGAGAAGCTGATTGCGGAATTTCTCGGCAATTCGGCTGAGCGCGAACAAAAAGGAAAACAGCTGTTCGCGGGGCTGTTCGAGACGCTGTCGCGCGAGCGTTCCGAAGTCATGGACGGCATCGAGCGGTTTTCCCGCAAGCAGAAGGGAGTGGTCGAGAAAATCCGTGCCAAGACCGCCGAGCTGCATCGGCTGCGGGACGCCAAGGCGGAGGAAGGCAAGATCGACGACCTCGCCAATCAGCTCGACTGGGACATCCGGGTTTACGAGGACGAGAAGAAGACGGTGGGCTACGTCTGCGAAGTGCCGCAGCTCATCGAGCGGCGCTTATTTGCTCTTGCCCGCATCATCCAGCAGGCAATGGAGTGAAAACATCCCCGCCGTTGGGGGCTCACGGGCGTGTCGAAGGCGATTTCTGCCGGATCGGCTGGTCGTTCTCGTCGAGCAGCGGCACCCCGTAAGCCAACAGGATCTCGTCGATGGCCGGCTGGTTCTCCTGGATCATGCGGTTGAGCGTGCGTTTCCATTCCTGATCCGAGAAACGCACCCCCATGGTGATGCGATAGACGAGCGGCGGCACGCCGGCTTCGTGTGTCAGCGGCACCACGGTAAGCGGCGGGTTCGCTCGTTTGGCATAATATCCCGCCATCGGTCCCCACAGCACCCCGGCATCGATGACGTCGTCTGTCAGATCCTTGATCATAGCCTGCGCCGAGGAATCGACCCGCGTGTCGATGACCAGCGGGTACGGCTTGGCGGTCATCATCAGCCCGCTCGATGCCAGATAATTGCTGGGCGGCGTGCCGGCCACGATGCCGATGTGCTTTGCCCGCAGGCGCGCATCACTCAGCCGCTCGACCCCCTCGAGGCCGTTTCCGGATTTGAACACCAGCGCGTAGGAGGTCCGGTAATACGGATTCGTGCTCTGGACGATGTCGTTGCCCTGCGGAAACCCCATGATCACGTCGCATTTGTGTGCGCCGAGCGTGTTGCGCACGAAGCCGGTCGCCTGCGGGTACCACACGTAGGCCACGCTCTTCCCGAGCTTGTTTGCGAACAGCTCCGCGAGCTTGTTCTCGAAGCCCTCGCCCTGCTCGTCCGAGAACGGCATGTTGCGCGGATCGGCGCAAACCCGCAGTACTTTGGGGTCGATGAGCTCGATCGAAACTTCCCGGCTCTCGTCCTGCGCAAGCGCCGCAACGGCGGCGGGCAGCGCGGCCGTCAAAAGGGCTGCCGGGAAAACGCGATGTCTCCACGATCCGCGCATGGCGGTCCTTCGACCGAATCGAGCCGCGATCGACCGGGTCCGGAATCGCAGGGTAGGCTTTCCGGCACACCGGCTACTGGCCCATGCAGCTCTTCTCGCTCTCCTGCGCGCCGTTCGGCTTGTCCGCGTGCTTCTGCGGCCGGCCGCGCGGCACGGCCTCGTTGCCGCGAGCGCGCACGTACACGAAGATGTCGTCGAGATAACACATCACGTTCTGGTCGGTGCCGAACGCCGGCATCACGTTTTCCTGCGACGTGGTGACGTTCTTGCGGCCGTTGACGACGATGTTGGCGAAATCCGCGTAGTTCATGGTCTTGGCCGAATCCTTCAGCGCCGGCGCGTAGCTCGATCCCTCGGCATCGGGACCATGGCAGGTGTGGCAATCGGAGTGATAACGGCGGAAACCCGAATAGGTGTACCAGTCGACCGTCCCGTCGGCCGCGATCTTGTAGGTCGGGTTGCCTTCGGCGTCGTAATATTTCCCGTCGTCGTCCTTGACCGCCTTGGGGTCGCCGGAGCCGTCGGCCGATGCCGAGCCCGCGTGGAGCAGGAGCGTTACGGCGAGCGCTCCGGCGAGAGAGCTCTTGCGCACGAGGGCATTCCTTCGGCTGCTGGAACTCGGAAACCGGCAAGAAGGGCCGGCGCGCCGGTCTTCAACCGACGCGCCGGTTCCGATCCTTGCAGCGGCCTTGGCGTCAGCTGCCCGGCAGCGCGAACACCGTGAGCTGGCCGCCCAGCGCGGTGTAGTTGCGCAACGCCGCGTAGCCGCCGACTGCACCGAGGCCGTCGGTCGGGTTGGTCAAGCCCGCCGCGAGCCCGATCCCGGCCCAGCCGCCGACGCCGGAGAGCACCGCGACGAATTGCTTGCCGTTGTGCTCATAGGTCATCACGTTGCCGATGATGCCGGACGGCGTCTTGAACTTGTAGAGCTCCTTGCCGGTCTTGGCGTCGACCGCCTTCAGATAGCCCTCGAGCGTTCCGTAGAACACCACGTTGCCGGCGGTGGCGAGCGCTCCCGACCAGACCGAGAACTGCTCCTTGTCGGACCACACGATCTTGCCGGTCTTGGCGTCCCAGGCGATGAAATTACCCATGTGGGTCTCGCCCTGTGGCGGATACATCGACAGCGTCGCCCCGACATAGGGCTGGCCGGCGGTGTAGCTCACCTTGAACGGCTCATAGTCCATGCAGACGTGGTTGGTCGGCACGTAGAACAGCTGGGTGTCGGGCGAGTAGGCCGCCGGCTGTTCGTCCTTGGATCCCAGTGCCGCCGGGCACACGCCTTTGGTGTTCTTGTCTTCGCCGTTCTGGTCGGTCGAGTATTGCGAGACCACCAGCGGACGCCCGTAGGTCTTCGAGGACTTGTCCATGTCGACCTTGGTGGCCCAATTGACCTTCGGGTCGTATTTTTCGGCGACCAGCAGCTCGCCGTTGGTGCGGTCGAGCGTGTAGCCGAAGCCGTTGCGGTCGAAGTGGACCAGCACCTTCTTGGCCTGGCCGCCGATGTTGAGATCGGCGAGGATCATTTCGTTGACGCCGTCGTAGTCCCACTCGTCGTGCGGCGTCATCTGATAGACCCAGCGGGCCTTGCCGTCGTCAGGGCTGCGCGCCCAAATGGTCATCGACCATTTGTTGTCGCCCGGACGCTGCTTGGGGTTCCAGGTCGAGGGATTGCCCGAGCCGTAGTAGAGAAGGTTGAGCTGCGGGTCGTAGGAGATCCAGCCCCAGGTGCAGCCGCCGCCGATCTTCCACTGATCGCCCTGCCAGGTCTTGACGCTGGAATCGGCACCCACCGGCTTGCCGTGCTCGGTGGTCTTCTGCGGATCGACCAGGATTTGATCGTCGGGCCCTTCCGAGAACGCCCGCCATACCTGCTTGCCGGTCTTCAGGTCATAGGCGGTGACGTGGCATTGCACGCCGAACTCGCCGCCCGAGATGCCGACGATGACCTTGTCTTTGATCACCGCCACGGCGGACGTGCCGGTCTGGCCTTTGGCGGGATCGCCGTTCTTGGCGGTCCAGGCGACCGAGCCGTCCTTGGCGTTGAGCGCCACCACGGTGGTGTCGGCCTGGTGCAAGAAAATCTTGCCGTCGCCGTAGGACAGGCCGCGGTTCACGGTATCGCAGCACATTACCGGGACCACGTTGGGATCCTGCTTGGGTTCGTATTTCCACAGGATCTTGCCGTCGTTGTTGAGATCGAGCGCATAGACGATGTTCGGGAACGGCGTGTGCACGTACATCACATTGCCGATCACCAGCGGCCCGCCTTCATGACCCCGCAGCACGCCGGTCGAGAAGGTCCACGCGACCTGCAGCTTGCCGACATTGCTCGAAGTGATCTGCTTGAGCTTCGAGTAACGCTGGTTGAAGTAGTCTCCCGTCGGCATCACCCAGTCTTTGGGGTTCTGCGACATCTTGATCAGTTCGTCATTGGCGTTGGCGCCTCCGGCGGCGAATACCGCCAATGCGCCAACGCAGGTCGTGAGTAGGTATTTGCGCATCACGAGTCCTCCCTGCGGCTTCTGCGTGGGTCTTGCGAGGTGAAGAGGCCCGATGTGCCGCGCCCCGGCACCGACCCTGGCAATGGGATGCGCTTCCGGCAGCGTGTCACAGCCTCGACGAGGCAGGGCGAGATCCACGCCTCGCGCGACTTTCGAAGAAACGCCAGCGATCCCGTCAACTGACGCCCTTGAAGCCGGAAACTAGCAAAAGCTTATGCCGGGGTTTTTGGGGGCGCAAGCGAAAAACCCGTCCGGCGCGAGGGCACCTCAATCAAGCGCGCCAGTGACTATCTATTGCGATCAGTTCGTTCCCGGTCGCGGCACCGGCCGTTTCGGCTCGCGGCAGCATGGCTGCATAAAGTTTGCGCATGCCCGGGGAGTGTGCGCGCTTGAAGCGCACGTGCGGCTCCGGATTGTTACGTCACGTTGTGTCGGCCAGCTTGCAGGTTTCCGCGGGCGGGCCTGCGGCGCGGCCGTGCTCCCTCTGTGCTGCGAGTGAGTGACGACTAGAAGCAGCGCACATCCGCCTCCGCCTGCGCGCGGCGCAATTCGGTCACCGCGGCTTTCGCCTCCTCCGGAGATCGGAACATCGCGCCGAATCGCCCCGGCACCTGGGACAGCGAGAGCACGGTCTCGGCGCCGACGTAGCGATCGTACGGCAGGATCGACGCGATCACGTCGATCGAGCACGAGCATTGCTCGAGCACCTGGTGGGTTTCGCCGTTGGTCTTCATGCAGGCGAAGACGTAATCGGCGCGAGCAGAAGTCGGATAATCGTTGAGATCGGCTGCGGCTGCCGAATGCCAGGCGGCCAGGCCTGCCGCGAAGGACACAAAGAATGGCCCGCGCGCCGCGTTGCTCAAGTTTTCTTTCCGTCCGGGCCGAACTGCTTGAGATAGGCAATGAGGTTGTCAATGTCGGCCGCGTTGGGAAGCCCCGGAAACACCATTTTGGTGCCGGGAATCTTCGCACGCGGATTTTTCAGGTATTCCTGCAGCGTCGCCTCATCCCATGTCAGGCCGGAATTCTTGTTGGCGGGCGTGTAATTGTAGCCCGCGACGGACCCCGACTTGCGGCCGACGAGGCCGTTGAGCTCGGGGCCCACGCCGTTCTTGGCATTTTCACCGACCTGATGGCAGACCTTGCATTTCGCGAACACCTTCTCGCCCGCGGCAACGTCCTGCGCGAATGCCGCCGGGCTGAATGCGACAAAACCCACGAACGCCAAGCCGAGAGATTGGATGCGCATATCGAATTCCTGATGTCCGCTGATACGAGTTGTTGCGCGGCGCGCTAGGCTGACGCTAGACCATTATCGCCCCGCTCGCGCCCCGGCAAGGACCCGCGACGAACGCTCGCCGGGCGGTAGCTCTTGAACGGCGTGCCGCGTTGGCGCTGAATGCCGACGGGTGCGGACGACGCCGGGAGCGAGGCGGATTACACATGACCTCCGGACCGCGCTGGCTGCTCGCGATCGGCCTGCAGGCTGCCGCCGTGACGGCGGCCGCTGCCGCGGCCGCTCAGGATATGATGCGGCATCTCGATCTGTCCTCGCCCGAGATGACCGCCGCTGAGATGACGCGGGCCGAGGTGGAAGCGGCGCTCGCCTCAGCCGAGTCCGGCACGTCCGCCGATCTGACCGGCAAGAAACTCTCCGGCCTCGACCTATCCGGGCTCGACCTTTCGCATGCCGTGCTCCGCGCCGCCAAGCTCAACAAAACCAACCTCGTTCGCGCCAAGCTCGATGGGGCGATCCTCGATCAGGCGTGGCTGCTCGACGCGGACCTGACCGGAGCGAGCCTCAAGGGTGCCAACATTTTCGCTGCGCAGATGCAGCGCGCGAAGCTCGACCGCGTGGATCTGTCCGGCGCACGCATTGCCGCCGACCTGTCCGGTGCAAGCCTGCTCGGCGCATCCCTGGCGGGTGCCAATCTGGCCGCCGACATGAAAAATCAGTCGATGGGGCTGATGCGTGCCGTGCTCCGGTCCGCCAAGCTCGAAGGCGCGAACTTGCGCGCTGCCGATCTCGGCCGTGCCGACCTCGAATTCGCGTCGCTCAAGGATGCCGACCTCACCGGAGCCTCGCTGGTCGGCGCCGCGCTCGGCGGGGCGGACCTGAGCGGTGCCATTCTGATCGACACGGATGTGGCTGGGGCGGATTTCACTTCGACGAAGCTGGTCGCGCCGGTGGGCTTCGACCGGGCGAGAAACCTCGATAAAGCCCAAAACCTGCAGCGCGCGGTGCGGCAATGAGGAATTTTGTACGGATCGCAATCTTGCGGGCATGCCTGCTCGCGCTTGTGCTTGCGGCGCTGAGCGCGCATCCGGGCGGTGCGGCCGAGCCCAGGGGGAAAGGAATCCGTTTCTGGAATCTCACCTCGTCGACCGTCACCAACCTGCAACTCTCGCCAGCGGGCCAAAATGCATGGGGTCCCAATCAATGCGCGAACGATCCCGACGGGACGGTCGACCATGACGAGCGGCTGCGGATCACCGGGGTTGTCCCAGGCCGCTACGACGTGAAGCTCGCGAACAAGGCGGGGCGCACCTGCGTAGTGCGCAATATCGACATCAGGGACAACGGCGTCTTCTCGATCGAAGACAAGGACCTGGCCGATTGCGGCAAGTGAGGCGCTGCAGCGTCGTTTGGGCCGCCGCGCAGCGGCGAGCCCGAAACCCACGAACACGGGTCGGGACAATTCGCATCGTGGCTGTCGATCCCCGTTCGCGCGCTTCGCTCGGGCCCCGGATGACGGTTATCGACCTGTAGACGCCGCGCGGATCGTGTCGAACACCTTGAACGCGGCGACGTGCTCGGCGACGTCGTGCACCCGGAAGATCGCCGCGCCGCAGGTCCTGGCCGCGAGATTGGCGGCGACGGTTGCGATCAGGCGTTCCTCGACCCCGACTTCCAGCAGGGAGCCCAGAAAGGATTTCCGCGAGACGCCGATCAGAACCGGCAGGCCGTAGTCGCGTAGTTCCCCGATGCGAGCCACTGCCTCGACGTTCTGCCGCGAGGTTTTGCCGAATCCGACGCCGGGATCGAGAATGATGTGCTCCCGCGCAATGCCCGCCGCCGCCGCGAGCGCCAGCGAGCGGTCGAAGAAGCGGTGAATGTCGGCCACAATATCGATCGCGGCGTCGCGTTGCGTGCGGTTGTGCATGATGACGACCGCGGTTTGCGTTTCCGCTACCGCATCGGCCATGCCGGGATCATGCTGCAATCCCCACACGTCGTTGATCAGAACGGCGCCGAGCGCTGCGGCACGGCGGGCGACCGCGGCCTTGTAGGTGTCGATCGACAACGGCAGGTCCAGCACGCCGGCGAGCTCGGCCAAGATCGGCTCGATTCGCCTGAGCTCTTCGGCGGCTTCCACCGGCGTGGCGCCGGGCCTCGTGGATTCGCCACCGACGTCGACGATGTCGCAGCCTTCGGCCGCCATTTTTCTCGCCTGGGCGAGCGCTGCTTCGGGAGCCTGAAACCGTCCGCCGTCGGAAAAAGAATCCGGCGTCAGGTTCAGAATTCCCATGACGACCGGTCGCGCGCCGATCTTGCCCAGAAAGGTGTCCCGCTTGGCGCGCGCGTTCGGTTGCATCAGCCCTCGTTCCCGCGGAGGATTGCCTGTTCGACCCTAACTACGGTTACGGACGAAAAGCTCGCCCTTGCCGGCGACCGCCATGTCGCCGGCGAGGCGCCGCAGGTTGCCCCCCAGGACCGCCGCGGCGCGCCGGCTCAGCGGCGCTGCGTAGCGTCCGAGGAGCCGCATCGCAACGAGCCGATGCGAACCGCAATCGACGAAAGTCGGCGCGAGCTCCTCGCATTCGCCGCCGAGCACGATCGTGCCGCGGCGCATGAGGTAACCGGGCATCACGCCGCAGCTGCGGCACAGCAGCAGCGTGCCGGCGATCATGCGGCTGCCCGGGTGCGCGCCGGCGTCGCCTTCGATGATGATCAATCCCCGGCGCATGCGATCGCCGGCGCGAGCGCCGGCATTCCCGCGCACAACGAGGGTCCCGCCGCGCATGCCGATCGTCTCGCCCGGAAGCGGTCCGCCCAGCCGTTCTCCTGCGCTTCCCGCGATCTCGATCGCGCCCCCGCGCATTCCGGAGCCGGCCCACCCGCCGGCATTGCCCACGATGTTCAGGGTGCCGCCCCGCATGGCGCGACCCGCTCGGATGCCGACATCGCCTTCGATGCGGATTTCGCCGCCCTCCAGATCTTCGCCGACACGATCGAGCCGGTCGCACGCATTCTCGATGCGGATCTCGTTGGCGTCACCGAGCTTCAGCCGAAACGCATCGCCGACCCTCACGCGCTGCTTTGTCGTTTGCAGCTCGATGCGCTCGATCTCGGCCGCGGTCCTGCCGGCAAGGAGGTGCGGCACCAGCGGCGAAAGATCGAGCCGCTGCTCCGGCCGCCGTCGCAGCCTGAGCACCAGCGGCCTCACCGCACCAGATCCTTGAGGTGGAAATGATGCGGGCCGAGCTTGCCGCCGTAATTTCCGGCGCCGATGCGGGCGACGCCGCGTTCGGGACCGAGCTTGACCACCGCGGCGAGCGCGGCGCGCATCGCGCCCGCGACCGCCGCGGGCGTGAGGCCGTCGATGACGATTTCGAGCACCGCGGCAATATCGGGCTCGAGCGCGCTCTCGACCGCTCCCTTGAGGGTCGGGCAATACGCATCGTTGGTGGATGCCGCGGCCTTGTATTTCGACCCGACTTTCGAACCCGAGCGCGCGATCCCGCCCGGAAACGGCGCGATGGCATCGGGCACTGCCCGGATCGCCTTTGCGGCCGCCTCCGCGGCCGCGAGCGTACGGCGCGGATTCTTGCCCATGAGGATCAAATTCCCGCCCCCCACGGCATTCTTGGTCAGTCCCGTCGTCGCCTCGCAGACGAATTCGCCATCCATGACGGGAACGCGCCAATAGCGCTTGCCGCCCAACCGCTTCGCGATCTGCCAGCCGTCGCCGAAGAAGCGCAATGCGTTCCCGAGCTTGAGCTGTTCGGCGCCGTCGAGGCCCGCATAGCACGCCGATCCGGGGCTCGTGAGCACGCACTGCGCGACACGGTTCTGCAGCTGCTTCTGCAACTCGGCCGTCGACACCGCGAACAGCAATACCCGCACGCCGGGTCGGCCGTCCGGCGTCGCGTCAGGGCCGAGTTCCTGGTCGATCGCCGTTTCGCATCCGCAGCCGATTACGGATGTACCGAAACCGGTCATGGTCTCGGCGGCTTGGCGCGCCCAGCGCGCGCTGTCCGCCGTGATGACGATCGCGGTCGCCCGCATGCCGAACGCTTCTGCGAATGTGTCGTCGATCCGCACGCCGTTCGCGATCAGCTGTGGCATGGCACAAGCTCGAAAGAGTCGGGCCGGCCGAGAATGTCCTCCGGCATCTGGAACAATTCCGGTCCCAGTCCATAACGGTCCGCGTAATAGTCCTTCATGCGCTGCTCGATGCTCGCGTCTTGGTGCGGCCGCACCCGGAGCGCACGGCCGTAGCGGCAGCGCGTGAGCGCACCGTCGCGCACGACGAGCTCGCCGTCCTTGAACACCAACGCGGCGCGCCGGAACATTTCTGCCCGGTCGTTTGCATCGGTATAGACCGCGATGTCGGCCACGGCACCCGCCGCGAGATGCCCGCGGTCGGCAAGCCCGAGCAGCCGCGCGGGTGCCGCCCGCGTCATGGTTGCGATCTCGGCCAAGGAATATTCGCGCCTGATCGAAGCCAGCAGGGTCAGCTCCACCGCCTCCGGCGGCAATTTCGCCAGCCACTCGGCACGCAATTCCCGGCTCATCAGCAGCGCGAAAATGTCCGGGTACGTCGTGAACGGCGCCCCGTTCGGATGATCGGTGGTG
>JBKPDF010000036.1:0-21728 GCA_046727735.1 Pseudomonadota bacterium | reverse complement strand
GCCCCGCCCGCCCGTTGGCCCGGGAGCTTGGAGCCAGCCATGGACGAAGCCTCGCTCCGCACCTTCACCATCAATTTCGGCCCGCAGCATCCGGCGGCTCACGGCGTCCTGCGCCTCGTGCTGGAGCTCGACGGCGAGGTGGTCGAGCGCGTCGACCCTCATATCGGGCTTCTGCATCGCGGCACGGAAAAGCTCATCGAGTACAAGACCTACTTGCAGGCCCTGCCCTATTTCGATCGGCTCGACTACGTCGCGCCCATGAACCAGGAGCACGCATTCAGCCTGGCGACGGAGCGGCTGCTCGGCATCCAGGTGCCGCGGCGCGCGCAGCTCATCCGGGTGCTCTATTCCGAAATCGGCCGGCTGCTTTCGCACCTGCTCAACGTTACGACCCAGGCGATGGACGTCGGCGCGCTCACGCCGCCGCTATGGGGCTTCGAGGAACGCGAAAAACTGATGGTGTTCTACGAGCGCGCCTCGGGCGCCCGCATGCACGCCAATTATTTCCGCACGGGGGGCGTGCACGAAGATCTGCCGCCGCAGCTCATCGACGACATCTGGGCGTTCTGCGATCCCTTTCTCAAGGTGTGTGACGATATCGAGGGCTTGCTCACCGACAACCGCATCTTCAAGCAGCGCAATGTCGGGATCGCGGTGGTGAACCTGGAAGACGCCTGGAACTGGGGCTTTTCCGGCGTCATGGTGCGCGGCTCAGGCGCTGCCTGGGACCTGCGCAAGGCGCAGCCCTACGAGTGCTATGCGGAAATGGAATTCGACATTCCGATCGGCAAGAACGGCGATTGTTACGATCGCTACCTCGTCCGCATGGAGGAAATGCGCCAGTCGGTGCGGATCATGAAGCAGTGCTTGGAGAAGCTGCGGCTCCCCGAAGGCCAAGGGCCGGTCATGTTCCCCGACAACAAGATCGTTCCGCCGCGGCGTGAGGTGATGAAACACTCGATGGAGGCCTTGATCCATCATTTCAAGCTGTTCACCGAGGGCTATCACGTGCCGGCGGGCGAAGTGTACGCCGCGGTCGAGGCGCCGAAGGGCGAGTTCGGCGTCTACCTCGTAGCCGACGGCACCAACCGGCCCTACAAATGCAAGATCCGCGCGCCCTCGTTTGCACATCTGCAGGCTATGGATTTCCTGACACGCGGACACATGCTGGCCGACGTCTCGGCCATCATCGGCTCGCTCGACATCGTGTTCGGCGAGATCGACCGCTAGGAGCAAACCATGTCCGAGCAATCCGGCGGCAGGGCGGTCCCGCGGGAACCGATCCAGATGGTGGCAGACAAAACCGGCGCCTCGCAAAATGCCGGAACAATCACGTTGACGTTCCGCAAATCCGCCGGCGGGGTCGTGAGCGTGCCGGTCGAGCAGGCCGAACCCGAGAATTTAGCGAGCATGCTGCAGCGCGCGCTCGAAGCCGCCCGCGGCGGCTGATCGACCTTCGCGCCAGAAAATGCCGCCCTTGCACGACGGCCTGATCTGCGTCCTCGGCGGCACCGGATTTCTCGGCCGGCGCATCGTTCGCCGCCTGCGCGATCGAGGCTATGCAGTCCGCATTGCGTCGCGGCATCCCGAGCACGCGCGATCCCCCGTTGCGGGGGAGCGATCGCAAGCAGTGTGGGCCGATATCGAGGACGCGGGCGGGCTCGCTGCGGCGTTGACCGGTGCCCGGGGCGTCGTCAACGCCGTGAGCCTCTATGTCGAGCGCGGAAGGCGGACGTTTCACTCGATCCACGTCGAGGGAGCCAAGCGGGTCGCCCGCGAGGCCCGCCGCGCCGGGGTCGAGCGCCTGATCCACGTCTCCGGCATCGGCGCGGATTCCCGCTCGGATTCTCCCTACATCCGCAGCCGCGGGGAAGGCGAGCTTGCCGTTCGATCCGCGTTCCCCGGTGCAACGATCGTGCGTCCGGCCGTGATGTTCGCGCCCGACGACGCGTTTCTCACGACGATGCTGACGCTGCTGCGGAAGCTCCCAGTGTTCCCGATGTTCGGCAGCGGCAGCACACGATTGCAGCCCGCGCACGTCGAGGATGTGGCCGAGGCGATCGCTCGGGCGTTCGGCCAAGATCGTCGGCTCTACGAACTCGGCGGACCCCGCGTCTACTCGTATGAGGAACTGCTGCGGACCATTGCGCAAAGGGCCGGACTGAGACCTGTGCTCCTGCCCGTGCCTTTTGTCGCTTGGCAGACGTTGGCGTGGGTTTCGGAGGTCCTGCCGCATCCGCCGGTCACCCGCAACCAGGTCGAGCTGATGCGGATCGACAGCGTCACGGGATCCGAGCCGGGCTTTGAGGCGCTGGGGATTTCGCCTCGCCCGCTCGAAGGCGTTGTCGACCTGATCCTTTCCGGCGATGCGCCTGAGGCAAAAGCGGGCGCGACCTAATCGGCAGAAACCGGGTGGCTGCCGGCACCGGCGGATGCGATATCGAAACAAAGCAAGTTCCAATGGCGAGGCGGTAGATGGCAAGCAGAGCCCGGAGCAAGTACTCGATCGATCCGCCGGACGCGAAGGCGTCCGTGCCGATCGCCGAGCGCATCGACGCGCTATCCTGGGAACGTATTGCGGACGAGCTCGACCGCTACGGCTGCGCGGTACTGGGCCCGGTCCTCAGCCCAGCCGAGTGCACGCGTCTCGCGGCACTCTATGGGAAGGACGAGCAGTTCCGCAGCCGCATCGTCATGCGCCGGCACGGATTCGGCAGCGGGGAATACAAATATTTCGGCTACCCACTTCCCGATTCGGTCGGAAGCTTGCGCGCCGCGCTCTATCCGCGGCTCGCGCCGATCGCGAACCGCTGGAGCGAGCGCATGGGCTCGCGCACGCGCTATCCCGCCGAGCATGAGGCATTCCTGCGCAAATGCCACGGGGCGGGGCAAACGCGTCCCACGCCGTTGCTGCTGAAATACGTCACCGGCGACTTCAATTGCCTGCATCAGGACCTCTACGGCGAGCTCGCGTTCCCGCTGCAGACGACGTTCCTGCTCTCGGGCCCGGGCCGCGATTTCACCGGCGGCGAGTTCCTGCTGACCGAGCAGCGCCCGCGCATGCAGTCGCGCGCCGAAGTGGTTCCGCTCGCCCAGGGCGAAGGCGTGGTGTTCGCGGTGCATCAGCGGCCGGTACAGGGCACGCGCGGCTCCTATCGGGTCAACATGCGCCACGGCGTGAGCCGGCTGCGTAGCGGCGAGCGCTATACGCTCGGCGTGATTTTTCACGACGCCAAATAGTCAGTCCGGCGCCGGGAACCTTCGTGCCGGGGAATCGATTGTCTCGCCGGTCCAAGAACCTGCGAGCGAGAACTTGTTTTCGAATCGCCATTTCGTTCTGTTGATCGCCGTCTGTGCGGGCAGCGCGCTCTTGCCCGGCGTCGCCGCCGGCAAGCATGCACGCCACGCCCACTCCCATGCCGGTACCCACACCGGCACAGCGCCGCCGCCGATCTCGGCCGATGCGGTGAACCAGGCGGAATATTCATCCTCGCCGAAGCCCGATCGCGCCAATCCGCTCATGATCAAGGCGGAGATTCTGCTCGATCGCGCCGCGGTATCGCCGGGTCAGATCGACGGCAGGGACGGCGAGAATGTCCGCAAGGCGATCGCGGCTTTCCAGCAGGCACACGGCCTCGATCCGACCGGCAAGCTCGACCCGGATACCTGGAACGAGCTCACCCGGACGTCCGCCGCGCCGGCGATCGTCGAATACCGGATCGCCGACGGGGACGTAAAAGGGCCGTTTGAGAAGACGATCCCGCGGGATCTCGAGAAGATGGCGCGGCTCGATCGTCTCTCCTATACGAGTCCGCTCGAGCTGTTGGCGGAGAAATTCCACGTCGATCCGAAGCTGCTGCAGCTGCTCAATCCCGGCAAGCGTTTCGACGAGTCCGGAACTTCGATCCTCGTACCCAATGTCGGCGCGCGCGATACGTCCGGCCGCGTCGCCCGGATCGAAGTCGACAAGGGCCCGCACGCGCTGCGCGCGCTCGGAGAGAACGGTGAGCTGATCGCGTTCTATCCCGCCTCGATCGGCAGCCAGGAGAAGCCCGCGCCGAGCGGCCGGTTCAAGGTGCGCAAGATCGCGCGCGACCCCACGTACCATTACGATCCGAAATTCAAGTTCAAGGGCGTGCACACCAACCGCAAGCTCACGATCCGGCCCGGGCCGAACAATCCGGTCGGCCTGGTGTGGATCGACCTCACCAAGGAGAGCTACGGCATCCACGGCACGCCGGATCCCGAGCGGATCGGCAAGACGTACTCGCACGGTTGCATCAGGCTCACGAACTGGGATGCGCTCGATCTCGCCAAGCGCGTGCACAAGGGCACACCGGTCGATTTCGTCGACGAGCCCTCCGCGCTGCCGACGGCAGCCGGCCCGGGCGAGGCGCGCGGCCGAGAGTGAGTTTCTCGCTGGAGCCTTTGTACACACAAACGGTCATCCCGGGGCCCGAGCGCAGCGAGGGAACCCGGGACCCATGACCGCAGTCCGCGCCGAATCCCGATAATCGCTGATCATGGGTTCCGGGTTCGCCGGCTTTGCCGGCGCCCCGGAACGACAGCCTCACACTACGAGGCTGAACGCAGTGCCGTCCCGGACGACGCGCCCGGCGGAGAAATGTGCGCCGATCACGAGCGTGTCGGTGCCGGCCAGCCGGGAGAACAGATTCTCGCGCGTGCGCGTCGACTGGGCGGGATCGAAGTCGACCGTCGAGGCCCAATCGAGGTGCGCCATCTGGCAGGGATGATGCAGCACGTCGCCCGTGAGCAGCGCCTCCTCGCCGCCCGAACGCAGCTCGACGCTGACGTGGCCCGGGCTGTGGCCGGGCGTCGGGATCAGGTTCATCTCCTCGCAAACCCGGTGATCGCTTGCGACGAGATCCACCTGCCCGGCCGCGACGACCGGCCGAACCGAATCCTCGAACACCGCGCGTTGGGCCGTGGTGACGCTGCGGTCGCGCCAATATTCGAACTCGAAACGGTGCATCAGGTAGCGGGCACGGCGGAACGTCGGCACCCACTGGCCGTCGACCAGCATCGTGTTCCAGCCCACGTGATCGATGTGCAGGTGCGTGCACAGCACGGTATCGATGCTCTCGGGCGGATATCCCGCGGCGGCGAGATCCTCGAGGAAAGTGCCCTGCCGCAAGTTCCAGGTCGGAACATCGCGGTTCTGCTTGTCGTTGCCGAGCCCCGTGTCGACCAGGATGCGGTGGACGGGCGTCTCGATGACGAGGGAGTGGATGCTGAGCTTGAGGCGGCCGTTCTCGTCGGCGAAATGCGGGTAGAGCCAGCCGATTGCGCGTATAGCCTCGCGCGACGCCTGCGGCAGGATGAATCGCGTGCCGCCGACCGTCTCGAGCTCTACGATTTTGGTGATCTTGACCGCGCCTACCCGCCAGACGGCAGCGCCAGCAGGCAGCGGCACCTCATCCGGCAAGACCGATCGCCTCCATCGCCACCGCAGGCGGGTTGCGGAAGGTCTCGAGCAGCGCCGCGCCGCGCTCCGTCGCCTTGGCGAGATTCCGCTGCTTGATATGGCCGAAGCCGCGGATCTGCTCGGGCACGCGCGCGAGCTCGATCGCGAACGGGTGATTGTCGGGCGTCAGCGCCGCGGCGATCTCCTTCAGAGTCGCCTCGTACTCGCGGATCAGACGCCGCTCCGTCTTGCGCTCCTCGGTATGCCCGAACACGTCGAGGGACGTGCCGCGCAGCCGGCGCAGGCGCGCCAAGAACTTGAACGCACCGAACACCCACGGCCCGTAAGCGCGTTTGCGCAGCTCCCCGGTCGCAGGATCGTGACGGGCGAAAAGCGGCGGCGCGAGATGGAATTCCAGCCGGAAATCGCCTTCGAACTGCTGGTGCAGGTTGCTCAGAAAGTTTCCGTCGGTGTAGAGACGCGCCACCTCGTATTCGTCCTTGTAAGCCATCAACTTGAAGAGATTGTGGGCGGCGGCCTCGGCGAGCCCGCCCTTGCCCGGCGCGCGCGCCTTTTCCGCCTCCTCGACAGCGGCGATCCTCCGGCGATAGCGGCGCGCATAGCGGGCGCTCTGATATCGCGTCAGGAATTCGACCCGGCGCGTGATGATGTCGGCGAGCGTCGGCTCGGCCTGCCGCTCGGCATGCGTCATGGCCGGACGGGCCAGCGCCTCGACCTTGTCCCGATCATGGGCGGCGAGCCGGCCCCAGGCGAACGTGCGCTTGTTCGACTCGACCGCAACGCCGTTGAGCTCGATCGCGCGCTCGATCGCCTCGAGCGCCAGCGGCACCAGTCCCTGCTGGTATGCATAGCCGAGCATGAACAGATTGGTGGCGATCGAATCCCCCATTAGCGCTGTCGCGATCGCCGTCCCGTCGATGAAATCCGCGTTCTGCTCGCCGGCAGCCCGCCGCAGCGTCCGCTGCACCGCCACGGTCTCGAAATCGATGTCCGGATTGACCACGAAGGCCGCGGTCGGCGCCAGATAGCTGTTGATGATCGCACGCGTGACGCCGTGCTCGATGCGGGAGAGCGCGGTCGGGCTCGCCGCCACCACCATATCGCAGCCGAGCAGCAGATCGGCGCCGCCCGCGGCGACCCGCACCGCATGCAGGTCCTCGGGCCGCGGGGCGAGGCGGACATGGCTCATCACCGCGCCGTTCTTCTGGGAAAGCCCGGTGAAATCCAGCACGGTGCAGCCCTTGCCCTCGAGATGCGCCGCCATTCCCAAGAGCGCGCCGACCGTGACCACGCCGGTGCCGCCGATGCCGGTGACGAGGATGTCGTAGGGAGCAACCAGCGGACGGCGCCGCGGGGCCGGCAGCTCCGCGAACGGATCCGCGGCGCCGGCCACGACCGGCGTGCGCAGCTTGCGCAGCGCTCCACCATGGACGGTCACGAAGCTCGGACAGAAGCCCTTGAGGCAGGAGAAATCCTTGTTGCAGCTCGATTGGTCGATCGTCCGCTTGCGCCCGAACTCGGTTTCGACCGGCTTCACCGACACGCAATTGGACTTCTCCGAACAGTCGCCGCAGCCCTCACAGACCATCTCGTTGATGAACACGCGCTGCTGCGGATCGGCCATGAGCCCGCGCTTGCGCCGCCGCCGCTTCTCCGCCGCGCAGGTTTGGTCGTAGACCAGCACCGTGAGGCCGGGCGTCTCGCGCAATTCCCGCTGCACGGCGTCGATCTCGTCGCGATGGCGGATCGCCACGCCTTCGGCAAAACCGGCGTTCTTCGCGTATTTGCGCGGCTCGTCGGTCACGACCACGATGCGCTTTGCGCCCTCGGCCGCGACCTGTCGCGTGATCTGGGGGACGCTGAGCTGGCCCTCGACCGGCTGGCCGCCGGTCATTGCGACCGCGTCGTTGTAGAGGATCTTGTAGGTGATGTTCACGCCCGCCGCCGCGGCCGCGCGGATCGCCAACAGGCCGCTGTGCGAGTAGGTCCCGTCGCCGAGATTCTGGAAGAGGTGCTGCTCGCTCGTGAACGGCGCCTGGCCGATCCAGTTCGCCCCCTCGCCTCCCATGTGGGTGATGGTCGCGGTGTTGCGGCTCGGAACGTAAATCGCCATGGCGTGGCAGCCGATGCCGGCGAGCGCGCGGCTGCCTTCCGGCACCCGCGTCGAGGTGTTGTGCGGACAGCCGGAGCAGAAGAACGGCGTGCGCTGGATTTTCGCCGCCTCGCCTTCCAGCATCTTGTCGAACGCATCGAGACGGGAGACGCGCTGCTCGAGCTCGCGGCTCTCGTGGCCGAGCTTGCGCAGCCGCGCGACGATCGCGCGCGCCACCATGCTCGGAGTGAGCTCGCCCTCGCTCGGGAGCAGCGGCGCCCCGCTCTCGTCGGTCTTGCCGACGACGGTCGGGCGCCGCGCAGCATCCATGTTGTACAGAATGTGCACCAGCTGCTGTTCGATGAAGCCGCGCTTCTCCTCGACCACGAGCACGTCGGCGAGACCTTCCGCGAACTGCCGCGCGCGCGAAGCTGCGAGCGGCCACGTCAGCCCCACCTTGTAGAGCCGGATCCCGAGCGCGACCGCCTGCTCGTCGATGCCGAGGTCGCTCAGTGCCTGGCGCACGTCGAGATAGGCCTTGCCGGTGGTGATGATGCCGAGCCGCGGCTGCGGCGGATCGATCAGGATGCGGCCGATGCGGTTCGAGCGCGCGAAGGCAGCGACCGCGGCCATTTTCGGCCCGTGCAGCCGCCGTTCGGCTTCGAGCGGCGGATCGGGCCAGCGGATGTTGAGGCCGCCGGGCGGCATTTCGAAATCCTGCGGCACGACGATCTTGAGCCCGGGGTCGACATCGACGGAAGCCGAGCTTTCGACCGTCTCGGCGATCGCCTTGAAGCCGACCCAGCAGCCGGAGAAGCGCGAGAGCGCGAATCCGTAAAGGCCGAATTCAAGGTATTCGCGGATCGTCGCCGGGTTCAGGATCGGCATCATGGCCGCCTGAAAGATCTGCTCGCTCTGATGTGCGAGCGTCGAGGACTGGCAACCGTGATCGTCGCCGGCGACGGCGAGCACGCCGCCGAATTTCGAGCTGCCGGTGGTGTTGCCGTGCTTGAGCGCGTCGGTCGAGCGATCGACCCCCGGCCCCTTGCCGTACCAGATGGCGAACACGCCATCGACGGCCGCGCCCGGGAACATGTTGACCTGCTGGCTGCCCCAAACCGCGGTCGCTGCGAGATCTTCATTGAGGCCAGGCTGGAAGCGGATGTTGTGCGCTTCGAGGTGCTGCCGCGCCTGCCACAGCGCATTGTCGTAGACGCCGAGGGGCGAGCCGCGATAGCCCGAGATGAAACCGCCGGTGTTGAGGCCGGCGTCCTGGTCGCGCTCGCGCTGCATGATCGGCAGGCGCACGAGCGCTTGGACGCCCGACAGATAAATTCGGCCGGAGCGGAGCGTGTATTTGTCGTCGAGGCTGACGGCCGGGAGTGTCATGGTCCTGCTAATCCGTAGCCCGGATGGAGCGCAGCGAAATCCAGGAAGACCGACCCTCGCATTCCGCTTCGCTCCATGCGGGCTACGATTTGAGCGTCAGTAGATCTCGAACAACCCGGCGGCGCCCATACCGCCGCCGACGCACATCGTGACCACGCCGTATTTGGCGCCGCGCCGCTTACCCTCGATCAGGATATGGCCGGTCATGCGCGCGCCCGACATTCCGTACGGATGGCCGATCGAGACGGCGCCGCCGTCGACATTGAGGCGCTCGTTGGGAATCCCGAGCCGATCGCGGCAATAAAGCACTTGGACCGCGAAGGCCTCGTTGAGCTCCCAGAGATCGATGTCGTCCATTTTCAGCCCGTGCTGCTTGAGGAGCTTGGGCACCGCGAACACGGGACCGATGCCCATCTCGTCGGGATCGCAGCCGGCAACCGCGATGCCGCGATAGGCGCCGAGCGGTTCGAGGCCGCGGCGCTCGGCTTCCTTTGCCTCCATCAAGACGGCGGCGGATGCCCCGTCGGAGAGCTGCGATGCGTTGCCCGCGGTGATGTATTTGCCTTCCTTCACGCGCTGGCCGTCCTTGAACACCGGCTTGAGGCCGCGCAGGTCGTCGAGCGTGGTTTGCGGCCGGTTGCCCTCGTCGGCCGGCAGCGTGACCTTGCGTTCCGAGGTTTGGCCCGTCGCCTTGTCGGTGAGGGTCATGACGCTCGGCAGCGGCACGATCTCGGCATTGAAGCGGCCGTCGCTCTGCCCCTGTGCGGTGCGCTGCTGGGATTGCAGCGCGTATTCGTCCTGGGCCTCGCGGTTGACATTGTAGCGATCGGCGACAACTTCCGCCGTCTCGAGCATCGTCATGTAAATCGCGGGAATGCGCTGGACGAGCATCGGATCCTGCCCTCGCCAGCGATTGATGTGCTCGTTCTGGACGAGCGAGATCGATTCGAGCCCGCCGCCCACGGCGACTTGCAGGCCGTCGACGACGATCTCTTTGGCGGCGGTCGCGATCGCCATCAGGCCGGACGCGCACTGGCGGTCGATGCTCATTCCGGCGACCGAGGTGGGGAGGCCCGCGCGCAACGCGCACTGGCGGGCGGTATTGCCGCCGGTCGAGCCCTGCTGCAAGGCGGCGCCCATGACGACGTCGCCGACTTCCACGGGGTCGACCTTGGCGCGCTTGACCGCCTCGGCAATGACGTGCCCGCCGAGCTCCTGGGCCTGCGTATTGTTGAACGCGCCGCGATAGGCCTTGCCGATCGGGGTACGCGCGGTCGAGACGATGACGGCTTCGCGCATTGGTTCGCCTTGTCGGATTTGCCGGGCCGGGGCCGCGGGCGGAAAACGGGATGTCGAAGCTTATCGATAGCAGAGGGGCGGCGAACGCGCTACGGCGCTCGCCGCCCCTTCTGGCTCCAGACTTGGCTGGCCGGTCTAGTCGTATTCGCCCTCGATGTCCTTGCCGGTGTAGTCCTTCATCATCGCGGTGGCGACGAGCGTGATCACCGCACAGACCAGGATATAGATGGCGATCGCATAGCCCGACTGATACGTGGCGTACAGCCAAGCCGCGATCAGCGGCGCCGGGCCTCCGGCGATCACCGAGGCGAGCTGATAGCCCAGCGAAGCGCCGCTGTAGCGCAGCCGGCCGGTGAACGATTCCGCGATGAGTGCCGCCTGCGGTCCATACATCATGTCGTGCGGGACGAGCGAGAGCACGATGGCGATGAAGATCAGCGCCGCGGAGCCGGTATTCAGCATGCCGAAATAGATGAAACCGAACACCCCGACGGTCGCTGCGCCGATCAGATACATGTTCTTGCGGCCGATCCGGTCGGAGATGTGGCCGAACAGCGGGATCGAGACGAACGACAACACGGAGGCAACCAGCACGGCGGTCAGCAGGAAACCGCGCGAGAATTTCAGGGTTTCGGTGCCGTACGTGTAAACATATGTCGTGAAAACATAGAACGGCGCCTGCTCCGCAAGTCGCACGAATGCCGATAGCAGGATTTCCTTGGGATTGCGCTTGATCACCTCCCACATCGGCTGGCGCTCGATCTTTTTCTCGCTGACGAGTTTGGAAAAGATCGGCGTCTCGAGAATGCCGAGCCGGATGTAGAGCCCAACGCCGACCAGGATGATGCTGAGGAAGAACGGGATGCGCCATCCCCAGGTGAGAAACTGGTCGCCGGAGAGAGCGTTGAACGCGAGAAAGGCCAGATTGGCGAGGAAAAGGCCGCACGGAACGCCGAACTGCGGCCATGACGCAATGAAACCGCGATGGCCCGTTGTCCTCGCCCACTCCATCGACAGCAGTACGGAGCCGCCCCATTCGCCACCGACGCCCACCCCTTGGATGAACCGCAGGATCGTCAGCAGGACCGCGCCCCAAATGCCGATACTGGCGTAGGTTGGAACAAACGCGACGAGGAACGTGGCGACGCCCATCAGCATCAGCGTGGCGATCAAGGTGGCCTTGCGGCCGATGCGGTCGCCGTAATGGCCGAAAATCGCCGCGCCCACCGGACGAGCGACGAAGCCGACCGCGTAGATGCCGAACGCGCTCAGGGTGCCGGACAGCGGATCTTCGTTGGGAAAGTACAGCTTCGCGAAGACCGTGGCGGTGACGACACCGTAAAGAAAGAAGTCGTACCACTCGATCGCGGTACCGACCGTGCTCGCGACCACCGCGCGCCGCAGCTGAATTCTGTGTTCATGCTCGGACAGCGGGGCTGCCGCGGCCATTGTGCTTGCCATGATGCGCGCTCCTCCGATGCTGTGACCCAACGACCCGGGCGGGACCGGAACTTGCCGTGATAGCCGCGGTCGGGGGTCGCCGTTCGCCTGCTTCGTATCACGTTACCGCGGGCACCAGATTCGATCCAAGTGCGCCAACCCGGAATTCCTCAGAAATTTCGGGGGAATAGCCGGCAGCGGGTGTTTCTTGGAGTCGCTTCGAGGGCCTTGTGCTACTTCAGTACCCCCGAAACGCCGCACGCCTGCGAATGATCCGCGCCGCCGCAGGGGCCTAGGTACCGAGGTCGCACCCCTTTGAACTCGTTCCATTCGCTCTACAGCCAGGATTTCGTGCGGCTTGCCTCCTGCGTGCCCCGCATCGAAGTCGGCGACCCGAACTTCAATTTCATCGAGACGCTGCAGTTTGCCGAGCGCGGCCATGCCGTCTGCGCGGCCCTGATGGTGTTCCCTGAACTGGGGCTTTCGTCCTACGCGATCGAGGACCTTCTGTTCCAGGACGCGCTGCTCGGCGCGGTCGAGCGCCGGATCGGACAACTGATCGAAGCCTCGCAACGATTGTTTCCCGTGCTCATCGTCGGGGCGCCGCTTCGATCCCACGGCCAGCTCTACAATGCCGCCCTGGTGATCCATCGCGGCGAGCTTCTCGGGGTCGTGCCGAAGGCCTACTTGCCGAACTACCGCGAGTTCTACGAGGCGCGGCATTTCACTTCGGGCGCCGGAATCCACGGGCGGCGGATCGAGGTCGCGGGCCGCGAGGCGCCGTTCGGGGTCGACCTGCTGTTCCGCTCCACGGGATCCGTCGAGCTGACCTTTCACGTCGAAATCTGCGAGGACATTTGGGTGCCGCTGCCGCCTTCGACCTCAGCGGCGCTTGCGGGTGCCGAAGTGCTGGTCAACCTGTCCGCGAGCAACATCACGATCGGCAAAGCCGAGATGCGCCGACTGTTGTGCGCCAGCCAATCGGCGCGCGCGATCGCGGCTTATATCTACTCGGCGGCCGGTCCCGGGGAATCGACCACCGACCTCGCCTGGGACGGACATGCCGCGATCTTCGAGTACGGCGACCGGCTGGCTGAAACCGAGCGCTTCCCCGCCGGTTCGGTGCTGATCTGTGCGGACGTCGATCTGGGCCGCATCCGCCAGGAACGCATGCAGGTCAACACCTTCGGCGATTGCGTTGCGCAAGAAACCGATCGCATCGGCCGCTTCCGCACGGTCGCGTTCGACCTCGATGCCCCGGAAACGATCGTGCCGCTCGAACGCTCGGTCGAGCGCTTCCCCTACGTGCCGTCCGATCCGCGCCGGCTGCGGGAGGACTGCTACGAAGCCTACAACATCCAAGTCCAGGGTTTGGCCAAACGCCTCGAAGCCTCCGCCGCCGAACGGGCTGTGATCGGCCTCTCGGGCGGCCTCGATTCCACGCAGGCCGCGATCGTGACGGCGCGCGCGATGGATCGGCTCGGCCGGCCGCGCACCGACGTGCTCGCCTACACGCTCCCGGGCTTTGCCACCTCGGAGCAGACGAAGGCCAATGCTTGGGAGCTGATCCGGGCGCTGGGGTTGAGCGGCGCCGAAATCGATATCCGGCCGGCGGCCCGGCAAATGCTCGGCGATCTCGGCCATCCATTTGCGCGCGGCGAGCCGGTCTATGACGTGACCTTCGAGAACGTGCAGGCCGGCCTGCGAACCGATTATCTGTTCCGCCTCGCCAACCATAACCAGGGGCTCGTGGTCGGTACGGGAGATTTATCGGAGCTCGCGCTCGGCTGGTGCACCTACGGCGTGGGCGACCACATGTCGCACTACAATGTCAATGCCTCGGTGCCGAAAACGCTGATCCAGCATTTGATCCGGTTCGTTGCCGCCTCCGACGACGTCGGCGCGGCAACCGCGCGCGTCCTGCTTGCGATCCTCGACACCGAGATCTCGCCCGAGCTGGTGCCGGCCACGGCCGGCGCCCTGCAATCGACCGAGCAAACGATCGGTCCTTACGCGCTGCAGGATTTCAATCTCTATTACGTGACGCGGTACGGCTTCCGGCCATCGAAGATCGCGTTTCTCGCTCACCACGCCTGGAGCGACGTCGAGCGCGGTTCCTGGCCGCCGAACATCCCGGCCGCGAACCGCCGCGCCTATTCGCTCGCGGAAATCAGGCACTGGCTCGAAGTGTTTCTGTTTCGCTTCTTCGCCTTGAGCCAGTTCAAGCGCTCGGCGCTGCCGAACGGCCCGAAGATCTCCTCCGGCGGCTCGCTCTCCCCGCGCGGCGACTGGCGCGCGCCCTCCGACGGCAAGGCCGACCTGTGGCTCGCCGAACTCGCCGAGAACGTGCCGAAGACATGATCGTCATTGCCGGGCTCGACCCGGCAATCCATGCCGAGAGGCCGCATGGATGCGCGGGACGAGCCCGCGCATGACGAGCCGGGATTGCGATATTGCTATAATGTCCGACAAGCCCGCAGGAACGCCTCCCAATGCTCGATTTCGCCACCCGGGTCCACAACCACAATTATCGGCTCGATCCGATCATCCGTTCGCTGCTCGATACGGATTTCTACAAGTTCCTCATGCATCAATTCATCTGGATGCTCTATCCCGATGTTCCCGTCACTTTCAGCCTGATCAACCGCACGCGCAGCGTGCGCCTCGCCGACCTTGTTCCCGAGGCCGTGCTGCGCGCACAGCTCGATCACGTTCGCGGCCTGCAGTTCCAGGAGAACGAGCTGATCTGGCTCGCCGGCAACCGGTTCTACGGCAGGCGGGACATTTTCCGTCCCGAGTACATCGAATATCTGCGCGGATTCAGCTTGCCCGACTATCGGCTGGAGCGGCGGGACGGCCAGTACGTGCTGACCTTCGAGGGACGCTGGACCGACGTGACATTGTGGGAGATCTACGCGCTGGCGATCGTCAGCGAGCTGCGCTCGCGCGCGGCGATGGCCACGCTCGACAAGTTCGAGCTCGACGTGCTGTACGCCCAGGCCAAGGCCAAGATGTGGGAAAAGATTCAGATTCTGCGCGACTATCCTGAGATCCGGCTGGCCGAGTTCGGGACGCGGCGGCGCCACAGTTTCCTTTGGCAGGAATGGGTGACGACGGCACTCGCCGACGAACTCGGGCCCTCGTTCGTCGGCACTTCGAATTCCCACCTCGCCTTCAAGCACAGCATGGAGGCGATCGGCACGAATTCCCACGAGCTGCCGATGGTGCTCGCTTGCCTAGCCCGCGACGACGCCGAGCTTGAGAATTCGCAATACACCGTCTTGGAGCAATGGCAGAAGGTTTACGTCGGCGAACTTTTGATCATGCTGCCCGACACGTTCGGGATGACGCAGTTCCTGCGCGACGCGCCGGATTGGGTCGCGGACTGGACCGGCATGCGGTTCGACAGCAAGGAGCCGTTCGCGGCCGGCGAGGAGATGATCGCCTGGTATCTGCAGCGCGGGCGCGACCCGCGCAAGAAGCGCGGGATGTTCAGCGACGCGCTCGATGTCGATTCGATGATCGCGCTGCATTCGACTTTCCGGGGGCGCATGCGCGAGAGCTTCGGCTGGGGGACGCTGGCGACCAACGACTTTCGCGGATGCCATCCGCGCGGGTTGAACCTGCTCGATCCGGTGAGCCTCGTGTGCAAAGTCACGCAGGCGAACGGGCGCCGTGCCGCGAAGCTCTCGGACAATCCGGAGAAGGCGACCGGCAGCCCCGCCGAGATCGCGCGCTATCTGCGTGTGTTCGGCGAGCAGGGGCTGGTCGAGCGGCCGGTGCTGGTTTGAGGGACGACACGGATACAATTCCGTAGCCCGGATGAAGCGGCACGAAGTGTCGCGCAATTCGGGACGGCCTTCCCCGGATTACGCACCGCTTCGCGTTGCTCCATCCGGGCTACATGGCAAGCTTCAGCGATACTGCAAAGCTCGATTTGTTATCTGTACTCGATCAGGATCGTCGCGACGCCTTCGCCGCAATGCCGGTCGACGAAGCCGAGAAACGACGAGAGCAATTGCCGCTCTTCCTCGAGCTTGCTCGAACGCACTCTCGCGGTGACCGTCTCGGCGTCCCCCCGCGTCAACTGGATCGATCCTTTGAATTTCTTGTGCTTCCACTCGGCCTTCGCCTGTGCCTTGCGGCCGACGCGGAAGAACGTGCCGCGGCCCCGGCTGCGGATATCGGCTTCTTTTTTGGTGAGCGCGGCGTAGAGCCGAGTTTTTTGCCGCGGCGTGATCTCGACCAGCTTCATCGCTGCCCCCTTGCAAGCATGAATCGCTCGTCGGCAAATACAACAAAACACATTGTTTGGACAGGAGAACCGCGCCGCGGCCGTGCCAGATAAACAGCAATCCGACGAGGATCAGCGCAGTCTGCCGGCGCTTTCGGCGTGCGTCGGCCCGCGGCCTGAGGACCTCAAGACGCGAACGCCCGCGTCCGGCGGCAACCGGAGCGGGCCGAAATCCTGTCGAGAACGTCTCGCAAATGCCACCGTCGGGAGGGGCCGAAAGGGGGGCCTTGCCTCACTGATATGGCCCCGGAGGCCGCTCCCGACCGTGCCGTTCGTGAAAAGCCGCTACGCCGAAGCCCGAACGCGTGCCGCAGCGATCCTGGCGGCAATCTGCCCCGGTGGTTCCATGCCCATCTCCACAGCTCGTTGGCCGCATCGGCGTTGCGGCCGACGCACTGCCTCCGCTTGGAGCAGCCTGCACAGGTTGAGCAGGGCCGTTGCGACTGTCAAGCATCCGGCCGGGCTCCGGCCTGCAAAAAAAATCGGCATGGCGAGCACGCGCGCGGGAACAATTTCCGGGCGGCCGGACCGGCCGGCTCGCATCGGCGAGGATCGCGCGGGCGCAGGGTCCTCGCACTTGGCGGGTTTACGCTGCGGGGGTTGCGATGATCGCCAAGCTGTTGCTGCTGATCGCGTTGCTCGCGCCGATTCTGACGGTGGCGGCAGGAGTCGCTGCCAACCGTTCCAAGAAGCCGGAGCGCCGCGGACGCGACGACGGCCCGGCCTGAACCCCAGCAATCCGCGCGGTCATGGCGCCGGTGACAGGTTCCAAGCTGACATCGTGATATTGCAGGCGCAGGCGAACCGCTTTTGCCGTACAGCGCCCGTGTTTAAACGTGTTTTGGCGTTCCGCTCTCATCGACACCCATTACAGCTTGTCGGCGTCGCCTCAGATGGGGCCGTCCGATGGGGTTGGAGTTCCACCGGAATGCGGCGGTGCGGGCTGCGCGGCGTCGGCTTGCCATGGGTAAGCTTTGCGCGGTACCCGCCGCTCTCGTTTATTGGCGGCAATTTTTTGCCTTTTTCTGGGGGTAAGTGCCCCACCCGGCGAGTGGCACTGTACAGTCGGGCGTTCATCCCGACATTGGACCTTTGCCACGAAGTGACCGGGGCTCCTCCCAAGGCACACAATCGGCTCTCAGTGAGTGCGGTGGAATGCGGAGACGTTGCCTGCTTATAGGCGCTCGTGGGTTTCTCGGGCGTCAGATCGAAACGAGTCTCAGGCAAAGCGGAATTGATGTGCTCGGCACCACGCGAATCCTTCGCGACGGCGATCCCGAAAGTTGGATTCAATACGACTTCGTTCGCGGCCCGATACGGGACTGTATCCGGGATTTTCATTTCGACCTCGCGATTATTGCCGCGCGCCTTGCCCATGCAAACATCGAAGCGAAGCATTCTCCGGGCACTGAGGCGTCGCCCTTCGACCACATGTTCGGAGAACTCAGCCGGACCACACAGCGACCCGTCACCTATATCTCTTCCGACGCCGTATTTTCAGGTGCGCGGGGTAGGTACATTGAACCCGACGAACCAGATTCCGTCGAACCCTATGGCTCCATGCAGGCGATAGCAGAACGATCCATATCAGTGCATGTACCGACCCACCTGATCGTGCGGACAAGTTTTCTCTTCGATGTAGAGCACGTTCGTGCCGACCGCAGACTATCGCTAATGCTCCAAACCATCACATCACGTAGTCCGTTCTACGCGGACACAAATGTTTACAAAAGCCCGGTGCGCGTTGTGGATGTTGCTCGCGAGGTCGTCGAGCGGACGCTATCGGGGCAGACCGGGATCGTCCATGTACCCGGAAAACGTAAAAGCGTCTATGAGTTTTACGAAGCCAGCCTCGAACCCCTGCACTTGACGCAGTTCCGCGAACTTCTAGTGCCTCGCGAAAATCCGAAGCCGTCTGACACTTCACTGCAGTCAGTATTCACGCGGAGCACGGCATGAATGTCTCCGTGAGGCCGCGGTTGCCTATAACCCTGATAGGACCGCTCCAGAAGGATCAAGAGTGTTATTGGGCAGCCGCTAACAAAGAGGTGGTATGGGGATGGAAACGCGATGTCGGAAAACAGAATCGGTTGGTCTATTTTTCCGGTACGTTGACCTGCGATACTGGCTACGTACGCTTAGCTCGTTACTTTTTCTTCTTTAGGACGAAGATCGCAGGAGACCCGGATTCGCTGATCACGGACATCACGCGTGCCCGCAAACGTTTCGCGGATCGCTGGGATCCCATCGATCTAAGCATACAAAGAGGGAGAGAGCTGACTACGATTGAGTTCCGCTTCGGATGGCCGACCACGATCGACCGAGATCGTGTGCAACGCCTAAAGCTCCGGCGACCGAGAATACGTATCATGGCTCCCAAGTTTCCACCCGTTGCCTTCTCGATCCCGCCAGATGCATTGTGGCCAGCGGACCTCTATGTGGGATCCGGGGTCAGTTATGAGGCGGGGCTGCCAACACTCTGCGATATGCACGAAATCTTCTGCGTTGACAACGAGGCCCAGGACGGTTTCACCGTGGGGACCACTGATCCGCTGCCGCGGCGTTTGTCAGACGAAGGGCCGGGTCGTCTGGTCGATTTCTGCAAAGTGCATACGATGGCACTTTGTGCCGAGCCTACGATGGCAATGCGAATAATTGCAGGTCTCGCCGCCGCCGGCCACGTCCGTCGAATCTTTACCGATAACGTCGATAACTTGCTATGCAAGACACGTGTTCCCTGTGAGCGAGTTCGGGGAAGCGGCGTGTTCAACGAGCGCCACGAGGTCACATTTGCCTCGCCGCGCCTGATTGTAGTGGGGGTCGCCGCCGATCGTCGTCAGATTATCCGACAGGCACGTGCGGCCGGGTTGGACGTGATTGTGGTCAATCCATGCAAGAAAGTCTCGCCGAATGTCACGCACCTCGAATACTTGCGACCCGATGACCTCTTCTTCAAATGGGAAGCGCGGCAGTTCTTCACAGCAGCGCGTCCTCAAGCATCACGCTAATTCGATTGTGGCCGAGCTACAGCATTGTCGCTTGGTTCTGCTGCGCGTGCTCAACGATATATCCAACGAACAGCTTGACTTCCAAATTTTTCCCGATTCGCAATCAATTGGCGAACTCTTGCTACACATCGGTGGGTTCGAGTTTCTGATCATCTCCGGAGCTGGCCTCCTAACCGGAAGCGTGCCGGATCACCAGTTATGGCAGAGCGTGAAACCGGGCTTCGCCCGCCAAATCGGATGTCCGCCGCCGAGAGGGCGCTCGCTTAAGCAATACCTGGACACTCTTGTAGAGGTTCGAGACAATACACTTCGCCATTTTGACGAAAGCCCCGAGCGTCGCGTGATCTCAAAGGCCACATTTCCGTTTGGCAGGCTTGTCGCGCGATTGCGTGAAGACGATCCTGACCAGGATGTGGAGCATTATGAGAAGCTCAGCGTTGGGATCCGAAAGAGCTTCAGCGACGATGGCGCGGAGAACGAGAGGGGCGAGGTCGATCTGGTCAACCTCCTTCAACTGCACGAAGCCTATCATCGTGGGCACATCACGATGCAGAAATATCTCTATGCGCGCGTCCAGCAACGCTCAAATGGGCATGGTGAGCTGTTTCCGACGAGATTTGCGGGATCGTAAGTTTATAGTTGCCAAGTCAGCGCAAGCGGCTGTCGGCGCCGTTCGGCAACACTTTCGGGCCGGTGCCAAACGGGGCTCCGATAAACTTTAAGCCCAAACTCATTCGATCATTTCGTTCGCACCCGCGGATAGTGCGACCGGCGCATCTAGGTCGAGGGTTTTGGCGGTTCTGAAGTTGATGACGAAGTCAATTTTCGTTACTTGCGGTAATGGGAGAACGGCAGTTCTTCGCCCTTATGAATGCGCCCGTATAGATTCCGGCTTGCCTAAGTGCCATTTTTGACTCATGCAATGTTCTCGTCGGGCAATCACTGATCACCTCGTCGGCACGGGCCGGAAGCAGGTCCTGAATCACAAACGCTGGCTGTTTACAGGCCATATTCTCTAAAGCAACAGATGAGCAAATGGAGCGAGTCTCGGCAGCATAATCGTTGCTTAAGAGTGCGATTGGCGCCAGCCCGTGTATCTGTGGATACGGGGGAATCGGAGATTAGTCGTTGAGCCGTTGAGCGTCCCGATCATGGCGTTCTTAGTGTGTCCCGTAAGGTGTAGTATTCCGATCGGGTTCCGTGTGCCCGGCTCGCAGAATCTTCGGCGCGCTGAATCAAATTCCGGCCATGCTAGATGGCAAAGCCAATTGCAAAGGGCGGGGAGCGGGTATAATGGCAGCTGTTCCGACCAGACGGCATAATTGAGTGCGGTCTGGTCGCTGCACAGTTTCCCGCTTGTGGCCTCGAGTCCGCTAGTGAACCACCTCGCCCAGGACACCCAATGTGGCGCATCCGATCGAAGTGCGAAAATACCGCTATTGAGGTACACGTCCCAGGGAAACCCCTCAGGCTCTTGCCCGAAATATGCTCGCATCCGGCTTGTACGCCAGTCGAGAAGCCACGGCGTGTTTTGATAGGCTACATGGAACTGCGGCACAGCACTTAGTAGCCCTTGGGCCGCGCTCGCGATATAGAGCCTAAGCGCGAATTGCTCCTGTACCCAGGCGTCGGCATCGATCCAGAGGTAAACATCGTACCCGGGGAAATACCGCGGTAGGAACGGCCGCACGGTTTGTGCGCGCAGCGCGGGCTCCTGCCGGCGGAGATCTCCGTCCACTGGCAGATCCCAGCCTGGTTCGATGATGTGCGAGACACGGCCCGCGATCGACGATCGGCTGTTCGATGCTAGCCCCACGTCGAAACAGGCAAGATCCGTAAATGGCAACGTATCCCACTGCTGAAGCGACTGTATAAGGTCTTCTACTAGTGGGAAGTATGTTTCGTCGGCGGCAGTAACAATGAGAGTCCGCATAGAGTCCTGAGTTTGAGCGTATTCATCCATTGGCGAGAATCCAGTGCCTACGCCCTCTATCATGGCGACCACCGCAATGTCAGCGGTCTAATTGAAGCCCCGAATGGAGACAACGTAATCGCCTGATGCCGGCCTGAATTGAAACGAACAGGGGCAGGATCTTGAATGACATTGCTCGCCCACACCAAGGCGAACCGAACGTCTAATAGAGCTTCGACGTAAATGCAACTGACGGCATGAAAGGCGGGCCAGCCATCATGCTTGCTGATTCTCCGCCGCTCCGCGGGCCACGAGCATAACCTACCTGACACGGATCGGACACGCTGCCGCGTCGGGGACATTGCGCGAGTTCGTGCCGCCAGTCGGGCAACGCGACATCCGGACTCAAGCGCTCGAGCAGCCGATCGACACGGTACTGTCCGCCCGACTACAAGCCGCGCAGGCAAGCCCGAGCATGACCCGAACCCTGACGACCTCGCCGAGCGCACAGGAGCCGCTGGGCATACGGATGAAATGGGCGAGGTAACGAGCGGCGCCAAGGTCTCTTTTGCAAGGGTGTGGTGGCGCGCAGACCGGCAGGGCCGAACGAACCTGCGAAAATGAGAACGGAACAGGCGCAAAAGTCGGAACGCGCCGGCCCCAAAGGTCGGAACGTGTCGGGTACGGAACGCCAAGTTGCTGAAATCTGGCGGGAGCGACGGGACTCGAACCCGCGGCCTCCGGCGTGACAGGCCGGCGCTCTAACCAACTGAGCTACGCCCCCGCGGGGGATATGGCGGACTTAGATGTGGCCCCTGGGTAAGTCAAGGCGCGTCCGCGCATTTTCG
>JBKPDF010000035.1:0-15246 GCA_046727735.1 Pseudomonadota bacterium | reverse complement strand
AAGAAATCGGGACTCGGGCTCGAGGTGGGAAGGAACACAAGCCCGCGTTCCTCATCGACGGACATCGGCGCCCAGACGTTTGCAGCGCCCGTCTTGATCATATCTGTATCGGACGAGGTTATGATGCTCGCGGTGGCCGGGGGTCGAAGCGGATCGAAAATCCAAACGAGAGCGCCGGTCACCGCATCATAAGCATTCACGGTTCCGCGTGGCGCGCCCACTCGTTGGTTGTCATCGATCGATGATCCCACGAGCACGAGCCGTTGCGTGACGACCGGGGCTGACGTGATCTGCACCTCGCCGGGGCGGAACATGTGCGGGACGGGAACGATGGCGACCGTTCCTTTGTCACCAAAATCTGTGCAGGGCTTGCCGGTCTCGGCATCGAGCGCGATCAGCCGCCGATCGTTGGTAGCCAGGAATATCCTTGCCGCGCACAGGTCCGTCCGGTGGTTTGGATCACGCCAATAGGCGACACCACGGCAGACGAAACTGTTAGGATAGTGAATGCTCGGATCGATCTCGGGGTCGAATCGCCAAAGCTCCAGGCCCGTTGCAGGATCCAGCGCGCTCACTTCGTTGAAAGGGGAGCAGATATACAGCCGGCCATCCACCAGGATCGGGGTGACTTCGAAAGATGCGCGGCCCATCGCGTCGCCTTTGGTGGCGAGATCACGCGTGGAATAGCTCCAAGCGAGGGTCAGCTGGCCTACGTTTTCGCGCGTAATCTGGGCGGCCGCCGAATAGCGGGTTCCTGCGGGGTCCCCACCATAGACCGGCCAACCCGGTTCGGTGGCAAAGACGGGGAGGGCCCCCAAGACTACCCAGGCCATTATGAACAATGCTTGCCCTGGATACGCCACTCTGTTCTCACTCAAATCGCCCCGCCTCGTTGAAGCGTACCCCTGAAGCGGATGCCGTCCCAGGGCGAAAGATGTTTGCCTGGTGCGCCGCCGCGCAACTCACGCACGCGGCGTCCTCGCTTGGGGCTGCGGCGGAGTTTGCAGTGCTGCGGAATTGCGGTGCCGCACGATGGAGCCGCGCATGAGCATGGCAAAAATGCGTCTGTTCACGGGACCTCTGAGCATGTTCGGCGCTAAGGCGCAGATCGCTGCGCTGGAGAAGGGCTTCGATTTCGAGTTGATCATGGTGCCATTCGACATGCGACGGCTGTACGAGCCGAAGCATCCCGAGGTGGTGCGGATCAATCCGAAACAACAGGTACCAGTACTTGTGCACGGCGATCTCGAAATCTTCGATTCGACGCAGATCTTCGAATATTTCGAGGATCTGCAGCCGCAGCCCGCGTTGTGGCCGGCGGAAATCGAAATTCGCGCGCGGGCCCGCCTTCTCGAGCTCATGTCCGACGAAGTGTATTTTCCGCACATCATTCGACTGATGGGCCTGCAGGAGACGCCTGCCGAACCTGCTGCGGTAGCGGCCCGCGGGGCCGCCAGCCGCTTTTATACGGAGATGGAAAAAACTCTGGGTTCGCGCGAATTTCTCGCAGGACCTTACTCATACGCCGACATCGCTTTCTACATGGCGCATGTGTTCGGCGCCCGCATGGGAGCGCCCATGACGGAACGGACGCCGCGGCTGATGCAATGGCGCGACCGGATCACCGCGCGGCCAGCCGTGCGCCGCGTGATCGCTCCCATGGCGGCGTATCTAAGGTCGCAAGGTCGCCCGTTACCGGATTTCATGGTCGCAGCGGGGGCGGAATGAATGGAATTGAGTCAGACAGACCGCGGAACCCTCGACACGCCGACGCCGCCGGCAGTTGGAGCTGGCGCATCGAGCAATGAATGCGCGAGAAAGAGGCTGCCCCGAGCGCGGCCGCCCTTACCCTCGCTGATCGAGCTGAGTCCGGATCTCGGCAAACACCGCGGCGAACATTTCCGGAGTGAGCTTCCCGGTATTGGTGTTCAGCCGCGAGCAGTGGAAGCTGTCGTACAAGCTGAGCTCGCCGACGACGTGGCGTCGGCCGTGGCCGAACGGGGCCGCCGAAATCCGCACATCGAGCGAAGCGACCACGCTATCGTGGGCGATACGGCCCAGCGCCAGAATCGCCCGCAGCCGCTGCATCTCGGCGATGGTGTTCTTCAGGAATTCCCGGCAATTGCCGATTTCCGCGCCGCTCGGCTTGTTCTCGGGCGGCACGCACCGCACCGCGTTCGTGATCCGGCAGTCGTGGAGGACAAGTCCGTCATCGGCGCGCGCTTCATAGCGGCCGCTTGCGAAGCCATATTGCCGCAGGGTCTCGTAGAGCAGGTGGCCGGCATAATCGCCCGTGAACGGTCGGCCGGTCCGGTTCGCGCCCTGCAGGCCGGGCGCGAGCCCCACCACGAGCAGCCGTGCCTCGGGCGAGCCGAAGGAAGGCACCGGTGCATTGAACCAATGCGGCTCGCGATTGCGCCAATGAGTCCGGAATTCGACCAGCCGCGGGCAGCGGGGGCAATTGCGGTCGGGTTCAGCGCGGCCGCTCGGCGGGACAGGGATCGTCAATCGTCCTCGAAATCGTCGTCGTCCGCACCGGCGCCGGCGCGCTGCGGCGCCGTCGAGCGCTGCAGGAACTGCGGGGTGTGTCGAGGCTCGCGGGATTCACGCGCAGCGCGTTCCGCCGGATCGCGGCCGATCTTGGGCTGCAACTCGATGATGTCGACGAACACGTCCGCCTGCCGGCGCAGCTCGTCGGCGACCATCGGCGGCTGCGTCGTCACGGTGGAAATCACGGTGACCCGCACGCCTCGACGCTGCACGGCTTCGACGAGCGAGCGGAAGTCGCCATCGCCGGAGAACAACACCATATGGTCGATCGCCCCGGCGAGCTCCATCGCGTCGACGGCGAGCTCGATGTCCATGTTGCCTTTGACTTTGCGCCGGCCGGTCTGATCGATGAATTCTTTGGTCGCCTTGGTGACGACCGTATAGCCGTTGTAATCGAGCCAATCGATCAGCGGCCGAATCGAGGAATATTCCTGATCCTCGATGACTGCGGTGTAATAGAACGCCCGCAGCAGATATCCGCGCGACTGGAATTCGCGCAGCAATCGTTTGTAGTCGATGTCGAAGCCCAGGGTCTTGGCGGTGGCGTAGAGATTGGCGCCGTCGATGAACAGCGCGATCTTTTCTTGGGGAGGGGACATGCTTGCTTCTCTCGTGATCGAAACCAATTTCGGCCGGACCCCGCCCGAGCATGATCGGCGGAATCCCTCGCAGTTGCTGCGCGGGAGCGCTCGCGAGACCGCGCCAATTGCAGGCCGCGTGAGCGCACCCCCGTGCCCGGCCGCGAAAAGCGGCGGCCCGTCGGCGCGGCTTGCGGTTTGCCTAACAGAGGCGGGCGGTGGCGCCAAGACAAATTTGGGTCTTGCGCTATGGGCTCGCAGCGTCTAGCTAAACGCAGGTTTCCCAACGGCTTGACGCAGAGGGAGTGACGAGGCCATGGCCCGTGTCACCGTGGAAGATTGCATCGACAAGGTCGAGAACCGGTTCGATCTCGTGCTGCTGGCGAGCCACCGGGCGCGCATGGTCTCCTCGGGTGCGCAGATCACGGTCGATCGCGACAACGACAAGAATCCGGTCGTCGCATTGCGCGAGATCGCGGACGAGACGATCTCCCCCGGCGACCTGAAGGAGGATCTCATCCACTCGCTGCAGAAGTATGTCGAGGTCGACGAGCCGGAGTCGGAGACGGTGCCGCTGATCGGCGGTTCGGGGGAGGGCGTTGACGCCGACGACACCGAGGTCACCGTCGATCGCATGACCGAGGAAGAGCTGCTCAAGGGCCTGGAAGGCCTGACGCCTCCCGAGCAGGAGCCCGAGCAACCCGAGACCGACGAAGAGGAATAGCAGCGCTCGCGGCGCGCGCTCTTTCTGCCCGGTTCCTCAGCGGCTCTCCGGCGCGCAGTGCCGCCCGGAAAATGCCCTGGCTGCGCGCTTTTGCCCGCGAATCCTCGCGAGAACGGCCGGAACCGCTTGCGAAATCTTCAGAAAGCCGTGATATCGTGGGGCCGAATTCAACAGAGCGGCCCCAAACGCGGCTCGCCGGGGTGGCACGATGACCCGGTCGCTTACCGATTCGCCGCCGATGCAGCCGGAGCCAAGCTCGGCTGCGATCCTCACGCGCGCCCTTAGCAACCCAGCCGAAACTGCTGAGATCAAAGCGAAAGTCCGCAAGCCGCCAATGATGCGGCAATACGACCTGATCGAGCGCGTGCGCCGGTATAATCCCAACACCGACGAGGGGCTGCTCAATCGGGCCTATGTGTACGCGATGAAGGCGCACGGGTCGCAAAAGCGCGCCTCGGGCGACCCCTATTTCTCCCATCCTTTGGAAGTTGCGGCGATTCTCACCGACCTCAAACTCGACGACGCCACGATCGCAGCCGCCTTGCTGCACGACACGATCGAGGACACGCCGGTCACCCGTGCCGAAATCGATCAGCTGTTCGGGCCCGACATCGGCACCTTGGTTGACGGCCTGACCAAGCTCAAAAAGCTCGATCTCGTCTCCAAGCAGGCGGCCCAGGCGGAGAACCTGCGCAAACTTCTGCTCGCGATCGCCGAGGATGTACGGGTGCTGCTCGTCAAATTGGCGGATCGGCTGCACAACATGCGCACTCTCGACTTCGTGCCCCCCGAGGTGCGACGGCGGATGGCGGAGGAAACCCTCGACATCTATGCCCCGCTCGCCGCGCGGATGGGCATGCACGGCATGCGTGAGGAGCTAGAGGACTTGGCGTTCCGCGAGCTCAATCCGGATGCGTACCGGGTCGTCCAGGGACGGCTGCAGGCGCTGGCCGAGCGCAATCGCGACCTGATTTCGGAGATCGAGCAGCAGCTCGAGCACAAGTTCGCCGACAGCGGCATCGAAGCGCTGGTCGACGGCCGACAGAAGCGGCCGTATTCGATTTGGCGCAAGATGGAGCGCAAGTCCGTGGGCTTTGAGCAGCTTTCCGACATTTTCGGCTTTCGGGTCCTCGTCGGCACGGTGCCGGAGTGCTATCGCGCGCTCGGCATCGTGCACACCACCTGGCCGGTGGTGCCCGGGCGCTTCAAGGATTACGTCTCGACGCCCAAGCAGAACGATTATCGCTCGATCCACACCACCGTGATCGGGCCGGGCCGTCAGCGGGTGGAGCTGCAGATCCGTACACGCAAGATGCACGACATCGCCGAATACGGCATCGCCGCGCACGCCCTCTACAAGGACGCGCACGGCTCGCCGACCGAATTGCTGTCCCGCGAGAGCAATGCCTACGCCTGGCTACGCCGCACGATCGAGCTTTTGGCCGAAGGATCCAATCCGGAAGAGTTCCTCGAGCACACGAAGCTCGAATTGTTCCACGATCAGGTGTTCTGCTTCTCGCCCAAGGGCAAGCTGATCGCCTTGCCGCGCCGCGCGACGCCGATCGATTTCGCCTATGCGGTCCACACCGACGTCGGCAACACCGCGGTCGGTTGCAAGATCAACGGCAAGATCGCGCCGCTCGTCTCCGAGCTCGCAAACGGCGACGAGGTGGAGATCCTCACTTCGCGGGCGCAGCTCGCGCCGCCGGCCGCCTGGGAATCGATCGTCGTCACCGGCAAGGCGCGAGCAGCGATCCGCCGTGCCACCCGCGCCGCGGTCCGCAAGCAATATGCGGGGCTCGGCCGGCGAATCGTCGAGCGGCTGTTCGCCCGCGCCAAGAAGGAATACAGCGACGATAAGCTGCATGGTGCGCTGCCGCGGCTCGCCCGCGCCTCGGTCGACGACGTCATGGCGGCGGTCGGACGCGGCGAGATGAAGGCCTCGGACGTCGCGCGGGCGATGTATCCGGACTACAAGGAGGAGCGCGCGGCGCCCGCTCCCCCGCCGAAGGAAAGCGGCTGGTTCGGGCTGAAGAAAGCCAAATCCGTGAAATTCAAGGTGCCGGCCGGGCCGGCCGAAGCCTCCGCGATTCCGATCCGTGGCATCACCGGCGAGCTTCCGGTGCGCTTTGCGCCCGAGGGTGGAGCCGTGCCGGGCGACCGCATCGTCGGCATCCTCACGCCCGGGGAGGGGATCACCATCTATCCCATTCAGTCGCAGGCGCTCAAAGAGTTCGAGGAAGTGCCAGAACGTTGGCTCGACGTGCGCTGGGACATCGAGGACGCAAGCCCGCATCGGTTCCCCGCACGGATTGCCGTCCATTCCGTGAACGAACCGGGCACGCTCGCGCAGATTGCGCAGGTGATCGCCGAACACGACGGCAACATCGACAACATCCGCATGACGCGCCGTTCGCCGGATTTCACCGAGCTCCTGATCGACCTCGAGGTCTACGATCTCAAGCACCTCACCGCCATCATCGGGCAGTTGCGCGCCAAGGACGTGGTCGCGCAAGCCGAACGCGTGAACGGGTAGGGGGGAGGCGACTCCGCACCCCCTTCGGGAACGATCGCTTGCCGGAACTTGCTCACCTGCGTCTCGGCGTGAACATCGATCACGTCGCTACCCTGCGCAACGCCCGCGGCGGCGACCACCCCGATCCGCTGCGCGCGGCCGGGGTCGCGATCGAAGCCGGTGCCGACGGGATCACCGCACATTTGCGCGAGGATCGCCGTCATATCCGCGATGACGACATCGCGCGGCTCAAAGCCGAGCTGTCGAAGCCGCTCAATCTGGAAATGGCGGCAACCGACAAAATGCTGGCGATTGCGCTCAAGACGAGGCCGCACGCGGCCTGCCTCGTTCCCGAGCGACGCGAGGAACGCACGACGGAGGGTGGGCTCGACGCCGCCGCCCAGCACAATACGATCGCGCCGCTCGTCTCCGAGCTGACGAAGGCGGGCGTGGTGGTTGCGCTGTTCATTGCCGCCGAGCCAGCGCACATCGAGGCGGCAGCCGCGATGGGCGCGCCGGCGATCGAGATCCATACCGGGTCGTGGTGCAACGCGGTTGCGGCCGCCGACCACAGCCTCGCCGCAGCCGAATGGCAGCGGATCGTCGAGGGCGCGCGCCGTGCGCACCGGCTCGGCCTCGAGGTGCACGCCGGGCACGGGCTCAACTATGGAACCGCGGAGCAGATCGCGACCGTTCCCGAGATCGTGGAGCTCAACATCGGGCACTTTCTCGTGGGCGAGGCAGTCTTCGGAGGTCTTGCCGAAACCATTCGCACGATGCGGGCAGCGATGGATCGCGGACGCGGCAAGGCTCGGTCATGATCATCGGCATCGGCTCGGACATCGTGGATATCCGCCGGATCGAGCAGGTGATCGGCCGGCATGGCGAACGATTCCTGGCGCGCGTGTTCACGCCGACCGAGCGCGCACGCGCGCAACGCAGGGCGAATCAGGGCCCGACCTACGCCAAGCGTTTCGCGGCGAAGGAAGCTTGCGCGAAAGCGCTCGGAACCGGCATGCGCAAGGGCGTGTTCTGGCGCGACATGGGCGTTGTCAATCTTGCCTCCGGCCGTCCCACCATGCAGCTGACCGGAGGGGCGCTCGATCGGCTGCGGGCGATCACTCCATCGGGCACCGAGCCCCGCATCGACATCACGATCACGGACGAAGGACCGCTCGCCCAAGCCTTCGTGGTGATCTCCGCTGTTCCGTCGCAGCCGGCGCAGAGTCAGCGCCGCGAGCGGGAGCGGCGGAAAACAGCGTCGTGATTCGATTTGTCCCCTCTGTCCACAACCCACACCGCAAGAGGCGAGGAATCATTCGCGTCGACCCTGCGACTCAGGTAATGTGCGCTTGCCCCTCTCGGGGCGTTTCCTCCCTGACTTGGGCCCCGCTTCGGCGGGGCTTCTTGTAATAAGTCGCGCACCGCCGCCGCTCGACGTCCGCCGATGCCGTCGCCCGGCGGCTTGATCGAAACGCAATCGCGCCTATGTGCCGTGCGAGCATGGGGCGCGAGCCAAGTTGCACGGTCTCCTTCGCGCCCCGCGCCCCCGAGCTCTCGCCCGAGCGCGGCATCGACGGCATGACCGAGCATCACAATCGCGACAGCAGGAGAGGGGCGACACCGGGTTCGTTGCGCCTTGCCGTCCGAGCCGCTAAAACGGCGGCGGCCGGCAGCTGCCGATCCTCCCCACCGGATGCCGAAATTTCCTTCCGGACCGCGGATGGGTGGCATTCGCCATCCGAACGCACTTGCGCGCGTCCAATCGAAGCAATGGAACACCAAAGTGGCTGATCGTGGCATGAGAGGGCCGACGAGCGTGTCGAGCGAGCGCAAGCGCCGCGAAGGCGGTTTTGCCGAGACCATCCGCGTCATCTTCCATGCGCTGATCATTGCCGTCGTCATCCGCACGTTCCTGTTCCAGCCCTTCAACATTCCGTCGGGTTCGATGGAAGCGACGCTGCTGATCGGCGACTATCTGTTCGTTTCGAAATACGCCTACGGCTACAGCCATTATTCGCTGCCATTCTCGCCGCCGCTGTTCTCGGGACGCGTGTTGGCGCGGGAGCCGCAACGCGGCGACGTCGTGGTGTTCCGGCTGCCGAAGGACGATTCGGTCGATTACATCAAACGCGTCATCGGCCTGCCCGGCGACCGCATCCAGATGATCGGCGGGCTGCTGCACATCAACGACCGGCCGGTCACGCGCGAGCGGATCGAAGATTATCTCGACACCGAAGACCCGGCACACCCGGTGCGAGTCAAGCGGTGGCGTGAGACGCTGCCGAATGGCGTGACCTACACCACCCTCGACCGCATCGAAAACGGCGTCTACGACGACACCCCGGTCTATACCGTGCCGCCCGGTCACTTTTTCATGATGGGGGATAACCGAGACAATTCGACCGACAGCCGGGTGCTCTCCCAGGTCGGCTACGTGCCGTTCGAGAACCTCGTCGGCCGCGCCGAGATCATCTTCTTCTCGATCGGCGATGGGGCACGCGCCTGGCAGATCTGGCGCTGGCCGTGGGCGGTGCGCTGGGACCGGTTGCTCACCACGGTTCGATGAGCCGCAAGTCGAAGGCGCAAAAGGAACTCGAGCTGAGAATCGGCTATTCCTTTGGCGATTCCGCGCTGCTGGATTGCGCGCTCACCCACATTTCGGCGCTCTCCGGAGCCAAGAACCGTGCCGGCAGCTATCAGCGGCTCGAGTTCTTGGGCGACCATGTGCTCGGGCTCGTCATCTCCGATATGCTGTTCCGCGCCTTCCCGAAGGCCGAGGAAGGCGAGTTGTCGCGCCGGCTTGCCGACCTCGTGCGCAGGGAGACTTGCGCGGATGTCGCGCGCGCCATGGAACTCGGGCCGGCCATGAAGCTTGGACCTTCCGAGGTCAATGCCGGCGGGCGCCGGCGCAGCGCGATTCTCGCCGACGTGTGCGAGGCGCTGATCGGGGCGGTGTTCATCGACGGCGGCTATGCGGCTTCCGCGGGTCTGATCGAACGGTACTGGCACGAACGCATGCTCAGGCCGAAACGGCCCCTGCGCGACGCCAAGACCATGCTGCAGGAATGGGCGCAGTCTCGCGGCATGCCGGCGCCGCTCTATCGCGAGCTCGAGCGCTCCGGGCCCGACCACGATCCCGAGTTTCGCGTCGTGGTGGAAGTCGCCGATTGCCAGCCCGCTGAGGGACTCGGCCGGTCGAAGCGCGCGGCCGAGCAGGCCGCGGCGGCCGCCATGCTCGTCCGCGAAGGCGTGGAGGCGGAGCGCGCCGAACGCTGAGTCAGGAACTCGCCTGCCCGCCAAATACCAAATATAGGCAAATGGTCGCGGTCGCCGTCGCGCATGTGACGCATGCCCGTATTGCATCGAGGCACACACGAGTGCCGCGTTGCGCGCCGGCGCCACGCCGAACGAGCCGATGGAGGCGATCTGGGTCGCGCCGAGATGTGCGTCGGCGCCGCCTATGCCCATCCGAACCTGATGCTGGCGACGGTCTCTGAACAGGATGCGCAGCATGCCGGCAGACCGCCGGGACGATGGGGCCGTGCACCGAGTGAGAGCCGCCGCCGACGATCGCAGCCGATGTCGTGCCTGCGCCGACGTGCCTGCGAACCTGCGGCGCGCGCGGCGGGGTCAGCCTGCCTTGTGGCTTAATTGTCGCAAGGAACGAAAATCGACATCCGTCTTGTTTTTGCCCATCGAACACCGGATTCTCCCGATAAAACAGGGCTTCCAAACACCGGATGGCGATGGCGAACGTCAGGATGGTGAACGTCATGAAGAAGATCTTGGCTGCTCTCACGTTCGTTGCGGCGGCGGTGCTGGCCGCGCCTGGAGCCCATGCGTTCACCTTCGAGAACAGTGCTGGGCCGCACGGCAGCGGAGGAAGCTCGCTCGCCGATCCCGGCGATCAGCTCAAGGCCTCCGGGAGCCCGAGCACGGCGAAGGGGGACAGCGACCCCGGCGACAGCGGGCTTCGTTTTAGCGTGGGACCGGCATCGCCCTCGGGCAATCGGCCCAATACTTTGCCGCCGGCCTGGGTCGGCAATCCGCTGTTTCTCGACAAGGGCAACCAGTGACGCGGTCCGCCGCGGCCGACGGCCGCGCATGCGGTCCACCGCAACCTCTTGAAGTCATCGAGGCGGAGCGGGCCGAATTCTAGCCGGAGCTCGTTTGCGCTGATGCGAAGCGCAGCGGCGCTGCGGAGCGAGCCATCGTTTCTGGAAGGCGCCCGGGAGCGGGCGCTCAAAACGGCGCGAATTTGTAGTTGATGCCGAGCCGTACGATGTTGTCCGTCACGCGCGTCGTGATGGTTCCCGTGGCGACCGGCGGCGCGCCGCCGAAGACTGACTGGGTCGTAAAGCCCTGGCTCGAGTTCCGGAAATCGAGGAACAGATACTCGGCCCTCACAGTCCAATTGTTGCCAAAGGCGACCTCGCCGCCACCGCCCGCCGTCCAACCCGCCAGGTCAGTGCCAAGGTTAGTCGGGACGAGGAACACTTGCGTCGAGCCGTCACTCGTCTTCGTCGCGGCTCCCGTCCTGCTGTTTCGTGGTGGCCCAGGCAAAGCCCCCGGTGCCGTAAACGAGCACGGGACCCCAGACAAAACCCAGCCGGCCCCGCACCGTGCCGACCCATTCGAGGCGGAATGAATGGGGGATCGCGATCGTGCCGGAGTTCGGAATGCTCGCGCCGACAGGCGTGGTCACCGCGAATGCTGAGTTGAAGGTCTGGTTTCCCGATACGTGCCCGAAATCGACGTCGGCCTCGATCCCCGCCAGAAACACGGAGTACTGCCAATTCCAGCCTGCCTGGATGCCGCCGAGCGGGCCGTCTAGGTGTTCCGAATCGGTGCCGACGACCAGGAAATCGGTCGGTGGTGCGATGATGTTCCACGCATTCCGCGCGTTGCCGAAGCTGTAGCCCGCATTGATCCCGCCATAGAAGCCGTTCCAATCACGGCTACGGGTTAGCGAAAAAGCCCCGTAAAACGGGCCTTTTCTGAGAACGAAACGAGATTTGCTACCGCTTTGCTACCCAACCGCCTACGCCGCGCCCCGCGAAAAACAGGACTCCACGGCCGAACCTTCTTTGCGTGCACAGCGTTCAGAGAATGCTTCAGCGAGGAGGAGTCCCATGACGATGGCCGAGCTAGAGAAATCACCTTCTATTACCGCTGCCTCGGTTGAGGACGTCCGGCGCGACTTGGCGGCTTTGCGAAACGACATGTCCCGGTTGTCGAGAGAGGTATCTAGCTCCGGCAGCAAAGCCCTTCGCACCGCCAACGACCAGGTCGAAGGCGCCGTTCGCGAGCGGCCGTTTTTAGCTGTCGCAATCGCAGCGGGGCTCGGACTGCTGTGCGGTGCGATGTTTTGGCGTCGATAGCTGCGAACTGCTCACTGCTTCAGCATTGCCTCTACAATATCCGCCGCCCGATCCCGCGACGACATCAGGTGTCCGTAGACATTTAGCGTGATCGAGGCGCTCGAATGCCCCAGCCGGCGCGAGATCGTCAGGATGTCCTCGCCGGCCTTGATGAGCATCGACGCGTGCGTGTGACGCAAGCTGTGCAGGGAGATATGCGGCAGGCCGATCCGCTGCATCGCGTCGCTAAAGTTCGCAGACAACCTGTCCGGTTTCCGGGGGTTGCCCTCGAATGTCGTGAACACCAATAGGTCTTCCGGCGGCTTACCCTGGCCGAGCTTCACCCGAAGCTCTAGCTGTTCCTTCCTGCGCTGCCTGAGGGCATCGACCACGGACGGCGACAGAGTAACCGTGCGCCGCCCTCGCGCGCTCTTGGGCTCCTTGAACCGAAGGCTTCTGTGGGTGTTCTCTAGACTTCGCTTCACCTCCAGCTTGGCACCGTCGAGATCAACGTCGATCCACCGCAACGCGAGCAGCTCGCCCCGCCGCAGCCCCGTGCCAAGACCGACTACGGCGATCGGATAGAGCACCGTCCCGCGCAGGCCGTCGAGCATCACCGGTATTTCTTCGGGCCGCAGGGCGGCCGCCTCTACATGCGGCACCTTGGGCGCATCTACCTTCGTGGATGGGTCGACCTTGATATCGCCCTGCTTCAACGCGTGCCCGAATACGCGACGCGCAAACACGTGGGTGTGCTTTACGGTGCGCGGTGATAGGCCACGCTCGCGCAGATCGAGGTAGATGCGGTTGAGGTCACCAGCCTGTACCTTCTGGATTTGCCGGTCGCCGATCGCATCGGTGATATAGCGGGCATAGAGCGCGTAGCCTTCGAGCGTCTTCGGCCCGGCCTTGACTGGCGCCCAGTCGCGCAACCAGTCCGCAAAGTACGTTGCGACCATCTGCTTGGACGGCTCGACATAGGTGCCCTGCTCGCGTTCGGTCACCAGCTGCGCCAGGCGCTTCTGTGCGTCGCGCTTCGTGCCCCTGAAGCTGTGCCATTTCTGTTTGCGCCGGCCCCCCACATACGTTTCCAGCACGATCGCCCAGCGGTTCGGGCCGCGCTCTACTAGGTGTCCGCTCATCTCTTGCGTCCCTCCGCAACCAGCTGCCGCAGTTCCTCAAGCAACGGCTTCGCTTCCTCGCCATCCCGATATCGCAGGAGCGCCGCCTCGGCCTCCTGATTGAGGCTGCGGCCGTGCTTCTTGGCCTGCTGCTTCAGCCAGCGATGCAGTTCCTTTGAGGTTCGAATCGTAAGGGTCATTTTGCCCCCTCTAGGCGCCATATCCGCAACCCCTTATATGCATGCAGATTTGCCAGTGCAAGCAAAAATGCTTGCATTGCCACAGAACCATTATACCCTGCGGCTTGTAGCGGGCCGACCGAGTGCAGCAACGCCCGGCCAGCCCTGACCCCAGCCACAGGAGAGGCCCTATGGCTCAGGCTGTCTACAGCCTTACCACATCCGAAAAGCGCAAGTTGGCCGTCCTAATGCGGATGGCCCTCGACAATCCGCACCCGTCAACCTGCTCCGGCCACGATCCACGCTACGCCGAAAACCAGTAGCGTGATCGTTGTCACGGCGTAGGCAATTAGGATCGGGTAGGATCGCAGGAATGGGCGAGGCACACCGTCTTGTGCCCTGCCGTAGAATATCATCGCCAGTGCCACTAGGATGACAATAATGCCACCGATGTAAGAATTCATGGCATCCCGTGGCTTGTAATCATAATCGTTGAAACAAAGACGCAGCCCCACATCACGGACGTGCAAAAAACCGTGGTACGAGGACTGGCGTCTCAACTCCTCCCTGGACCCCTGGGCCTATCGGCGGCAATTTCACCCTATAGTCAACCCGGTCGCAAGCATTGGGCCGCTCGGGTCATTCTGGGCGGCCTTTCTACGTCGGCAGGTATCATGGGGCGGGTTGCCAGCGTGGCGAGCACTGGTACCGTTCGCTCTCAGTCCATTGGCTGACCTGACCACCTGCGAACGGCGCAACCCCGACGGCGCGAGGATGCCCCCAACGCACCAACCCGCCGAGCTAGGCCTGAACTGCCGAGAATTCCCGCCCATGCACAAAATCCCCGAATATAAGCAACATGCTGAGGAATGCCGGAGAATGGCCGTTCGGATGAAAGACCCTAAGCAAAGGAAGCAGCTAGAGGATATGGCCGAAGCTTGGGAAATGCTCGCTCAAGAGCGAGCAAAGCAGATTGATCGCACCAACAATCGGCGAAACAATTAGATCAATCTATCGGTAACCTGGACTTCTACGCATATCGTCGGTCAAACAGTTCTGCCCTGCCTTCCTTCTGCGAATAGGTCGGCTTCAAAATCTTGAACCATTGCGTCTTCGGCCCATAGCCGTCGCCCATCCTTTTCGCCACGATGCCCTCTAGATCGAGCCTGCAAACGGCATTGAACAGCGGGCGCCCCTCTCCAATGAATGGATCGGTTTTTTCCAGACCGTAACGCAGCACGACGTTGTCCAGTATTGCCTTGCGTTCTTTTAAGGAAAGCACCCGGACGTCCTCGCCGTGAGCGAACAGCACGTCGAAGGGCCCGAGCCTGAACGCGAGCCACGCTAGGGGTCTTTCGGGCGGCCTTTCTTCTGTGGCGGCCCGCCCCGGGGGGCCGACGCGGCTACACCGCAAAGCTGAGATCAATGGTTAAGCGTTCCGTAACGTCTGCAATTCATAGATATTTGTACTCGCTGGGGGCAGCGCGTGAGATCGGTAACCTTGAGATCGTGCAGTCTGTTACAACCCGCCAATCCGGGATCCAGTTCGCTGAACCGGTCGATGCAGCGGGTCGCGCCCGCTGCTGCTCTGATATTAATCGGCGTGGTGCTCGCGGGATGCCAGACCGTGGCAGGCTCGCCAAGAACCTCTTTGTACGAGCCAGTTCGGCAGAGCAAATGGATTACTCAGGCAAAGGCGATTAAAGAAGCGCGGGCGGCAAAAGCCGCGAAAGCTGCGAGGGCGGCGAGAGCAAGAGCGGCAACAGCCAGAGCGGCAAGAGCAAGAGCGGCAAGAGCAAAGGCGGCGCAAGCCGCGGCACCAGTGAGGCCCGCTGAAGCGAACCGTCCGGCCCTCGGGGTGAAGCTGCTGGGCGACGACCTGCGTTCCGTGTTATTTCAGGAGCGGCTGCGTGGGTTATGCGAGATTGTCAAGGTGTACCAGCTGAGCTCGCACTCATGGCGCGCAACGTGTGCCAAGGGCGGCGCATTTAACATCAAAGTGTACCCTGATGGGTACATGAGCCTCACGCGATCATGATCGAGTGATCTGTATTAGCTGTGGCCGCATCACCGGCTACCATGCCGTGATCGACCACCACCTATCCAGTACGGCGCTTCATTCGGTCGGCTCCCCCGGGTTCAACAGCGCGTTGGCGAGCGCGTTGAAACGGGCCACATCCTGTTGGTGCCGCTGTAACGTGTTGGCGTGACGCAGA
>JBKPDF010000034.1:0-56219 GCA_046727735.1 Pseudomonadota bacterium | reverse complement strand
TCACATGGGCGGCGCGCCAAGCATGGGAGGTGGTCACGTAGGCGGCGGACCGAGCATGGGCGGATCGAGCAACATGGGTACGCGCAGCATGCCAAGCGGGCCAATGCATCAAGGGACCGTTGGTGGTCACAGCCAAAGTTGGGGCGGCGGGTCTGGCGGCCGTCAGTTCGGTAAATCACGCGAACTGCGTGGCCACGCTTTCGGTCAGGAGCGTAGAGACTTAGGCCGGAACTTGGGTGAGCAGCGCCGAATGTACGGACAGAGCCCCGGAATCAGGGAGCGGTCCGGATCACAGATGGGCGAGGTCCGAGAGCGCGGGCGTGACTTCGGCGCCGCGGAACGCGGTCGGGGTCTGGGTGAAGCTCGAGGGCTGCACGGGCGCGAGTTGGGAACGGTCGGTCATGGAAGGGGTTACGGGTTCGCGCACGCTGGCAGCGGCCGCTTCGCGCTTTCCAGCGAGCAACGCAGTCGGATACACGAAGTGGCCCTGCATCGCGGCTTCATATCGCGGTATCGGGTCTCCGACGTGGACTTCGACGTTGCTGTCGGCGTCAGGGTCCCGCGATGGTTCCATATATTCTGGGTCCCTGAGGAGATCGTGCTCATCGAGCCGGCGTTCGAAGGCTACCGTTGCTTCGTGTATGAGGACGAGCTCGTGATTGTGGATCCGCACACGCTCGAGATCATCGCCATCTTTCCCGTCTAGTGAGAATCGGAGTAGCTTGAAGGGTCCCCTAGGGGACCCTTCTTAATTCCTGTCCGCAAACCTTCGCGCGCTACTTCTCATAGGGTCACCTGGATTGTTGGGATTGTTAGTCAGCCCCTATCGCGGTTCCGGTCACAAGAACTAAGGTTGGTACTTTGGGTCCATTGGGCCTTGCTCTCAAGCCTTCATCAGCCGCCTCTCAAGGACTTGCGCATTTTTTCAACGGGCCAATCGTTATTCGCGTTAATCGCACGAACCCTGGACCCGCCGGATTGGTCGACGAGAACATGAGAGCAAAATTCGTCCTCGATCGGCAAAGCCTCAATTTCGGCCTCGGTCGTCCGCTCTAGCGTCGTGGCTAGGTCGCCCGGCCAAATGCGCCATTTTGAGCCGTCGGTCAGCTCCACAATGTGGCTCTTGGCGTGCGATTTAATCCGCGCAGCCGTTCCACGTTCGAAGGAACGGTCCCGTTCTACCAATGTCCCGATCAGCCGTAACAACTCCCGATGCTCCGGGCCCCATCCACCTCGACGAAGAAACGCACCGACTTCGACGTGCGCCGCCTGCCCGCCGGAAGGGAGATTGGGTTCGTGCTGGATAAATACCTGTCCTAAATCGACGTCGCGGGCGAGATACCAACGATCGCCATTGGGACTGCTATAAAGCTCTCGAATTTCGAGGGCCATGGGCATTGCTCCTGCTCGTTTCCAAGCATGTTAACGCGCTAGACGTCATTAAAGGTCACCTCCCTGTCTTAGCTGGGGCTTCTTACGAACATGGTACCCATCCGCGCCAATACAAGGTGTGGCAGGAACCCCGTTATTGGCCACTCCACTTGCTGGACTTTGTAGACCTTCGCGCCACTCGGAGCTTCAACCTCTACGGTGGCGCCCTTGGTCTTGCAAGGTGCCGCCGTGTGGTTCCACGGCAAAGCCAATCGACGAGGAAAAGATGCTTCGGGAGTCGGCACGCTCTGTCATCGATTGAAGGGGAAGAGCCGGCGCGGGGCGAGAAAGGCGTCCTGGGGCGCAACTCGCGATAACGTCATGCTCGGGTCCGAGAAAAACGGCAGAGTATCGCCGCCCGGACTCGCAAAGGATCTTCATCAACTGATGCGCAACTTCACATACGAGCCCGGCGCGTCTTCCATCGGAGCGAGTTCGCCATCCCCGGGCTTGCGCGCCGGCACCTGCGTGCCCCCATAGTGCGCGATCCAGCTCGCCCAGTCTTTCCACCACGATCCTTCCTGGAAGTCGGCACCACTGAGCCACGCCTCGGGATCGTCCGGCAGCGCTTCGTTGGTCCAGTACCCGTATTTCTTCGAGGCGGGCGGGTTGATGACGCCAGCGACGTGCCCAGATGCGCCCAGCACGAATCGGTTGGGACCGGACAGCAGCCGTGTTCCGGCATACGTCGATCGCCACGGCGCGATATGATCCTCGCGCGTCGACAGGAAGTACGCCGGGATTCTCACCTTGCGCAGGTCGATCGGCACAGCCGCCAGCGTGATTCCTCCTGGCTCCTTCAATCGGTTTTGGAGATACATGCTGCGCAGATAGAAGCTGTGCATGGCGGCCGGCATCCGAGTCGAATCGGAGTTCCAATAGAGCAGATCGAACGCAATGGGTTCGCGACCGAGCAGATAATTGTTGACCACGAAAAACCAGATCAGATCGTTGTCGCGTAATAGATTGAACGCCTCCGCCATGTGCCGCCCTTCGAGATAGCCCAGGCGGTTCATGTGATCGTCGAGGAGTTTGAGCTGCTCCTCATCGATGAACACCGAGATGTCGCCGACATCGGAAAAATCCAGCAGCGAGGCGAACAGGGTCGCACTCTTCACTCGCCTGTCCTTCTTGGCTGCCATATATGCCAGCGTGATCGCCGCCAAAGTGCCGCCAATGCAGTAGCCGAGGACGTTGGCCTCATCTTCTCCCGTAGCACGCTTGATCGCTCCCAATGCGGCGAGAGGTCCCTCGAGCAGATAGTCAGCGAAACCTTTCCTGGCCAGCTCCGCGCCTGGGTTTACCCACGAGATCATAAAGATCGTATGGCCCTGATCGACGCACCATTTGATGAAGGAGTTTTTGGGCTTCAAGTCCAAGATATAGAATTTGTTGATCCAGGGCGAGACAATCAGCAAAGGTCGCCGATAGACCATGTCGGTCGACGGCTCGTACTGGATGAGCTGCATTAAGTCGTTCTGGAAAATGACCTTTCCCGACGATACTGCGATGTTCTCGCCGAACTTGAATGCTGAAACATCGCTCATTTTCAAACTGAGCCGGCCCTGCCCGCGCTCGAGATCTCGACCAAATGTTTGAGGCCGCGGATCAGATTCTCGCCGCGCGATTCGACGGTGGCCTTGAGCACATCGGGATTGGTTGCGGCGAAATTGGTTGGAGATAGCGCATCGATGAGCTGACGCGTATAAAATTGCGCTTTGCGGGATGCATGCTGATCAATGCCTTCGACGCTGCGCACCGCCGACTGGATGTGCTGGGAGAGCAGCAGATAGCACTGCTTCATGAAATCGAAGAGAGGATTCTCGACCCAGGTCTCGCCCTTGAAACGCTTGTCGTCGGCAGCTGGGGTAATCACCGGCTCGACTGGTATACCGAGCAGCATTCGCGTGGTGGTGCGTTGCCACAGCTGCATCATGTCAACCCAAAAGGCGATTTGTTCATTGATAATTCCACGCGGATCTTCCGCCGCCTTTGCCGCAAGCTCTTGAAAGGCATTGGCGATCGTTCGCGGATCGATGACTTGGTAGCCGTCTTCGGTCCTGATCCGTTCGGCATGGAGAGCAACGAGCTTCCGGGCACGTTCTGCAATCTCGGTCAGTGCACCGAGAGCCTGCGGATTGACGGCTAGATCGCCATTGCTCTGCCGGGGTTGTCTCACACCTGTGTATCCTCTCGCTCATACCCGAAGCGCGCTACTATAGCAGTTTTTTTGGTCGGATGACTTGCCAGAGTCCGCTTTGCCTCCCATAGCTGCCGAACTATTGCACAGCAGCGTCAAGGAGAGCGCCATGCGCAGAGTTGCCCATCATCCAATGGCAGCGGCAAGGGACGCGACTAATCGCAGCATCGGCCTGAACGACCGCCTCTACTCGTATCTATGCAAGCAGACGCTGCGCGAATCGAAGCTCTGGTGCGGCTGCGTGCCGAGACGAGCCGGCTGCCGCGCGGCACCATGCAGATCAGCCCGGAGCAGGGCAGCTCATGGGCTTACTGGTGCGGCTGATCGGCGCGCGCCGAGCGCTCGAGATCGGCACCTTCACCGGCTACAGCGCACTCGCGGTGGCGCTGGCGCTGCCCCTGGACGGCAAGCTGATCTGCTGCGACGTGAGCGAGGAGTGGACGCAGATGGCGCAGCGCTATTGGCGCGCTGCGGGCGTCGCCGAGCGCATCGATCTGCGGCTCGGGCAGGCCGCCGAGACGCTGGCCGCGCTCAGCGCCTCGGGGGAGGACGGCCACTTCGATTTCGCCTTCATCGACGCCGACAAGGAGAATTACGACCGCGACTACGAGCATTGCCTGAAGCTGGTGCGGCCGGGCGGGCTGATCGCGGTCGACAATGCGCTATGGCACGGCTGGGTCGCCGATCCGGCTCATGAGGATCCAGACACCGCTGCGATCCGCTCGCTCAACCGCAAAGTCAAGGATGATCCGCGGGTCGACATGGTGCTGGTGCCAATCGGCGACGGACTGCTGCTGGCGCGCCGGCGGCAGTAGGTTGCCTTCGCACGTCGTCTGCGGCTGATCGATGCGCTTGGGTGCTGGTTCAACGGCGACGGAGAGGGCGACAGATATTACCTCCGATAACATTCAATTATCAGAACCAACCCGCGACGCTGGAGCACTCCCGCAAAACCTTCGGGTACGGTGGACCGGGCCTCCCCGTACGCTACTGGTGCTTGATCACCGCGCAGACGCGCGCGTCTAATCAGGTGGCGGCTAGGCTGGAAATTCGCGTTCCAAGAAGTCCCGTATTACGTCGGCGATGATCAACCCCCGCTGTGCGCACTGGGTTTTCACTCTACGATGAAGTTCGCGGGGCATCAGCATTGAGAACCGTATCGGCTCCTCCGCCGGGGTTGGGTCCGGCGTCTCTTCGCGAACGGGCGCGCTCCGCACCCATTCATCCGGGCTGGTCGGCTCCGGAACCTTGAAAGCAATTAATCGATGGGGAACAGCAACGCGGCAGCGTTGCCGAGCAGCGACTACTTGCCCCGATCGTCCACCTCGCCGATGAACTCGATGTCGTTTCCATTGAGCAGCGGCTGGACTTGCTCTCTGAAATACCGATTTCCTTTGCGCGGTAGCTTGGCCGCAATGCGTGTTCAGCCGCAAAGCGCTCCCCCAGCGGAGGCCAGGACACGGTTCCCGAATGCCGGCCGCCGGGCGTGGCCCCTTACGCGAAAACCAGTGTAGTATTGCATATTGAGTCGAGAGGTCGTCCGTGAACTGGGATATTCAACTAGCGCATCCGCTGAGGACGTTCCGCGGTCCGCTGCCGCCAATTATCCAGACGCTCGGGGATGCGATCGACATGATCGACGAAGATCTTCCGGAGACCTTGCGCTTCCGAGCAGTGTGGCGAGAAACCAAGGAATTGTTGATCACGGCAGCTGAGGTCAGGACCGGACGAGCCGTTGAGGTTGCGACGGCATGTCTCGAACATGCATTGCAAACCGAAGGGTGGCTTTACAATTCGAATTCTTTAAGGCTCCGGCGCGGCATCGGCAAAGATTAAAGCTCTTACCACTGAGCTGGGCCGGTATTCCGGCGCATCCTCACGAGAGCTTAAGGTGCCAGGTCGGGTCCGTAAGCTGCTCCGACCAATGAGACGTAACCGAGTAACAAAGCCAGCCACACTGTGTAAATAAGCACGACAGCTCCTCGCTAGCGCAACAATTCCTCACTGTCTCTCATTTACGCGCGAACACAATGTGAAGCGCGCCCTTTGTCCCAATCTCGAATGGTCCACCATCTTCCGACAGCTGCGCATCATGCTCGCCGCCGTGCAGGCTCGCAAGCAAATCTCTAAGCTCACGCTGAAGATGGGGGCTCGACCAGTACCTTCGGGGGTCGTCCCGTAGAATTTGCTCAATTTCTCTCACCCGCCGCGATATCTTCATTGCCCCCGCCCCCAGAGCCGCATATTTTGGCTACTCACCACCTCCCGCCGAATCTCCAAGCTACCGTAATAGTATCATCGATTTCTAGGGAACTTTGTTTTCTCCAGGACGCGGACGCCTCGTCATCCACACATTACATTGCCGCCAACGTCTTTGCGCCAACTTCAAAGGACTCCGGACCCGTCAGCGGCCGTACGCGGGCCAAGCCGCCGACCGGCCGCAAACCCTGGGAAAGCTGGCCGGGCGCTAGGCCAGACAGCTGATCGACGCGATGGAATAAAGGGGCGCTCCCATGACCGCTATGGGTCATCTGTGCGGTAGGCCCGGGCTCTGGTCTCCTTTGCCCCTCAGAGCTGACCTTCGTTTATGTCCGGCGGTGAACAGGGCGGCTTCCGATTCGCTGTGGCGCAGGCACACGCGCTCTCATCCGGACAGGCAAACTCGCTGGCCGATGAAGAAAGCATACCCGCATATGACCTACGAGGAGATCGACGGGGAGCTGGACTTGCACGGGTAGACGGCGCCCAGCCAGAATCAGCACCCAGCTCGGAGGAAGGGCCAAGCTGTTCCCGGCGGTGTTCCCGGCACGTGCGAACACTGGATGACCCAAATGGCTAGTCGGTCCACGAATAGGATATCGGGCGAGCTGATATCCATGATGGCCGGGAGCACGTGCTCGCGCGTCGTGGATGGAGTGTCCGGTTGCTGGCCAGAAAGGACTCAGCGACACGCAGAGCCGATCCCCTCCCCTGCCCCGGTATTACGTGTTTCAGGGGTGACATGTGTTACGCAGCTTAGCTCTTGAGGAATATCCCGGAACACAGAGTGCAACGTCACACCGGTCACACCGTCACACCCACTTTTCTTCGGTTTCCCGTTGTGCCGGAGGGCTGGCATAACCGATTGGCGGATCTGGCTTGGCCGGTGTTCCCTTTGATCCGATTCGCTATAGCCGGCCGATGTCGGAACGTGTGATCCAAGGCTCCCCGTCGACTACGCCTCGCCATCGGACGGCCTCGATGGGCTCTTCTCTGAGCTGGTGAATCGGATCAGGCAGCTGGCTCGGCCGGCGCGACCCCGAAAGGCGGCCGGAGACGCCGATAGCCAGCCGATCGCATTTCCAAGCCTCCGGTCCACTTCGGCTCGCTATTGTCGACGGCCTCGACGTGCGCGACGGCACTTCCGACGAATAGGGCCGTGATACCATCGCGTTGCCAATAGAGCGTGGGGGGCAGCGCAACGAAGACGAAAACGCCCAGAAATGCGGCCATCAGCGATCGCGCCGACCTGCCTGGAGGCCCAACCGGAGTAGCTTCTCCGATTTGGCGCCTCGGTCGTAGTGGAACGATAGGCACCTCTGGGCAAGGCCTTAACCCTGCGACCCCAAGCGTGCCCTCATTCACAGGCATTGTCATATCGCCGCCCTTGGGGGCGATTCGACCGGCTGATCGATTTGATCAAAGTCCGAAAAAACTATCGCCCTCGGCTGGGGGACCCGAGCGGCATTGCCCGCGCCGGCATCCAGCCGTTGGCTACCGAGCAGCTACTCGTGCTCGCCTTCAATCTCGCGGATGGCCTCGTTCAACGCCATGCGCTCACGCACGATTTCAGATTGAGTGAGCGGCGGATCGAGGCTGCATAGCTGCACCTCCAACTTCGTCCGCGCGAGCCAATAGAATTCACGGCGGGACTCGGGCTGTTCGTTTTGAGATCCGCGATCCCGTTGACGATCACTTGATAGAGTTGGTCATCGTTGACCAGAAGCTCGCGGCGCCCAGCGAGGCCACCAATAATCTTTAACAACGAACTACCATAGTAATTCGTTGTTAACTCTTGCTTACGGGAAAGCGATTTAGGAACGAGTAGTTAACTTTTGTGTATGATTACGGCACGCCGTCGCGTGAGCTGAAAGTGTTGCAGCACAGGTCACCGACCACGTATCGGTTTTTACAAACCGTTATTCTTTTTCACTGAAAGCTATTCACGCAACTTGGTCCAAGATTGGCCTCGGTCGGATGCTTACACATGCCGACTGGGGATTCTGACCGATGGCACAGGATTTCTATTCAGTCATAGCGCGCGCGATTGCGTCTCTTGCTGAAAACGGTGCTCACGCACGTCAGCTGGTATATGATCACGCGCGAACGGTTCTGGTCCGGCACCTGCGCAACCTCAACTCTGGGCTTTCAACAGGTTTGAACGAGCTCCGGGCGCTCGAAGCTGCAATCCAAAAGCTGGAGTCGGAGATCTGAGGACCGGAATCGGCGAGACTAGGCGTCGTTTCTCGGCTGAAAGCAAATGGATACGTGGGTGGACAAGACTAGGCACCGGACCCGTCGTTCTGCATGGAGCCTGACATGGAGCGAGATACGCTGCGTCCTGCCGTCGCTAGATCGGATGGGCTTTGTGGTGGATTGAGGCCGCTGCATGGGAATTAAGAAGACACACATCTTTTCCCCTTGCACGCGCCTACTGACGCGCCGTCGGCTTCTGGCCGGGGCTGCGGGGATCGCCGCGGCCGGTATAGTGGGCCCGGCTCTTGCCGTGCTTCGGCTGGAAGTCAATGAAGGCAACATCCAGCCGATCCCAATCGCCATCCCAGATTTGCTTGGCAGCGGCCCCGCCGATGGCGAGTTCGCGCGTAGCATCAGCCAGGCGATCACTGCGGATCTGCGGCGCTCCGGCCTGTTCGCGCCAATCGATCCCGCCGCCTATATCGAAAGGATCGTGAACACCGACGCGGTACCGCGTTTCGCCGATTGGCGCGTGATCAACGCGCAGGCGCTGGTCACGGGACGGCTGACCCGCCAGACGGACGGCCGGCTCAAATCCGAGTTCCGCCTGTGGGACGTGTTCGCCGGCCAGCAGCTGATCGGTCAGCAATATTTCACCACGCCGGACAATTGGCGCCGGGTAGCCCATATTATTTCCGATGCGATCTACGAACGGCTCACCGGAGAGAAGGGCTATTTTGATACCAGAATCGCATTCATCGACGAGAGCGGACCGAGGGAGCACCGAATCAAGCGCCTCGCCATCATGGATCAGGACGGCGCCGGCGTGCGCTATCTGACGCGGGGAGAAGAGCTGGTGCTAACGCCTCGCTTCAATCCGTCCACCCAAGAAATCACCTACATGTCTTACCGACAGGGCGACCCCCAGGTCTACTTGCTCAACATCGGGACCGGCAGGGGGGAAATCGTCGGCAATTTCCCCGGCATGACGTTTGCGCCGCGCTTTTCCCCGGATGGGCGGCGCGTGATCATGAGCCTGCAGCAGGGCGGTAGTTCCAGTCTGTTCGTCATGGACCTGCGCTCGAGAACGACGACGCGATTGACCGCCACGACGGCGATCGATACCGCGCCGTGCTATTCGCCTGACGGCGCGCGGATCTGCTTTGAGTCCGATCGCGGTGGCACGCAGCAGATCTATGTCATGGGAGCAAACGGCGGCGGGGCGCAGCGCATCAGCTTCGGCAGCGGCTCCTATTCGACCCCGGTGTGGTCGCCGCGCGGCGATGCCATCGCATTCACGAAGCGCGGACAGGGCACGTTCGGGATCGGCGTGATCAAGCCGGACGGCTCCGGCGAGCGGCTGCTGACCGACGGCTTTCACAACGAGGGGCCGACCTGGGCTCCGAACGGCCGGGTGCTGATGTTTTTTCGCGACCCCGGCGGCAATAGTGGCCCCTCGCTATTCACGATCGACCTGACTGGACGCAACGAGCAAAGGATTCCCAGTCCAGGCCTAGCTTCCGATCCGGCCTGGTCGCCACTTCTGTCGTGAGCTGAGGATACGAACCGCCTTAATCCGCAGGTCTCTCTTTTCAGCCAAATCCCCGCCACGATCGCGGGGCGCAAAAAAAGGCCCGGACAAATGTCCGGGCCCCTCACTTGCCGGATTTGCCATAATCAGTAATCCATACCGCCTCCGGGTGGCATGGCGGGAGGCGTCTCTTTCTTTGGCTTCTCAGCGACCATCGCCTCCGTGGTGATGAGCAGACCCGCGATAGACGCGGCATCCTGAAGCGCGATACGCACCACCTTGGTTGGGTCGATGATCCCCTTGGAAACCAAATCGGCGTATTGGCCCTCCTGCGCATCAAAGCCGTAGGCGTAGGTTTCCTTTTCGCTGATCTTGCCGACAACAAGCGATCCGTCCTCGCCAGCATTGATCGCGATTTGACGGGCTGGCCAGCTCAGCGCCTTCTTGACGATGTCGATGCCCGTTCGCTGGTCATCGTTCTCGGGTTTCAATCGGCCGAGGGCTTTGATGGCCCGTAGTAACGCAACTCCGCCACCAGGCAGAATGCCCTCTTCGACCGCCGCTCGGGTCGCGTGCATCGCGTCATCGACCCGATCCTTGCGCTCCTTGACCTCGATCTCGGTCGCACCGCCGACGCGGATCACCGCGACCCCGCCGGCCAGCTTCGCGAGCCGCTCCTGCAGCTTCTCGCGATCGTAGTCCGAGGTAGTCTCCTCGATCTGGGCCTTGATCTGGGCGATACGGCCATCGATATCGGCCTTCTTGCCGTGGCCCTTGACGATCGTAGTGTTCTCCTTCTCGACCATCACCTTCTTGGCGCGCCCCAGCATATTGACCGTGACATTCTCGAGCTTGATCCCGAGGTCTGCTGAAACCATCGTGCCGCCGGTCAGGATCGCGATGTCTTCCAACATGGCCTTGCGGCGGTCACCGAAGCCGGGAGCCTTCACAGCGGCGACTTTGAGCCCGCCGCGCAGTTTGTTTACGACCAGCGTGGCAAGCGCCTCACCCTCGACCTCCTCGGCGATGATGAGCAGCGGCTTACCAGTCTGCACCACGGCCTCGAGCAGCGGCAGGAGCTCCTGCAACCCAGATAGTTTCTTCTCGTAGATCAGGAGGTAAGGGTCCTCCATCTCGACCCGCATCTTGTCGGCGTTGGTGACGAAATACGGCGAGATGTACCCGCGGTCGAACTGCATGCCCTCGACGACCTCGAGCTCGGTCTCGAGCGATTTCGCCTCTTCGACCGTGATCACGCCCTCGTTCCCAACCTTCTTCATGGCGTCGGCGATGAACCGACCGATCTCGGAATCACCGTTGGCTGAGATAGTGCCGACTTGGGCGATCTCTTCGTTCGAGGTAACCGTCTTTGAGTGCTTCTTCAGATCCTCGACGATCGCATTGACGGCGAGATCGACCCCGCGCTTAAGGTCCATCGGGTTCATGCCGGCCGCAACCGACTTGGCGCCTTCCTTTACGATTGCGTGTGCGAGCACAGTGGCAGTCGTGGTGCCATCGCCTGCCTGGTCTGAAGTCTTCGACGCGACCTCCCGGACCATCTGCGCGCCCATGTTCTCGAACTTGTCCTCGAGTTCGATTTCCTTGGCAACGGTAACGCCGTCCTTGCTGATGCGAGGCGCACCGAAGGATTTGTCGAGCACGACATTGCGACCCTTCGGCCCCAGCGTCACACGCACTGCATTGGCGAGAATGTCGATACCGCGCAGCATCTTATCGCGGGCATCAACTGAGAATTTCACTTCCTTCGCAGCCATATCTTTCCTCCTGATTTTGTTACGGTTAATACCAGCAGCGCGCTCAGTTTGCGTCCAAGCTCGCTGCTTGCGGTGCTGCGGTTTACGCCGCCTTCCTGCGCCCCTCAGCTTCCTCCAGGACCCCCATGAGGTCGCTTTCCTTCATGATCAGGTACTCGACGCCATCGAGCTTGACTTCGGTGCCCGACCATTTGCCGAACAGCACCCGGTCGCCGACCTTGACGTCGATGGGTACGAGCTTGCCCGACTCATCGCGTCCGCCAGGGCCGACGGCGATGACCTCGCCCTGCTGCGGTTTCTCCTTGGCCGTATCGGGAATGATAATGCCGCCCGTGGTCTTCTCTTCTGCTTCGATGCGTTTAATGACGACGCGATCGTGAAGCGGACGGAACTTCATGGTTTCGCTCCTGTCTTGATGCGGCGATTTTGAGGTGGACGCGAGCGGGGAATTCTTGCCCGCGACGGGCAGGCTCTTAGCACTCCTTACAGCCGAGTGCCAGTACCAATTTTCCGGGCTTGGGCGTCGAGCGGTTGAATCTTACCTCAGCACATAAGCAGATGAAAAATCCAGCTACGATTGCAAACGTGCTCGGTTGGATTTCCGCTCTCCGATCACGTTTCCTTAACATCTTTTTGCAATGCAGCATTTGCTCCCTATCTATACCGCAGGGACAGGACAGCAAACACCATAATAGGAGGTGACTGTATGAGTGACGTATCCGCAAGTACGCGTAGGTTCGCCGAAAAGAGCGCAGCGCAGACGAAGAGTGCGCTCAATAAAAGCTCCACAGCGATCGCTGAGGGAGCGCGCCGGGCCGAGCATGACGCATCGACTGCAATGAACGGGGTGCGGGAATGTTATCTAAAGGTTCTCGGGATGGCGCAGGAAAATGCCGACGCAGGGTTCGATCTCGCGCGGGAGCTCGCGAGCGTTCAGACCCCGTCGGAATATGTCGAGGTGTGGAGCGCGTGGGCCCGCAGCGCGTACGAGACCCTTTCGGAGCAGACAAAAGAACTGTCGGATCTGGCTCAGAAGGTCGCGACTTCAAGCGCGCAACTGCTCACGAACGGATTGATGAACCCGTTCCGTCGGGCGTCGTAGCCAATCGCTGCGTGGTTTGCCGACGAGCCTGGGTGCAATGCACCCAGGCTTTTTTGTTATGCGATACGCTGGCCGGTCGACGGCACGTTAAAGACAAACACCGCAAATGTCTTTAGGCCGCAATGACAAGCGCCGCCTTTCCCGCCTACTGCCGAGTCGGGATGACCGCCGCAGGTCGGGGGTTAGGAGATCGTCGTCTGACAGTTGGCCACTCATTCTAATACTCAATCATTCCGTGGCGCCATGGCGCCCATTTCCTGGCCCATTCCGCGAAGCATGTACTCATGACGGACAATCGTCTGGCGATGATACTTCTACTCTGTCGGGGCACCGAGTTACGCACTGCCAGAAGCCTCGAATCAGCAAGGATTTGCGTCTGCGAGGGCCGCTCCCTGCTACGCTAGCTCGTCGCCTCAATTGGTTGCTCACTGGCATAATTCAGGTACCTCCCTCTCCTGCAGACTGAGCTCGCCGTCATTGCAAGTGAAGGAATCAATAGATGCGCCAGTCAGCGGGTTATCAAGCTCCCGCTGCTGATACGCGACTCGCTCCGAGATTCGCGCTTTTGAGTACCCGATGGTTTTTGGCCGCTGCGTCACATTCGCAATGAAATTACTGATTCTTGGTGCGATTTCGGTGCGAAATCGAGAACCGCTAAATACGCCATAGTGGCCGACGTCGTTCTGAGTATGTTGTACCTTCCTCAACGGAGCAATGTTACTACACAGCTCCTGCGCCGCATGGGTCTGGCCCAAGCCTGTAATGTCGTCCTTCTCACCTTCCACAGTCATGAGAGCCGTGCGACGGATGGCTCTGAGATCGACCCTCTGGCCGTGATGCATCATTTCATTTTTGGGCAACGCATGGCGCACAAATACGGTTTCAATGGTTTGTAGATAGAATTCACTGGTGAGATCCATCACTGTCAGAAATTCGTCGTAGAACTTTCGATGCTTTTTTGCAGACTTATCATCCCCGCGAACAAGGTGATTTAGCATCGCGACACACGCGTTCACGTGACGTCCGATGTTCATCGCCATGAAACTGGAGAGCTGCAGGGAGCCTGAGCAAACGGGTCGCCCCATCGCGGGGTATGGAAATGGGACAGTGCTAATGCAATGTCGTCGGAACCAATCGGTTCCCCGTCTCTCTGCAAGCACGTTTACCAGGGTGGGGCTCCTGCGTGTATCGATTGGACCGCTCATCAGCGTCATGGACTGAGGCGCAAAGGAACAACCATCAGCTTCCATCCGAGCAACAGCCGCAGTTAATGGTACGCATGGCTGACAAACCCCAATGGCGTGCAACCCTTCGCCAAACGGCTCTTCACTAAGAACGTGAAAGATCGTAATGAGATAATCTATGTAATCATCTAGATCGAACCTCTCGGGCAACGGCACCATCCGAGCATCACTCCAGTCGGTGATGTAGACCTCATGTGTTGGCAGAAAAGCCTCTACGGTCCCCCGCAACAATGTGGCGTAGTGCCCAGACAAAGGAGCGACGATGAGAAGTCTTTGCTGTGGACGTGAGAGGTTCACTTCGCGCTGGAAATGCACGAGTTCACAGAAAGGCCATTTCCGCACCACACGCTCGTGAATGGCCACTTCCTTGCCGCGGACCATGGTTCGAGTAAGGCCAAACGCGGGCCTCGCATACGGCCGGGCCAGACGCTCGAAAAGCTCGGCCGAAGTCGCTAAATTGTTACCAAGTGCTGTGTGGGTCATAGGGTTCATGGGATTTGTGAAATAGAGACGTGTTAGGTCAGAGAGGAACCGAGCAGGGGAGAGCGCCAAATGCGCTGTCTCATACATCTGGTAATGATAGTCAATTACAGTGTCACGGCGCATCGTCCCCACCCCTCTGCTGCCCAAGGCGAAACTGGGTAATACAACTTCTTGTATCGCGATCTCTGTTCATTTCTTGGGTTTCACACAAGCATTAGCGCGACATATCGGCCCTCAACTCGCACCCAGTTTAACAATGGTGATATGCCTCTCGTCGAGCTCATGCGGAAGCAATGCCGCAATCTGTTTGCTTAGATGCTGGTCGAAACCGTCTTGAGGAGGCCAAATGCGAATTCCAAATTGTTGTAGCTCAAAATCAACAATTGCACCTGCACCCATCATGATGGCCAATACCGCTCTCACTGATTTAATATCTTTGATAGGCTTCATCGCTTGGACCACGAGACTTACTGCCCAGGCCCAGAAACCCGAGCAGCTCTATGGATTCTATAGTGAGGCAGAGCGCTTCCCGGCACGCTCTTGAGAGCCAATTTGCATGCTGAGTCGTTAATGAGTGCCTAACTATACTTACATTTTTGGCGCGATTCGCCGGTTCATGGGGTTCAATCCCTCCGGTCAAGTCCGCGGGTTACGGGTGACACTGCAAATACAGTTAACCAGACGTTAGCGAATCGGAGACATCGTCCTGAAACTTCCAGGTGGCAACAAACCGAGTCCATGACGCCCGGCTCTCATCCGGTCCTATTTGCGAGATGCTCGCGATGAAGGAGCAAAGAATGTCGATTCCCCCTGTCGTAGGTCCTTACGCGTTGACTGCGGCAACTCCCTCGCTGCTGCTCGCGAACCAACGATAGCCCCGTACTCGGAAGTTCTACGGATATGGCCGCAGCGGCCGGTACGCGGTGGCCCGAGTCAGATAACAGCGGTAAGGAGGGAACGGATGCGAACGATCACGTTCGCTACTCAAAAAGGTGGTCCGGGAAAATCGACGCTTGCCATTGGGCTCGCAGTGGCAGCAATGCAACGGGGCGAGCGGGTCTGTCTGCTCGACACGGATCGCCAAGGCACGATTGCCAGCTGGCGTAGGCGGCGATCCTTCCTTGAACCTGCGGTAGAATGGGTCGGGGATGGATACGAGCTTGAACGATCTCTACGGCGATTCGCCTACAAGGGCTGTACGCTCGCGATTATCGACACGCCAGGCACGAACGACATTTCCATAGACGCCGCCCTCCGTGCTGCCGATCTTTGCCTTATCCCTGCTCGGCCGAGTGTGGCCGACATTGAGGCGACGCACCCGACCCTGTTCATGATTCGCAAGTTGGGGAGGAATTTCGCTTTTGTTCTCAACCAAGCCCCGGCACATGACCGTAGACCGAGTGAAGCCGCCGCAGCTCTAAACAAGCTCGGGGTGCTGGCCCTTCCTTACATCGTGGAGCGAAACGATCATCAGGACGCGCTGGCCTTCGGCCTCGCAACCTTGGAATTTGCGCCGGAGGGGAAAGCTGCCAACGAGCTTCGCGCTTTGTGGATCTGGATCGAGCATAAACTTGCCGACGAGTCGCTCGAGCAAGCTCGTTTTGCTTGCAGCAGCTATTAGCAAGAACCTATCCAATCCCCCATCGAACAGTAACCTCTACTGAGGAGACTCACATTCTTACTAGACAGGAAATCGAAGAGTGGAATGATCCGCCTTGCAGTGAACAGGCGGAATGGCTCCTCAACCTTGCGGAGAGAATTATTAGCTCAAAACCAGGCGGTACGACGGCCGATGATTCTCGTTTCCCGCAAGACGGTTTCGCCACTGCCACACAGATGAAGCGGCCCGGCTCGCGGACAGACTAGCCCCGCCACCGGTGCGCCCGCCTACCAGCGAAAGAACCAACAAGGCGGCGAGCCTTGCTTCGTAGCGCGGCCACCGTTTCGGCAGTCATCCTCCACAAAGCCGAATGTTGGCCCGCCCCCAGTCCCAAAAGCCTTCCAATGGTGAAAGGCGGGCCGAATCCGAGACCTTCGCAATCGCAAGTCAAGTAGTTTCACAATCCGCGTTACTCGGTTTTTGCAGCAGACTCCATAGAGGTCGGTTCGTTGAGGATGACCGTCCTGGGGCGGCGCCCCGCCAAGAGAAATCAGGTCGCTGAGGATGACCGTGCCGTGGTGGAGGCTGAGACCGCTTGATCATCCAAGCGGTCTATTTCCATCCAGATTTCCTTAAAAATTTCGCTTCGAACAATCTTCTCAATTCCGTGTCCAGGGGCGTAATCAGGGTGGAACTGCTTTGCCAAAAAGCGCTTGAGGGCAGCATACCTAAGATCGCTGACATTCTGCCTATTGGCGCTTACAATAGCTTCCGCCAACTTCGCCTCGGCGTCCGCCAACTTTGCCTCTGCTTCAGCCAGTTTCGCCTCTGCCCCCAAGGCACGACGTTTCCAGTTCTCCCGGTGCTCGTCGATTTTACACGAAAACACCTGCAATCGTTCAATCTCCTGCACCATCTTCTGATTATGGATGAAATCCCATTGATGGAGATCATCGAGGTCATTCAAGAAGAGCTTCATCTTTCCTGTTTTTTTGGTGAGAACCAAGCCGCTCTTCTCCTCGGCAACACTATAGCGGCGCTTAAGCTGCGCCAGAGCACGGTTGGCGATCGGATCGTGCTGAACTTCGCGGAGTGTAAGCGCCATCCTCGCGGCCCCTTTTGCGATGGCGATTCCTAACCTCTGGAAATCAATGTGGCAGCAACATGGCCCCTCGATTGTGCACCGACCTGGCCTCATCCCTTCACCCGCCGGGTCCGGGACGCCTGCGCCGGATTTCCTTCGGTCTTCCTTTCGTCACGAGCCCATCGCGCGGTCTAAGAGGGCAACGGGTGAGCGCGGTGCGTAGGGAGGCGGCCTCCCCACCAGGGACCTTCCGGAGTCTGTGGCCCTCCTGCAACGTGGCCAGTCAAAAGGATTTCTTCCCCAGATCTTTGGGTGCGCTGAAGGCCCGTTGCGCTCTCCCAGCATCGGACCGCAAAGTTATGATGACCGGACCGCCATAAAAAAATGCAGGAGCGTTGGAATGGGGACGCATCCGGCCGGACCTGCCCGGTCATCCGCGCCGAGTTTGAACTACTCCCGTTAAGGGGAGGAACTCCGAGATGCCGAACGAAACCCCAGAAACCCACGAAGGCGTCGTTTGCGTGTTCGGTGGAACCGGGTTCCTCGGCCGCCGGATCGTCGCTCATCTGCGTGATCAGGGCTCCCCGGTGCGGATCGCGTCCAGGCATCCCGTTCGCAGCCGATCGTTCCACGGCCGGAAGATCGAACCATTCCGTGCGGATACCAAAGACGAGAGCTGAGGAAGAAGACGAAGGCCCAGTTTCGCCGTCAACCGCGCCTGGCCCGGACCGCCCGGGTCGGGGAGCGCGGACGAACACCCTCCCGGATCATCGAATCGTAACACTAAACCAAAGCTAGTGGACGCTTATTTTGTCGGCTGCGCAACCCAGCGGCGACCAACCGAGTCTTTTTTGCCGTTCGGGATTGGGCTGGCAGGACCGTGCTGCCGGCTTCGCGAGCGGTCCCGATCCGAGGGGCTGACAATACTCGGGCGCAATCAGGGCTGCACGGAGGATCGAGCGACGCGGTCGCCCTCTGCTGCGATCCGAACAGGGCGTGGGCGAGCCTGGATTCTCATTGCATTCATCGTCGTGCTGGGATTGATATTTGCCGTGGCCGCCTGGGTATTGGCAGGTTCTGATGTTCCGGCGAGCGAGCAAGTAACGGCCAGGGAACAATTACCTCCTCGATCCCCACCCGAATTCGTCCTTTGTCCACGTCCTCAGAAGGGAGGTCTCACACATGCCTGAGCAACTCCAAATTGGAGAGAAATATTGGGGAGTATGCTGGAAGTGGGGTTTTATCCCAATCCCCTGCCAAAAGACTCGGCGGTGAGCTTGAGTTCGAACAGCCAAGCTGGTCATCGAACGGCTCCCACAAAGCGTGCAGATCAGACTGCGACGGTCCGTCTTCACGGCTGGTGTGCACTCGTGGACCAAGGTCTCCCCGGTCACGCTCATCGGTCTCGCCACTCACATACAGCTGAATCCCCTTTAGCGACCATCAGTGCAAGATCATCAACGAAGCTGTCCGCGAAACTTATCTGATTCTTCCTGCCGTCCTTGACGGACGACGGCCACCGGGTTCCCTCTAGGGAACACGGCGGGAGCGGATCGGGAGAGGGCAAGAAAACGCTGCGTGTCCAAGCACCAACTGAAGGGGAATGATAATGAGGGGGTGGGGTTGGGCCTTCTTTGCCTTGGTCGTCGTTGTTCTGGCCGGATACGTACTGAATCGAGGTATCTACATCGGCTACACCATGACGTCCTATAGGGTTGGTGATCGCACATTTTCCCTCAAGCACTGCCGTTATCTGCATTTGAACGGCACGGATGAAGTATCTGTTCCAGGCGCGTTTACCCGCAATTCACCCGCTGAAACCGAATGCCCCGCGCTCAAAAATTCAAAGTGACATACCGGCTTTTTTAGGGTCTGCCTGCTTTGGTGTGTCGGGGTGTGCCGTGCTGCTCGATGAAGGGCTCTAGCCGGAGATGGGAGCAACGATGGCCTGCAGCCGTCGAGCGATCTCGTGTGCTCGTGTGCTGGATGTCTCACACAGAGGGAGGTGGACCATGATGTCCGCGGCAGCAAGTAGGACTCTGAAGGCACTGCTACTCTGCGGGTCGATGGTAGTCGTCACAGCAGGGCACAATCAATGGAGAAAAAGGGCACAACGCCCTACGTGACCCGTTTCATTTTCATACCCGTGAACACGTCATCATGATAGTCACGCTGTTGGCGCGGGTTGAACGGCAGCAACCGCATCGGACGCGGGAAAGGTATCTTCTAGACCTATTTCCAGCGCCTTCTCAAGACGGGTGCGCTCATCATCGTCGAGCTCCGTTCGGCGTCGGCTAGACTTTTGGTACCGTTCGGCCGTCATCTTCTTTTTGCGAGGCGTTCTCGTCAATAGTGCGACTTTGCATCAACCGACATTCCCCACATACCAACGCTCAGAGCGGGGTTTTTGGCACTCGCCGTAATAACGATCGGTGGTGCGCCTGCGTGTCCTCGCGTCAATCACCTGTGCCAGGGTTCGGCGAAAAATATTGGACGAAACCAGTCCGCTGCCAAGAGTGCGGGAGCATCGAGACCCAGCGCGCCTAACGCGGTCTCGTGATAATCCTCCACCAACTCATTCAGGAATCGGTCAGTATCCGGCTATAACTGCCAGCTCAACCGAGCTCGCACCGTATCCACAGAAAGGCGATGATCACCAGGAAGGGTGAAAGAGACATTGCCATCACCAAACGACAAGGTGTTTCTTGGAAACTCGTAGTGCAGATACTCCATTCCGATATTCCAGTTGGGCGCGAATTTCCACTCGCCGCCGACGCCCGCTGACCAGCCTAGATGCGTGCTACCGGTCGAGGCGTTGAACGATTCGGAGGTTGGTATGTTGCAAAAACTCCCCGCCAGACAGAGGACAAGAAAGTCGTGGGGTGTAGTCTTTTGCGACAAGCTGATGGAATCGGTGGTATGGGCCCACGCCGCACCACCCGTTCCGTACAGCAGCAGTTCCGGGATGGGGAGAAAGCCCAGGCGCGCGCGCAACGATGCTAACTCATCGATTTTGGACCTGAAATTGACACTGCGCGTGACGTCCGCTGGAACCGGATCGGAACGGATCACCCCTGCACTTATTCGGGCCAAGGTGACGGTCTCCAGATTCGTCCCAGAGGCGCTTGCCGAACCTTTGATTCCAGCAGCATCTATATCGGCCTCAAGGCCTGCGACCCAAGCGCCCAATTGCCAATTGTAACCAGCGTGCGCCCCCACTAGCCAGCCCCGGTCGTGGATCGTACCGATGGGACCGGCACCCGGCCCTGCAAACGCCGAGCTGAGAAATGTGACGCCGTCCTGAGCCGTAAATAGCGAGGCCAATTCGGTGGGCTGGAAGATCGGCCCGAGACCTTCGAAATTGATTCGGTCACGGGCCCATCCGTAACCGCCGTTGATGCCGAAATAAAAACCCGTCCAAGGCGTGACAGGCACCGGCACCACCAAAGGCGGAGCCTTGTAGGCACGTGGAACAATATCCGCAGCATTCGCGGAGCCAGTGGCAACCAGTGCAACACCGGCGATGCTAGCAAGGAAGGTTTTTCTCATCTGACGTCCCCTAACCGCGCCCCAAGCGGATTCTCTGTGGATCTTGTCCTTGAGCCGGGCGCAAAGCTAGCCATGATCTCGATCTGGCTCGCAATTTTTAGGTCAAGGTTAATAGTTCCCGACCGACACCGCTTTTTTACCACTACCGCCCCAAGGGGACTTTTCCACTAATGCACTGCTGAACTACTGCGCGGCACCAGAGAAAGGGTTTCTTCGAACTTGCCCCCTGGACTTGGTTGGAATCGATCCAGCGGGACCAGCGTGACCTTAATAGGAGTATCTAGAAGCTGATGCATTAGTTTTTCGATCTCCGCCACGTTCGGGATATGGGCGTTATCATCCGGCACATACTTGATCTCGATGTGATCGTATTCGGTCTGAACAATCTGAAGTTGGCGAAATGAAAGGTGGTTTCCCAGAATCCTTGCGTTGGCGTAGGGATGGATGACCCGCCCATCCTTGAGAACGAAGACATTGCGGTACCGTCCCACAATTGAAGTCAGGGACGATAATCCTCTGCCGCAACGAGACTGATCCGGACCGCGCGTCGCGTAATCACCGATCTCGTATCGAATGAGCGGCATGACAAAATTGTAGAGAGGCGTGAGTACGACACGTCCGGTTTCGCCCTCCTCGCAAGGGCTGCCATCCTCCCGCAGTACCTCCATCAGAATCGTTTCATCGCAGACGTGATATAGTCCACAGTCAGGACACTGGCATGCGACCAGCCCAGTTTCGGATGCGCCATACAGATCCGCAACCTCGGATTTGAAGACGCGCCGCGCCAGCCGTCGGGCTTCCTGACTGACGGCACTACCGGTCGATATGATGCGGTCGAAGCGCAATCGCGTTCCACGCTTTTCGGCGTTCAAGGCGAGCTCGGCAATGTGGGTACCGCCTCGGGCGAAGAGGTAATTTGGCCGAACTGCTTTCAGCCAATTGATCTGCTTGTCGATATCCAGCATCAATTCGTTGATATAGCGTATCCCGCCGTCGGGAACGCCTATCCGCCACCCCCGTCGCTGCTTAGTACCGGCTCTGGCCGACTCATCGTAGGTCGACATGAACGTTGCGAGACTCTTTTTCCCGTCGAGGTCCCACCATCCATACATGCGGTCCGTCTGTGCGGCGGACGCGACATCATGCCGGTCTTCGTGCAGGTATCGGATCGGCCGTCCGGTAGAACCTGAACTCAAATCTTCATGCACTACTCCAACAAAGGGCGGAAGCTTTCGTGCGGTGAACCTTCTGATGTCGCCCTGGAGATCGACACGATTGAGCAGAGGCAGGTCCGACCAACGCTCGAGAGACACTTCGCTGTTGCGGACCAAGAGTCCAAGCCTGGTGGAGTAATAAGGTACATGCGCAATCGCGTGCTGGATCAGCGTTGTCAGTAATCCGCGCTGATATGCACGAATCTCACCAGAAGAAATGCGTTCCGTCATCTTCAAGATGTTCCGAAATTCAAGTGTCAGCTTTAACAACTCCCGATGATAAGACATCACTTCATTTATCACGACCTAAGCCTCCTCGGCAGGGCAATTCCAAAGTCCTTAGCGACATTACTGGCACGAAGAAGATTTAAGAACAGTTGATGCAACTGAGTTGTCGGGCCTCAATCCGCTGCGCACAGAAACCAGTTGACCAATTCAATGACAACGGCACCGACATTCCCGCCCGCGCTGCACCTGGACGGCAAGCTGATCTGCTGCGACGTGAGCGAGGAGTGGACGCAGATGGCGCAGCGCTATTGGCGCGCTGCGGGCGTCGCCGAGCGCATCGATCTGCGGCTCGGGCCGGCCGCCGAGACGCGCGCCGGATTGCGCGCCGCGGGGAAGGACGGCCGCTTCGACTTTGCCTTCATCGACGCCGACAAGGAGAACCACTCGGTGAGCTAAGCTTTTCGGCAAATGGGGGCAGGCAAGCCGCGTGAGGCGGCAAGCCTCCAGAGCTGTCTAACGGGTCGAAGGCATGCTAATTTGGGAATTGAGGTATTGTTGAAACTTGGCGAATAGAATTTCGCGTTCGCGGGCTGAAAAAGTCTCTTTACCCGTCGAGGTGGTGTAGTTCTCAACGAACTGATCAAACATCTGTTTCAGGTCAGCAGGAGGTTGGGGGACGGGATTGATTTGTGACGGTATAACTCCCGTCCACTCAAAGCGTAATGACTTGCGATCTGCGAGCGTATCGTCGGTAAGACGCAGCTCAATCACAAGATCCATCGACCCGGCATAACCTTTAGGCGGGTGGACCAGCGCATTGTTCAGATCGGAAACTGGAATTCGCCAGGTATTCGTCCCGAACGACCGTCCCACCGTCACCATCGATCCATCGACAAGACCATCGAGGACAATGTTCGCGCCCTCGGCCGGACCCGTGAGCGAGGCGCCGAGCGGAATTGCCTCCCCCGCGGGGCGCGGACCTTGCTGGCCCAGGGTGAGTTGCGGAACGAGTGTTTTTGGTTGCTCCGCGGTCCGAGCACCCGGCCCCGAGATCGATTGGGATGACGGCGCGCTTTCCTGATGCCCGTTCGCGGAGACCTTCCATGGTATTGGAATTCTGTCGAGGACCAAAAGCGCCACGGTGGCCACGATTAAGATCGCAACGGCAACGCGGACGAGTACGGCAAGACTGAGCCCAGCAGGCGAACCCAAAACATCTGGCATGAACGAGGGTTCAAGTGATGGCGGCAAGCGATGGCCGTCTATGGCTAGGGGCTGGTCCGATGCCGCCGGCGTGGCAGCCATTTGCTGAGCGTCTCCGATCCCTTCTGGAAACTTTGGCGCCATGCTGCGCCGCTCGGCATGGGCAGCTCGGCGTACCCATTTCGGCGCGTAGAGTGAAAGCTGGTCAGAACCAAAGTCTTGATCTAACGGACTACTCATGAATGCCATCCCGGTCTGGTTCTTTGCGAGCTTCAATTCGAACACGGCGAACGTTACCCACACAGCAACACCGAGCGGGCGACTGCAGGGCCAAATTGTGACAATGAACCGACGAATTAAGGCGTGTTCATTCTCGGCACGAACTCAACTGGTTCTATGATCGAAAGCATCAACGCCACTAAGGCCACTTCCGGCCAAGCGCCAACACCCATCAGCAACCGAGCTCACCAACAGCATCATAGGATAGGGGGCGAAACGCGTGCGCGAGGGCTTTGCGGGAGCCGCGCAGGATACCCAAGCATCGGAGCGGTACCGAGCGGTTTTCGCAAAGCTTGCGTGCCTCATTCCGTTCACCGATTTGGCACTTTTTCCGTGTTGTGTTTCGGCAAGCTAAACCCGCGAAAGAAGGCATTCAGATGAAAAAGCTTCTGCTCACCGGTATCACCGGTGCTGCGCTGGTTGGCAGCGCGCCGACCCATGCTGCAGATCTCGGCCGACGGTCGCCGCCTTACAAAGCACCGCCGCCCGTAGTGGCGCCAGTGCCGATTTTCACATGGAGCGGCTGTTACATCGGAGGCCATCTCGGAGGCGGTTGGGGCCGCAAGACCGCCACCGCTCCGGAGTTGCTGCCGGGAGTCTCAGTGTCGGGTGATACCAGTGGCTTCCTTGGTGGCGGCCAAGTCGGCTGTAACTATCAATTTTTGCCCAATTGGGTGATCGGCATCGAGGGTGATGGCTCCGCAGCCGACATCAAGGGGGACGTGACCGAGACGATTCTAGGCATCACTGGAACGGCGCATGCAAAAACAGAGTGGATTGCAAGCGTGACGGGTCGGCTCGGCTGGGCCTGGGATCGATGGCTAATCTATGCAAAAGGCGGTGCCGCGTGGGCTGGCGATAAATATTCTGCGGATATACCCATCTTTCCCGAACATCTCGAGGCCAGCGAGACGCGAACGGGCTGGACCGTGGGCGGCGGTGTCGAATGGGCGTTCTGGAACAACTGGTCAGCAAAGCTCGAGTACGATTTCTATGACTTTGGCACGCGCGGCGTAACATTCACTGGGACGTTTGCGGGTGTCCCAGAAGTGGTGTCAGGGATCGATATCAAGCAGACCATCAATGCTGTCAAATTCGGCATCAACTACCGCTTTGATTGGGGCAAGGGCAAAGCTCCTGTCGTAGCGAGATACTGAGGCGTGCCGGGTTCGAGATGGGTCCGGAGGATTGAGCAACGTCGGGCCCTCTTGTGCTGGTCCAGCTTTCAGGGCGGCATTTCCCGTTCGCCGGACCTCTTGTGGTGACAAGCAATCAGACCTCTTGCGATAACTAGTGAGTACGTTGATGGGATCACGGCCAATATCCTTTAGGTGCTCTGGCAAGTTAAAGCTGGCGCCCATAAATGTCTTGCTCGCTGCGATCTTGCCAGGATGCGTAGGAGCAGAAATCCAGATGCAAACGCCAGAGCAAGCACTGCGAGAGTGCCAAGCATCAAATCGACACTCCCAGGGGCAAGAATATCAAGAACACATGAAATATGAACGAGACGCCGGGCGAATCGGGCGGCTTGGCGACACTTTCTTGTCAGAGTAGGAGCAAAAGACGGGTTGCCCCACTGCCACCCCATGCTCCGTCAGGCTAGGCGAGACGGTCGCACCTAGTCTCTCCGCGCCGGGCTTGTCTGTTTTTACCAGATGCGTGAGTTACTTCACTCAATTTTCGGCTCCAACATGTCATGACTTCACCCCAAGTGAGGAGGATGTGTGTCATGATTCGGTTTCCGCTATGACCAAACATGACGACTGGCTCCCCTATGTTGCCCTTCTGCCCGCGCTGCTCACATTGTTGGCTTTCGGGGCCACTGCGGCGTTCGCATGGCACGTTCAAGCTGTTGTACATACTGCCACCGCAAGCGCGACTGACGATTACGTTCAGGGACTTGCAAAACTAGGCATTGCCAAATTGCCGGGGTATGAGCCGCCGCCGGCCGATAGGTCCATAGGTCCAGGTGAAGAGCTCACTGCAGATCATTAGTTGGGGCCTCGAGAACAGGAATTCACAGGCCGGGCCGCGATGCTCTGGGGACACTACTGGGACGCGGGGAACGTCGTTACGATTCCCGCCATGGTAGCCAAACCGGAATATCGCGGCACCGCCACCGGCTTCGCCTATATGTTCGTCAAGCTGCCGGCATTCCTGTCCATCTTTCTCTTCCCCGTTGTGTTCACGGCGATTGGCCAAGCCAATGCTACGCTCTTCACAGCCATCTTTCCGTTGGCCGGCTTGCTAGCCGCGATCTTCATCCTCCCTGAGGTCTACGGGTTCGAGCACGACTAGACGACAATGGGCGAAGGAAGAGCCATGATCTGCTAATGTGTAAAAATTGGTACCCTCCATTTTCCGAAACTTAACAGCACCGCGGCGTTCATTTTTGCCAAACGGATTTATTCGGCATTTACCGATGCCACGCGCCTCAGATCCTGCAGGCGGATTAGCATGGTCAACATGCGTTCTAGCTTGCGGTCGAGATGGGTTTCGTAACGGGCGAGACCGTCAAGCTTATCGACGTCGAGAGCCTCGCCAAAAGCGTGTTCTCGGAGCGCCGGCCGGTTCTGCAGTTGCTTCCGCCGGGCCTCATACGAAGGCATCACCTCGTCCTGCGGAAACTCGAAAAGACCGTCGGCATTCGCGGTGTAGCGATTGTCCTCATTGCCAAGCATGAGCAGGCTCAACTCCGGCTTAGGTTTGATCAGTTCTTTCCACCGCTCGGGCACGGATGAAAGGGGCGGCAATGCTTCCGCGCTAAACGGAAAGACCGCCCTGGTACCGGAGCGACCTTTTTGATCGACGCTTGGCTATCCTGCGCGGGGCCCGGCGAGTTGGCGCCGGAGGTCGTTGGGAAAGATACTGTGCGAATCAAGGCGGCACAGAAGCCTTTCCCCATTTTGCCAAACGGATTTATTCGGCATTTACCGTTGCCACGCGCCTCAGATCCTGTAGGCGGATTAGCATAGTCAACATCCTTTCTAGCTTGCGGTCGAGATGGGTTTCGTAACGGGCGAGACCGTCAAGCTTATCTGCGTCGAGAGCCTCTCCTAAAGCCTGTTCTCGGATCGCCGGCCGGTTCTGCAGTTCCTTCCGTCGGGCCTCATACGAACGCATCACCTCACCCTGCAGAAACTGGAAAAGACCGTGGGCATTCGCGGTGTAGCGATTCTCCTCTTGGCTAAACAGGAGCAGGCCTAACTCTGGCTTAGGTTTGACCAATTCTTTCCACCGCTCTCGTGTTTCTTCGCTGAGGGCGCCAAGCGCTTTGTCGTAAGCCCGCGCCTTGCCTGCCCGAAGCAGATCAAGCGCGCGAGCGGTTACAGCCTCACGCTGGTCGAGGTCGGCGAGCTCCATCGTCGCGTTGGCGGAGGTTTGATTTCCGATGTCCAGCTGCACGAGCGCCGCCTTGATCGTCTGTTGATCGTGTGAGACCGCACTTTTGAGCCCCCGGCGGTATGCCGCAGCCTCGGCGAGCCTTAGACGTCGCTTGCGCCAAAGTATGCCGACTATCTCCTCTACAAGGTGTTCCTCAGTCGGCCCCTTGGGTCTGTGTTCGGCGACGAGCGCATCGAGAAGCCTGCAATATTCGTCATGATCCTCCCATGGCAGAACAGTGTACTGGGACAGCACACCGTGCCGCAGGGCGTTGAAGCGGCTCATCTCGTAGCCGGTAGTGTCGGTCGGTGGTGCGGGTGTCGCTTCGGTCATGGCCAGAAACCTTTTTCTTAGGCTCGGGTTGTGAGGGGCCCGTGAGGAGCCCCGCCCCCGAGCTCCTCGGGTCCGCTTCGTTGTCATCAATCTCTTTGAGGATGGTTTCGGCGATCACGACGGCGCCCTCATCGCCTCGTGACCGACAGGCTCCGACGACGTGGCTGGTTTCTGGGCGTTCTCGATCGCCGACGTGGTAGATTCGGTCGTGGCCTTACGCATTTCGGCGAGGAAGTGATCTAGCCAGCGGGTCAGATTCTCGACTAGGTCTCCCTGAGGAAATTCTTTGCGCAGCGCGCTCGCGACCTTCTGAGGCTCGGCCTTCAACCCGTGCGCGGCAAGTTCGGTCAGTTGGCGTTTGGCGATTGCGACCGCGCTGGAAGCGGAATCGCCCGAGCCCCGATGGCGGTGGCGGCGCGGCGTCTCGGTGCCGGCAGGCGTAACGGTGGCCACAGGTGCGATCGGCCATGCATCGGGTTCGGGCTCGGCCTCGGGCACCGGCGGCTCGGCCAGCTCGGCCACCTTAAGAGCCGGCGCGCCGGCTGCGCCGTTGGACATCGCCTGATCCTCGCTCAGATCGAGGGTGTGTCCGGCGCGGCGGTCGACGGCCGGCTCCGGCGCCTCGGCCGGCTCCTGCTCGCTCTGGGTGGCCTCCGCCTTGCGCGACTTTCCGCTCGAGGATCGGCCTTGCCGGACACGCTTAATAACCTCAGCGTGCGTAGGCTTCTCGCCGTGCTGGGCATCCTCAATGACATTATCGCGCACTTCCGACGGCGTGCTCGGAGCTGCCAGCAGATAGAGCGAACGCAGGGGCAGGTCCAAATCCAAAACGCGTTTTGAATTTGAGAGGTCGAACACATGCATGAAGTTTCGTGCCGTCTGGTCGCTCCACCCGAACTCGCGATCCAGAAACATCAACCATTGGCCGTGTTCAATGCGATCATGGATCTCGGTCAGCCGCCGGCCAATCTCAACCACGTTGGCGATAACGTTGCGCGCCAACACACGGATCGCCTTGGCGTGCTCAGCGACGACTGAATCGATGTCCGATGAGACAAGCGCCGTCTCGGATTGGGGCGGCGCAGGTTTCGTGCTCGTGCGGGCCATCTTGTTGTCCTCCGACTGGCGTCACCGAAAAACGAGATCGGGACTGTCCTCGGCTAGATCGCCGGCCCTAATGAGGCCGGCGTTCTGCGTCAGGCGGAGCTTCCTGGCTGGTGCGCGGCTCCGGACCGTGGTCGGCGTCGAGCTGGCCGCTTAGAAGCATTGGCTAGACCTGCGTCACGGTGCGGTTGACCACCGGCGCGAATTGGCGCGCGCCCCACAGCGGCTCATCCAAAACAGGGTCGAACCCGGGAGGAACTTTGACGCCAACGGACGTCAGCAGCCGGCGCCGGGTCGATCGCCACAAGCGGGACGGCTTACGTTTGGGATGGGGAGAATACATTTGTTGGCCTCGCTGAATTTGCGAAGGCTCTTATTACTGGCGCGCAATTCCCATTGTCACGAAGGAAGATCGCGGTTTGTCGGGATAAGGCTGGCGCTCATCCCGATTTTTGGGGTGTCCTCCATTGTTAGTGTTTGGAAAACCCTTCCGGTCCTGTGTGTGCTAAAATCAGGAGCGGATCTTTGCCCACTCCTGAATAGTGTCCAGGGAGATCTCGCGGTCAAAGGCAACGCTGGCCATAATCCGGACGCAGTCATAAAGCGGCCGCCCGAACAGCTTGCGGCATTTTTCGGTCAACGTGATCGCGAACGCCCTCGCGGCCGGATCGCCGGTGTCTCGGTCGATCGCCAACGGATGGCGGATCTCATCGAAGAGGTGGGCGGCAGCCTTTTCATAAAATGCGGCGGTTTGGCTCAGATGATGCGCGGCCGCGGGGAAGACTGTGTCGCGCCGAAGCCTCTCCACCATCTTCAGAAGGAACGCGCGCTCATCCTCAAGCTTGGTCCGCGAAAAGACTATACAGTGCGACGCCGCGAACACTGCCTCCCCGAAGAGCACCCTCGCTCCTTCCTGGTCCGCCTGGATGAGGCGCTGCTCCCACACCCGTTGCATGCGATCGTCGGTCGCGAGCCGCACGATCATCGCAGGGTCTGATCCTGCATTCGTCCCCGCGGCCACGTTCTGCTCGTACCACTCACGAGCCTCCCGCCAGACCGACAGAGGCAACCACGGCGGCTTGAGTGACGCATCCATCGTCTTCGCGAGCTCGATCATGGGTGGCCCGTGTCGCAGTGAGCTGCCGATAATCAGGGACAATCATTGAAAACGCACAAGAATTTACGAGACGCAACATGAATGCAGCATGGAGGTAGAGCGAAGAAGTCTTTCTCCCATATCTCCAGCGATTTCAGAAATTTAGCTTGGTAGCGGAGGAGGGACTCGAACCCCCGACACACGGATTATGATTCCGCTGCTCTAACCAGCTGAGCTACTCCGCCGCGCGGTGGAGCGCGCGCGGACGGAGCCACGCCGATCCACCGAAGGAAACTCGCCCGAACGGCGCAAACGATATAGCAAAAAAATCGATGGCCGGGATGCGCCCGGCCAAAATGCATTCGCTGCGCCCGAAGGATGGCGGCGATATAGGGAGGGCCAGGAAATCCTGTCAAGCATGGTTCAGCCTAGGCCGGCGGCCTTACCGAGGAACGCGAACTTGCAAGCCGCCGCCCCTCCACCGCGCATGCAGGCAGCGGATAAACAAACACTAGAAATCAAAACTGGAAATAACCCAAGAATGCATTTTAGGAGAATTGAATCGACCTAAGTCGTTGCTGCACCCAGAACTTTTTTCAAAAATACCTCCCTTTTTGCGCGTTTTTCAGCGGTTTTCACGCCCCCCTGCGGCGGGGCCCTCCCCTGCCCCGTTGCGCAAGAACCGGATCAGCGAGAAATGCCCGAGCGGGCGAATGTCGCGGCGCTCGACGAGATTCACGCCGCCGTGGCGTTCGGCCCAGCGCGCAAGCCGCGCCCACGGGAATTCCGGCCGCCAGCCGAGCCGCCGCGCCACCGGCGCGAACGAGTGTTCGAAGGCGCGGCGCAGCCCGGCCTCGGCGCCGATGTGGTTGACGAGGACGATCTCCCCGCCGGGCTTCACCACGCGCGCGAACTCGTCGAGCGTGCCTTCCGGATCGGGCACCGCGGTGATGACATATTGCGCGACCACGACGTCGAAGGCGCCGTCGTGGAAACCGAGATGGCGCGCGTCCATGACCGCAAGGCCGTCGACGTGCGGCAGCGCGTCGGCCTCGACCCGGGCGCGCGCCTTGCGCAGCATCGGCCAGGACAGATCGACCCCGACGAGGCGCACGCCGCGGTCGTAATCGGGCAGCGAGATGCCGGTGCCGACGCCGACTTCGAGGATGCGCCCGCCGAGTATTTGCGCGGCGTCGATCGCCGCGCGCCGGCCGCGCTCGAACACGGCGCCGAACACGAGGTCGTAGACCGGCGCCCAGCGCGCATAGGCCTTGGTGACGGCGTGCTTGTCGAGATCGGTCATGTTGCGGGCCCGCCGCCCTGCTGCCCGCCGCTGCCCGGCCCGGTCAGCCGCGCGCCGCGATCAGCTCGGGCCTCGGCCCGGAAACGCGCGCTTCGGCGCCGACCGTTCGCCTGATGAAGCCGCCGCCGAGCACGCGCGCCTGGCCGTCGGCGGCGTCGTAGAACGCGCAGGCCTGGCCGGGCGAGACGCCGTCCTCGCCTTCGAGCAGATCGACTTCGATGCCGTCGAGCCCGCCCGCGAGCCACGCCGGCTGCGGCGGGCGGGTCGAGCGCACCTTGACGAACACCTCGCGGCCGCCGGCGAGCGCCGCGTCGATGTCGCCGTCGCCGATCCAGTTCACGTCGCGGAGCAGGATCTTGCGCGTGGTCAGTGCTTCGCGCGGACCGACGACGACGCGACGCCGTTCGGCCTCGAGCCGCACGACGTAGAGCGGATAGCCGGCCGCGATCCCGATGCCGCGCCGCTGCCCGACCGTGAAATGGATGATGCCGTGATGGCGCCCGAGCACGCGGCCTTCGAGATCGACGACGTCGCCCGGCTCCGCGGCGCCGGGGCGCAGCCGCTCGATCACGTCGGTATAGCGGCCGGACGGGACGAAGCAGATGTCCTGGCTGTCGTGCTTGTCGGCGACCGCGAGCCCGAACCGGCGGGCGAGCGCGCGGACCTCGCTCTTCGAGCGCTCGCCGAGCGGGAAGCGCAGGTGCTCGAGCTGCGCGCGCGTCGTCGCGAACAGGAAATAGCTCTGGTCGCGCTCGGCCTCGCGCGCACGATAGAGCGCGCGCGTGCCGTTCGGCAGCATCCGGCTCGCGACGTAATGGCCGGTCGCCAGCACGCGCGCGCCGAGCTCGCGCGCGGTCGCGAGCAGGTCGTGGAACTTGATCGCCTGGTTGCAGTCGACGCACGGCACCGGGGTCTCGCCGGCCGCGTAGCTCTGCGCGAAGCGGTCGATCACCGCCTCCTGGAACCGGCTCTCGTAATCGAGCACGTAGTGCGGGATGCCGATGCGCTCGGCGACGAGGCGGGCGTCATGGATGTCCTGGCCGGCGCAGCAGGCGCCTTTGCGGTGCATCGCGGCGCCGTGGTCGTAGAGCTGCAGCGTCACGCCGACGACATCGTAGCGCTCGGCCTTGAGCAGCGCCGCGGTCACCGAGGAATCGACGCCGCCCGACATCGCGACGACGACGCGGGTCGTCTCCGGCCGACCGTCGAGTTCGAGACTGTTGTGCATCGCCGCGCCGCGGCCTTTCCGTGTCGTTGCAGCAAACCCCGCCGCGATGGCCTGGGTGAAAAACCCGGATCCGGGACGGCGCGCCTCTCGCGCCGCGCCTGCGCAAGACCCGGGGTTTACCGCATAATAATAGGGCGGCGGGGGACGAGCGCAATCCATGGCGGCGCACCGACATTGGACGCCTGAGCGCGCCTGCGGCGCGGACGGGCGAGGCGCCGTCTGGGTTCGCCGCCCGGCGGATCGGCCGGAACCGGGACGATTCCTGATTTCCGGCCGCCGCTTAGGCAAATTTTAAGCGCGGTGGACTAGGGTTCGGCGAATTGTCAGTTGCGTGAGCGTATCCATGACCGAGCCGCTGCGTCCGCGGGCGAAATACGTGATCGGGCCGGACGGCAGTCCGCTGACCATTGCGGACCTGCCGGCACCGGGCACGAAACGATGGGTGATCCGGCGCAAAGCCGAAGTCGTCGCGGCCGTGCGCGGTGGATTGCTTTCGCTCGAAGAGGCGTGCAGCCGTTACACGTTGACGGTCGAGGAATTCCTGGCCTGGCAATACTCGATCGACCGGCATGGCCTTGCCGGGCTGCGCACCACGCGAATCCAGCAATATCGCCAGTGATTTAAGGGGCAGGCGCCCGTCTCAGCTCATCGCTGGTTCCAGCCACTCCCGGCCCGGGAGCCGGCGATTTGCGATCCTTGCCAAAGCCCAAACCTGGAACTTTCCGCGGCCTTGCGCGTTTTGGCGCTCAAGCCGCGCCGTCGGGGATGTGCGCGGAGGGGGAGGTTCGAGTGAGCGGGGGCTGTTGCGTTCGGGAATCGTGAACCCTTGGCGCCCGTTCGGCGACCAAGGCCATGGAGCTCGGGAGCACGCCATGAATCACTCCCTCCTGTCGGCCGATCGGCACACCCATCTCAAGATCGTCTCGCTGGCGCTCACCGCCGCAATCGCCGTGGTGGTCGTCGGGATCACGGCGCGGGTCAGCGACACTGCGAGCTTCGCCGCCCGGTTCGAGGCGGGGGCGCCGGTCATCAAAGCCGGCAAGCCCGCGACTTACACTCGTGCGGAAACGTCGTCGCTGCGCTGAAATCGCCTTGGGTCGCGTCCCGGCGCTCACGGGGACTGGTCGCGAAATCCAACCGGCGTCGCCTGAATCAATTTGCCCGAATAGAGCATCGGACCGCTCGGCGTCCCGGTGGGCGAACCGCCTTCCGGCTCGAGCGAGACCGCGTAGGTGGCCGAGTTGAGGAGCACCGAATCGAGGGTTGCGAGCTGCGGCCGGGTGTATTCTTCGGTGCCGATCACGCCCAGCGAGCGCGGCGAGGAAAACCGGCCGGAAAGCAACCAGAGCTGATAGCTCTTCCCCGACAGCACGGGCGCGCTGACGTTGCGCACCATCAGGGTGCGGCGTTCGAGATCGAAGCTCACGAGGAACGCGGGCTGCGCTCCGTCCTTTTCCAAGACTGCGACGAACTGCGCCGGCTTGGGTGAAGGAATTTCCGTGGTCTTGGTGACCTCGACGGTCCTGACCTTCGGTCGCAGCTCGGCCGGCAGAGATTCGGGCCGCAGCTCGCGCAAGGCGCCGAGCCCGGCGCCGGCCGCCGCGATCAAAAACAGCATCAGCGCGAGCGCACGCCAGCGGCGGGCGCGTCGTCGCAACCGCCGCAGTTCGGGTGCGGGACCCTCGGACGCTGCCGCTTCCGGGCCGGGCGCCGTGAGCGGGGCGAAGGATTCGGGCTGAAGCGCAAGCTCGGGCGCCGCGCTTGGCGGGACCTCGGCCGGCGCGGCGCCGACGATGCCGGCTCTGATCGTATCCCAGAGCTCCGGGGGCGGCTCGATCGCGGCGATGAGCACGTGAAGCTCGCCGAGCCAGCGTTCCCAAGCACGCACCGCGGCGGCGAACGCGGCGTCCATCGCTGCCAGCGCCCGCGCCCGCGCGCGCTCCTGCGCATCGAGCGTGCCGAGCACGTACTCGGCCGCGAGCAATTCCTGGCCTTCGGGCTCCTGTTCCGTCATGGCCCGAGACGCTCGCGGATCCGCAGCAGGCTCTCGCGCAGCCAGATCCTCACCGTGTCGAGTGAGGTTTCGAACCGGGCCGCGAGTTCCTCCCGGGTCCAGCCGCTGTAATAGGCGAGGAGCAGAAGGCGCCGGTGCCCCGGTTCGAGCTCGCCGAGGCACGCGAGCAGCCGCCGCAATTCATCGGTGATGGGGCGGTCCATCGGACCGGACCCCTCGGTCCCGATGTCTCCGCCGGCGTCCGCGCTCAGGTGCTCGCTGCGGTCGAAATCGAGGGCGCGGCTGCGGGCGATCGCGACCATCCAGGTCATCGGGGTGGCGGCCCGCGCCTCGAACTCCGCCGCGCCGCGCCAGATCGCCAGGTAGGTGTCCTGCATGATTGCGGCGGCAAGATCGGGCCGGCGCACGATGCGCAACACAACACCGTAGAGTCTGGCGCGGGTCGCCTCGTACAGCTGCTCGAACGCCGCCATGTCGCCGCCGGCAACGGCGGCGAGGAGCCCGGCCATCTCGTCAGGCGTCGCCATGGAACCCCTGCGCTCTTTCGGAACGTCGCGCCGCGCCGGATATAGCTGGGCGGGCGCCGCCGCGTCGAGGGGTTCAGAGCAGGCAGATGAGCAAAGGCGCAAATCCAGCGAGGAGTCCCGGAGCGATCGGTGACGGCCCTGAAGCGTCCGTCCCGTGTCCTCCGCCGTCTCTCGTCTGCTCTGCTAGATGCGGGCGCGCGCCAGGCCGAAGCGCGCAAGCTCCGGCTCGCGCGAGGTTTCCGTGACGCGCTCGCGCATCTGATCGCGCTCGTCCAGGAGCTCGGCTTTCTTGAGTTCCTCGAACGCTTCCCCAAGCGCAGCCTTGGCGTCGTCGAGCTGGGCTTTGAGCTCGTGGGCGGAGCGCCGCAAGTTGTCGCGGCGTGCCAGCGCGGCCTTGGCGTAGGTCGGGTACGCGAAATGCGCCGGGTCGTGGATGCCGGAGCGCTCCTGCTCGGCGGCGATCTCGCGATCGAGATCGCCGGCCATGCGCTCGAACTCGGCGATCATGCTCTCGATCTGCGCAACTTTCCGCCGTCTTTCCTCGACCTGGAATTTCTTCAGGCGAATGAGCGTCTCACGCGATTTCATCGACTCACACCCTCGCAAGCCCGGCTGACCGGCGTTGCGGCACGGCGCCCGCGGGCGCTGCGGCCAATCCGCGCGAGAGCCTAGGACGACAACGTTAGTTTTCGGTTTCCGCCGCGAATTCCCCGTGCACACCCCCCGCCCGCGCCGTCCCGGCGGCTGCCTTAACCGCACATTTACCCGCTTCGTTAAACATTGCGGTGCACTGTCTCGGGCAAACGCGGCGCGCTCCTGCGGGGCGGCCGCGCGAATCGGTTGATCCCGGTTCTTAACGTGAAGCATGAGCCGAAACGTGGCCAGAAAGCTGATTCCCGACAACATTTTAACGCGGGGTTCGCAAACTTCCGCGCGAATGTTTGGACAGAAGAATCAGTTTTTGTTAACCATTGGCCGGTAGCGTGCCGAATCAAATTGTCCCAAGGCGTGACGAGGGGCCGCCGCGGCGGCGTGCCGACCTAAGCCCAGGCGGCAAGGAAAGGGACTGGCATGCGCGTTTTGCTGATCGAGGACGATAGCGCCACCGCGCAGTCCATCGAGCTCATGCTGAAATCCGAGAGCTTCAACGTCTACGCCACGGATCTCGGCGAGGAGGGTGTCGACCTCGGCAAGCTCTACGACTACGACATAATCATGCTCGACCTCAACTTGCCGGACATGTCGGGCTATGAGGTGCTGCGCACCTTGCGGGTATCCAAGGTCAAGACCCCGATCCTGATCCTGTCGGGGCTCGCCGGCACCGAGGACAAGGTCAAGGGCCTGGGCTTCGGCGCCGACGACTACATGACCAAGCCGTTCCACAAAGACGAACTCGTCGCCCGCATCCACGCGATCGTCCGCCGTTCCAAGGGCCACGCCCAGTCGGTGATCCAGACCGGAGATCTCGTCGTCAATCTCGATACCAAGACCGTCGAGGTCGGCGGTCAGCGCGTCCACCTTACCGGCAAGGAGTACCAGATGCTGGAGCTCCTCAGCCTGCGCAAGGGCACGACGCTCACCAAGGAGATGTTCCTCAACCATCTCTATGGCGGCATGGACGAGCCGGAGCTGAAGATCATCGACGTGTTCATCTGCAAACTGCGCAAGAAGCTCGCCAACGCCTCGAACGGCCGCAATTACATCGAGACGGTATGGGGCCGCGGTTACGTGCTGCGCGAGCCGACCGAGGAGGAGGCGCGCATCTCCGCCTGAAGCGGCCGTCCCAAGCTCTACCCGGCGCGCGACGGCGCCGATCCGACGGCACCCCGGGGCCGTCCACTCTCGAGAATCGCTGGGATCCGATCGAGGACGGTGCTCGCGCTTCCCGCGCGGCGGACGATGGACGCCCCGCGCACGGTAAACAATCCGTTGCAAACAGCAGAGGAGGCCGCGGCCTTCTCAATCGGCGATGATCACGACCCTCTCGCCGTTCTCCGGCGTCAGCTTGACGGACAATCCGCAGCTGCGCGCCAGCAGGCCGGTGTAGAACGGCTGGATCGCGTGCGCGTCGATCGCGGTCGGCCCGATCTCGCCTGCGACCAGCCCAGGAACGATCTGAGGAATGCGCGCATTGACGCCCTCGGCGATGACCCGAAACCCCCGCGCGTCACCATCCCCGGCCGGCTCGACGGTCAGACTCCCGCCGCGCGGGATCGTCTGGGCGGCGAGGATCAGCAAGTTGAGGAGAAGCTTGACGAGGTTCTTCGGGGAGAGCGCGCGCGGCAAATTCCATTTGATCTTGATCTTGTCGTCCTCGAACAAGCCGCGTGCGACGGATTCCGCATTGGCGAGGTCGATCGCGGCGCCGGCGGAGCCCGCCGCCCCGAACGCCAGCCGGCAGAACTGCAGCCGGGCCGAGGCCTGCCGTGCGCTCTTCTTGATCAGGTCGAGCGCGAAGGTCTTCGTCTCCTGATCGTTATCGTCTTCGAGCACTTCGAGGCCGTTGATCACCGCGCCGACCGGGCTGATCAGGTCATGACATACCCGGGAGCACAGCAAGGCCGCGAGGTCGAGCATTTCGAGGGAACCGTGCATGGCGGGCTCCGGTTGGCGCGGCGGCGCCGGCCGCGCGACTCAGCACCGCGCGACCGCGGATGTGATACAACGCAGCTGCGCAACCTGCCAAGGTAACCGGCAATTCCCCACATTCTTGTGCGCGCGGCGAGGGCTGCGCCGCGCGGCCAAGGCCCTCGAAGAATCTCGGAGCGGAACCCACGTGAGCGATCTCAGCTTGGACCGGGATCTCACTTCGCTCGCCGGCCGGCTCGGCGCCCTCACTGCGATCGTCGCCCGCGCGGCGGCAGCGGTGCTCGCTACCGATCCGGCGACAGCGTCGAGGCGGCAAAAGACCGACCTCTCCCCCGTGACCTGCGCCGATGAAGCCGCGCAGGAGCTCATTCTGCAGGGTCTTTCGGACCTCGTTCCAGGCCTGCCGGCGATCTGCGAAGAAACCGCGGGGCCGCAGCACCCGAACATCGCCGGCGAATGGTTCGCGCTGATCGACCCGCTCGACGGCACCCGGGAATTCCTGGACGGCCGGCCCGAGTTCACCGTCAATCTCGCGATCGTTTTCCGGGGCGCCGCGATGCTGGGAATCGTTGCGGCCCCGGCGCTGGGCTTGATCTGGCGCGGCGTCATCGGACGGGGCGCACACCGCCTGCGCTTCGACCCCGCGCACCCCGGCACGGTCGAGAACCTCGTCCCGATTCGCACCGCCGCGCCGCCCGTGTCGGGCTTGCGCGTGCTGGTGAGCCGTTCGCACCTCGATACCGGGACCCGAGCGCTGCTTTCCCGGCTGACGGTCTCGGAAACGATCGCCTGCGGCTCTTCGTTGAAATTCTGCCGACTGGCCGAAGGCGCCGCCGATCTTTACCCGCGCCTTGCGCCCACTTGCGAATGGGACATCGCGGCAGGCGATGCGTTGCTTGCCGCTGCAGGCGGCGCGGTGAAGGCGCCGAACGGGGCGCCTCTACGGTACGGCCGGTCGACGGAGGGATTCCGAGTGCCCGCGTTCCTGGCATTCGGCGATACCGCAGCGGCCGATCGCATTCTCGACGCCGCCCAGGGATAGGGGCAGCGAAGGGATTTTGCGGGGGGTCCCGGCCGGAAGCTGCTTTTCACCGCAGCCGCGCTGGCGCCATAGTTGTGGATAACCAATGGCTGATTCGCGGGCGGCCCCGCGCCGGTCCTGCCGGGACGGTCCGCGATGACCGATCGAATGGAGCCTTCATGCGCGCGCTCATTCGCATCCTGTGCCTGGTTGTTCTTGCCTATGGGTTCGCGGCTGGCCCCGCCGCCGCGCAATCGACGCCGCAGCCTGCCGAAGGCTCGCGGTTCTCGCCCGGTGAGCTGGTCGATGTCGGCCACCGTTTCTTCGGCGGCGTGTCGCGCGGGCTCGCGCAGATCGTCGAACGCGCGGTGAGCCAATGGGGGCTGCCCAACGGCTACATCCTCGGCCAGGAAGCCGGCGGCGCTTTCATCGGCGGGCTGCGCTACGGCGAAGGCACGCTGTACACGAAGAATGCCGGCGACCTCAGGGTGTATTGGCAGGGTCCGAGCCTGGGCTGGGACGTCGGCGGCGAAGGCGCCCGGACCATGATGCTGGTCTACAACTTGCCGGCCACGCAAGCGGTGTACCAGCGCTTCGGCGGCCTCGACGGCTCCGCGTATTTCGTAGGCGGGCTTGGTATGACGGTGTTGTCGGCGAACAACATCGTGGTGATCCCGATCCGCTCGGGCGTCGGGGTGCGGCTCGGCGCCAATGTCGGCTATCTCAAGTTCACGCCGGAAGCGACCTGGAACCCGTTCTGATCGCCGCCCGCGGGATCGGGGTCAGGCTGGAACTCGCTCGACCCGCGTGGCATCTTGGCCGCGTGGTCTGTGTTTGCGGCCGGAGGCGTAGTTCATGATCGAGCCGATCATGTATGTGGGGCTCGGCTTTTTGGCCGCCAGCCTGATTGCCCTCGCGATCGTTCCGTTCGTCCATGCCCGCGCCGTTCGCCTGACGTTGCGGCGCCTCGAAGCGGCCACGCCGCTGTCGATGGCGGAGATCCAAGCCGATAAGGATCAGTTGCGCGCGGAGTTCGCCATGTCGACGCGCCGGCTGGAGATGAGCGTCGAACAGCTCAAGACCAAGACCACGACCCAGCTCGCGGAGCTCGGCAAGAAGACCGATACGATCAACCGCCTCAAGATCGACCTCGGGGAGAAGACCGCGGCGATCTTCGCGCTCGAAGCGCGCGACAAGGCCCTGAAAGATCAGCTGCACGCGACTGAGGAAGAGCTGTCCGCCAAGACCGCTACCCTGCGGGAAGTCGAGCGCGTGCTGGCCGACAAGGAGGCCGAGCTCGCGCGGTTCACGGCCCAGTTCGAGGAACGCTCCGTCGTGTTCGACAGCCAGAGCGTCGAGGCTGTGGCGCTGCGCACCCAGGTCGATTCGCTCAAAGGGCAGATTGCGGGTTTGCAGAAGGAGGTCCGCGCTACCGAGGATCGCCTTGCCCGCGAGCGGCTCGATGCGGAGGCGACGGCGCGGGAGCTCGCGGACGAGCGCGGCCACGTCGAGAAGCTCGGTCAGCGGATCGGGCAATTGGAGCGTCAGCTCGCCGGCCAAGTGGCCGAGACCGAGATTCTCAGCCGGCGCCTTGCCGATCTGGAAATGCGGCTGGCGGAGCAGAGCCGCATCCTGGCCGAGCGCGAGCACGAACGCGACCAGTTCCGGCGCGAAGTCGAAGCCGCGCGCAAGATCGAGACGGACCTGCGCCAGGAGCTCACGGTCACCGATCGCCGCTATGGCGATGCGCTCGAGGCGCTGAAGACCGAGAAGACGCTGGTCGAGAGCCAGCTCGATCGCGCCCGCGAGGATCGCGCCAAGCTGCAGCGGGAAGTCGCCGCCATGAAACGCGAAGCGGAAGCGGCGTGGGCGGCGGAGCGCGTCGAGAACGCGCTGCTGCGCGAGCGCATCAACGACGTCGCGGCGGAAGTCGTGCGGCTGACCTCGGTGCTCGAAGGCTCCGGTTCGCCGATCGCGGCGATCCTGGCGGAAGAAAGCGTGCGGCTCCACGGCACTGCTGCCGGCAAGGAGCAGCCGTCCACCGGCGAGGCCGGCAAGGGCAGCCTTGCCGACCGCATCCGCGCGCTCCAGGCACGCGCCTCTCGCGTTGCATCCGCTACGTGAGAATCGTCTCCGCGGACGCTCAGCCCAATGCCGCTCTGGAGCTAGCCGTATTCCGATAGATGGGAGCGGCGCGATGTTGCCCAAGCAGCAGGCGCCGATGCGGCAAAAGCGGGCAGCCGGCCCCTGACGGCAAGCGGAATTGCCTGCTATTCGGCGGGATTGCGTCGTACATCCGGGCGCGCGACATTCGACCGCGACTGGCACGAGACTTGATTGTTGCGGTCTCGTCCCCGCGCCGGATGCCGGCGGCTTGCCGCGGGGACAGCGTCGGCAAAGGATGAACCCATGAGCAGCACCGCCGCAATCGTGAGCAGCATCCTCGCAGTCGTCCGCCTGCGAGCAGCTTTTGGAAGCGCGCGATAATGAGCCGGAGCCCGCGCGAGACGCCGACGCCGCGCATGGGATCGCTGGCGCGGCTGCCGATTTTCCTCGATTTGGAGAACAAGCGGGCGGTACTCGCCGGTGCGGGCACAGGCGCCGCCTGGAAGGCAGAACTCTTGTCGGCTGCGGGGGCTCGCGTCGACGTTTATGCCGAACGACCCTCCGACGAGCTTTTGGCGTTGGCCGCCCAAGCGCCGTGCGGCCCGATCACGGTGCATGCGCGCAAATTCGCCGCGGCCGATCTCGAGGGAGCAGCGATCGCAGTCGGAGCGCTGGACGCGCACGAGGAGGCTGCAGACTTTGCCGCCGCGGCACGCGCCGCCGGGGTTCCGGTCAATATCGTCGATCGGCCGGCGCTCGGCGATTTTGCCTTCGGCGCCATCGTCAATCGCTCGCCGCTGGTGATCGGAATTTCGACCGCCGGGGCCGCACCGGTTTTCGGTCAGGCGATTCGCGCCAAGCTCGAAGCGCTGATTCCGCGCGGCTTCGCGCGGTGGGCGGAAGCGGCATTGGCATGGCGCCCGCGCATGCAAGCGCTCGGTCTCTCCTTTCGCGAGAGGCGGCGGTTCTGGGAGAAATTTGCGCAGGCAGCGCTCTCGCGGCCCGACGACAGTCCGCAAACCGCCGAGCTCGAACGAATGGCTGCGGATTGCGCAGCGCAGCCGGAATCACCCGGCCGCGTGGTGCTGGTAGGGGCCGGTCCCGGCGATCCCGAGCTCCTGACCCTGCGGGCTGTGCGCGCGCTGCAATCCGCCGACGTGATCCTCATCGACGATCTCGTCGCGCCGGAGATTCTCGATTTCGCGCGTCGAGAGGCCAAGAAGATGCTCGTCGGCAAGACCGGATACGGGCCCTCGTGCCGTCAGGACGAGATCAATGAATTGATGGTCGGGCTTGCCAGAGCCGGCCGGCGGGTGGTGAGGCTCAAGAGCGGCGATCCGACCATATTCGGCCGGGCCGGGGAGGAAATCGCGGCGTGCCGCGCGGCCGGCATTCCGGTAGAACTCGTTCCCGGCATCACCGCCGCGCAGGGCGCGGCGAGCCGTCTCGCAGTGGCGTTGACCGACCGCCGCCATGCGCGGCGCCTTCAATATGTGACCGGCCATCAAGCGGACGGCCGGCCGGCAGCGCAGATCGATTGGGCGAGCGTCGCCGATTCGGCGACCACGACCGTGATCTACATGCCCAAGCGCACGCTTGCGGCAATCACGGCCGCCGCGCTCGAGCACGGCATCGATCCCGCAAGACCCGCGGCGGCAGTCGTCGATGCGACGCGGGCGAGCGAGACCGTGGTACGGGGCAGCGTTGCCGACATTGCCGGCCGGCTCCAGGCGACCGCTCCGGCCGGGCCGGTGGTGGTGATCATTGGCCGGGTGCTGGAGAGCGCCGCCGCGAACGCACGCGAGAGCGCAACTCTCGGCGATTATCACAACGAAAGATCGTTGCACGAGGCCGGCGGCTAGGCCTTGCGCGCCTCCTTCATTCTGTCGAGGAAACGCAGCGTGCGGCCCCAGGCGATCGCCGCGCTTTCCGCATGGAAACTCGCGCGCTCGTCGCAATGAAAGCCGTGCGCGGCGGGATACAGGTAAATCTCGCAGTCCGGCCGCTTGGCGCGAATCGATTCCACGTCCGTCATCGGGATGCTCTCGTCCTTCTCGCCGAAATGCATTTGCGTCGGGCACCGCGGCTTCTGGTCGGCGGATTTCGCGATCTGCCCGCCGTAGAAGCACACCGCGCCATCGAGCCCGTCTAGCTGGGTAGCGGCCAGATAGGCGACCGTGCCGCCCATGCAGAATCCGAGGACGGCTACCGGGCGCGGCAGCGCCTCGACCGCGGCGGCGGTATCGCGCACGAAGGCTGCCCAATCGACGTTGGCGAGGAATTTACGCGCTTGGGCGATTTCGTCGGGCGAGTAGCCGGACTGGAAATCGCGGGCGAAGCGGTCGAACAGCGCCGGAGCGACGGCCGCATAGCCGAGCGCCGCGAGGCGGTCGCACACCGATCGGATGTGATGGTTGACACCGAAGATCTCCTGCACGACTACGACGCCCCCCAGCGGCTTTGCGTCGGGATCCGCCCGGTAGGCGCCGAGACGGTGTGCGTCCGTGGCAGTGAGCGACAGCGGCTTACCCATGGCGAACCTCGCGAGAATGCGGTGGAGATGCTCGGAGCAGGATGAGAGACGCGTGGGCTCGACCGCGATGCGCGGCGATGTGCGTCAGGGGCGCGCGTAGGGCGACCACACGCAGGAGAAGCCGATGTAGTCGCCATACTGCGCATGCACGCTGTTGATGCGCGCATATTTGTTGTAGCGCGCGCAGCGTTCCGACGCGATGGCGAACGCAGCTGCCTGGTTTGCCGGCGTCCAGGGAATAATGCCGCCGGTATCGTTGCTCTTGATGCCGCGCACGCCCGCGCACGCGGCGAGCAACAGGGCGAGCGCTAGGGGCGCCACTGAGAACGGCCCGCATTTCATGCCCCAGGCTCCCCCGCGCCGGTTGCTCCCCTCGGCGATGCTAGTGGGCGGGCGCGAGAAATGAAAGACGGTGGGAGCCGCGGAAACACCGTTCGCGGCGTGTTATGACTATTCGGCCACAGTTCCGGGCCGACGGCGACGGGCGAGGGACCGCAGAACGAGCCAGTTCGGCACGCCTCGGCGCCACGCACGCACTATCCGGAATCCGTCCTCCGTCCTCTCGTAGGTTCTTAGAATCGCACGACCGCCGCCCATTCGCGGGCGGCAGTCGGGCTGGTCTCGCGACTCGTTCTCTACCAGCGCAAGCTGCCGCGGGAGAGTCCGAATACCAGCGAGATCAGGAACAGAACCAATGCAACGAAGAAGACGATCTTCGCCATCCCTACCGCAGCCCCGGCGATCCCGCCAAAGCCCAGCACGGCAGCGATGAGCGCGATGATCAGCAGAGTCACAACCAAGCCCAACATGGCCTGACCTCCATTCCGCTTCTTCCCCCGGTCAATTCCCGGAGGCCGGAAACGTTCCCGTCGAATCCACACGGGTTCCGGGATTTGCCGGACGCAAGCACCCGTTCCGCGCGAATCCTCAACTCCACGCGAAAAGCTGCGGTCCAGAAATGCGCATGACTGCTTTTTGGAAGCGGTCGCGCGGAGCCGAGTTGGGTCAACGCTTGCGAGGAGGTCGCCCCTGGTCGTGCTCCGTTGCTGTGGACCATCGGGATCCCGATTCCAATCATTCTCTGCTGATTTGTTGCTCGGCAGCTTGCACTGACAAGACGCCCGACTGCGCAGGGCGGCAAGCGCGCTTCTGAAGTCGGCGGGGTTCAGGAGCCGGAGCTGCGGCGCCGCACCGCTTCGAGCACCTTTGAAAGCGGGGAGTTTCGCGACCGCGGCGCAGTTCGCGCACCTCGATTCTTTGCGGCCGCCTCGAGTCGCCGCGCCAGCTCCGACAGATCCTCGGGAATGTCTTGCCGCAGCAGCGGCACGTACAGGAGCGCGAGCTTCTCGCCGATCTTGGCCTGAATGTCCCGGCTGAGTCGGGCACCCTTGTTCGAGGTCGCCTTCATGGCCCGATCAGCTCGCCAGTCGTAAGTTCGATCGCGGTCGCGGCACGGCCGTTCGGTGGCGGGCGCACATTACACGGGAACCGCCCCGGTCCGATGCTCGGTACAGGACCGGGGCCGTCGCCGGGCCGGACTAAAAACACGAATCAGCAATGAAAAACGTCAAACCCGGCTGTTTGGTTCCAGCCAGCCCGGTGGTTTCAGCCGGCTTGCCCGGACCAGGTTCTGAGAGCCGCCGAGGTCCGACGGCTGATCGCCGCCGATGGGTCAAGCAACCTGCTTGCGCGCCGCACTCAGCCAAGCCTCGTCCCGGCTCCAGACATGGTCTTTGCCGCAGATCGGGCACCGCGTCAGTGCGGGCACTTTCGGCAATTTCGCAAAGCTCGCCTCGTCGGTGTCGATGCCGGTGTAAATCTCTCGACGAGTGTCGGGACAAACAATCATCACGGAAGCCATCGCGCCCTCGTGCTCTGTTCCTGGCATGCCAGGAGAGCTACCGGGCGAGATGGTCCTTCATGAGGCATTGCCCTCACATATCGGTGACGGGCGGAGGGCGGCGGCTGGCCCTTTCAATGTCAGCACCGCGGCCAAGCAATTACTCCATTTGCAGAAAACGCCCCGCGCCTGCGCTCGAAGCGTTGCGGCGCGGCCGAATGCCGCATCGCCCAGCAAGTGCAGCGTCAGCCCAGAGCGGCACCGGCCGGGCCGGTGCCGCTTCAGGCCCGTGGGAGCGGCGCGGCCTCAGTCGCAGCGTCGGATATGACGCACGACGACCTCGCCGTCACGGCGTTCGCGCACCGTGACGTCGCGGCAACCGCCGCGATCCCAGCCGTAGCCGTGGTGCCGCCGCCAACGCCAATCATCGTCCCGGTCTCCGCAGCCCGGGCCGACGCAGAAGCGCGCACCGGTCCGCACGACCAGGTCGTCCGTTCCGGCCGGAGGGCCGGCCAGAGCCGGAAGGCTCGTCAACGTCAGCGCCGCAGCGAAACTCCAAACCAAGATCTTCATGCCTGCCTCCTTGCTTGATCGACTTTCAACCGGCGGCGGCAAGATCGGGTTCCCTACGCAGGCGCCCCGGCCGCCGCCGCAAATCCGCCATGTTGCGATTGCCATGCAGTGCAGCGCCCGAATGCCGTGGTTGCGACGATGCTGCCGAAATTGCTGCAAAACATCGTTGAAACGTCGCTGGCTTGGCTTGCCGCCGGGCCGCATGGCGATCATTTCATCTTGCTCGATTCGATCGACCGGCTCTGCGGGCAGCTTGCGACCGCGCTGCAACATGCCGAACAGGATCATCTGTTTCTTTTCCTGGCGTTGATCGGCACGCTTACGCTGATGTTTCCCGCGCAAAATTGATGCTCGCGCGTCGTCCGCCGCAGGCGAGGCGGGGCGACCGCGGACCGGAACCTTTCCGGAGGCCCACGCATTAGGTTGCAGTAAGGTGGCCGCCTCTGATGCCTATCGGTCAAACGGCATCATGCAGTCTCCGTCAGCCTGCGCACGACGGCTTTCCGCCTGACCAGCGGCTCTCCGGAGTGCCAAACGCGCTGAGAAACAGGGCCGGGCCTTCGGGTGCCGGCCCTTTGTCGAGGAGGCGACGGAAAGCGAATTCGTCATGACAGGGGGCGGCGGGAATCGAGGCCCCGATGGCGAAACCTCAGGTCGTTCTGTTTCACGAAGCACTACATCGGATCGTGGCCGCGCGGGGCCTCGTCGGCGAGCGCGCGGAGAAGGCACGCTCGGCCATCAGCTGCTACATGCGCATTCTCAGGCGCGCGGCTTCATTGGGCGGGGACGCAGCGGGCATCAATCGCACGATGGTTGACGCCGCGCTCGTGGAAATCGAGGACAGGCTCAAACAATGGAGGCTGCTCGGTTCCGACACTGCGCTCGTATGCGACGCGGCGCTGGCGGTGATCCGGCGCGAGCGCGTCGAGAATTTCTGCGAGCGCCGGATCACCGGCGTGTTGCCGCTGCTCGATCGCCCACACGACACGCGGGCCGGCGGCCTGCTCGCCTGACCACGACGACGCGCCGATCGAGCGCTGCAACATCGCCCCTCGGGACGATGGACAGCGGATTTGCTGAACACCCGGCGCGCGGCTCTTGAGCCCGATTGAATCCCTTCCTGGCTACCGGTACGCTCGTGTCGGTTGGCTGGTCGGCAATCGGGACAGGATCGCACATGAGCGGGCCGAGCGAAGAGGATCGCTGGCATCGGGCGCTCGAGCGGCTCGGGCCTGAAATCCAGCGCGCCAAATTCGAGCCGGAGAATTCGCCGGCCCCATCGCCGGCGCCCGCTCGCGATGCTCCGCCGGAGCCCGTTGTCGATCCATTGATCCATGAGGGTTCGGCGGTCGCCGTCGACAGCTCGCGTCTTCAGTCCGTCCGATATTGGGCCGGCGTGGCCGGTGCCGCGGCGCTGATCGCGGCAATTACCGGGCTGCTCGCGCTGCTGCCGATGTCGATGCGCTGAGCATCCGTTCGGCCTTTGCTGCGGACGCGCCGCGCGACGAGAGCGTGACCGGTCAGCGGCTGAAAATTTGGACGAAACGCTGGATCGAGCCGATTTCTTTCAGCCGCGGAATCGAGCCGAGCTTTTCATCGAGATGAAATGCCGCCGCGGCTTGCACGAGCAGCACGCTCGCAAGCCCGAGCGCGGCGAGCCCACTGCCGACGATTCGCACCCGCCTGCCCCATAGAGAATTTCGGCCCCAGATCAAGTCGGCGATCGCCAGCAAGGCGAGCGCGCCAAGCGCGGCCGCTGCGGCTGACGCCGCAATCCGCAGCCAGGGCTCCGGGATTTGCTGGTGGATCCAGCCAGTCTCCGCGCCAAAGATCGCGCTCGAGACGCCCAACACCGCGACCAGCAGGCCGGCGCTGCCGAGCCGCTGCAGGCGATCCGTGGCGTGAACGCCGAGGTAGCGCCAGAGCCATTTGCGCACGAAGAACATCGCGCCCATCACGGTCAGGCCGGTTAGCGCCAGCACCAGGCCGGCCAGCACCTTGGCGTTCAGCCCGGCGAGCAGCGTCGGGATCGTGCAAGGATCGGCAAGAAGCGAACCGCCCGGCATTGAAACGTCGCCGACCGTCGCCAACAAAAGCTTGTTCACCGTCGCCCCCCGTATCGAAGCGGCTATTCTAGCGAGTTGGTGACGCCGACGCTGTTACACTTCTGCAACGCCGTGGAAGAATTCCGACTCCGGTCACCGCTGCCGCTCCCGCCGCGAACCGCCTGTTCCTTTGAGGCGCGTCCCGCGATATCCTGCACGCGCGCGGGAAGGGTTTGGTGGGGATATGTCGGCACCGGCTTCCGAGGGGGACCGCCTGAGGCTTTCGAGCGAAGGCGCAAAATGGCTCATCGCGGTCGTGCTGCCGCTTGTCATGGCCGGCGGGTACTGGGGATTTTCCCAGAATCACCGGCTCAAACTCGAAGAGCGGCGCACCCCTTTCAGGGCGGACCGGCCGATGGTCGAGGCTCAACCCGACCTCCCCAAGAAAAGTGCGGCCGAGGACGTGCGGCGTCCGATCGCCGAAAGCGTTCGCGCGGAACCCGAGCGGCGTCCGAGCGCCGAAAGCGCTCGCGCGGAGCCCGAGCGGCGCCCGCCTCCGGCGGCGCTCGGCCCGAGCGATGCGCTACGCAGCCTGGGCGAGCCGATCCTCCAAGCGGCCGTTGCGGCGCCCGAGCCGCCGCGCCCAGGGATCGGTGGGACGCCGTCGGCGATTTCCATCGATGGGCTCTATGCCGGGGCGATCTGCTACGGGCCGGCGGCGAGCGAGCCACCGCGCTGCTTTCGTGCCCGGGGCACGATCGAGCGCGGCAGGATCGCGGCCCGGTGGTCCGGCCGCGGTTCGCGCGTGACCATGTTCATGGCGGGCGAGATCTCGCCCACGGGCGACGCGAAAATCCGGATCGATGCCGGGCAGCCCAACGGCACCCGCGCCGCCGCAATCGAAATGTCCGGTTCGCTGCAAGCCGGCCGCCTCGACGCGGCCGGCGCGTTCCGGAACGGGCGCACCGCGACGCTGAGTTGGAGTAAGCAGGATCGCGCGCGGTGAGCCGCGCGGTTCCGTGATCCTCGACGCTGCGGCCGAGGCGAGCGGAAGGCTCGATCCACGCCGGCGCTGCGGTCCGCAGCGAAGGAGCCGAACATGCTGCGATTTCTCTGCGTGCTCGGGCTGTTGGCGGCAGGGCTCGCCGACGCACCGGTCCATGCCGCGACCAAACAGCAGAAGCTCGAGACCTGCACGTTCGGCGCCGACAACCAGAAGCTCACCGGCGCGGCGCGCACGAGCTTCATGAAGAAATGCATGGCGGACGAGGACCGGCCTAGCGCGCCTCCCGCTTCGCCGTCCGAGAGGAAGTGAGGCTCGTCATCGATTGGACGTGATCGCGCTGGCGTGACCCTGCGGCAATTATGGGCTCGCGTGTGCCTCGTGGGTTTGGCGATCGATCAACCCAGGCTACGGCCGGTACGGCTACGGCTTTTCGTCCTTCGGCAGGGTGCGCTTGGCGTCCCGCAAACGCACGAGATTGCTGGGCGGCGGCTGCCGCATCTCGGCAATGACCTTGGCGGCGGCGCGGCTGAGATCCGCGAGCTGAAACGGCTTGCGCAAAACCGGAAATTCCGCATCGGCCGTGCTCGCCTTTTCGCTGTAGCCGGTGACGAGGATCACGGGGAGATCCGGCCGGCGCCGGCGGATCTCGCGCGCGAGCCCGAGGCCGTCCATTGCTCCCGCCATCACGATGTCGCTGATGACGAGATCGAACCTTTGGGCTTCGCTCGCTTCGATCGCGCTTTGGGCGTCGCCGGCCGCGTGCACCCGATAGCCGAGCTGCTCGATCAGCGCGGCGCTCACTTCGGCCACGTCGGGATTGTCCTCGACCAGCAGCACCGTGCCGTAACCTTCGGGAGATTCCGCCGCCTGTTCCGGCGCGGTGGACGCGGACCTTGCATCGGCGCGCGGCAGGTAGAGCGTGAGCCGCGTTCCCTTGCCTAGTCTGCTTTCGATCGTGACGGTGCCGCCGGACTGGTGGGCGAAGCCGTGCACTTGCGAGAGCCCGAGTCCGGTCCCCTTGCTCTTCTGCTTGGTCGTGAAGAACGGATCGAACACTTTCGGCAGGATATCGGCGGCGATGCCGCACCCCGTGTCGGTGATCGTCAGTGCTACGAAGTCGCCTTCAAGATGGTGCTGCGCTTCCTCGGACTGCAGCCTTACGTTCTCCGCCGTGATGGTGATGATGCCGTCCTGCGGCATGGCATCGCGGCAATTGAGCGCGATGTTGATCAGCGCCAGCTCGAACTCGCTGAGGTCGATCTTCACGCGCCAGGTATCGGGCAGGATATTGGTGACGAGCTTGGCGGAGGCCCCGATCGAGCTCGCGAGCATGGCGCGCACCGCTTCGATCCGCTCGGCGACGTCGACGACCACCGGGTTGAGCGTCTGGCGGCGGGAAAACGTCAGCAGCTGGCGTGTCAGGGATTCGCCGCGGCTCGTCGCGAGCTCGATGGCTTGCGCGGCTCGCGTCCCTTTGGGCTCGTCGCCGACGAGCTTCTTGATCGTGTGGAGATGTCCGCTGACGATCATCAGCAGGTTGTTGAAGTCGTGCGCGACGCCGCCGGTCAGCTGGCCGAGCGCTTCCATCTTCTGTGCCTGGTCGCGCTGCGCCTGCGCCTGCTGCAGCGCGATGCGCGCCTCGCGCTGCTCGGTCATGTCGCGCGTGATCTTGGCGAAGCCGATCAGCTCGCCGGTCTCGTCGCGGATTGGATCGATCACGACGTTGGCCCAGAATAGGCTGCCGTCCTTGCGCATGCGCCAAGCTTCCGTCTCGAACCGGCCCTCTTGTGCGGCGATCCGCAGCGCGCGGGCCGGCATCCCGGCCGAACGGTCGGTCTCGGTGTAGAAGCGCGAGAAATGCTGGCCGACGATTTCCTCGGCGCTGTAGCCCTTGATGCGTTCGGCACCGGTGTTCCAGTTCGTCACGATGCCGTTCGGGTCGAGCATGAACAGCGCATAATCGACCACGCTGTCGACCAGCAGCCGGAACTGGCGCTCGCTCTCGCGCACGGTGTCCTGGGCGGCCTGGCGCTCGGTGACGTCGCGCGTGATCTTGGCGAAGCCGAGCAATTCCCCAGCTTCGTCGCGGATCGCATCGATGACGACCGAAGCCCAGAACCGGCCGCCGTCCTTGCGCACGCGCCAGCCCTCGGTGTCGTAGCGGCCCTCCCGGGCGGCAGTCTCGAGGGCGCGCATCGGCAGGCCCGCCGCGCGGTCCTGCCGGGTGTAGAACCGGGAGAAATGCTCGCCGACGATCTCCTCGCTGGCGTAGCCTTTCAACCGCTCGGCCCCGGTATTCCAGTTCACCACGATGCCGCTCGGATCGAGCATGCAAATCGCGTAATCCACTACGGCATCGACCAGCAGCCGGAACCGGCGCTCGCTTTCGACGAGCGCCTGCTGAGCGGCCATGCGCTCGGTGATGTCGCGGGTGATCTCGGCGAAGCCGAGTACGGCCCCGGCGGGATCGTAAAGCGGCTGGACGAGCGAGCTCGCCCAGAACCGGCTGCCGTCCTTGCGAAGGCGCCAGCCCTCGCTTTCGCAGCGCCCGGCGTCCTTGGCCTGCCGGAGAACGCGCGCCGGAACGCCGGCCGTCTGGTCCTCGGGGGTGAAGAAACGGGAGAAATGCCGACCGATGATCTCGGCGGTATCATAGCCCTGAGTTCGTCGCGCGCCGGAATTCCAGCTCGCGACGAACCCGTCGGCGTCGAGCATGTAGATCGCGTAGTCGCTGATGGCGTCGAGGAGCAGCTGGAAACGCTGCTCGCCGGTCAGCTGGGGGGTGGCGGCCGAGCTCAGCGGCATCCGTTTGGGCCGATTTCCTTTTCTGCACTGCGCGCGAGGCTATAATAACCGCCAATAGCCGCCGCCGCGGCGGGACGATAGGACCGGCCCGCCGGCCTTGCAACCCGGGTGGACATTGATGCGCTCGAGTTCCAAGCTCGTAAATGATGGCGTGGTCCGGCGGCCGCGAATGGCCGGCGCGCACTATCGTTTCGGGCCAACTGGCGGTCCCGAGGACGACGAGCAAGGCCCGGGGCCGCGCCGTCCGGTTCCGACGGAGCGCGAGGACCTGCCCTACCGAGTCGAGTTGTGGGACGAGGCGCGGGCTTCGGTCGAGCAGGTGCTCGCGGTCACCGCGAACGGCAGCATCGGATACGCGGCCTATTACGCGGCGACGCGGGAATTCCCGCACCGCTACATCACGCTGCGCCACAAGAGCCGCATCGTCTCTCGGTGGAACGCGCCGCGGCACTGACCGCGACGCGATCCCGCCCTCGCACAAGCGCCGAGGGAGCCCCGAGTGATCGAGCAGGAGGAAGACAAGTCGAGAATGGCGCGGCCGAGCGCGGCCGGTCCGGGCGGCGGGACCGAAGACCTGCCGTACCGCGTCGAGCTCTGGGACGCGAGCCGTCACGACTGCGTCGAGCGGGTGCTGGCGCGCGCTTCGAGCGCACCGCTCGCGCGCGCGATCTTCAAGGCTGCGCGCACGGAGCACCCCGACCGGCGCATCACGCTCTGCCGCGGTAAGCGGGTGGTGGCGGACAGCGCGGAGTGAGCCGCGGCGTCGGATCGCGCGCAAGATCCGTGAATCTCAGCTGCGGAGATTCGTGCAGGCAGCCTGCGCGCGGTTTGCTTTATCGCGAAGACTGCTCTCGGAGATTGGACCCCTGCGCATCGCTGCAGGATTTGACGTCCAAATAGACCCTGTCCATTTCACGGCCGAGTTTCACCCAGGCGTGGGCGAGCCTGAGCAAGTCGATGCGGTATTGTTCCGTGTTCCTCGCTTCGGCGACACACCGCGCCGCGAGCCTGCGACACTCCAATCCGATGACCATGAACATGCGCTCCCGGATCGGATGCATTGTGCGCGAGAACAAGACGCCGGAGCGCGCAAAAAGAACGTTAAGGTTGATCCACTCAAGCTGAATCGAAGGATGCGAAAATGCGCCGGACCGGCGGCAATGACACTGATCTTGCCGCCGGTATCTCGATTCGACGATTGCCCAAAACCGGCGCGGATTCTTCCGCGGCAAGCCCGGCAGCGCCCGCCGGCATTATGGTTTCAGCGCGAAGACCGTGATGGTCGGATTTCCGCCGCCGATCTCGGGCGCCATCTGGTCGTAGTAACCGCCCACGAATCCCGAGACCGCGCCGACGTACTGCTTGCCGCCCGAGGCGTAACTCACGATGCCGCCCGCGATCGGACCGCCGACATTGTGCCTGTAAAGGACCTTCCCGTCGGCGGCGTCGAACACGAGGAAGTCGCCGGTGACGCGCGATTCCGAGCTCTGCCCCTCACTCAGTGAAAACTCCCCGATCACGATAGTTTGGTTTGTCCATATGCGGGGATAAGGTAGGCGGTAAGATCCGGGAAATCTCCTGGCTTTTATTGTGGCGAATGTCGACCATGGGGATGACCGGCATGACAATCAGTCCACCAAGCCCGGAATGCCCGACTTGAAAAATCCGCTCCCGGCCGCCGCCGGATCTCGCGGTGTGCTGCTGACCCTCTTCGTTCTGGTTCTGCTGATGGCACTGCCGCTTGCGGTCTGGTTGGATCTTCGCAACATCAGCGAGATGTCGCTGCGCCGCCAGGCGAGCGACTTGAGCTCGGTGATCTCCGGCATCCGCGGCTATTACGCCAGTCATATCGTCTCGCGGGTACTGGCCTCGCCGGGATCGACCAAGGTGCTACCGAATTACGAGGAGGTTCCGGGGGCGATCCCCATACCGGCCACGCTCACGCTCGAACTCGGGCGCGTGATCAGCGATCAGCAAGCCAACATCGCTTATCGCTTCGTCTCCGATTACCCGTTCAAGAATCGGGCGGCGCACGCGTTGGACGGGTTCGAGAACAGCGCGCTCGCTTCCTTGCGGCAGAACTCCAACCAGGAGCTCGCGGACGTGAGCTGGTCGTTGCTCACGGATCGCGTGCGGCACGTCACCCCGATCCTCATGGGGAGCACGTGCGTTGCCTGCCACAACGCGCACCCGGACAGTCCCAAGCGGGATTGGAAGGTAGGCGACGTCCGCGGCATCCAGGAGCTCACGGTCACGCAACCCATCGCGGCGAACATCCTCTCTTTCAAGTATCTGCTGATCTACCTCGCGGTCGCGGGCGCGAGCGGCTTGGCGTTCATCGTTTTGCAGTGGCGTCAGGCCGCGCTGATCCAAGGGATGAACCGGGAGCTCGAGGTCAACAACGAATTCCTGGCTTCGGTATCGACGAAAATCTCCCGCTATCTTTCGCCGCAGATCTATAAGAGCATCTTCACCGGCCAGACCGACGTCACCATTCACACCGATCGCAAGAAGCTCACGATCTTCTTTTCCGACATCAAGGACTTCACGGCCATCACCGAGCGCATGCAGCCGGAAGAAATTGCGGTGCTGCTCAACGAATACCTCACCGAGATGTCCGCGATCGCGCTCGAGCACGGCGGCACGATCGACAAGTTCATCGGTGACGCGATCCTGATTTTCTTCGGCGACCCGGAGACCAAGGGCGTGGGCGAAGACGCCAAGGCCGGTTTGCGCATGGCGGTCGCGATGCAGCGCCGGCTCGCGGAGCTCAATGCCAAATGGCGGAAAACCGGCGTCGAGAACCCGTTCCGCGTACGGATGGGCATCAACACCGGGTTTTGCAATGTGGGCAATTTCAGCAGCGCCGACCGGATGGACTACACCATCATCGGGGCGGAAGCGAACTTGGCGGCGCGGCTGCAGTCGATCGCCGAGCCCGGGCATATCGTGATCAGCTATGAGACCTACGCTTTGGTCCGCGATATCGTGGCGGCGCGTCCGCTGCCCGCGATCTCGATGAAAGGCATCAGTCGCGAGGTCATTCCCTATGCGGTCGAGGCTGCCGTGGACGCCTCCGGGCAGTACATGCGTGCGTTTTCCGAGCACATGCGCGGCCTCGACTTCTACTTCGACCCCGGCTCGCTCGACCCGAGCGCCGCGACGCGGGTGCGCGACCTGTTGCGCAGCGCGATGACGAGCCTCGAACAGCGGTTCCCGAAACGCGAGCGATGAACGAGGACTCCGTTCGCGCAAAACCGGTGCAAAACGTCGAACTGTCTGCGGAACTCGGGGCGCGATTCGGGGTTGCCCTCCCGATCCAGAAAACTTCGGAGGTCTACAAGATGGATTGGGATCGCATTCAAGGTAACTGGAAACAGTTCACGGGCAGGGTCAAGGAGAAGTGGGGCAAGCTGACCGACGACGACCTCACGATGGTGAATGGACGCCGCGATCAGCTGGAAGGAAGGATCCAGGAACGCTACGGGTATTCCAAGGATCAGGTCCGCAAGGAAGTGGACGCCTGGCTGCGGATGACACCCTGAGGTCGAGACAGACCGGACCGGAGCGGCGGGTCATGAGCAGCCCGCCGCTTCCGCTTTTTTCAGCCGGCTGCTGCGGCAGGTCGATTCCTTCATGATCATTATCGGCGCGCATGTAGCATAAGGCGGACCGCGTATGTCCCACGCGTCGAGCGCGCCGCCCGCGCGCCCGACCTCGAGGCGCGGCGCGCACTGGCCGCCGGTTGCTGTTGGGAGTCACGAGATCGAAGGCGGACGTAAGAGAGCGCCGCGCCGGCGGCTTCGGTTTTCCAGGACTAAAAGACCAGGGCAGGGCTGCCGTTTACCGGGTGGTCTGCCGCCCCTCCGGCCATCTCGATTTCGAAAAGCACGGCCTTGTAGGCTGGGTCTGATCTGGGTACGACAGCCCGCAGACTTGATAGCACATCGACTATATTGCTCGGCCCGCATCTCAGCTGCACCGACGCCACCAGACACAAAGTTGATTTGCGGAAAGAGTTGCCGGTTGACTTGGCAGCCGCGGTGTGAGTTCCGTGCAGGCAGCAGGTCCGACTCGGCATAAAAGCCGTAGCGAGGGCTACCATCCAACCCGAACACGGCGAACGTCACGGCAAGCAAAGCCGATCGATGGGCGCGCCGGCAGGACGAGGACGCCGATCACGAACCCCGCCGTCCCTTGTGCGGTGACGGGACTCTCATGGAGGCTGAAATGGAAGCCACATCGAGCGCAATCGGCCACATGGTGATTGTTGTACTCTACATCGCCATTGGGGCCATGTCGGCCGCCGGATCGGCGTTCATAGTCAGGTCGATCTTGAGTGCAAAATGGGAGCAGATATTTTTTGGATTGTTCCTCATTCCAATCGCTGGGTTCTATTTGGCCTTCGCGGCCTACTTCGGAGCCAAAGATGCTTGGCAGCTGGAAGCGACGGCAGTGGCAGTGTTCACGGCTTTCGGCCTGTTGGGAACCCGAGTTCCATTTGTTCTCATCATCGGATATTTGCTGCATGGAATATGGGACGCGGCGCACGAGTTTACCTTACTCGCTCCACAGCAGACCACGTCCGTCCCATTAGGCTATCCGTATTTTGCGCGACCTATGACTTCATCATGGCGGGATATTTCTACACCCGCCGCAACGATTGGCACGCGGCCTGGAGCGGCAATTCTTCATGGAAGCCTATTCAGAACCGAATCGGATGAAACAGGCGCGCATCCGCTGGCGGCAAGCTCCGCGCGTCAACATTGAGGTGGCGAGAAGTTCCAGGCGGATGGAGCGCAAAGTGGGCTGGCGTATTAATCTGCGAAACGATCTAGCGAAACTCAGCGACAGCGCTCTCGCCGCGGAATTCGATCGGATGTGCGAATATCGACTAGCGCGATTCGGATCCGCGCCCGCTGTGGGTAGCCTCCGAGGGTTTTGTCGCTACGGATTTGCCTGGTTGTGGCCGAGGGGACGCGGGCTGATCCGTGCACGATGGGCCTATCGACTTCGGATTGGTTACTATTGGACCTTTAGAGGGCCGATGGGCACCCAATATTTGGTGGAATGCGAGATCAAGGATCTTCGTGACGAAATGCAGCGTCGCGTCAAAACCCGCAGGCGCCATTCAAACGCGTCTTTTTGAGCGCGGCATCGTTCTGTCCTTCATGCTGGGCGCGACCTCAAGGATGTGATGGCCAAATCCATCCTCGATACCTAGATCAGTGTGGTTCCGAGTGCGCTCGATATTTGGCCGATATTTGGTTTTGTAGGTTACTGATTTGCCGATACCTAGCTAAGCCCTTGATTCTAATGGCGCTCCCTAGGGGA
>JBKPDF010000033.1:0-17721 GCA_046727735.1 Pseudomonadota bacterium | reverse complement strand
GCGTGTACACACGCGCGGCCAAGCTCGATCATTTCACAGCGAAACGGTTCATAAGGCGTAAAATCAAACTCACGCTCGCTGTAATAACCAAGATTCGCCGCTGCTAGTTGACCCGTCTGCAAACGATACGTGCCGACAATTTCCCCCGTCGCGAGTTCCTCGACGATCAGATGATCGCAGAATTCGTCGAATGCGTCCGCATCAAGCCCGGCTGAGTACGATTTGAGTAGCCCCTCACTCAACTCGAGATTAAAGACCTCAAACCGTAACCGCTGGGCGCAATGTAGTTCTTCTGCGCTTCGCGCCAATCGCGCCGCGTACTTTGGACTGGTCGCGGTTGGCGTCTCCATCAACCTGTTCGCCTTGATCAGTGTGTTCAATCGTGTTCTCAAGTAGTTTTACCGCGAGCGCCGTCCATCCCGTTTGGTGGCTGGCGCCACAACCGCGGCCGGTTTCGCCGTGGAAGTATTCGTAGAAAAGGACGAGATCGCGCCAGTTCGGGTCGTTCGCGTATTGCATGGTCTCGCCGTGACAAGGGCGCGCGCCCTTCTCGTCAGGTAGAAAGATGCTTCCCAGCCGTCGAGCCAGTTCTCGCGAGACCTCCTTAAGTGTAGCCATCTTTCCTGAACCGGTCGGGCACTCGACCTTGAACGATTCGCCATAAAACAGGTGATAACGTTCGAGCGCTTCGACGATCAGGAAATTGATCGGAAACCAGATTGGTCCCCGCCAGTTCGAGTTGCCGCCGAAGAGATAGCTGTTTCCTTCCCCTGGAACATAATCGACCCGGTGTTCTTCGTTGCCTGCGCGAAAGATATAAGGATTATCGCGATGTACACGCGACACGGAACGAAGTCCAAAGGGTGAGAAGAACTCGTTTTCATCCAGCATGTAGCGTAGCGCGCGCTGTAGCCGCTCCCGACTTGGAATAGCCAACATGCGGTTGCCAGTGAACGGACAGACTTCGCAATACGTGACAAGCGATGCGAGGTCCTTACGATAATTGAGGAACCACTCCATCCTCTTCTTGAATCCTGGCAGTTTGTTAATCTTCGCTGTCTCGAGATTTTCGACGGCGATCAACGGCATCAGCCCGACGAGCGAACGCGTTCGTAACGGGATCATCTGGCCCTCAACTTTTAACTGATCGTAGTAGAAACCGTCTTGCTCGTCCCACAAACCCGTGCCGCCGAGTGAGTTCATCGCGTCGGTGATGCTGATGAAATGCTCGAATAGCTTCGAAGCCATGTCTTCATAAACGGGATTTGTCTGTGCGAGTTCCAACGCCATTGAAAGCATTGTGAGGCAGTAAAAGCCCATCCACGCGGTGCCGTCGGCCTGTTGTAAGAAACCGCCTGTTGGCAGTGGCTTCGAACGATCGAAGACGCCGATGTTATCCAGTCCAAGAAAACCACCTGAGAAAAGATTATTGCCCTCCGCGTCTTTCCGATTCACCCACCAGGTGAAGTTCAACAGGAGTTTTTGGAACACGCTTTCGAGAAACGCGGTGTCTCGGTGACCGCGCGGCCCCGTCATTTTATAAACGCGCCATGCCGCCCAGGCATGCACTGGGGGATTCACATCGCCAAACGCAAATTCGTAAGCTGGGATCTGCCCATTTGGATGCATGTACCATTCGCGCAGGAAGAGATTGAGTTGCTTCTTGGCAAAATGCGGATCGATCTTTGAAAATGGAATCATGTGAAAAGCGAGATCCCACGCGGCAAACCACGGATACTCCCATTTATCGGGCATCGAGATGACGTCGCGATTGAAAAGGTGCGTCCACTCCCGGTTCCGACCGAATCGTCGCTCCGATGGAGGCGGCGGTTGCGCGGGATCGCCCGATAACCATTCCCGAATTACATAATTATAGAATTGCTTGCTCCAGAGGAGCCCCGCGTAACCTTGGCGCGCGACTTTCTTGGCCTCCTGATCCATTTCCGACGGAGTGACTGCTTCATAAAACTCGTCCGCCTCTTTGATCCGTTGAGCGAAAATTTCATCGAAATCAGCAAATGGGTCGCGCGCAGCTTCGTCGGTCCCGGAAAGTCGCAGCCTCACCACCTGCGATTTTCCGGAGTCGATCTCCAGGACATAATGCGGCGCAAACTTCGTACCGGTGTTTTCAGGATTGACCGCGTCCGCGCGCCCGTGCACGACATACTCATGAAACGCGTCCTTCGCGAACTGGCCGTTGGGATAATTGTGAATCCGCGCTGAGTTCGTTTCGTTCTCAGTGAAAAGAGGCTTTGCTTTGCCTTCATAGGCCAACTGGTATTCGCCAAGGACATCGTGGCGCGCGCGTACAACGCCATCACCCTCAAGTGCGATTGAAGGCTTACTCGTGGATTCTTCCGGAACCGGTCCCCACGACCAGGTGTTACGAAACCAAAGCGTCGGCAACAAATGCAACATCGCCTTTTCCGGGCCGCGATTCGCAATTGTTAGGCGAATGAGAATATCGTTCTCGGAGGCCTTGGCGTATTCGGCGAAGACATCGAAATAGCGATCCTCATTAAAGACCCCGGTGTCGATCAACTCGAACTCGGGCGCGCCCAGTCCGCGTCGACGATTTTCCTCCCCGAGCAATCCATACGGATATTCCGCCTGCGGATATTTGTAGAGCGCCTTCATGTACGAGTGCGTCGGCGTCGAGTCGAGGTAGTAATAAAGCTCCTTCACATCCTCGCCGTGATTGCCCTCCGAGCCGGTCAATCCGAAAAGCCGCTCCTTCAAAATCGGATCTTTTCCGTTCCAGAGCGCGAGCGCGAAACAAAGCCGGCATTGCCGATCGGTAATGCCGAGTAATCCGTCCTCCCCCCAGCGGTACGCGCGACTGCGCGCATGATCATGCGGGAAATAATCCCAGCAATTGCCGTAAGGCGAATAATCTTCACGAACCGTCGCCCACTGCCGTTCCGACAAGTACGGTCCCCACCGCTTCCAATTCTTTGTCCGCGCTGCGTCTTCTTGAAGTCGCTGATGCTCTGCCGTGCTGGTTGCAACCATGTCAATTGGTCGAACGTGCGGGCAATTCCTTACGCCGCGGTGCGCTTATCGGTCTTGCCCACTGTGGACAGATGCTCGCGATTCCATAGCGCGGCGCCGGTCTCAGTCTGCGTGTGGGCAAGTGCGCGTTGATCAAGAAATTGGACGAAATCCTTTGTGAACAAAACGTCCAATGCCCAATCAATCGCCACGCGCACCTTCTTTTCCACGCGGGGCAGCTTGCTCCAGTAAATCCCGCGCCACAGAAACCAAGCGAAGAATCCGGAGAAGTTTACGCCGAGAATTCGAGCGACACCAGTGCGGCGGCCAATGGCAGCCAATAAACCGATTGTTTTGAAGCTGAACGGCTTCTTCGCTGTGCCATTAGTGCTTGCGATGATGTTTTGTGCGAGAACTTTGCCTTCGCGGGACGCGTGTTGGGCGGTCGGAGGACAATATTTGCCGGTCGCCGGATCAGGTACCAATGCACAATCGCCCAGCGCCCAGAGATTATCGACGCCTTCCGCCTCGAGGTTCGCATTTACTTTGATTCGACCGCGTTCTTTGGCGCACGGAACAAAATCGAGAATCGGATTCGGCGAGATACCTGCAGTCCAGACTAACGTTGAGCTAATGATTTTCTCGCCGTCGCTGAGTTCAATTTCATTCGGCCGCACCGCCGCGACCTTATTTTTGGGGCGAATTTCTACCCCGCGTTCGCGGAGTTTCTTGTCCGCGTAGCGTCCAAGCTTTTCGCCCAGCTCGGGCATGATGTATTCACCGGGATGCACAAGCACGATCCGGAGCATTTCCTCTTTGAGATTTGGATAAAATGGCAATGCGTCCCGCAGAAAATCGTTGATGCTAGCGATCGTTTCGACGCCGGCAAAGCCGCCGCCAGCGACAACAAACGTTAATAAAGGCGGGCGCTCCGCTCGCGCGCATTCGGTATCGGCTTCTTCCAAATGCGCGATCAATCGGTTACGCAACTGAATCGCGTCGCCGAGCGATTTCATCGTGAGCGCCCGCTCCGCTACACCGGGCAGGTTGAAAAAGTTCGTTACCGCCCCAAGCGCCAGAACGAGATGGTCGTATTCGAGCGTGTGTGAGTGCCGATCAAAGCCATGCGAAACAACGACCTGTTTTTTGTCGATGTCGATCTTGTCCACGTCGCCGCAGAAGAAATTTACGTGCCGAATCATTTTGCGGACAGGATTAACTATATTGGTCAAATCCAGGTCGCTCGCCGCGATCTCGTGCAACATCGGAGTGAACAAGAAAAAGTTCTCGCGATTAATAATCGTGACTTCGAATTGCGGGTCCCGACGTCTCTCGAACTCCAGCGCCGCGTAAAGCCCGCCGAAACCGCCGCCGAGAATGAGGACACGCGTTTTCTCGCCCATCGCAATCAATTAAAGAACGCCGCGCTCCAGTCGGAGTAACTCGCCTAACGACCACGCCTGGAAGGGGCAGCCGCGCGGTGTGTGCGGCGGCTCAGCGTCGCAGATTTCCGAGATGTGACCGAGTCCGGCATGATTTAGATGCTCGTAGAGCGGTGGAAGAAATTTCGCGCGCGCTTTGCTTCGCGCGGTAACGTTCGACCCGTGCACGCGCACCCATGCCTCGACGAATGGGCCCATCAACCAAGGCCAAACGGTGCCTTGATGATAAACGGAATCCCTCGTGCGCGAGTCGCCTTGATAGTGCGCAGCGTATCCCGGCTTTCTGGGAGCTAGCGAGCGCAAGCCGACCGGCGTGAGCAAAAGCATCTCGACGGCATCGACGACTCGACGAGCTTTCTCTTTCGACAGCAGCGTGAGTGGCAATCCGCCAACGGCGAAAATTTGGTTGGGGCGAAATGTAAGATCGATAACACCGGGTTGATGATCGCAATCGATTACGTCGGCGAGGTAACCAGCGTGCTCGTTCCAAAAACGGACTTCAAACGCTGCGCGTCCTTTTTCAAAAAGGGTTTCCCAACGCGCGCAAAATTGCGCACCAATCGCGAGGGCGTTTAGCCATAGGGCCTGAATTTCGACCGGTTTGCCGATGCGTGGCGTAATCTCACGGCCGTCAACGCGCGCATCCATCCAGGTCAGTTGTTGGCCGTGTTCGCCGGCTGATAGCAAACCATCGCGATCGGCGCGAATACCGAAATGGGTTCCTTCATTGTAACCCGTAAGAATTGCTTTGACTGCCGCACACAATTTCTCGGTGTGACAATCGTCCGTCAGCGTTAGCTGTTTCTTGGCGGCGAGAAGATAATCGTTTACCGCAATGATGTACCACAGCGACGCGTCAACCGAATTGAACTCTGGTTGCTCGCCTCGATCGGGAAACCGATTCGGCAACATGCCTTGCGAAACAGTGTCCGCCCATTCGAGCAAAATATCACGCGCTTCTTCCAGATGACCGGTGGCAATGCAGAGACCCCGCAGCGCAATAAATGTGTCGCGTCCCCAATCGCCGAACCATGGATAGCCAGCGATAAGGGTCTTTCCTTTGCTGCGTTTGACGAGATACGCGTCAGCGGCGCGTTCAAGTGGATTGGAAAAATATTGCCGGCGGGCCTGCTCGATCGTTCTGACTTGGGCATGACGCGCTTCGATGGATTCGATGTCGGTGATCGCGGGTCCTTCAGCCGCGAGCATCAGCACCGCCGGTTTGCGGGAAAGTGAAAATTCAAAGACGCCCGGCGACGCGAGATCTTCGACAGCGTCGAGACCTCGTGCCTGTTCCTCGGAATAGAGGAAATTGCGATACCACGTTGGCTCGTGCGCATAATGGCCGTTGGAATAAGCAATGACCGCTGGCACACCGTCGTAGGATCGAAACGTTACGCGTTCGCCTCTCTGGTCGGCTTCGAAACGAAAAGAGCCATTCTCGTGATGCGTCGAATGAAAATCTCGACCGGAGAGAAATGGCCGCACCTTGAGTTTAACATCAGGATCATTCGCCGCGACGAGCTTCCAAGAGATGAAAACGGCTGATTGGCCTTTTGGAACGAACAATTCATGCTCGATGATGATGTCGTTGTCGATCTTGTAACGCCAGCGCGGCCATGGGTCGTATTCGAAAGACTCGATGCGGGAAGCGCCGTCGGGATGGATTACATCAGGGCCATAACGTTGAGAAGAAATCGCAAACGTGTCGCCTGGAGTTTCCACCCACGCGTCAAAGCCGTTCACGAGGACCATTCGTCCCGCAGGCGGTGTCGTTGCAGTCAACAGCACCGCATGATAACGACGCGTGCGAATTCCCGAGACCGTTCCGTTGGCGAATCCGCCAAGTCCGTCTGCCTCGAGCCATTCGGCCTCAGAATCAATTGGATTCGTGGCCTGCATCGGAATCAAAGCGGAACAGCAAAATGACCAGTGCAGATAGGATTACGATTGTCATGGCCCTAACCTCCAGTCTCGAACCCGGGATAGAGTGTCATGCCGCCATCGACGAAGAGTGTTGCGCCTTGGATGTAGTCCGACTCGTCGCTGGCCAGCCAAACTGCTACGCGTCCAATTTCTTCCGGTTCGCCGATGCGCTTGTACGGAATCAGCTTGAGCAGTTCATTGTAATGCTCGGGCGTGTCCCAGGCTTGCATATTGATCGGTGTGCGGATTGCGCCGGGCGCGATCGAGTTCACGCGAATCCGATACGGGGCAACTTCTTGCGCGATGCTTTTCATCATCAGCATCACGCCTCCTTTAGACGCAGCGTAATTGACGTGACCGGCCCACGGAATGACTTCGTGAACGGAACTGATACAAATGATTTTGCCGGCACAACATGAAATCTCCGGCCGGATGCCCCGACGCTTGAATTCGCGGACGGCTTCGCGCGAGCACAAGAATTGACCGGTGAGATTGACGCCGATGACTCTGTTCCACTGCGCCAGCGTCATCTGGTCGAAAGGCGCGTCCGACTGCAAACCGGCGTTATTAACTAAAATATCAACGGTGCCGAACTCATCGCGCACTGCTTCGAACATTTTCGCGACGTCGTCTTCGCTCGAAACGTCGGCTTTGAATGCAAACGCGGTGTGGCCGTGCCCGCGCAGCTCATCCACCATCGCCTGAGCTTTGTCTTCGCCGGCGACGTAATTAACGCAGACGCTGGCGCCAGCGTGTCCGAGGGCCAACGCAATCGAACGCCCAATGCCGGAGCTCGCGCCAGTGACGATCGCTTTCTGGCCTTTGAGTAATTTGCGATTTTCAGTTTTTGGAACAACTGGCTTCGGCAGATCACCAAAAGTCTGCGCGTGCGGCATTTTTGGTTTCGGACGACTCATTGCTTCGGGTGGCATGGTTGGCATAGGGATTCCTTTTTTTGTTTTGCAGATTCGTCGTGGAAACTTTGGAATCCTTACAAAGCCGAGGACCGTTAGATCGGCATCTCCGTAAGGATTTTTGGATTGGTTCGACCAATCGACATGAGTAACGGCAATTTCGATTTCATCATCATCGGCTCAGGCGCGGGCGGCGGCACTTTGGCATATCACCTCGCTCCGAGTGGCAAGAAAATCTTGCTGATCGAGCGCGGACCTTTTGTGAGGCGCGAGAAGGAAAACTGGAACTCACTCGAAGTGAATACGCGCGGTCGTTACAACACGAAGGAACTTTGGCGCAACGCCGACGGATCTGAGTTGCATCCGCACACAAATTATTACGTCGGGGGCAACACTAAATTCTACGGGGCCGCCCTTTTTCGGCTCCGCGAACAAGATTTCGGCGAAATCAAACATTACGGCGGCATTTCGCCAGCGTGGCCGATCTCCTATGAAGAGTTGGAGCCCTATTACGCCGAGGCCGAACGCATCTACCACGTGCACGGTGAAGTCGGCGAAGATCCAACTGAACCGCGCCGTGCCGGTAGATATCCGTTCCCTGCTATCAGCCACGAACCGCGGATCCAGCAGTTGAGCGACGATTTCGCTCGCCTTGGACTGAAGCCGTTTCACACGCCGCTTGGCGTAATGCTCGACGAGAAAAATCCACAGAAGAGCCCGTGTATTCGTTGCAACACGTGCGACGGCTTCCCGTGCCTTGTAAACGCAAAGGCTGACGCACACATCTGCTGCGTTGTGCCAGCACTGAGACACCCAAATGTCACGCTGTTGACCGACACCAAAGTAACGCGCCTGGAAACGACCGGTTCCGGTCGCGAAGTCGCCTCGGTGCATGTCGAGCGCAACGGACAAAAGGAAAGTTATTCGGCAGCGGTCGTCGTCGTTTCCGGTGGCGCGATCAATTCAGCGGCGCTTCTTCTGCATTCCGCTAACGATAAGCATCCAAATGGCTTGGCGAATGGTTCGGACGTCGTCGGACGTCACTACACGGGGCACGTTAACTCCGTGCTAATGGCGCTTTCGAAATGTCCGAACCCGACCGTGTTCCAAAAAACGCTCTCGGTAAACGATTTCTATCATCGCGCACCCGATTGGGAATTCCCGATGGGTCACATCTCGTTTGTCGGCAAGCTGGACGGCGACACGCTTAAAGCAGGCGCGCCGAAGGTTGCCCCGAAATGGACGCTCGACCTCATGGGCAAACATTCGCTGGACTTCTGGCTCACGTCAGAGGATTTGCCCGACCCGAACAACCGGGTCACGATTAACCGCGATGGCGAAATCGTTTTACAATACAAGCCAAACAACGAGGAAGGTCACAAGCGATTGATCAAAAAGCTCGAATCACTCATGCAACAGCAAACCAAATGCTCGGTGCATGGGCACGATTGCCATGAAGGGTTGTTCGCGCGCAATCTGTTTCTCGGCCAGCGCATTCCGCTCGCCGGGGTCGCTCACCAAAATGGTACCGTCCGATTCGGCAACGACCCCAAGACGAGCGCGCTCGATCGCAATTGCAAGGCGCACGAGCTCGACAATCTCTACGTTGTCGATGCGAGCTTTTTCTGCTCAAGCGGCGCAGTAAATCCCGCACTCACCATCATAGCCAACGCGCTGCGCGTCGGTGATCATTTGCTAGAGCGCATGAACGTGCGTCGACAAGAGCCGCAGCTAGCGGCGGCGGTTTGATTGTGAGTTCGACCAAGCGACAAACGCTCGCGTTTGCGATCATGGCGATGTGGCTCGCCGCGGCGGGTTACATCTTCGCCACAGACTCAGTCACATTCGATAGCGGCGAAACGCAAACGTCCTTGATAGAGCTATTCACTTCCGAAGGCTGCAGCAGTTGTCCACCGGCGGAAAAATGGATCAGTAACCTAAAGTCCAATCCCGATTTGTGGAAGAAGATCGTGCCGGTTGCATTTCACGTTGATTATTGGGACCATCTCGGCTGGCGCGATCGTTTTTCGAAGCAGGAATTTACGGAGAGACAGCGCCGCTATGCGGCCACTTGGGGCGGCGATTCAATTTACACACCTGGCTATGTCTTAAACGGACGCGAATGGAGGGGTTGGTTTGGTGGACCAGCATGGCCGGCAGGATCGAAAAAAGTCGGTACTCTGCGAGTGACTTTGAACAACGGCGCCAGTCTCACCGCGGATTTCGTTCCACAAGAGAAGCAACCCCGCGCGCTGACATTGAACGCTGCGCTGCTCGGCAACGATTTGCAATCCGATGTCGCACGCGGTGAAAACGCCGGACGCAAACTGCGTCACGATTTCGTGGTCCTCGGATTCGCCAAGATCGACATGGTCGCTGCACCGAATGGCTGGGCTGTATCCGTCACACTTCCGCGAGAATTTGGCTCCGATAAAGCAACAGCGCTCGCAGCCTGGGTTACAGCAACTGAGACAAGCACGCCGATCCAAGCAACCGGTGGATGGTTGACGCCGACAAAATAGAGACCGTCGCGGCGTTGGCCGGGCGCATTGCGCTGATGCGTGCGAAGATTTCTCGCACTCGCGCACTACTGGTTGGCATCTCTGGCATTGATGGCAGCGGTAAAGGATATGTCAGCGCAAAACTCGCTGAGGCGCTGCGCGGCAAAGCGATGAACGTCGCCTCAATCTCGGGAGACGACTGGTTAAACCTGCCCGATGTTTACATCAACCGTCAGGATCCTGCTGAACATTTCTACAAACATGCAGTGCGGTTTGGGGAAATGTTCGAGCAGCTCATCCTTCCGTTACGAGACGAACGCGATCTCGATCTGGTCGCCGACTGTGGCGATCCGAAAGCAACAACACACCACAAACATCGCTATTATTTTTGCAACATCGACGTCGTCCTTCTCGAAGGAATTTTTTTGTTTAAATCCGTCTATCGCCATCACTTCGACGCGAAGGTTTGGATCGACTGCTCATTTGCAACGGCTTTGCAACGCGCAATCGCGCGGGGCCAAGAGGGTTTGCCGCCGCGGGAAACGCAGCACGCCTTCGAAACGATCTATTTCCCAGCACAACGAATTCATCTGGTGCGAGACAATCCGCGTCAGGCCGCAGACATCCTTTTCGCAAACGATTTGTAGCCGGCATCGTCAATGTTGGCTTTTGCGCTGCGCAGTCTGAGACGGTTAATGCTAGGGCTGACGATTGGCGACCAGCAAACCAGTTTGCGCGATGAAGCAGCCGAACAGCAGTAAAAGAAGCGCAGTGGCGATGATCTGTGAACTCGATGGCGCGAGAGCCAGGGCGACTAAGGCAATGCCGGCTTGACACAGCCACGGCCAGCGACGGCGCGACTGGGCATGGCGTTCTGATGTTGCCGCGATTCCCATGATCGCGAATATGATACCGGCCGTTGCTGAGCAGATGATCCATTGTTCTTCAGGTCCAAAGTGTCCGCCCGGAGGTAACGCGATAGCGCAGCGTACGCCGACGCCGAGAATGCTGATGCCCAGGAAAAGCACGAAGTGGAGCGCGATCCAGTTGCGCAGCCGTACCACATCCCTGTGACTTCGCACTTGCCGGCTTTCCCAGCCCACCGCGCCATCGGAATAGCCCGACCAGATTCCAAAGCCAAGAGCCAGACTCAGCACCGCTGCGGACGCGGCCAGAAAACTCCAGCCCATTTGACTTTCAATGCCGCGCATGACCGAGGCGACAAATTCGCCTAACAAGATGATGGTGAGCAGCCCAAACCGCTCGGGAAAATGTGTGGCTCCTGGTGGCGAAACCATGGTGCTGCGGGATGCCGGCCACGAATTACCGATGTCGATTAAGAGAGCAATGCCCCATCCAACGTATCGCTGGGGCGGGGAAAGCAACGCGGAAGCGGCCCAGAGGATCCCGGCGGCAACAAGTCCGACAATCCGCCGCCTAACGAGAGTCCCGGCCTCGGGTGATCGAATCACTCGTAGGTACTGCAGAGCAAGAATCGCGCGAACTCCGCCATAAGCCGCACCGAATCCTGCCGCGTCTCTACTGCTGAGCGCGTCTGTGGCGTTCGCCGCCATTACCGCTACGAAAAAGATTTGTGCCACGATAAGCGCGCGCTGCACGGTGTCATCGACAGCGAATCGAGTGGCAAACGCCGTGTAGCCAAACCAGGCGAGGAAAACCAGCGCTAGCAAAAACGTAAATCTTGCGATGCCGAAAATGGAATAGTCGTGATCCAATGGTGCGCCCAATTGAGCAATCGCAGCAGCGAACACCAGATCGAAGAACAGTTCCGTCCAACTCGGGCGGCGTACATGACGTTCGTGCGCAGGGCAAATTTGCGGCGCGCTGAACAGCCGCGACAGAATTGTCGCAACAATCGATGAGTTGGAATCATCCTCCTTCGCCGAGGCTACAGCGGACATGCCGATCCCAGATATATAGTTGCTACTTCGCGCCACCTTCGTCGATCGCGGCAACGGCGGTCGCGGCTCCGACCTTGGCGATGTCCTCATCTTCCTGTGGAGTGTTCCCGCTGACGCCGATCGCTCCGATGACTTTCCCTTCGTAAATAATCGGGACGCCGCCTTGCAATGGGGTCGCACCGGGCAAGGCCAGTGCGGCTACCCGACCTTCGCGCACCTGATCTTCAAACACTTTGCTGGGCCGACGGAAAATCGCCGCCGTGCGCGCTTTCCCGATCCCCACTTCGACACTGGCGACCTGTGTGTCATCGAGGCGTTCGAGAAACAGCAAGTGGCCACCATCATCCACGATTACGATCACAACCGTTGCGCCCCGTTTTTTTGCTTCCGCTTCCGCGACTGCCGCGATTTTCTTGGACACTTCGAGCGTGAGTACTTTTTTCACCGGCAACTGCGCTTTCGCAGCCGTTCCAATCGAAAGTGATAAAACGAGCGCGAGCAGAGTGATTGGTCTCATTTGTCCGATTGGTCGCATGGATGCGACCCCTCCTTACATTTCTTCTTCACAATTCGACCAGCTTCGCGTAAACCGCCGGGATGTCCTTTCAGCCGGGCGGAATCGAGGGTGGATTTATCGAGCGTGGGGCAGCCGCTATCGCACCGACCGATCCGGAGCGCTGGGTCGACGAACACGGTGATGTGCTTTATCGCTACGCGCTCGAGCGCGTGCGCAAGCCTGATGTGGCGCAGGATCTTGTCCAGGAAACTTTCTTCGCAGCGATGCGCAGTTACGAAAAGTTCGCCGGACAATCCTCAGTCCGCAGCTGGCTGTGCGGAATTTTGAAGCACAAACTCTGCGATTATTATCGGAAACGCGGACGTGAAACTTCGTTTACCGACCTCGAATTTCTCGCGGACGAATGCGCGGAGAAATTTGTACCTGAAGGCTACTGGGTGCACGTGAATGGGCCAAAGGAATGGAGGCCGGAAGTCGATGAAGTGATGCATCGCGACGAGTTTTGGAAAACGATGCGCGATTGCCTGGGCAAACTTCCCGAGCGGGTCGCCACCGTTTTCATGATGCGCGAGATGGACGAAATCAAGAGTAAGGAGATCTGCGCGACGCTTTCCATTTCGGACAGCAATCTATGGGCGATGCTTCACCGCGCGCGGATGGCCTTGCGTGAATGTCTCGCTATGAATTGGTTCGAAAATCCGGAGGTGCAGCATTAACAAGCTAAAGCCGCTCTTAGAATGGATGCCGAACCCGCGCCCACCGGACGATGACTCCATTCTCCAGGAACACCGGAGCTGGCTTCAGCTGCAGCTAGTGCTCCTCATTTGCAGGTTTACGCCCACGTGTCCAGAAGTCACTCGCATCTTGTCGTTGGGCATGGACAAAGAACTTCCGCTGACGACGCGGATCAAGCTGCGAATCCATTATCTCATGTGCTCATTTTGCGAGCGCTACGCCAAACAGCTCAAATACATACGCACCGCAGCGCGTGAATTTCCGGACAAGATCGGCGAACTATCGGACGCGAAGCTTCCAGCGGAGGCGAAAAAGCGTCTGAAGCAAGCGTTGCGGCAATAAGCCCATCAAAACCGCAACGGCTGGTCGGGGAGCGAAGCCGTTAACGACGCATAGGATCGCTGTAAGGAAATGCACAGCGCTCGCGACTAATCGGCAACTCAATCGCCATTTCTATGAATCAACCCAGCAAAACATCGACCATCATCGCTTGGATTTGCCGCACGGCGGCTGCGATCATTCTGCTTCAAACGCTTTTTTTCAAGTTCACCGCCGCACCCGAATCGGTTTACATTTTTAGCAAAGTCGGACTTGAACCGTGGGGCCGCATTGGCTCGGGCGTAGCAGAATTGATCGCAGCGATTTTGATCCTGATTCCACCAACCACATGGTTGGGGGCCGGCCTCGCCCTGGCTGTGATGCTCGGTGCTATCTTTAGTCATCTCACCGTGCTCGGCATCGTGGTGATGGACGACGGCGGATTACTCTTCGGTCTGGCGCTCGCCGTGGCCACGTGCAGCGTGGTCTTGCTTTTTCTGCAACGTCGGCGCCTTCCACTAATCAGGGCGTACCTATGAAACGATCACCGTTACACGAGGCCATTGCCGAAGTTTTGCGCCAGGGCGAATCGTTACTGAATTCCCTGAGCGACGAAGATTACACGCGGAAATTGCCGACTGTGTTTGGTTCCACGGTTGGCGGCCATTACCGGCATTGTCTGGATCATTTCCAGACTCTGCTGCGAAGCCTGGACGCCGGCGAGATCAATTATGATCATCGCGAGCGAAACTCTTGGATCGAGAACGATTGCATGTTTGCGCTTGCTGAAACGCATCGAATCCTGCGCGCTTTTGAATCCATCCCGACGCCATTTCTCGATTGCCCAATCAATGTCCGAAGCAAAGTAAACTACGAAGTTGACGCCGCATCGTTGATTGGATCGACCGTTGGTCGCGAATTCATGTACGCGGTCGCGCATGCGATCCACCACTACGCCTTAATTGCCGTGATGTGCGGCATTCTTGACGTGCCAGTACCTGCAGGATTCGGCGTTGCACCGTCAACGCTGCAATATCAGGCCGATCAACCAAAAGCGGCGTGAAGTTCACCCATGATTGCGCCAGCGCTGCTCGCTTCGACTGCAATCATCTTGCTGAGCTTCGTCTCGGAAGACGCCGCAACAATTTCTTCGGCGTTGTCGATCTTTGGTGGACCGCTTAGCTGGCCGCTTGGGTTTGCGGCTTGTTTTGCTGGAATCTGGCTGGGCGATCTGGGTCTTTACTCGCTCGCGCGCTGCCTGGGGAAACCCATTCTGCAAAGTCGATGGGTCGCTCGGTTTGCCGACGCCGCCGCCATCGAGCGCTGTCAAGAAAGTTTCAATCAGCGCGGATCACTGACCTTGCTTGCTAGCCGGTTCGTTCCCGGCTCGCGCTTACCGACTTATTTAGCGGCTGGGCTTCTCTCGATGCCCGCTGGTCGGTTTGCTCTCGTCACGGCGCTCGCAGCGCTTTTGTGGATTGGCGGAATTTTCGCAATTGCAAAGTTTCTCGGCAGCCGCGTATTGGTTTGGTTCTCCTTCTTCCAAGGCAAAATCGCCGCGATGGTTTTCATTGCATTTCTTATCGGCGCAGCGGTTTTATTTGTCAGAAAGCTCGCCTTCACGCCAACATTCGTGAGGCGTTGGATCCACTGGGAGTTTTGGCCGGCGTGGTTCTTTTACATTCCTGTGGGCGTTTATTATCTGTGGCTGGCGACGCGCTACCGCGGTTTCAATGTGCCGACGACGGCAAATCCCGGGATAACAACCGGTGGAGTTATCGGTGAATCGAAGCTGGAGATTCTCGACGAACTTCGCCACGGCAGTCGCGAGTTTGTGGCTGAGGCATTCTTGTTGGATGGAAGAACAACTTCCGACCGCCTGCTTTGTTTGCACCGGCTGTGTCGCGAACACAAAATTACGCTGCCGTTCATTCTCAAACCAGACGTTGGCCAGCGCGGTAATGGCGTGAAGCTGATCTGGTCGATGCGCGCGGCGTTGGAATATCTGGACGAAGTCGACGCGCCCGTGATTGTGCAACGTTACGTTGTTGGGCCGCATGAAGCTGGTGTTTTTTACTATCGGTTCCCAAACGAATTACGCGGACACATCTTCGCGATCACGGAGAAGATCTTTCCTGTGATCACGGGAGATGGAACGCGCACAATAGAAGAACTAATCCGTGCAGATTCCCGCGCGTCGCTGATGGCAAGGATTTATCTTCGCCGCTTTGTTAACCGTCGCAGCGAGGTCCTAGCTCCGGGTGAGACTTTGAAGCTCGTCGAAACTGGTAATCACGCGCAGGGATGCATTTTTCGCGATGGAATGCATCTTCAAACAAAGGCCTTGGAGCGGGTAATCGATCAGATTTCGCGTAAACTCCCTGGCTTTTTCATCGGGCGTTATGACATGCGCTACGAAAGTGAAGAGGATTTTAAACGCGGGCGCAATTTCCAGATCGTAGAGCTTAACGGCGCTTCGTCGGAAGCGACCAGCATCTACGACGCACGCAACTCTCTTTTCTCGGCCTATCGTACACTTTTCAGGCAATGGAGATTGGTCTTCGCCATCGGCGCCGCGAACCGCCTTCACGGTCATACGCCTTCTTCATTGACGGAGCTCTGGCGAAATTGGCGACAATATTCGGTCGCTGCGTTATCATACCCATTGGCTGATTAATGTGTACGATCTCGTTCCTCCCAAAGGCGCAGGGATTTTATCTTGCGATGAATCGCGACGAAAAACTGGACCGCTCCACGGCTCTGGCGCCAAGGATTATCAATATTGGAAGCCGCCTTGCAGTGTTTCCGAGTGAACCCACTGGCGGCACGTGGATCTCCGCGAATGATGCGGGTGTTTGTCTCGCATTGATTAACTGGCACCGCGTAGAACGGCAACCGAAGAATGATGTCGTTAGCCGTGGAGATGTCGTTAGGGCGCTTGCCGGCAAATCAGGCACCAACAAGATCGCAGACAGCGTAGCGAAACTGCCATTGCGAAAGCTGCGCCCCTTCCGGTTGATTGCCATTGTGCCGTCGGAGAAGCTCGTAACTGAATGGCGCTGGAATCTCGAGGTGTTGACCAAGCGCGATCACAAATGGCGATCACAGCATTGGTTTTCATCGGGCTTTGACGAACGACGCGCAGAACTTGAACGGCAGCGTGTTTGCGACGCCGCGCTCACTCACCTATCCACGAGAAGCCTAAGCTGGCTCCGGCAGTTACATCGTTCTCACACGCCCAAGCGCGGGCCGTTCTCGATTTGTATGCATCGCCGGGACGCAAGCACTGTCAGTTACACTGAAGTCGCTGTTTCGGAAAAGCGCGCAACGATGCGTTATAAAGCAGGGCCGCGCTGCTCTAATGGAGCAATTGTGACTAAAACAATTTCGCTCGCTCGACCGTTGTAAGCTCGCCTACGCTGGAGCGAGAAATAGACCATGGCTACGCAAGATGTAACTCGACCCGTTTTCCTTCCGGTCGTCATTGGCACATCGCGCCAGGGCCGGCTAACGGAGCCGGCCGCCAATTTCGTTTTCGGCGAAGTATCAAAGCGCGGCGATATCGAAACTGAATTGATCGACATCCGGAAAATTCCAATCCGCATAGATGACGCAGGCGAAGCGCTCAAGAACAGTCAGTTCTCGGCCACCGTCGCAAGGGCCGATGGACTAATCCTCGTAGTCCCCGAATACAATCATAGCTTCCCCGGGCTTCTGAAACACGTGCTCGATACAAATCTGAAGGAATACGTTCACAAAGCGGTCGGGATCTGTGGTGTATCGGCAGGTCCTTTCGGCGGCGCGCGGATGATCCAGAGTTTGGTCCCGGTGCTGCGTGAGCTTGGGCTGGTCACCATTTTCTGGGATGTTTATTTCGGCACGGCTGGGAAGCTTTTTGATCCTGCGACCGGCAAAATCACTGATCCAGCCTATGGCGGTCGCGTGGAAAAACTCCTAAACGAGCTTGTCTGGATGGCCCGCGCTCTTCGATACGCGCGCGAAAACATTCCCGCAGCGTAATCTGTATGGGCGCGTGCCATTGCGCATGCACCACAAAGATTACGCCTGAGGACAGTTTTCACTCGAACCGACGGCGCGGCATGCAACGAGTTCTGCGGCTGGTCGCCGATCGAGCCAGGTAGAAGATCATCGCGCCTGCGATGGGCAGGCCGATCAGTGATCGATAGTCGTGGCGTGTGATTACATTTATTAGATCGCCAAGAATGTTGACCACGAGAATCGTTAGTCCAAGACGGATACCCCAAAGCGTCCCACGCCACAGGCCGATTGCTGTTAAGGCACATCCAGTTCCGACCACTAACATGAGCAGGATCGACCAACTCCCAAGCGATTGAAACGCGACACGAGCTTCAGGATTCAGAGTCCATAGCGAATCTAGCTTCGTTCCAGGGAAAACAAGTAAGACGATTGTCAGAAGGCACATCGTCGCTCCAA
>JBKPDF010000032.1:0-72687 GCA_046727735.1 Pseudomonadota bacterium | reverse complement strand
GACAGCGAGCGCGATGAGCGAGACGAGCTGGAAAGTTGGCGAGCGCAGGGTTCGGAGCATACCTGGCTGCATCGCTTCCTTAGCAGCGAACGGTCGGACTACTGGCAGCAGTCTCAGTCAGAATAGGTAAAGGCCGCCTCGATCACTCACGGGCCGGTGTTGAACGTGCCCCGTATGCCCGCGTAAAGAGCAAATGGGGTCCCCGGCACAAATGTTCTTGGATCGGCGAAAGAGCCCAGGAAAGGTGTTCCTCCCGGCGTGTTGCTCGTGAATCCGCCTGTGTCGAAAAATGTTCCTGACGAATAGTAGCGTTGGTCAAATAGGTTCTGAACCAACCCGAAGACTTCGACATTCTTCGTCAACTGATAGGAGGTGTGCAGGTTGACGACCCAGTAAGCAGGCACTTTGGGGGCTTGGTTCGAGTCGTCGTGGATCAGGAACTGGCTCCCGACGACGTTGATGTCTGCCCCGAGTTTCCATGCGTCCGTAACGGCATACTCGACACCAGCCTTGAAGCGGTGGGCCGGAATGCCTGGAATATGGTCGCCCGGAAAGACAACGATATTCCCGTTGGAATCGGCGAACGGGCTGTTCGGAGAGGAAATTGTCAAAGCAGTGAGATACGTGGCATCGATAAAGGTATAGTTTGCATAGGTGTTCCAGCGGATCCACTTGTAGTTCACCTTCGCCTCGACGCCCTGCCGCAAAGTATCTCCGGCGTTCTGAAAATAGCCGAAACCCTGGATCGCTGCACTCGCAATGTTGAGAATGTCATCAGTAGACTTGGTACGAAAAACGCCGACACTCCAGCTCAGTTGCGTCTTTGTATCGGCTCCGCTCCACCTCCCTCGCAAGCCCGCTTCAATTGTGTGCCCGACAACCTGTTTGAGCGGCGGGTCCGCGATCAGAAAGTTGTCGATCATGCAAGGGTGTGTCGGACTCGAACATCCGAGTTCGAGCGGCGTCGGTGCTCTGTTCGCCTCGGAATATCCCGCATAGGCGGTCAAACCAGGGCTGATCTTGTACGTCGCTCCGATCACGGGGTTGAACCGCTGGTATCGATTATCGCTATTGAGAAGCGAATCCTGCCCGGTCCGATCACGCAAATCGATGAAAGCCAGATTGAACCGACCACCAACCGTCAGCGACAATTCGGAGGTAATGTCGAGCGTGTTCGTTGCATACACTCCGACATAGGTGTTCAACGTCAGCAGATCGACGGGAGCGATGTCGGCTGCGGGCTGATCGATGAAGATGCCAGTGCCGGTGACGAACAGATTTGGTTGTACGATTCCCAGTTCGCTGTTTCCTGAGAAGTTCGTGCGCCCGTGATCGATGCTTACTCCTACGACAAAGTGGTTTGGACGACTGAATACGTTCGACGTGCTCGTGGCCTGAATCGAACCACCGTAACTGTTCGTCTTCGTCCAGTTGCGGTCGATCTCGCCGAGGAATGCGGCGGGGGAAAGCGTGTCGGGAGTTGGAAAGTTCTTGTTGATCGGAGTATTGCCGTCGCCCACACACAGTTGTCCAACGAGGGGGCCCGTCGGATCGCAGGGCAATGCATCGGTGCCGTTTCCGTCTACGTGCGATTGTCGAAAGTCACGGAAGTAGGCATTCGCATTGAGCGCAAGGGTGTCGGTTGGCCTCCAGGCACCGTTCGTCTGCAAAAAAGCAAGTTGGAGATGCGTGGTCTGCGGCCATGTCCAAACCCTCGACCAACTTTGATTGAGAAGCTCGATCGGGGTTGCGACAACCGAACCCAGATGGTCATTTGCTCCGGTAAACGAAACGTGGAACTCGGTCTGGTCGGTCCTGGCCCCCACATCTGCGTACAGCCGTCGCAGTCGAGAGAAGGAGGAGAAGTCTCGCCAACCCTGGTCGTTCGTGGCATCCGCTGCGACATACGCTGAGTAGTTGCCGCTTTGAAATCCCGCCTGTGCCGAGGCCCCTATCCGACCGAAGGAACCGCCCCGCAATTCGATTTGCTGACCCTGGTAGTTGAAGCCGTTCTTCATTTCGATGGACAACGCCCCCCCGATGGCATTCAGGCCAAACACCGGATTGTTGGACATCAGGGTCATCCGGTTTATCGCCATCTCCGGGATGAAGTCCCAGTTCACCACGTCGCCGTATGCTTCGTTGATTCGAGTTCCGTTCTGATAGACGGCTATTCCTTGCGGCGTTCCTTGCACGGGGGACGCAGTGAAGCCACGATAATCCAGATTCACTTGGAAGGGATTGCCCGATTGATCGCTGAGAGTCACGCCCGGCAACGTCCTGAGCATCGACTGCAAGAGGTCAGGCGACTTGGCGTGATCTAGTTCGGGGGCTTCGACCGTCTCAACCGTACCTGGAACCTTGTCCCGCTGGATTTCACTGCCGGAAACGGGTGAGACGGCGACAACCTCGATTGTGGGCAACTCGATGGGTGCGGCGAATACAGTGCAAGGGAGCAGCATTGCCGCCGCTGCGCCCCACGCTCGCCGCATGACGCACTCCCGATGCACACACCGAGTCCACAAAGGCAGCCGACGATAGACGATGGCCGGACCCCAGTCTGTGGTCTTTGGGCAACAGTGGAGCCCAGATGTGTTCACTTATACCGCCTCGACACCAAACCATCCGGCTGCTTGACGCGGCAGGCGAGATGCGTGGGATCGAGGCTGGCAGGTCCCCACCCGCGGCGTTGCGTTTCGCGCAATTAACGGCGGAACCGGAACCCCGCTCCCGATACCGCACCGGGCCGGATATCCGCGCCGGTGACGAAGGTCACAGGGGGCCGAGACTCGATTCGGGTATCAGCGAGCCATGATCCGCGACGAGCGAAAACCGGCCCCGCGCAGGGCTCCTGCTCCGATCTGTCCGGCCTGCGGCGACGCCATGACGCTGATCCGCGTAATTCCCCGCGGCGGATTTCTTTGCGAACAGCACATCTTCGAGTGCCGGGCCTGCAGCATCGCGCTTACCCAGGCTCCCGAACCGAGCCGATAATTCGCGCGATTCTCAAGATCGCGCCGGCGGCTGCCCATCGAGTGCCGGTTCACCTCGGCTTCGAATTCGGCTTGCGCTCCCTGCTCACGAGAGCCTGCAGCAGCCCAAAATCCTCCAAATCGCGATACGGCGTGAGATCGAGATCGCGCGGCACTCGTTGCAGCTTTTCTTCCTCGATCGGCTTCTCGTGCTTCTTCATGAATCCTTCGTACGTGCGCCAGGAAATCCCGGCCGCCTCGACCGCGGCGCGCTCGGTGCGCAGCCCGATCTGGTGCGCATGCACATAATGCAGGCCGAGCTCGTCCAGCAGCGCCTTCTCCACGATCTCGTGGGTGAGCAGGAACGGCGTGACGTAGACCCGCGAGGTTCACGAGAACGAGCGCGGCAGATGCCGGTCGATGTAGACCGTACGCGCGTCCTTGCTGTAGCCGGCGATGCAGGGAATGTCGTAGCTGTGATCGACCTTGCGGACGCGCTTGCGCAAGACCTTGACGACCTCGTTCATGACGCCGTCGGAAATGTCCTCGGAACGCTGGTGCGCTTCGTCGTGGCGTTTCATCGCTTCCTCTCGCTCGAGCTCCCGACGCCGCCGGCAATCGAAGAGCAGTATCGAACCGGATCAGACAACGCGGATCGGGCGCATTCGTTTCCGCAAGGCCCCCGAGACCGCCAACACGCCGGTCGTCCGCGGGGCGATCGGCCGCACAAAGGCCGGAATCTCCGGCCATCCGGCGGCGCCCCGTGCGGCGCGCGAGGGTTGAAACGCGTGGCCGTCGAACGCATTCGCGTTTATGATGCGGGCGGCTGCAAAGGAGACGGGAATGTTCCTCTATGTTCGCAAGTCGTTCATGATCTTCAAGCTCGTGCTCGCCTGCATCGCCTTCCTGGCGGCGATGATCGCGCTGCTCGGGACCTCACAAAACAGCCTGCTGCTCACGCAGGAGACCGGCAAGCAACTGGGCGTGGTGATGGCGCTGGTGTTCGGCATCATCACCATCGTCGAGGCGTTCATGGCGCCGCCGGAGGCCATCATCTCCGAAAAGATCTTCAGCGGCTGGAAAACCGGCGAGTCGGGCTCGCCGATGGTGGGGATGCAGAAGAGCGGGGAGCCGGCCTGAATTCCGGTTCGGCGCGATCGGGCTGACTCCTCGCCGAGCGCGGCTAGGAGCCCGTTTGCGGAGCACGCGCCGACGGACCCAGGTGCACTCCGGGCCGGATCTTGGTGTAGGCAAAAGCGCCCGGATCTTCGAGATTGACCCCCGGCGCGAGGCAGACGATCACCGCTTCGGCGATCTCCTGAAAACCGGCGCGAAAGTGCGCCGAGCTCTTCAGCGCCACGATGGCGCGCGACGAGAGATCGACGCCGATATGCGTGAAGACCTCGCGGTGAATCGGTTGCTGGCGAATGCTCGCGACCAGCACCTCGACCCCGCCTTGTCCGAGCAGCGCGGTGGGACCGATCACGGTTTCGGCTGTGCGCAGCATCGGTGAGGTGCCGCGGAACCGTCCCTCACTCAGCGCCGCGATGCGCCAGGGGCCTCCGAGCCGCTCCTGCCCCGGACCTTCTCCGCCGCCGCCCAGCCGCTCCACGGTCCCGCCGATTCCCGCGCGATGGGCGGCCGCAGCGGCCGCGGGATCGTGCAGGATGCCGACCACCGTCCGCTGCGCCCGCTGCCGCAACAGCTCGGCGATCAGGCCCGTCGTATTCGAAGGCGCGCCGGCACCCGGATTGTCCTGCGTGTCCGAGAGGACGACGGGACGCGACGCGGCAGCCGCAATTCGCAGCCCCTTCGCGACCGCGTCCGCCATCGGCAGCGGACGATGCGCGGCGAATTCCGGCTCCGCCGCGCGCAGCGCGGAGAACAGCTCGTCCGCCGCCGCGTCCGCCGCGGCCTGCGTTTTGCCATAGGCGGTGATGCTCGGGCCCACGTCGCAGATGTCGGCAGGCGGGAAGCCCATGTTCAACGACAGGTGCACGCCGCTCTGTTGCTCGATCTCCTGCAAGCGCCGATAGAGACCGCCGGCCGGCTCGGTGTAGGTGCAGCCCGCCGTGACCGGGATCAGGAACGGAGATTGCCGCAGCGCCCGGCCGGCGCCGGCGCGCCGCTTCCACGATGAGACCCGGTCGAGCCACTGCGCGCACCGCGCTCCCGTCGGGCCCCAATCGACGTGCGGATAGGTGCGGTAGGACGAGAGCAGATCCGCAGTTCTCACCATTTGGGCCGAAACATTGGCGTGCAGATCGAGCGAGGCGACAATCGGCGCCGAAGCACCGACCACGGCACGAACACGGCGCAGCAGCTCGCCTTCGCCGTCGTCATGGCTTTCCGTGACCATCGCGCCGTGAAGCTCGAGAAATACCGCATCGGGTTTTTCCCGCCGCAGCCCGCCGACGAGCTTCTCGGCCACGCGCTCGAATGCATCGTCCTGGACTCGTCCGCCCGGCATCGCGGCGGCCCAGACCAACGGCACGATCGCGTGGCCCGCGGCTTGTACCGCCTCGATGAAATGCGAGATGCCAAGGTTGAGCCCACGAAACGTCGAGCGGATCGCCTCGCCCTCCGTGACGGTCGGCCACGGCCCGGCGCGCACGAAATCCTCCCATATGGTGGGCGCGGGCACGAACGTGTTCGTCTCGTGCATGAAGCCGCCGACCGCGATGCGCATGCGAGGTACCTCCGCGACCTGTCTTGCATGGTTCGGGTGCATCGCGTCAAATTCGCTCGAAGCGGTTCGCGAAAGGACGGAGCATGAGGAACGACCGCATCGAAGTCCGGCCTGTGGCGGGCGCGTTGGGTGCCGAAATTCTCGGCCTCGATCTCGCGCGCGAGCTCGACGAAGAGTTATTCGGCGCGATCCGCCGCGCCTGGCTCGAGCACCTCGTCATCTTCTTCCGCGACCAGAGGCTCGAGCCGGCCGAATTCCTGGAATTTGCCCGGCGGTTCGGCGAGGTGATCGAGTATCCGTTCGTCAAGGGCATCGAGGGGTTTCCGGAAATCACCCCGGTCGTCAAACTGGAGAACGAGAAGGTGAATTTCGGCGGGCTCTGGCATTCGGACACGGCGTATCTGGAGAAGCCGCCGATGGCCACCATGCTGATCGCCCGCGAGGTGCCGCCGTTCGGGGGCGACACGCTGTTCGCCAATATGTATCTCGCCTATGAGACGCTGTCGGAAGGCATGCGCAGGATGCTGAGCGGGCTCATCGCCGTGAACAGCTCGGCCAAGGCCGACGTGACCCGGACGCGCGAAGACCGCATGCGCGACGGCGGCAAGCAAGAAGCGAAGCAGCAATACGTGGCCGAGCATCCCGTGGTCCGCACCCATCCGGAAACCGGCCGCCAGGCGCTCTACCTGAATTTCGGGCACACGGTTCGCTTCAAGGACATGAGCGAGGAAGAAAGCGCGCCGATCCTGCACTATCTGTTCGCCCACATGGTGCGCCCGGAATTCACCTGCCGGTTTCGCTGGCAGATCGGCTCGATCGCGCTGTGGGACAACCGCTGCACGCTGCACAACCCGATCAACGATTATCACGGCTATCGGCGTGTCATGCACCGCGTCACGCTCGCCGGCGACAAGCCGCGCTGAGACGAGCCGCAAGCGACTCCCTCTCCCCGGAGGGGAGAGGGATGGGGTGAGGGGGATCGGGCCATTATTTGATATTACAGATCGTAACCCCCTCACCCGGCGGCCTCCGGCCGCCGACCTCTCCCCTCCGGGAGAGGTAAGGGTCACACTGGGTTTCGCTCGATCAGCTGCCGGGCGATGATGAGCCGCTGCAACTCGTTCGTGCCCTCGCCGATGGCGAGCAGCGGCGCGTCGCGGTAGAGCCGCTCGATCGGGAACTCCTTCGAATAGCCGTAGGCGCCGTGGATGCGCATCGCTTCGAGCGTCACCTCGAGCGCCGTCCTCGCGAACAGCTTCGCCATGCCGGCTTCGAGGTCGCAGCGCAGCCCTCGGTCGTAGGTTTGGGCCGCGTCCTGCGTCAGGAGCCGCGCCGCCCGGACCTTGGTCGCCATGTCGGCGAGCTTCAGCTGAATGGCCTGATGCTGCGCGATCGGCTTGCCGAAGGTCTTGCGCACCTGCGCATAGGCGAGCGCCTGGTCGAGCGCCGCTTGCGCCAAACCGACCCCGCGAGCCGCGACATTGATGCGGCCGAGCTCGAGCGCGCCGAGCGCATGGTTTAGGCCGAAGCCTTCCTTGCCGCCGATCAGCCGGTCGGCGGGCACGCGGTAATTCGCGAAGACGAGCTCGGCGGTATCGATGCCCTTGTAGCCGAGCTTCTCGAGCTTGCGGCTGACCGAAAACCCCTCGCCCTTCTCGGCCAGGAACAGGCTCATGCCGCGATGGCGCGGCTCGGCTTGCGGATCGGTCTTCACCAGGAGCGCAAAGCATTGGCCGTGGATGCCGTTCGAGATCCACGTCTTCGTGCCGTCGATCACGTAATGCTCTCCAGTACGCCGTGCAGCCGTGCGGATCGCCTGCAGGTCGGTGCCGCAATCGGGCTCGGTGAGCGCCAGCCCGCCGCGCAATTCACCGGACGCGAACCGCGGCAGGAATTGCCGCTTCTGCGCCTCGGTGCCGAAGCGCTCGACCGCTGCCGCCATGATCAGATGGGAATTGAAAATGCCGGCGAGCGACATCCAGGTGCGCGCGACGCGCTCGACGATCTTCGCGTACAGCACCGCGGAGAGCGCGAGGCCGCCGTATTGCGCCGGGATCGTCGCGCCGAACAGGCCGAGCTCCCGCATGCGCTCGACGATCGCCGCCGGATATTCGTCCTCGCGCTCGAGTTTTCGCACATGGGGCGCAACCTCGCGCTCGAGGAAACGGTCGATGCTGCCGAGAACGACCGATTCCTCCTCGTCGGATTTCGCCTCCGCGAGCGCCATCGCACGAGCCTCAGCCGCGCGCCAGCGTGTCGGCGAGCCTGACCGCATCGGTCCCATCGTCGAGCGCCAGCACGCATCGCTCGATGCGGGCGCCGCGCTCGCTCGAGACGGCACGCGCGGCATTGCGGCGGAATTTCTCGACGATCTCCGCGCTGCCGAGTGGGCGCTCGCCGTTGCCGCGGTTGATCTGCTCACGATGGGTGAGCGTCGCGCCGCCGCACGTCGTCACGACGACCTCGCCGCAATAGTGCCGCGGGAAAGTCGAGCGCGCGTCGATCTCGTAATCGACGCGGTCGGCGAGCGCGAGAACCGCCGGATCGCGCAGCGCGTCGTCCTCGAGCTCGTCGAGCGTGAATTTTCCGCGCAGGAGGGCCGCGGCGATCACGAAGGGAATCGAGAACTGGGCGTCGTAGCTGTTCGCGGGCCGCCGCTTGTTGGCGAGCGGCTCGCACACGGTCTTGACCACCTCGGCCGGCACCAGCGCGCGAATGCGGTCGATCCGCGCCGGGTCGAGCTGGTGCTCGCGCGCAAGCGCGAGCGTCGCGTCGATGCAGGCATGCACGAAATGGCAGGCCGGATACGGCTTCACGGCGACTTGCAGCAGTTCCCACGTCTCGCCGAGTCCTGCGGTCGCGAGCGCAAGGTTCTGGGAATCGAAATGCGTTTGGAGGTGACTGGCATAGAGGCCGAAACGGCCTTCGTAAGCGCGCCGCGCGCCGACGAATCCCTGCTGCGCGAGCGCCGCCGCCGTGATGCCGGAGACCGCCGCCCAGCCCGGATGAAAACGCTTGTTCCAGGCGCCGTCCTCCAAAAACTCCAAACTGCCGGCTCCCGCCGAAAGCGCGATGCCCTGCGCCATCGTGAGCTGCCTCTCGGTCAGGCCCATCAGCCGGCCGGCCGCGAGCGCGCAAGCAAATGCCCCGACGAGGCCGGTCGGATGAAAGCCGACCTGATGGAATGCCCCTTTCGCCACCGCGCCCAACCGCGCCGCAGCTTCGACGCCGAGCACGTAGGCTGCTAGCATCTCGCGCCCGCCGATCCGGTGCCGAGCGCCGACCGCGAGCACGGTCGGAAGCAGGCTCGAAGTCGCGTGAACGACCCCGCCGGTATGGGTGTCGTCGAAATCGAGCCCGTGAATCAAGATGCCGTTCATCAGCGCCGCGTCGCGCAGCGGCAGCCACGCCGGCATCCCGATCACGGCGGCATCGCCCGGTCCGGCAAGCGCGGCAATCGCGGTGAGCGCCCGTTGGGCGAAATCGTAGGTCGTCGACGCGAGCGCGATACCCACCGCATCGAGGATCAGATGCTTGGCGCGCGCGAGCACCGCGGCCGGAACGGCATCGGCCGAAACTCCGCCGACGAAGCGCGCGAGTTCTTCGGCGATCAGCGGCTTCGGCGCGCCCGGTGCGCCCGACTGCGGTTCCCTCGTTTCGAACGCGACCTGGGCCGTTCGTTGGGCGCGCATCGCTTTTCTCCTGTGGCGCGCGAGAGCCGGTGCGGAGCGCCGGTTGCGACCGACGCGGCTCAGCGCTTGTAGAGTCCCACGATCGCCGCCTTGGCGACCGTATTGAAATTGAGCTGGAAGCCGATGACCGCCGCCGAGGTATCGGCCTTGACCTGCAGCGCGTCGGTCGAGACCGCGAACACGGTGAAGAAATAGCGATGCGGGTGGTCGCCGGGCGGCGGGCAAGGGCCGCCGTAGCCGGGCGCGCCGAAATCGGTGCGGGTCTGCAGCGCGTCTTTCGGCAGCTTCCCGGATTTCGGATTGCCGGCATCGAGCGCAAGCTCGGTCACGTTCGGCGGGATGTTCACGACCAGCCAATGCCAGAACCCGCTGCCGGTCGGCGCATCCGGATCGAAACAGGTCACCGCGAAGCTCTTGGTGCCCGACGGCGCCCCCGACCAGGCGAGATGCGGCGATTGATTGCCGCCCGCGCAGCCGAACCCGAAATCGGCGGACAGGATGTGCTGCGATTGCAGGTAATCGCCGTCCTTGAAGCTGTCGCTTCTGACCGTGAACGCCATGGCTGTCTCCCGGATGTGCCGCAAGGCTATCCGCAGAGTGCGCCGGCGCGCAACGGCACGAGGGTGCGCGGCCGCAAGTTCGCGTGAAACGCCGGCGCCTCAGCTGCCGACCCGCAGCGTGCCCACGAGCCCGCGAAGGCACGCGATGACGGAAAGCGCCGTGATCCTTCCGGTGCGCGGATTCTCCGAGGGCACGTTCTCGATCGTCATCGAAAAGCGTGCGGCATCGGCTTCGACCTCGATGTGATGGACGTTGCGGGAAAGCCCCGGGTCGGCCCAGATTTCGAGCCGCGTGCGGTCGGGTCCGATGCCGGCGAGCGCCAGCGCCGCCGAGACGTTGACGTTCGCCGGAAAGCCGCGCACGCCTTCGCGCGCGCTGCCCTCGAACAGTTTCACCGGCTCGGTCAGCCCGGCGAGCGTGATGCCGCGCGCTTCGAGGTACGGTGCGCCGACGAGCCCTGACGGCGGCTTGCGCAAGACGAGCTTGACCGAGGCGATCTCGCCCTCGGCCGCGGCGCGCACCGCGTCGAGCCCGATCAGGGCGCCGGTCGGCACGAGGATGCGGGCGCCGGTTTCTTCGGCGCGGTCGATCAGTTCCGGATGGTCGAGCAGCGCACCGGCGCTGAGCGCCACTAGCATGCGCCCGGCCTCGACCGCAGGCGCAGCGATCCCGCGAAATGCCGCGGCCGGCGCGCACTCGACGATCACGTCGCAATGTTCGGGCAATTCCGCAGCGGCAATGAGCCGCGTCGCGATGCCGTTCGCGGCAAGCCGGGTTCGCGCGGCCTCGTTGTCGCGCGCCGCCGCGGCCGCGAGCGCCAAGCCGGGAATGCCGGTTTCGAGGCGGCGAGCAATCGCCATGCCGATCGCGCCGACCCCGGCAATGCCAACGCGCAGATTTGATTTCATGTCGTTCTCCAGCGGCATCCCGGGAGTTGGTGCCCGCGTCGGCGTCGCGTGGGATCACAGCCGGGGTGCCGAGTTGGGATCCAAGGAACATGATCCGTGCCATATTTCTCGTTTCGTGGTCATGGATTCGGGGTTCGCGGGCAGACGCCCGCGCCCCGGAAACGACGCCGACTATTGACTCCCGGAGTGCAGCCAACTACGCTTCAAACAAATAATCATTGTAATTCAAACACATAGGGAGGATCTCATGCGGACACGGCGATCCGTGCTGAAACTCGCGGCAACGGGCTTGGCGGCGAGCCCGCTGCTCAGCGCGCCCTCGGTGTTGCGCGCGCAGGAAAAGCCGATCCGGCTCGGGGTGCTGTACGATCTCTCCGGCCCGTTCGCGGCGGCAGGGTCGGTCCCGTGCGCGATCGGCGCGCAGATCGCCATCGATCTCGCCAACGAGCACGGCGGCGTTCTCGGCAAGTACAAGGTCGAGCCGGTCAAGGCGGATTCCCAGAGCAAGGCCGACGTCGCCATCAACGAAGCCGAGCGGCTGATCGATCAGGAGAAGCTCGACATCATCCTCGGCATCTATTCGAGCGCGCACGCGGTGCCGCTCGCCACCAAGCTCGAGGCGCAGAAGAAGATTTTGTGGATCACCACCGCGATTGCCTCCTCGGTGTTCAAGGGCAAGAATCTGCATTACGTGTTCCGCGCGCAAATCCATTCCGATCAGTACGGCGAAGCCGGAGCTTCGTTCCTCGCCGAGAACGCCAAAGCCAAGCTCGGTATCGAACCCAAGGATCTCAAGGTCGCGATCATTTACGAGGACGGCCCCTACGGCACGGGCGTCGCCGAGGCGGATATGGCGCAGTGCAAGGAGCGCGGCATCGAGCAGATCGTGCTGCGCGAAGGCTATTCGGCGAGCACGCCGGACCTGTCCTCGCTGGTGACCAAGCTCAAGCGTGCGCGCGCCGACGTCATCCTGCACACCGGGTACAATCCGGACATCACCTTGTTCCTGCGCCAGGCGCGCGAAGCCGGTCTGCGATTCAAGATGCTGATCGGCAACGGCGCGGGTCACAGCCAGATCGACAAGCTGCGCGAGACTTTCGGGGCCGATGTCGAGCATTTCTGCAACATCGATCCCGTGCCGGCGCAGCTGCTCGATCCCAAGACGCTCGCGCCCGGAATGGGCGATCTGATCAAGACCATGGTGGATCGCTACAAGGCGCAGACCAACGCGAAGGAGGTCCCGCCGCACACCTCGATGGGCTTCAACCAGACCTGGCTGCTGCTCGAAAAGGTGCTGCCGATCGCGATCGGCAAATACGGCGGCACCGATCCGGAGGCGGTCCGCAAGGCGGCGCTCGATATCGACATTCCGCCCGGCGGCACCATCCAGGGCTATGGCGTGAAATTCTTCCCCCCCGACACGCCGATGTCGGGCCAAAACGAGCGCTCGACGCCCGTCGTCATGCAGTATGGGAAGGAGGGCACCAACGTAGTGTGGCCGAGCCAGATCCGCACCGCCGAGCCGGTGCTGCCGTTGCCGGCGTCCTCGCCCTACGCCGCTCGAGGCTGAGCCGAAGCCCTTCGCGTTGGCGCGCCCACCGTCTTCCGATGAGAAGCGGCTCGGGTGCCCAACGACGATCAAACATTGAGGTCGGCACGTGCTGGTCGTCGAATCCCTGAGCAAGAGCTTCGACGGATTTTTGGCGGTCAACCGCGTGTCCTTCGAGCTCCGCAAGGGCGAGATTCTCGGCCTGATCGGCCCCAACGGGTCGGGCAAGAGCACGATCTTCAATCTCATCGCCGGAGCCCTGCGGCCGACGGCGGGCTCGATCCTGCTCGACGGCGCGGAGATCGGCGGCATGAGCGCCGACCGGGTCTGCCATCTCGGCCTCGCCCGCACGTTCCAGATCCCGCGGCCGTTCCGGAAATTGAGCCTGCTCGCCAACGTGACGCTCGCGGCGTTCTTCGGCCAGCGCCGCAGCGTCACGCGCCAAGAGGCCGAGCGACAAGCCGCGCACGCGCTCGAACTTGCCGGCCTGCCCAGCGATCCCCGCACAACGCCGGAAAGTCTCGGCGCCGCCGGCTTGAAAAAACTCGAGCTCGCCCGCGCGCTCGCGACGCAGCCGCGCATCCTGCTCGCCGACGAGAGCCTCGGCGGCCTCGACCATGCCGAGATGGATCAGGCCGCCGCCGTGCTCGACCGCATCCGTTCCGAGCTCGGCATCACCATCATCTGGGTAGAGCACATCATGGGCGTGCTGATGCGCGTCGTCGATCGGGTGATCGTGCTCGACCACGGCGAGAAGATCTGCGAAGGCGCGCCCACGGCCGTCGCACAGGATTCGCGGGTGATCGAGGTGTATTTGGGCAAGGCACACAAGTGATGAAACGGCGCGATTACCAGGCGTATCTGCAGTCGCCTCCCTCCTCCCTCGAGGGGGAGGGATGGGGAAGGGAGTGTCTGTTTGATTCGGCTGGTCCAGCACCCCCCTCCCGCTTCCCGCGCTTCGCGCGCGAAGCGACCTCCCCCACAAGGGCGGAGGTGTCACGAGCCAGCGGCTAGCACGAAGCCGTGCTCGAGATCGAAAACCTCTCGGCTGCATACGGATCGTTCCAGGCGTTGTTCGGCGTCAGCCTGAGAGTCGAGGCCGGCGAGGCGGTCGGCGTGATAGGTCCGAACGGTGCCGGCAAGACCACGCTGATGCGGGTCATCTCCGGGCTTTTGCCCGGGCGCGCGCAAAAGCTCGCGTTCGAAGGCCGGCCGCTCGAGCGCGTGCCGGCCTACCGCGTCGTCGCCCGCGGCATCGCGCACGTGCCGGAGAACCGCCGGCTGTTCCCGAAGCTCACGGTCGAGGAGAACCTGCGCATCGGCGCCTACATGCCGCAGGCGCGCAGACAGTTCACAGCGCGACTCGGCTGGGTCTACGAGCTGTTTCCGCGGCTCGCCGAGCGACGAACCCAGCTCGCCGGCACGATGTCGGGGGGCGAGCAGCAGATGTGCGCCATCGCCCGTGCGCTGATGTCGAAACCCAAGCTCCTGCTGCTCGACGAGCCCTCCGCCGGGCTTGCGCCGCTCATCGTGCAGCAGGTGTTCGATCTCGTGCGGAAAATTCGCAGCGAAGGGTTCACGGTGCTCATCGTCGAGCAGAACGTGCAGCAGCTGCTCGAGCTCGTCGACCGCGCCTATCTGCTCGAGGTCGGCCGCATCAAGCTCGCCGGCATGGCCGCCGAGCTCAAGGCCAATCCGTTCGTGCGCCAAGCCTATCTGGGACTGTAGATGGAGCGAACATGCGGATAGCTTTCAGGCTTTGGCCGAGCTTGTCCCGGCCTTCTCGCCTCTCGTGCGCTGTGCTCGAGATCGCGGGTGCCCGGCACAAGGCCGGGCATGACCAGGCGGGAGGCTAGTCTCACGCGATGGACATCTATCTCGTCGAAGCGCTGATCAACGGCCTGCTGCTCGGCGGGGTGCTGGCGCTGCTCGCGCTCGGGCTCAATCTGATCTTCGGCGTCATCGACGTCGTGTGGATCGCCTATGCCGAGCTCGTCATGTGCGGCATGTACGTGATGTATTGGCTCTACGGCTATTACCATTGGCCGCTGCCGGTCGCGGCCATTGTCGCGATCCTCGGGGTGGCGCTGCTGGGGATTTTGGTGCACCAGCTCATCATCGCGCCGATCCTCGGCTCGCCGGCGATCAATCAGCTGCTCGCGACCGGCGGCCTGCTGTTCTTCCTGCAGAGCTTCGCCACGCTGCTGTTCGGCACCGATTTCCGCAACATCGGCCTGCGGCTGCCGATCCTGGAATTCGCGGACATGAACATCAGCTTCGCGCGCCTGATCGCGTTCGCGGTCGCGGTGCTGGGCGCGGGCGCGCTCTATCTGTTCCTCTCCCGGACCTTTCTCGGGACCGCGATCCGCGCCATCGGCCAGGACCGGGACATCATCGGCCTGATGGGGGTCGACCAGCGCCGCATCTATCTGATCACGTCTGCGATCGGTGGGGCGCTCGCCGGGCTTGCCGCCTGCCTCTTGGTGCTGCAATACGACGTGCATCCGTTCATCGGCCTGTCGTTCGGCCCGATTACCTTCATGATCTGCGTGCTGGGCGGGCTCGGCAACATGCTCGGGGGGTTCGCGGCCGCGTTCATCATGAGCGAGATCATCTCGATCGGCGGCTTCTATTTTTCCCAGGAGATCGGCGAAGTGCTGGCGTTCGTGGCGTTCATCGCGCTGATCTTCCTGCGACCGCAGGGAATCTTCGGCCGAGCATGAAGACCCGCGCGCCCCTGCTCGCCGCCGCCGGCCTCGCCATCCTCGTGGCGCTGCCGTGGCTTTCCCCGTCCTCTTACTTTCTGCACATCGTGATCCTGATCCTGATCTGGGGCTTCATCTACACCGCCTGGTCGATGATGGGGAAATTCGGCCTGACATCGCTCGGTCACGGCGCGTTTCTGGGTGCCGGCGCCTACACGACGGGTCTATTGTGGAATTTCGCCGGGCTCACGCCCTGGGTGGGCATGCCGATCGGGGTCGCGATCGCCGTCCTGCTCGCGGTCGTGATCGGATATCCGTGCTTCCGGCTGAAAGTGGTCGGACACTATTTCGCGCTGGTGACGCTGGCGCTCGCGGAAGTGGCGCGGCTCACGATCGTCGCCGCGCGCGACATCACCGGCGGCTCGCTCGGCATGACGCCGCACGGCGTGGCGACGCCTTCGTGGTTCGCCGTCCAGTTCGCCGACAAACGCTATTTCTATTTTCTGGCCCTGGCGCTGTGGCTGTTCGGCCTGTGGGTCTGGCGTCGCGTCGAGAACAGCATGGCGAGCGCCGCGCTCGAGGCGATCTCGGAGGACGAGGGCGCGGCCGCTGCGATCGGCATTCACGTCACGCGGCAGAAGCTCACCGTCACGGTCCTGAGCGCGGCGATGACGGCGCTCGGCGGCGCGCTCTACGGGCAATTCGTGATGTATCTCAACCCGGACACCCTTGCGGGCGTCGGGGTGTCGCTGCAGATCGTGTTCGCCGCGATAGCCGGCGGGATGTATTCCCTGCTCGGCCCGACGGTGGGCGCGGTGCTCACGATCGTGCTCGGGGAAGCGCTGCGGGTTTGGTTCGGCACCACCTGGATCGGGGCCGCGAACACGATCTACGGGATTCTGCTGGTGATCTTCATCATCTACATGCCGCGCGGAATCGTCGGCGTGATCGCCGCGCGGTGGCGCGTGCCGCTATTGTCCCGCCGGCCGGTATTGTGACGCAATCGACAAGGGAGCGAAATCATGGTGCTGGAAATCGCGCAGATCGAGATCAAGCCCGGCATGGAGGCCGCGTTCGAGGCGGGCGTGAAGCAGGCCGTACCCATTTTCCGGCGCGCCCGCGGCTGCACCGGCCTGGAGCTGCAGCGTTCCGTGGAGAAGCCGGAGCGCTATCGGCTGTTCGTCAAGTGGGACACGGTCGAGAACCACACGGTCGATTTCCGCGGCTCCGAGGACTTCCAGGCATGGCGCAAGCTCGTCGGCCATTGCTTTGCGGCCGCGCCCGAAGTCGAGCACACCCGGTTGACCGTCATGGGATTCTGAGGCCGAGGATCGAAACCCGCGCATCATCCATTGATGAATTCCACGCCGCGAGCGATCCATGCGCCCGATTCCGGTAGGCACCCGCGGCAGCTTTACGCTCAAAGTGCAGCCCGAGCATCTCGCCAGCCGGTTCAAGGACCCGACGCTGCCCAATGTGTTCGCCACGCCGATGATGATCCTCGCCATGGAAAACGCCGCGCTCGACGCCATCCGGCCGTTTCTCGAGCCGGGCGAAAGCGCAGTCGGAACCAGCGTCGAGGTGGGGCACCTCGCGGCAACCCCTCTGGGCCACATGGTCGTGGCCGAGGCCGAGGTGACCAAGGTTGATGGCCGGCACATCGAATTCGCGGTGAGAGCGCGCGACGACACCGAGGAAATCGGCCGCGGAATCCACCGCCGAACGGTCGTGGACGTGGCCCGGTTGAACCGGCGCCTCGCAAAAAAATCACCCAAATGAGTGGTTTCGTCCCGCCGCGGTCCCGCCCGGGGTGGCCGTCAATGGCTGGGATTTGGGTTCGAACCGGACTTACTCCGGATTTTGCTGCGTTGCACAACTATCCGCGCGGCACCCGGTTCGTCCAAATAATTGTTGGACACCAAATACATGCGCGCGGCCCCGAGCGGCGGCGCCCGGGCCTTAACCATCCCCGCGGCAATCGGTCCAAGGCCTTGAAGAAGCTTGGCAATTTGCAGGGAACCCGATAAGGTGCGGCATCGATCTCTATCCGTTCCCGACCGGTATGAGTAGACATAAATTCGGCGTTGGCGAGAAAGTCGACTTCGTTCCCGCTTTTCACCAGCGATCCGCCCCAACCACCGAATATCAGATCGTGCGCCAGCTGCCGGACAACAACGGCGAGTTCTTCTATCAGATCAAGAGCGCTCGCGAGCCCCATGACCGCGTGGTGGGCGAAAGCCAACTCGTCCGGCCGGCCTCGCAGGTCAAGCGCGCACCGGCGCGAACCGTAAAGCGGCGGGTGAAGCCCGCCGCAAAACGCGCGCCGGCGCGTCCTCGGGCGACGCAAGCGCGCCGGCGCAAGCGCCGTTGAAGCGTTGCAGCGACCGTAAGCGATAGCGGTTCCCTGGCCGGTTGGTCGGAACGGGAACCGCGCTCGATCGTGACTGGTTGACGATTCCGGCATCCCCGGAGGCGCATCGTCCGTGCAGCCGATGCGATGGCGCCATGACAGGCCTCGACGATCGTGACGAAGCGGCCCTGTGGTACGCGCTGCATCGTCTCGAGACCAACTACTGGTACGATGTCGATTTCAATGCCGGAAACCGGGCTCACGAATTTTACGTGAGCGACGGCTTGTTTGCCGTGGGAGACAATGAGTTCCGCAGCCGAGACAAGATCCGCGCGTTCTACGAGTGGCGGCGGCAGCGCGGCCACATGACGACCCGGCACCTCATCAACAATTTCCAGGCGATCGTGCAGGATGCGCGTCACGCGCGGCTGTTGGGCACGATCAGCCTGTATCACGCCGAAGGCCGCCCGCCGGTCCAGGGAGAGCGGCCGCCGATGCTGATCGCGGATCTCAGCGCCGATTGCGTGCTGGATGAAGACGGGGTTTGGCGCTACCAGTCCCACGTGCTGCATCCGGTCTGCGTCGGCCGCGACATTCCGCTTTCGATCTCGATCGACACGCAAATTCTCGGATCGCACGGGGGCAAGGCGCGCAAGCAGGTCTGATCGGTCAATGCCATTGGGGGAACGCAGACGTCTTGCAAAACGTTGTCGTGCGGACTCTGGAGGCCCAGATGACCAGGATTCTGCCGTTCCTGGCCGCGGCGGCGCTGATTGCGTCGTCGACGGCCGCATTCGCCGAGAGCTCGACCGTGAAGCGCACGCCCGGCCACGAAGCCAAACATCACCATGGGTACGCGGCTAGTTCGCCCGGTGCGTCGTATTACGCGCCCGGGCACGTGAAGAAGCGGCACCACAGCCAAAGCGCCGCTCCCTACGCGCCGAGCCGCTGAGCCGAAACGCAATACTGCTCTTTCGAGCACGAGAACGCCGGGCCGAACGCGTTCCGTTTCGGGTACGTACCCTTCTTGCGTCGTCCCGAGGCCGAGCGCAGCGAGGAACCCGCGATCCGTGACCACCGGTCGCACCGTAGCTTGTTCCGCGTTCATGGGTTCGGGGTTCGCCGCTTCACGGCGCCCCGGAATGACTGCGCGCGGAGAACCTACTTCAGCGGTGAGACGACCGGCTTTCAGCCTGGGCGCTCGACGCCGGCGTTCTTCTCCTTCGCGAGCTTGGCTTTGAGCGCATCGATCCGCTTCGAAGCCTCGGCCTTGCTGAGCGTCTCATCATAGGCCTGCAGCTCGCGAGCCTCCTCTGATAGCGTTTTCAAATAGGAGGCTTGCGCGCCCGTCATCGGCTCCTGGCCCGAAACCCGTTCCCCGGGAGACTTCTCCAGGTTCGACGCCGGGGGCGGATCGAGCTTGGGATTCTTTCGCAACGACATCGGCCGTCCTCTCGCGCGCCGGCGCTCAGGCCGCGCTCCGGGCGTGCCGCCCCTCGCGGAATTCCTCGATCATCTTGCGATTGAACGCTGGAAGATCGTCCGGCTTGCGCGACGTGACGAGGCCCATGTCGGTCACGACCCGTTCGTCCACCCATTGGGCGCCCGCATTGGCGAGGTCGGTCTTGAGTGACGGCCAGGAGGTCACGCGCTTGCCTTCGACGCCGCCGGCATCGATCAGCGTCCACGGTCCATGACAAATCGCCGCGATCGGCTTCTTGGCCTCGACGAAACGCCGTACGAAGTCGATGGCCTTCGGCACCAGCCGAAGCGCGTCCGGATTGATGACTCCGCCCGGCAGCACCAGCGCGTCGTAGGAATCGGCACTTGCCCGATCGAGGTCCTTGTCGACCGGGATCTTGTCGGCCTTGTCGTGATGTTTGAAGCCCTGGATTTCGCGCTGCTTGTCGGAAACGACCTCGACCTGCGCGCCTGCTGCTTTGAGCGCCTTCACCGGTTCGGTCAGCTCGACCTGCTCGACGCCGTCGGTCGCCAGCACCGCGACCTTCTTGTCCTGCAATTCACCAGCCATGGGGTTCGCCTCCGCGTTCATGTCGCAAATCTCGCACCGCCCGCTTGGTTCCGGAACCGGCGCGCCGCAGATGCTGGTGCTCAAAAAATAGGCTGCCCGGGATGGAGAAAAAGGGCGCCCGGGATCACCGGCGGCCCAAGTGCGGCGCAAGTCGAGGGAGGAAACCCCAAGGAGGGGTACGGTCCTGCCAAAAACCGCACAAGCCAACGGTCGACCCGTCCTTGGTTCCCGATCGGGACAGCGCGTCGATACGGTTCAGCCGCGATTGCATGGCGGTTCGTAGGCGCGAACGAGATCGTCTACGACCGCAACCCGCGCTTGCGAATCCTCCTCGAGATACAGGCACAGCGCGTTCGCCTCATGGGCATCGATGCAGGGCTTCTGGCTCGCGGCAAGAGGGCGCTGCGAGATGTCGCCGCTCTCACCGACATGGATCCAGGTGTATTCCGCCTCCCGCTCGGCAAAAGGAATGCGCTTGGCGAGAAAATACACGGCTCCGAGCGGCTTGAAGGCGTCCTCGCGCAGATACACGCTGAACTCGTACCGCTTCCCCGACACTCCGGTCAGCGCCACAGTCCCGAGCTTTGGCATCTGGTTCTCCGGCGGATCGAAGCATCATACATCGCCTACTCGCGGCTCGCGATGCGGCCACGGTGCCGATTCAAAGCTCGGAGGAGTCGAGGGGTTCGCCCCGACGGCGCCGCATGAAGATCAGGGTTGCGCCTGCGGCAGAGCACCGATCTCCTGGAGCGCCGAGTGTACGGTCGCGAGGAGCTTGCGGTCATTGAACGGCTTCGCGAGCCACCCCAAAGGCTGTGCCGATTGCGCGCGTTCCTGCAGGACCGGATCGGCGAGTGCCGTCGCAAAGACGCTGCGGATCCCGCAACGCCGGAAGATCTCGATTGCGGCATCGATGCCGTCGCGCTGGCCGGGAAGGTAGATATCCATCAACACCAGATCCGGCCGGCGGTTCATCGCCACTTCCACGGCTTCCTCCGCCGTCTCGACGGCATCGACGACGTCGTAGCCGGCTTCGACGAGCGCGCTCTCGCATTGATGAGCGACGAAGTAATTGTCCTCGACGATCAGAATACGTCGCGCGGGGCACACGTCGGCGACTGCGCCGCCGGCGCACGCGGATTCAGCATTCCGAGGCATCTCCATTCTGAGCGGCTTCATTGAAGAAGTCCCCGTTCCGGATTGCACGGCCTGCTATGGACCAAATCTGGCAAAATTGTAGCCCGAGTAGATGTAGCCCAACGCCTCACGCATGCGAATCGAAACCCGAATCATCCCCGAAATCCTGCAGCGAGCTATGCCCCGCAAGTTCCGGCTTGACAATATTCGAATTTGGTCGCGTCGCATTGCGCCTCAAAAGCTGAACCTCGCATGAATGGCGGCCGCCGGATTCGGGCAGCATGCAACATGTTAAGGCTCCGGATGCGCTTCGCTAGGCTCCGCGCGAGGGCACAGGGGGACGGCGTGCTTCACGTTATTCTGATCGCCGCCGCCGCGGCATCGCTCCTGGCCCCCTTGGGCATCGTGGTGCGAGCGGGACCAGCTTTGATGAGGTTGCGGCCGCACATGACGAACCGCGGCCAGGCTCCTGGTCGTGCAGCCCCGGCGACGATCGCAGGCACCCCAGGGCAAGGTCGAGCGCCGCTACATCCGTGGCGCCGAAAATGCGGACATGACACCGGGAAAGTCCTGATCTACGACCTCGACTGCAAACTTCTCAACAAGATCGCGCTCGTCGGCATGATGATCGACGGCGGGAGCTAAGGACGGACGATCGCGATCAACGCTGCGCCCAATTACAGGCCCGACAATGTTCGGCTGGAATTATCATCCGATCGCAGCTGGTATCACAATGATGGTACGCTCGAAGGAACCGGCACGCTGTCGCATGTCGCCGAGTAATCTTGGTTGCCGGCGCAATCGGCTCGCCGCCGGCCGCCGATGAGTGGAGAACCGTATTGCCGACCGCGAAGCGGATCGCTGCTCCCATCCTGACCGCAGCAGTCTTGCCGTTTTGCCTCGGCGCGGCTGCGGTTGCTCAGGAGATCAAGCTGACGCGTTCGGCGGATTCCGGCATCGAGTCGCTGCTCGTCGACGAGCGGTCCTGGGACGCGAAGTGCAAACCCCTCACGACCTCGATCACGATCACGAGCCCGCCGACGAACGGCAAGGTGACGATCGTCCCGGGGGTGAGCACGGTCGCGGCGAAGTCGCTGCAGCCCGCGAGCGTACGCCGCTGTGCCGGAAAATCCGTGCCGGGGAACCAGATCCGGTACCGCTCGAATCCCGGCTTTCACGGCACCGATTCGCTCGGCTACACGGTACGCTACGGCAACGGCCAGCGCGGATCGACCGCGGTCACGATCGACGTGCATTAGCCGCTTACGCGGCCGCGCGGACTGCAATTCGAGCTCAGCGGGTCGGGTTCGACGGAACAGATTGGTAAAACGGGCTCGCCTCCGACGTGAACGCCCGCCGCGCCGTGTCGTCGAGATAGAACATGTGCCCCGCCCGGTAGAGCTTGAGCTCGACACGGCCGGGCGCTCCGATCTGCGGCAGATGGTCGATCACGTAGCGGCTGACCGCATACGGGACCACCATGTCGCTCACGCCGTGTGCGATCAGGATGCGCAGCGACGGATCGACCGCCAACAGATCGCGCATGTCGTCCTGCACGCTCGGCGGCGACCAGCCGCCGCCTTCCTGCCAGCCCCATTTGTGGTTCGCGTCGGAAGACAGCAGCGTGTAGGTCATGTCGGTCTTGAACCCGAGCTCGTCGCGGGCATAGCCGACAAAGGCGCCGCCGAGCGCACGCACGAAACCGTCGAGGATCGGATCAGGGCCGTGCGGCGAATAGGCCTCGGGATAAGGATCCGGCATGGCGAAGCTCGCGTCGTAACGGCTCACCACCTGGTCCTGGCCGCCACGCAAATCCTTGAGATACACGTCGCGAATGAAGCCGCGGGTCTTGGCCACGGTCTCGACCGGCAGACCCGAGAGCTGCGCGAGGCGGCGGTAGAACGCATCGGCCTTGTCTCCGGTCGGAGGCGGGCCGGCGAGCGTCGTGAGGTATTCGGTCATCGCGAAATGTTCGCCCTCCGCCAGCGCCGCGGCGGTGAACGCGTGACGCCGCTCGAGCTCGGTCGCAATCAGGCTCGGGAGCTGCAGCGCGGCGCCGAGCGCATAGCGGCTGCTGCCGAACAGAAATCCCGCATCGAGCAGCGGCGAGACCATGACCAGCCCGGAGACGACGATGCCCTGGTCGTGCTGCAAGCTCTTGGCGACCTTCACCGCGCGGAACCCGCCGTAGCTTTCGCCCAGCAGATATTTGGGCGAGGCGGTGCGGCCGTTCTTGGCGAGGTAGAGCGCGATGACCTTCGCGATCGATTCCGCGTCGCGGCGCACGCTGTAGAAGCCATTGGCGTCGTCGGGCTTCGGCGCGCGGCTCCAGCCGGTGCCGACCGGATCGATCAGGACCAGATCGGTGAATGCGAGCCAGGTCTCGGGATTGTCGCGCAGCCGCGCTGCGGCGCCGTCGCGTCCCTGCGGGCCGAAATCGACGAGCCGCGGCCCGACGAGCCCGAGATGCAGAAACGCCGAGGCGGCGCCGGGCCCGCCGTTGAACACGAACGTGACCGGCCGCTGCGGGTCGGCGCCGCCGGCCACGTACGCCGTATAGAAAACTTCGGCCTTGCGCTCGCCGGTCTGGTCGATGAGCGCCAGGGTGCCGGCGGTCGCCTTGTACTCGAGCTTGCCCGTGGGAAGCGCGATTGCGTGCTCGCTGAGCGCGTCGCCGGGCAGCAGCCGCAACACGCCGCCGCTCTGCCGATCCGGCTGCTGATCGCGTTGCGTCTGCGTGGGCGGCCGCGGCGATTGCTCCTCGGCGCGCGCCGGTGCAAGCAGCGCGAGCGCGAGGATCGCCGGAAGCAGCCGCACTGCGTTCATGAGCGGCGCCGGGACTTTTTGCCGGCGGCCGGGACCGCCGAGTGCGGCAGCCGCTGGCGGATGTCGAAGAAGCCTTGCCATGGGTCGTGCTTGAGGAAAGCGAGGCGCTGGCGAAGATTGTCGATGTTGAAATGGTCGGGCCGGATCGCCTTCGACAGCTCCTGCCATTCGAGCGGGGTCGAAACCGGCGCGCCCGGCCGGGCGCGGGTCGAGTAGGCGGCGACCGCAGTCGCTCCCCACCCATTGCGCAGGTAATCGACGTAGATTTTTCCCCGGCGCAGGGTTTTCGACATGGTCGCTACATAGCGCTGCGGCGCATCGGCCGCCATCGCGTCCGTGATGGTCTTGGTGAAAGCCTTGACGCGTTCCCAATCGAACTCCGGCTCGATCGGCACCATGACGTGCAGACCCTTGCCGCCCGAAGTCTTGAGGAAGCTCTCCAGGCCGAGAGCCTTGAGCCGCTGCCGGATTTCCCCGGCGCCAGCGACCACCGCGTCCCAGGCGACACCCTCGCCCGGGTCCAGATCGAAGATCAGGCGGTCGGGGCGGTGGAGATCCTCGACGCGCGATCCCCAAGGGTGGATCTCGAGCACGCCTGCCTGCACGAGGCCGATGAGACCCTCGAGATCGTTGATCGCGAGCATCGGCTTGCCTTCGCCGACATCGACCGGCCGAATGGCTTTGGAAAGTCCGGCCCACGCGTGCTTGGCGTAGAAGCATTCATGCATGGCTCCGCTGGGGCAGCGCACGAGACTGAGCGGCCGACCCACGAGATGCGGCAGGATCCAGTCGGCGATCTCGACATAGAATTCGGCGAGGCCCTGCTTCGTGACGCCCTGGCCCTCCCAGAGGATGCGCTCGGGGTGGGTCAGCCGGATGCCTGCGAGCACATCGGCCGCGTCATTGCGTTGCGCCGGCCGGTTTCTCGGCTGCGACCGCGGCGCCTTCTCGCGCACGACCTCCTCCGCCGGCTTGTCCTCGCGCAGGCCCTTATAGGATGCCTGGCGAAGCACATCATCGTGGGTCCAACCGCGGAACTCGACTTCGCCGACGAGACGCGGCTCGACCCAGACCACGCCTTTTTCGGTGCCGGCGGGCAACGGCTTGTCGAACGCGGGCTTGGCCGCCTTGATTTTCTCGAGCTGCTGGCGGAGCGAGCGTGCGACCTCGGCAGAAAAACCGGTGCCCACGCGGCCCGCATACATCGGCTTTCCGCCATCGTAATAGCCGACCACCAGCGAGCCGATCGCACTCTTCACGACCGTAGAGGGCACATAGCCGAGCAGCACGAATTCCTGCCGGTCGACGCATTTGCTCTTGATCCAGTGCTCCCCGCGCCCGGAGCGATACGGCTCGTTCTTGCGCTTGGAGATGATTCCCTCGAGTCCCATCCGGCAGGCGTGCTCGAGCATGGTCGCACCGTCGGTCTCGAAATGTTCGCTGAACCGGATATTGGCGCCGGCCGGCAACGGTTCGACAATCCGGTGCAGCAGCGCCTTGCGCTCGACGAGCGGCGTGTTGCGCAGATCCGCGCCCTCACAGGACAGCAGGTCGAACACGTAATAGAGGAGGCGATCGTCGGCACCCGCGCTGAGCGCCTGCTGCAAGTCGCTGAAGCTCGGAACGCCCGAACTCGTCTCGGCAATGATCTCGCCATCGATCAGGGCGGAGGCGAGCCGTAGGGTTTTCAAGGTCTCGGCGATCGGTTCGAAGCGCTCGGTCCAGTCGAGTCCCTTGCGCGTGAGCAGCTTGATGCTGCGGCCGTCGATCCGCGCCTGGGTGCGGTAGCCGTCGAATTTGATCTCGTGGATCCAGTCCTTGCCCTTCGGCGGCCGGTCGGCCAACTGCGCCAAGCTCGGCTCCACGAATGGCGGCAGCGCTGCTCTGCGCGCGCCGGGCAGGCCCGCGGGGTCCGAAAGCTCGGGCTGGCGTGGGCGCGCGACTTCCGCGCGCCCACCAGGATCGCCTCCCGGCTCGCCTTCTGCGGCGACCTTCTCGATGTCGCGTCCGGTGAGAACCGAGGTGGTGGCTTCCTCGACGATGGCCGGACCCGATGCGTCCCGCGCATATTCGTCGTGTGCTTTGAAGAGCAGCCACTGCTCCTTCTTCTCGCCCGGACGCTGACGCATGCGCACCAGATGCCAACGCCCGTTCAGCCGCGCGCCGTCGAGCGAAAACACCAGATGGCCTTTCTTGAGCCCGCGATGCGGATCGCCCTCCGGCGTCCAGCGGCCGCGATCCCAGACGATGACCGAGCCGCCGCCGTACTCGCCTTTCGGGATGTTGCCCTCGAACTTCAGGTAGTCCATCGGGTGGTCTTCGGTCTGCACCGCCAGCCGCTTCTCGCCTGGAACGAGGCTCGGTCCCCGCGTCACAGCCCAGCTCTTGAGCACGCCGTCGAGCTCGAGGCGCAGATCGTAGTGCAGCCGCCGCGCGGCGTGCTTCTGCACGACGAATTGCCAGTCCGCGCCGCGCTTGAGGCGCGCCTCGGGTTCCGCCGTTCGCCGGAAATCCCGCTTCTCCCGATACGTCCTGAGCGGGTCGCCCCGACCCCGGGCTTCGGGTTTGGCGCGCGAAAGCGATTTCGTTTTGCGGCGGGCTACCGGCACGAACCCGATCCTCCTGCGTCCTCTTGGGTCGAGTACGGCATCGAACCCCGACATTCTATCCGTCCGGGGACGGCAGCGCACAAGTACCGATTATCCCCATGACAAATCATGTGTTTCGAACTGCGGCGCTGCCCCGATGGTTCCGGACAAGCGCGGCCTCGGCTCCCGCGCGCCCCGCAAAACCGCAGGCTTGATCCGATCTCCGCGGCAGCGTAACGGAACTCTCGCACCCAGGTTGGAATTGACATCCGCGCAGATTTGTTGCGCGTCCGCGTAGGTGGCGTGCCGTGATCGATGTAGATGTCGTGTACGTGAACATGGACGAGTGCACGGCCTATTGCTCGGACGGCGTCACTCGGCCGTTCTATGAAATGTATGATGCCAGCGCCGAGCTGACGCAGGACCCCGACGAGGCGATGGTCGCGATCATCAAGATCGCGGAAGACAAGTTCATCATGCTCGGCTTGGCCGGAGAAGAGACGGCCTCGCTGCACTGAGTTGGCCGTGCCCCCGCGCGATGCGCCGAGCGTCAGGGTGGCGGACCCGCGGGTTCGGCCGTCTTGGCGGCGTTCCGGCTGAGCACCAAACCCACGACGAACGCGCCGAGCAGCAAGAGCGGCGCCGCGCGGCGCAAGCCGAGGGTTCGTGCCACCTGCAAGGCGGTCGTCACCACGACGGGATCGCGCAACCATTGCCCGGCCGCCTGGTTGGCCTGCGCGCGGGCTTGCGCCAGCCGCCGCTGACGCTGACGCACCATGGCGATCGCGACGACCGCGATCAGCAGGAACACCAGAAAAGCCCCGGCCAGAACCAGGCAGGCGAGGATCGCCCCCCATTCATTCTGCAGATAGAGGAACAGCGCGGCGCACAGGAAGCCCAGCATGATGAACGCCGCCGCCGCCGCAACCGTCGACCAGACGCTGGTTTTCACCGCCGCATCCAAGCGGTCCCTCAAATCCCTGACGCCGGGAAGCACGGCCTCCTCCTAACGGCGCAAGCTCGCGCCGAGCAGAAATCCCAGCCCCATGGCGATCGCCAGTGTTGCGAATGGGCGCTGACGGACGGCGTCCTCCAGCGCTTCGAGCGCGGTGTCGGTGCCCTCGCGCACGGTTTGCATCGCTTCCGTCCCCTTCTCGCTCGCGCCGGAGAGCACGTCGTCGAGGCTCTGCTTGGCCCGGCCCATCTGCGCCTTGGCCTCGCGCAGCGCTTGGCTGCCGGTCACGCTGAGCAAGCTCGCAACCTGCTGGGCAAGCCGCGCCATGTCGTCGCGCACGGCCTCGAGGTCGTGCTGGATGTCGTCGATCGCAGTCTTGTCGAATTCCTTCTCGGCGGCGGAGCGTCCCTGATTGGCCATGGCAAACCCTCCCGAATGTCCGCGCCGCCAACGCACCCGTCCTATAAAGGTTCCTGCCGTCGAAGCTCCTAACAGAGCGGGCGGCGGCTGCGACGATCAGGGCCGCACGATGAACGGACGTTCAGAATTCGCGGCGAAAACCCTGCACTCCCAGATATTTGATGCTTGAGGCGGCACCTTTTTTTGACCTTCGGCGTTATGATTTCACCGAAAGCTTTGTCTTGTCATGACGAGGAGGAAAGCGATGCGCAAAACACTCATCGCAATAGCGGCTACCGCAGCCTTGGGAATGAGCTCGGCTGCCATCGCGGCCGGCGCACACGGGCACGGCGGGGGCGGCGGTGGCGGTGGCGGCGGGGGGGCGGCGGCGGTGGCGGCGGTAAGTCCATGGGCTTTAGCGGCGGCGGCGGCGGGGGCGGTTGGAGCAGCGGCGGAGGCGCCGGTAAGGCCATGGGCTTCGGCAGCACGAACGTGGGTAAGGGTTCCGGCGACGTGAGCTCGATGCCCTCGAACTTCAGCCAGACTCGGATCCAGAGTGGGCCAAACTCCATGAGACCCGTTGGGCCAACCAGTCAAAATTGGAACGGCAAGAATTGGGCGGGCGGCCCATGGCACCACCACCATCGCCATCACAATCGGGTCTTCGTCGGCGTCGGTTTCGCCGGCGGTTACGACTACGGCTATGACTACGGTTATTACGACTCCTGCTGGCGTCTAGTGCCGACGGCTTACGGCTGGCAGCGGGTCTGGGTGTGTGACTACGGCTATCCGTACGGGGGTTATTAAGCCCGCGTGACGCGTCGATAACGAGTTGGCGGCCACCCATAGCGGTGGCCGTCAGCGTTTTTGCGGCGCCGACGCCTTCTCGCGCGGCACCGTCTTGATGCTTCGACCCGAGCGGCGCAGCACGCGTGCGAGAGCACGCAGCTGCGGATGGCGCGGCAAGTCCTCCAAGGCGACCGGCAGCCGGTGCCGCCAATTCGCACGCTCTGCGATGGTCCCCGGCACATTCGGCTGCTCCGCCACACCCAGCGCATCCTCCATGGAAATGACCAGGATTCGACTCGGCGTCGCAGCGAGATAACCGGCAACCGGCAGGAATCCGAGCTGCGCGCGCCGCTTGCCGCGCCAGCGCGCGAGCGTCGTTTGCAGCGCGGCTCGTGCGCGCTCGCGATCCTGCTCAGATTCGCCCGGATCGATGCCGAGCGCGCGCTTTTCCCGCAGGTCGCGGCCGTCCAGCCAGCCGACAAAGGTCGCAAGATCGTGGGTGCTGAAGGTGACCAGTGCATTCTCGGCGTAATGTTGCGGCAAGCGAAACGAGCCGTCGTGCTCGCGCTCGAACAACATCACCCGGTACGACCACACGCCCCAATCCGCGAGCGTTTCCCGCAGATTCGCCGGGACGGTGCCGAGATCTTCACCGATGACGACGCACCGATGCGCCACGCTCTCCTGTGCGACGACCGTCAGCATGGCCTCGAACGGACAGCGGATGTAGCTGCCGTCCGTCGCCCCGTCCGGAATGAAATACAGCCGGTTGAGGCCGAGCACGTGATCGAGCCGGATCGCGCCGGCGTAGCGCATCGCCGCGGTGACGACGCGCCGGAATGGGTCGAACCCGTGCTGTTCGAGCGCGCGCGGATTGAAGGTCACGAGGCTCCAGTTCTGTCCCGCAGTGTTGAGCAGATCCGGCGGCGCTCCGATCGAGCCTCCCGCCAACATCGTGTCCTGCTCGGCCCATGCATCGGCGCCGGCGGGATCGACGCCCACCGCGACGTCGAAATAAAGCCCGAGCGGCATTCCCAAGATCTGCGCCTTGCGCGCGCAAGCCCGCAATTGCCGGCCGGCCACCCACTGCACGAACTCCTCGAACTCGAATTCCTCGCGCGTGGAGCGGCGCAACTCGGCAAGCGCGCCTTCCTCGGGGCGACGCCAGACCGCAGGCCACTCCGCCCAGCGCGATCCGAACCGCCGGCGCAAGATTTCGAAGCTCACGAACCAATCGAGTGCCCGTCCCTGCTCGCGCCGGAATGCCTCGAAGTCGTCCCGGCGTTGCGCCGACCCTTCCCTGCGGAAACTTGCAAAGGCCGAACGCAGCGCGGCGAGCTTGGCGGCGGCAACGCCCGCGTAGTCAACGGTCGTTGCCGCGCGCAGCCGCGCGATTTCCTGGATCAGCCCGCCCGCAGCCGCCCCGGCAAATTCCGGCACCACCTCGACATCGATATAGAGCGGATTGAGGAAAAGCCGGCTGTTGGGCGAATACGGGCTTGCGCGTTCCGGGTCATCGGTAAAGAGCGCATGGAGCGGATTGAGACCCACCCCGGCCGCCCCCAGATCGGCCGCAAGATCCAGTAGGCCCATCAAGTCGGTGAAATCGCCGTGTCCCCAGTTGCGACGGGAGCGCACTCCATAGAGCTGAACGCCGAGCGCCCAGACTTTTGCGCCGCCGAAAGCTTCACCAGAATACGCATGGGGCGGGGCAACTAGCAGGATCGCGTGCTCCCGCACTTCGCCGGCGCCGGATTGCAAAGTGGCATCGAGGCCAAAGGTCCCCACTGGAAGCTCCTCGGGCAAAGCCGACGTGCCCGATCCGGCGCTGCGCCTGGCAACGACCCGGTCTCCCGAAACGATCGCCCAATCGATCAAAGCCAACGACTCGGCGTCATGAACCGCAGCGGGACGACCACGACCAGCGCGAAACACGATCGCAGGAGGCACCCGGCCGCGCGGGAGCCGGTCACGCGAAGCGATTTCGACGATGCGGCGCAGCGTGTCCCAATCGACTTCGCGGCGACGCCCGTGTCCATCGATGTAGCTGGTGTCGACGCCCCATTCGGCGGCAAGTCGTGCGAGCGCTTCCATCGGCCAACTCTTACCTGCAGCGCGCGACGCGCGAGGGTCAGGACGGCGGCCGGGAGGCCGCGCATTCCGCCGCATGTTGTGTCCGGTTTGGGATTGGCAATAAAATCATACGCTTGAGAGGGTTCGGCTGCGCTGGTCCGGAACCGCCGGTCGTTCTCCTTCGTTGCCTAGTGCTGGGTGGCCCAACCGGCTATCCAGATCAAGTCATGACCGCCCAGCCCGCTTTCCCGCCGATCTCCTCTGCTACGGCTTCCACGCGCGACTTCCTGCGCGCGCGGTTTGTCATCGAAGAGGTCTACCCGACGCTCGAGCAGGGCCGCTATGCGGTGAAGCGCGTCACCGGGGAGCCCATCGACGTCTGGGCGGACATATTTCGTGACGGCCACGACGTCATCGCGGCCGCGCTCGTATGGCGGCGCGAGGGCGACAAGAGCTGGCACCGCCGGACGATGCGCCTGCACGAGAACGATCGCTGGACGGCGAGTTTCGTGCCCGACGTCGCCGCCCGCTACGTGTTCGCCATCGAAGCCTGGACGGACACGTTCGCAAGCTGGCGGCGCGATTTTTTGCTGAAGCGCGAGGCGGGACAGAACGTCGATTTGGAGGCACGCGAGGGACGCGAGTTGCTCGCCGATGTTGCGCCGCGCGACAGGGAGGCGCGCACGATTCTGGAGAGGGGCCGCGCCGAGTTCGACCGCGGCGGCGATCCCGAAGTGTTGCTGCAAGAAGAGCTCCGGTGCGTCATGGCAGAGCACCAACCGCGACCCGACCTGACGCGCAGCACGAGCTTTCCGCTGATCATCGACCCCCCGCTCGCTGGCGCCGGCACCTGGTACGAGATGTTCCCGCGCAGCCAGTCGCGCATTGCCGGCCGCCATGGAACCTTCGAGGATTGCATCGCGCGTTTGCCCGAGCTTGCCGACTTGGGATTCGACGTCATCTATTTTCCGCCGATTCATCCCATCGGCCATACCCATCGCAAGGGCGCCAACAACGCGCTCACCGCCGCCCCGGGCGATCCGGGCAGCCCCTATGCGATCGGCGCCCAGGAGGGCGGCCACGACGCGGTTCACCCCGAGCTCGGCACGCTCGCCGATTTCCGCCGGCTCGTCGCCGCATCCCGCGATCTCGGCATGGAGATCGCGCTCGATTTCGCCATTCAATTCTCGCCGGACCATCCGTGGCTGGCGCAGCATCCGGATTGGTTTCGCTATCGGCCCGACGGTTCGATCCGCTACGCCGAGAACCCGCCGAAGAAATATCAGGACATCGTCAATCCGGATTTCTATTGCGCCGATCGAGCGGGGCTGTGGAACGCATTGCGCGACGTCGTGCTGTTCTGGATCGATCAGGGCGTGCGCGTCTTCCGCGTCGACAATCCTCACACCAAGCCGTTCGCGTTCTGGGAGTGGCTCATTCGCGAAGTGCAAACCCGGCATCCGGGCGTGATCTTCCTCTCGGAGGCTTTCACCCGACCGAAAGTGATGAAAGCACTCGCGAAGCTGGGATTCTCGCAATCGTATACGTATTTCACGTGGCGCACGACGAAATGGGATCTGGAATCCTATTTGAGCGAGCTCACCGCGTATCCAGTCCGGGAGTACTTCCGGCCGAATTTTTTCGTCAATACGCCGGACATCCTGCCGTTCCACCTGCAGTCCGGCGATCCGGCCGTCTTCAAGTCGCGCATCGCGCTGGCGGCGACGCTGTCGTCGAGCTACGGCGTCTACAGCGGGTTCGAGCTCATCGAGCACACCCCGATCTCCGGCCGCGAGGAATATCTCGATTCCGAGAAATACGAGCTCAAGATTCGCGATTGGGATCGGCCCGGCAACATCAAGAACTACATCGGGCGCCTCAACCGGCTGCGGCGCGCCAACCCCGCGCTGCTGCAGACCAGCAATCTGCGCTTCGCCCTCGTCGACGACGACCAGGTCATCGGCTTCGTCAAGGAATCGCCGGCGCGCGGCAATGCCGTTGCGGTGGCGATCGCACTCAGCGGCGCCCGCCCGCGGGAGTTCTGGTTCCATCTCGGCGATACCGAGATCGGCCCGGAGGGCGCGCGCAGGAAGGTCGCGGCGGTGGAGAATCTCATTACCGGCGAGCGGCACGCGATCAAGTGGGGCGGCGTGCGGCTCAACATCAATCCAACCGAGGATCCCGCCCTGCTGTTTCGTTGCGTGGGCGAATAGGGGGCTCTCCGTGGACGTGCAATCGACCGCAGCGACGACGACGGAGACCCGCGACGCGCTCTGGTACAAAGACGCGATCCTCTATCAGCTGCACGTCAAGGCATTCGCCGACAGCAACAACGACGGGATCGGGGATTTCGCCGGCCTGACGGATCGCCTGGATTACATCCAGGAGCTCGGCGTCAACACATTGTGGCTGCAGCCGTTCTATCCGAGCCCCGGCCGCGACGACGGCTACGACATCGCCGACTACCGCCGCATCAATCCCGATTTCGGCACGATGCGCGACTTCCGCCGGTTCATCGCCGAAGCCAAGCGCCGCGCCCTGCGGGTCATCATCGAGCTGGTGGTCAACCATACGTCGGACCAGCATTCATGGTTCAAGCGCGCACGCCGCAGCCGCGCGCATACCGACGCCAGGAACTGGTACGTGTGGAGCGACACCGACCAGCGCTATCTCGGCACGCGGATCATCTTCAACGACACCGAGAAGTCCAACTGGGCCTGGGACCCGATCGCCGGCGCGTATTATTGGCACCGATTCTTCAGCCACCAGCCGGACCTCAATTACGACAATCCGCGGGTGTTGTGGGCGATGGTCCAGGTGATGCGGCGCTGGCTGGACATGGGAGTCGACGGTTTCCGGCTCGATGCCATCCCGTATCTGTGCGAGCGCGAGGGCACCAACAACGAGAATCTGCCGGAGACCCACGCGGTCATCAAGCAGATCCGTGCCGAGCTCGACGCCCATGCCGCGGGGCGGGTGCTGCTGGCGGAAGCCAATCAATGGCCGGAGGACGTCAGCGCCTATTTCGGCGACGGCGACGAATGCCAGATGGCCTATCATTTCCCGCTGATGCCGCGCATCTACATGGCGATCGCGCAGGAGGACCGGCATCCGATCACCGATATCCTGCGGCAAACCCCGGACATTCCCGGCAATTGTCAATGGGCGCTGTTCCTGCGCAACCACGACGAGCTCACGCTCGAAATGGTGACCGACGTCGAGCGCGATTACCTGTGGTCGACCTACGCGTCCGATCCGCGCGCCCGGCTCAATCTCGGCATCCGCCGCCGGTTGGCGCCGCTGATGGACAACGACCGCCGCAAGATCGAGTTGATGAACTCGCTGCTGTTGTCGTTTCCCGGGACGCCCATCATCTACTACGGCGACGAGATCGGAATGGGCGACAACATCTATCTCGGCGACCGCAACGCCGTGCGCACGCCGATGCAATGGACGCCCGACCGCAACGGCGGCTTCTCGCGTTGCGACCCCGCCAAGCTGTTCCTGCCCATGATCATGGATCCGGTCTACGGCTATCAGGCCGTGAACGTCGAGGCGCAGTCGCGCAGCCTGTCCTCGTTGCTGAGTTGGATGAAGCGGCTGATCGCGGTGCGGCGTTCGAGCTCGGTGTTCGGACGCGGCACCCTGACGTTCCTGCGTCCGGCGAATCGCGCCGTGCTGGTTTATTTGCGCCAGCACGAGCACGAAGTCGTGCTGTGCGTCGCCAATCTGTCGCGCTCGGCGCAATCGGCGCAGATCGACCTCTCGGCCTGGCGCGGCTTCGTGCCGGTCGAGATGCTCGGCCGCGCGCGCTTCCCCCGCATCTCCGACGCTCCGTATCTGATCACGCTCGCGCCTTACGGATTCTTCTGGTTCCTGTTGTCCGAGGACGCCGGAACCGCCGAGGCGCCTTCGATCGTTCCCGAGCTGGTGACGGTCGTGTTCAGCCACAGCTGGCGCTCGCTGACCGAAGGCCGTTCCCACCAGGTGCTCGAGCGCGAGGTGCTGCCGTCGTTCCTCGCGGCGAGTCGCTGGTTCGCCGACAAGGGTGAACCGTTCGAGGCCAAACTGAGGACCCTCGTTCCGCTCGCAGACGGCGATCCGGGATTGGCGCTCGGCATCGTCGAGGCGATAGCTGCGGGGAGAACGTCGAAATACGCGCTGCCCTTGACCATCAAATGGAGCCGCATCGACCGAAGCGAGGGTCAGCTGCAGCGGCATATGCTCTGTCCGGCGCGCCGGGGAGCGCGCGAAGGAGTGCTGGTCGATGCCAGCGCCGATCGTGATTTCGCCGCTTGGATCATCGCCCAGCTGCACGCGGGCGCGAGCCTCGAACGCGGCGCGCGACGGGTAGAATTTCGGCCGACTCGAGCGTTCGCCCTGAGGGCGGTGCCCACAATCGAGGCGGCCAATCTGGTGGGAACCGAGCAATCCAATACCACGATCATCGCCAATTCCGACTTCGTCCTGAAGCTCTATCGGCGGCTGCAACCCGGCGTGAATTCCGAGATCGAGATCGGCCGGTTTCTGACCGAAACCACCGCGTACCAGAACGCGCCGGCGTTGCTCGGATCGATCGAGCTCGTCGAGGACGGCGTGTCGACGCCGCTCGGGGCGGTGCATCGGTTCGTCGAAAACCAGGGCGACGCGTGGTCGCTGACCGCCGCCTATCTCGACCGATTTCTCGACGAGCAGAAAGTCCTGACCTCGGAGGCCGCGGCCGAAAGTCCCGAACATGCCGCCTACCTGCCGCGGATGCAGCAGATCGGTAGGCGGACCGCGGAACTGCAGCTGGCGCTGGCGAGCGGCGCGGACCCGGCATTCGCTCCCGATCCGATCGGACCCGACGACTTGCAGACCTGGACCAGGGCGCTGAGCGAGCAGGCCGAGCTTCAGTTCGACTTGCTGTCGCGTCGGCGCGCGGATCTCCCAGAGCCGGCGCGCGTCGCGGCCGAAGCACTCCTCGACCGTCGTTCCGAGGCGCTCGCCCGAATGCGCGGCCTGTTGCCGGAAACGCTGGATACCCCCAAGGCCCGCCACCACGGCGATTTCCATCTCGGGCAGATCCTGATCGTGAAGGACGACGTGTTCATTCTCGATTTCGAAGGCGAGCCGCGCCGCAGCGTACAGGAGCGGCGACGCAAAATGCCGGCGGCGCGCGACGTCGCCGGCTTGATCCGTTCGATCGACTACGCCACTACGGCGGCACTTGGACGCATCCTGCCGGTTTCGGCGGAGGACTACGCGCGACTGGAACGCGGCCTCGACCATTGGCGTGAGCGCTCGACCGAAGCCTTTCTCGCCGCGTATCACGGCGTCACCGGGGTTGCCGCCCTGTGGCCGGAGCAGGAATCCGACGCCAATCGCCTGCTCGAATTCTTCAAGCTCGAGAAGCTCGTCTACGAAATCGGCTACGAGCTGACCAATCGCCCGGATTGGGTGCGAGTGCCGTTGGCGGCCGCCTCGCGGATTCTGTTTCCACCGCCGCCCGTCGCGGAGCCGACATGAGCCAGCTTCCCACGGAGGCGATCGCGCTCCTCGAGGGCCGCCACGCCGATCCATTCGCGTATCTCGGGCCGCATCTCGATCGCGGCGTGCCGGTCGTGCGCGCGTATCTGCCGAATGCGCAGCAGGTTTCGGTCGTCGCGAGTGGCGGCGGGGAGCATCCGCTGGCCCGCATTCACCCGGCGGGGCTGTTCGCCGGCCGCGTCGATGCCGTCGATCGGCCGTACCGGTTGCGCGCTGTCTACGGGCAGCATCCCGTGGAGTTCGAGGACGCCTACCGATTTCCGCCGGTGCTTTCCGATTTCGACGTGCATCTGCTCGGTGAAGGCAAGCATTTGCGCTCCTACGAGAAGCTCGGCGCTCATCCGCTCTCGCTCGAAGGCGTCGACGGCGTTGCGTTCGCGGTGTTCGCTCCCAATGCGCGGCGCGTTAGCGTCATCGGCGACTTCAATTTTTGGGACGGACGCCGGCACGCCATGCGCGTGCGCGGCAATGGCTTCTGGGAGATCTTCGTGCCCGGCGCCCGCGTCGGAGACAAGTACAAGTTCGAAATCCTCGGCCCCGCCGGGTCGCTGCTGCCGCTCAAATCCGACCCCTACGCGTTCGCGACCGAGCTGCGGCCGGCGACCGCTTCGGTCGTGTTCGATGCCGCACGGCTCGCGCCGCATCCCTCGCCGGCGGGCGCCAACGCGCTGAGCGCACCGATCTCGGTCTACGAGGTGCATCTCGGCTCCTGGCGGCGGCGCCCCGAGGAAGCCAATCGCTGGCTGAGCTATCGCGAGCTCGCGCGCGAACTGCCGGCCTACGCGCGCGACCTCGGCTTCACGCATGTCGAGTTCCTGCCGGTCATGGAGCATCCGTTCGACGGTTCGTGGGGCTACCAGCCGACCGGGCTCTATGCGCCGACGAGCCGCTACGGCGGCCCCGAGGACTTCCTACATCTCGTCGATGCATGCCACGACGCCGGGCTCGCCGTGATTCTCGACTGGGTGCCCGGGCATTTCCCCGACGATCCGCACGGGCTCGCGCAGTTCGACGGCACCGCGCTCTATGAGCACGCCCATCCGATGCAGGGGCGCCATCTCGATTGGGACACGCTCATCTACAATTTCGGCCGGGTCGAGGTCGCGAATTTCCTGCTCGCGAACGCGCTGTTCTGGCTCGAGCGATATCAGATCGACGCCCTGCGGGTCGATGCCGTGGCGTCCATGCTGTACCTCGACTACAGCCGGCCCGCGGGTGGCTGGATCCCCAACCGCTTCGGCGGCCGCGAGAATCTCGAAGCGATCGACTTCATGCGGCGATTCAATACCGAACTGTTCCTGCAGCATCCGCGCGCAACGACCGTCGCCGAGGAATCCACCGCGTGGCCGATGGTTTCGCGGCCCGTCGACTGGGGTGGCCTCGGCTTCGGCTACAAATGGAACATGGGTTGGATGCACGATACCCTCAATTACATCAGCAAGGATCCGATCTATCGCAAGCATCACCACGGCGACGTGGTGTTCGGGTTGCACTACGCGTTCTTCGAAAACTTCATCCTGCCGCTCTCCCATGACGAAGTCGTCCACGGCAAGCGCTCGATCCTCGGCCGAATGCCGGGCGATGATTGGCAGCGGTTCGCCAACCTGCGGGCCTATTACACCTTCATGTTCGGTCATCCCGGCAAGAAATTGCTGTTCATGGGCGGCGAATTCGCCCAGGAGCAGGAGTGGAGCCACGAGCGCAGCCTCGACTGGCATCTGCTCGGGCAGCCGCGCCACGGCGGCGTCCAGGCGCTGGTGCGCGATCTCAACCGGCTGTACCGCTCGGTGCCGGCGCTGCACGAGCTCGACTGCGAGGCCGCGGGATTCGAGTGGATCGTCGCCGACGACACCGACCGCAGCACGTTCGCCTGGCAGCGCAAGGCACGTGACGGCCGCGCGCCTTGCGTCGTGGTCGTGAATTTCACCCCGGAGGTCCGCTACGGCTATAAGCTCAAGGTGCCCCGGCCCGGCCGCTGGCGCGAGATCCTCAACAGCGATGCGGCAATTTACGGCGGAAGCAATGTCGGCAACGCCGGATCGATCACCACGCTCGACCGGAGCTCGGGTCCGGAACTCGACCTGACCGTTCCGCCGCTCGCGGGGTTGTTCCTGATCCCGGAGGGTTGAGATGCGGGTGGAGCAAGGCAGCCCGCACCCTCTCGGAGCGACATGGGACGGACGCGGCACGAATTTCGCGGTGTTCTCCGAACACGCGGAAAAAGTCGAGCTCTGCCTGTTCGACCGGCAGGGCCGACGCGAGCTCGAACGCTTCGCGCTTCCGGAGCGCACGCAGGACGTCTGGCACGGCTACGTGCCGGACTCGGTGCCGGGGCAGCTCTATGGCTATCGCGTCCACGGTCCGTATGAGCCCGAGCGCGGCCATCGATTCAACCCCAACAAGCTGCTGATCGATCCGTACGCCAAGCGCCTCGCGGGCCGCCTGGTGTGGAGCGACGCGCATTTCGGCTATCGCGCGGGCAGCGCGCGCGCCGACCTTTCTTACGACCGCCGCGACAACGCCAGGGGGATGCCGAAATCCGTGGTGATCGACGAGGCGTTCACTTGGACTGCAGTGTCCGCGCCGCGGATCGCCTGGGAGGACACGATCGTCTACGAGGCGCACGTGAAGGGGCTGACGCAGTTGCGCGAGGACGTGCCGCCCGGTTGGCGCGGGTTCTTCTATGGGCTCGGCGCACCCGCCGTCATCGACCACCTGAAACGCCTCGGTGTCACCTCGCTCGAGCTTCTGCCGATCCACGCCTTCGTCGACGAGCGGCTGCTGGTCGAGCGCGGCCTGCGCAACTACTGGGGCTACAACAGTATCGGCTTCTTCACGCCGGAGCCCCGCTACGCCGTCGACAATGCACTCGACGAGTTCCGTTCCACGGTGGCTCGGCTGCACGATGCCGGCATCGAGATCATCCTCGACGTCGTCTACAACCATACCGCCGAGGGCAATCAACTGGGCCCAACGCTGTCGTTCCGCGGCATCGACAACGTTTCGTATTATTTGCTGGTCGCCGACAAGCCGCGTTATTACGAGAATTTCACCGGCGTGGGCAACGTCTTCAATTTGCGGCATCCGCGGGTGCTGCAGATGGTGATGGATTCGTTGCGCTACTGGGTCGAGGTGTGTCACGTCGATGGATTCCGTTTCGATCTTGCCACCACGCTCGGGCGCGGCCCGAACGGATTCGATCCGCAAGGCGGGTTTTTCGCTGCCGTGCGTCAGGATCCGGTGCTGGCCAAGGTCAAATTGATCGCCGAACCTTGGGATCTCGGACTGGGCGGATATCAGGTCGGCAATTTTCCCTCACAATGGTCGGAATGGAACGACGTGTTCCGGCGCACGCTGCGCCGGTATTGCCGCGGCGACGGCGACCTGATCGGCGACCTCAGCACGCGGATGACCGGCTCCTCCGATCTGTTCCGGCGCCGCGGCCGCGCACCCCGAGCCACCATGAATCACGTCACGGTGCACGACGGATTCACGCTCGCCGACCTCGTCAGCTACGCGAAGAAGCACAACGAGAACAACGGCCAAGACAATCACGACGGCACGGAAGAAAATTGGAGCACCAATTGCGGCGTCGAAGGGCCGACCGACGATCCGAAGGTGATCGAGTTGCGGCGCACGCTGCGGCGCAATCTCTTGGCCTCGCTGCTTCTGGCACAAGGCGTGCCGTTGCTGCTCGCCGGCGATGAAGTCGGCAACAGCCAGAACGGCAACAACAACGCGTTCTGCCAGGACAACGAGATCGGCTGGGTCAACTGGTCCGGCTTGGGTCGGTCGGGAGACGATCTGGTCGAGCTGATCGGCCGGCTCACGGGTCTGCGCCGCAAATTTGCGCAGCTCAGGCCGCGGCACTGGCTGGTTGGCCGAGATCGCGACGGATCCCGCGACGTTCTGTGGCTTACCCCCCGCGCCACCGAGATGACCGATGTCGATTGGGGATTTCCGAAGGCGCGGTACCTCTCTTACGTGCTCGCCGCGCCGGATGATCGCGGCGCTCCCCTGTTCATCGTGCTCAATGCCGCCGAGGAGTCGATTGATTTCGTGCTTCCGCAATGGTCGCGATGCTCCCGCTGGGTACGCCTGCTCGCCACTGTGATGTCGAAGGACGGCGAACCGGGCGAATATCGCGTCGGCGTCCATTGCGAGGCGCCGCCGCGCTCGGTCCTGGTGTTCGAGGGAGCGGAATGACCGCCGCGCGATTCGGACCGCGGCTCGACCCCGAGGGGGGCGTGACATTTCGGCTCTGGGCACCGGCCGCCGGGCGGGTCGAGGTCGTGCTCGACCGTCTTTACCCGATGCAGGCGCGCCCGGAGGGTTGGTTCGAGGTAACCATCGCCGCCGCCGGGCCGGGGACGCGATACCAATTCCGCATCGACGGCGATCAGATCGTTGCCGATCCCGCTTCGCGCTTTCAGCCCGAAGACGTGCATGGCCCGAGCGAAGTCGTCGATCCCCGCTTCCCGTGGCAAGCGACCCAATGGCGCGGGCGCCCGTGGGCGCAAGCCGTCATTCTCGAGCTGCACGTCGGAACTTTCACCTCCGAGGGCACCTTTCGGAGTGCGATCGACAAGCTCGACGACGTCGCCGAAACCGGCATCACCGCCATCGAGCTCATGCCGGTCGCGGATTTCGCCGGACGCTGGAACTGGGGTTACGACGGCGTGCTGCCGTTCGCACCGGACAGCGCTTACGGCCGCCCCGAAGATCTCAAGGCTCTCATCGACGCGGCACACCAACGCTCGCTGATGGTGTTTCTCGATGTCGTCTACAATCACTTCGGCCCGGAGGGAAATTACCTCGGGCGGTATGCGCCGAGGTTCTTCACGAGTTCGCATGCGACGCCCTGGGGCGATGCCATCGACTACAACGTGCCACAGGTCCGCAGCTTCGCCATCGAGAACGCGCTCGCCTGGCTTGGGGATTACCGCTTCGACGGCTTGCGGCTCGATGCCGTCCACGCCATCAAGGAACCGGGCACGCCGCCGTTGCTGGCGGACTTGAGCCGCGCGGTCGGGGCATTTGCGGCCGAGACCGGTCGTAGCATCCACCTCATTCTCGAGAACGACGACAATTGCGCGAGCCTGCTCGATCCCACGAGCGAGCCGCCGAACGGCAAATATCGGGCGCAATGGAACGACGATTATCATCATGCCTGGCACGTGCTGCTGGCGGGCGAGCACGGCGGGTACTACGGCGACTACGCGCGGTCGCCCGGGGAGCAACTCACCCGGATTCTTGCGTCGGGATTCGCTTATCAGGGCGAGCCGTCGGCCTATCGCAACGGCGCGCGCCGCGGCGAACCAAGTGCCGCGCTGCCGCCCACCGCTTTCGTCGACTTTCTCCAGAACCATGATCAGGTCGGCAACCGGCCGTTCGGCGAGCGACTGTCCGTGCTCGCACCGGCGCCGTCGATCGAGGCGGCGCTGCAGATTCTCCTGCTCGCGCCGATGCCGCCCATGCTGTTCATGGGCGAGGAATGGGGGGCGACGCAGCCGTTTCCGTTCTTCTGCGATTTCCACGGCGCGCTGGCGGACGCGGTGCGGAACGGACGCACGGCGGAGTTCGCCGCCGCGTATTCGGGCCTGTCCGCCGAGGCGCTGCCGGACCCGCTCGCGGAATCGACGTTCCGTTCTGCGGTGCTCGACTGGGGCGCGCGCGATCGCGGCTCGCATCGCGAGCGGCTCGCGCTCGTGCGCCGGCTGCTCGCATTGCGCCGGGAGCACATCGCGCCGCGCCTGGAAGCTCTGAAGCGCAGCGATGCGCAGGCGGCGTGGCGCGACGGCGTGCTCGTGGCGCGTTGGCGGTTGGGCGACGGCAGCCGGCTCTCTCTTCTCGCCAATGTCGGCTCACTACCGCGCCGGCGCCCCAGCGATCTTGACCGCGGAAAACCGATCTGGGGCGGAACGCCGCCGCCCGACCTGCCGGCCTGGTCGGTGTTCTGGGGCATCGGCTGATGCCGCCCGACGTTCCGGTCGCGACCTATCGGCTGCAGCTCTCGCGGGACTTCGGCTTCGATGCCGCGGCGGAGCTCGTCCCTTACCTGAAGGCGCTCGGCATCAGCCATGTCTACGCCTCGCCGTTCCTGAAAGCCCGCCCCGGCAGCGCTCACGGCTACGACGTCGTCGATCACAATCTCCTCAATCCGGAGCTCGGCGGGGAGGCCGGGTTCGCAAGATTGTCGCAAGCGTTGGCGCGCGCCGATTTGGGGCTGATCCTGGATTTCGTGCCCAATCACGTCGGCATCGGCGGCAACGATAATGCATGGTGGCTCGACGTGCTCGAATGGGGCGCGCGTTCGCCGCATGCGGCCGCATTCGATATCGACTGGAATGCGCCTTCGAATCGCGGCCGGGTGCTGCTGCCGATCCTCGGCCGGCCTTATGGCGAAGCGCTCGAAGCCGGCGAGATAGAGCTGAAATTCGCTGCCGCCGAAGGAAGCTTTTCCGCTTGGTATCACCAGCACCGGCTGCCGATCCGGCCGGATCTGTATCCGCGCCTGCTTCGCACCCTTGCCGCTGCCGCGCGCGCGCACCGAAGCGAGGCCGGTCGCCGGTTGCTGGAACTTGCCGAGGCTGGGGCACAAACGAGCGAGCAGGTTGCGACGCTCAAGTGCAGATTGGCGGCATCGCAAGAGGCGGCGCCGCTCATCGAACGCGGTCTAGAATCCTACCGTCCGCAGGGCGGCGGCGCCGGCACGCGCGCGCTGAACCGTTTGCTCGAGCGCCAGCACTATCGCGTCGCGTACTGGCGGCTGGCGACGAGGGAAATCAATTACCGGCGATTCTTCGACATCAATGATCTTGCGGGACTTCGCGTCGAAGACCCCGACACGTTTGCGGCCGTGCATCGCTTGGTGCTGCGGCTGATCGGCGAGGGCCGGCTGCAAGGATTGCGGCTCGATCACATCGACGGCCTGTCCGATCCGAGTGAATACTGCCGGTCGCTGCAGCATGCTGTAGCGCAAGCACGCGGCAATGCATCCCGACCCCTCTATGTCATCGTCGAAAAGATCCTCGGCGAAGGCGAACCGATGCCCGAGCTCGCCGGCATTGCGGGAGCGACCGGATATGAATGGCTGAACGTCATCGCCCGAACGCTGCTCGATGCGGACGGGCTCGATGCGCTCGAACATCACCGCCGGACAATCCCCGGCAATGGAGCGACGTTCTCCGAGATGCTGCTTCAGGCCAAACGCACCGTGTTGGAGACGATGTTCGGCGGGGAATTCGGCGCGCTCGTGCGGCTCTTGGCGCGGATCGCCGCCGGACACTGGCAAAGCCGGGATTTTGAGCGCGCGGCGCTTGCGCAAGCGCTCGAGCTTTATTTGCTGCATTTTCCGGTTTACCGCACTTACGTCGGACGAGTGGGCGCCTCGGTCAACGATCGGGCGATGATCGCGCGGGCGATCCGCGAAGCCAAGGCGCACGACCCGCGCTGCGGTCCGGTATTCGATTTCCTGCAGGCAACGCTCACGCTGGATCTCATCGCGCCGAAAAGTTCCGGTTATAGCCGACGCCGCGTTCGCGAATTTGTCCGAAAGGTCCAGCAGCTCACCGGCCCCTTGATGGCGAAGTCGCTGGAAGACACCGTATGCTATCGATACCTGCGGCTGCTGGCCTGCAACGAGGTCGGGGGCGATCCGGCGGCGCCTCCCGTTTCGATCCCGGAATTTCACGAGCGCATGGCCACGCGCGCCCGGCAATCGCCGATCGGAATGACGGCGAGCGCGACCCATGACACCAAGCGCGGTGAGGATGCGCGGATGCGCTTGGCGGCGCTGTCCGAGCTCGCAGGCGAGTGGATCGAGCGCGTGCAGGCATGGAGCAAGGCCAACCGCCGTTTCCTCGATCGCTCCGCCGGCACGCCCGCGCCCTCGCCCGGGCACGAATATCTGCTCTACCAGGCGCTGCTCGGCGCCTGGCCGTGGCAGGCTCCGAATCCAAACTTCGTCGAGCGAATGCAGGCCTACGCGGTCAAGGCGGCGCGCGAGAGCAAGCTGCAAACGAGCTGGCTCGATCCGAACGAACCCTACGAGCGCGGGCTGACGGCGTTCATCGCCGGCATTCTCGATGCCCGCGCATCGGCGGATTTCATTGGCTCTTTCGACGAGTTCACCCGCCGCGCGGCGCTGTTGGGCGCGCTGAACGGCCTCGCGCAGCTCACGATCAAGGCGACGATTCCCGGGGTGCCCGACTTTTATCAGGGCACCGAGTTCTGGGATCTTTCGCTGGTCGATCCCGACAACCGCCGCCCGGTGGATTTCGCGGCGCGCCGGACGGCGCTCGCCGATATCGACCCGCCCGACTGGCGCGCGCTGCAGGCTCGTTGGCAAGACGGAAAGATCAAGCTTGCGCTCACGCGCCGGCTGCTCGCGGTGCGTCAGGACCACCGAGCGCTGTTCCGCGAAGGCGACTACGCGCCTGTTCCGATCGAGGGGGAGCACAAGGAGCATGTGCTCGCTTTCCGGCGTTATCGGGGTCGTGACGCGGTGATCGTGGTCGTCGGCCGCCATTTCGGCCGGTTCACCGACGGCGGCCGCGCATGGCCGCGTGGCGCCGACTGGCGCGCCTCTTTGCTTTGCGGGGGCCTCGGACCGCTCCGCGACCTGCTGGCCTCGGGCCGCAGTTTTTCGCAGGCGGAAATTCCGGTCGCGAAGCTGTTCGCGACCATGCCGTTTGCCGTGTTGCACGCGAGCGAGCGCGCCTGAACACGGAAGCCGCCGATCAAAACCGGCCGTAGAAGCCGCGGTGAGCAAACCAAGGAAAATAATAGTTTCGGCGGCCTCCGGCGATATGCCGCGCAACCGGGTCCGAGCCGGTCACGACGATCTCGGTATTGGCATTTCCCTCCTGCTTGACCAGCGCGAACAGGACGGCGGCGTGGTCCGGATGCAGCCGGATGCAGCCGTGCGAGGCCGCACGACCAAGATGCGAGATTTCGTAGCTGCCGTGGATCGCAAATCCCCCATGGAAGAAGATCGAGTGCGGCATCGGCGAGCCGTAATACTTGCGCGAAAACCACCGGCGCGCCAGCAACTCCGGATGATAGCTCCCGTTTGGCGTGACGTAGCCGGCGCGCGCGGTCGAGATCGGCCAAGTGTAGCGATCCTCGCCGTCGACGCTGACCGACATGCGCTGCTGGGTCTTGTCGATCGCGATCACGACATTCGCACGCGCGTCGCCGGCTCCGATGCACGCCAGCGCGAGCAGGAACATGACATACCGCATGGCGGAAATCGGCCCCCTGACTCCGGCCATATCCTGCGGCAATATGCCGAAGAATTGCGGGATTTTGAAGCGGCGCCGGCAATCAGCCGCACGGAACGGTTAACGGCTGTTTGTTAGGAGCGCTCGACCGCCCGCGGCGGTCACGACCAGCTGTTACTCGTGGTCGAGGATGCCGGCGACGGCCTTGATCTGGTTTCGGGCGTAGGCCGGGAGGCCGGCGCTGAGCGAAGTTCCGGTATTGAACGAGCTCTTGCCGACCAGAACCTGCCCGGGCACCAGATTGCGCAGCACCGGCACGCTCGCATATTTGTTCTTGTTCTCGATCACCCGGGTTTTCAGCGCGAGCGCGATGAAGGCGCTGACCACGCTCCTGCTCGGCTGCGCGGGGTCCGGCTGCAGCACGGCCATGAACTTGCCGAATTGCATGACTTGGTTGACGTAGAAGATGTTCTGCTCGATCGCGCCGGCGATCGGCGCATCGAGACCGGTGAGCCTGCTCAAGCCCGTGCGGTCGAGCTCCGCGGGCGAGAGCAGCCGCAGCTCGCTTTGGAATCGAAGGAAATCGTCGATCTTCTTCTTTTTCTCCACCAGCTGGTTGGCAACGCGGATGCCGGCCGGCAGTTTGCCCTCCAGCTCGTAGCGGGATTCGATGCACAGCGCCCGTAGTTTGGCCCCGCACCAGTCCCGATCGGGGTTGTGGTTCGCGGCGGGATCGATATCGGCGGGTGCGATCGCCCGATGGCTGATCTTCGGATCGATGCGCTCGAGAAAGGCGATCGCGACGTAACGGCCGAGGTCGACCGAGGCTGCGGGCTTCGCCAACAGGAAGCGAGCCTCGGCCACGTACACGTGCAGCTTCTCCTTGTGCGGCTTGGTGATTCCGTCCTCGACGAGATCGATCGTCGGCTCGACGAAGCTCGGATAAAGCGCGAGGAACTGCCTCTGCGCCGGCATCGCCTGCGCCCAGTCCTCGAACCGGATCAGTCCGGTCGAGGGATCGGCCAGCGCATCCTCGTGATGATCGGTAAAGGCGATGGCGTGCGGCTGCAGCGCAGTCGCGTCCGCTGCGGCAAGCGAGCGGACCTCCGCAATCCGGAATTCCTCCGCCCCGGCGGTCACGCCCGTGCCGGTCCAAATCGCGAGCGCGAGAAACGGCGCGAGCGCGCGAGATGTCCCCATTCAGGCTCTCCGGTCAGAAGCCGCGGCGGCCCCAGAAATAGTCGGGATCGACTCGGCGCGGGCGCAGGCGGCCGTCGCCTCCCCACCAGTAGGGATCGCCGAACAAGCCGCCCCAGGGCGAAAGCCGCGGCCGCGGCGAAAAACGCCACGGCGAAGTCGGCGCGGAGCGGTCGTCATAGGTGGAGCCCGGCGGATAGCTCCAGCCCGGCGGCGGCTCGGTTTCGCCGAACAGGTCGCCGTCGCGATAGGCGTAGATGTTGCCGCGGCCGACGAGCCGGTACTGGGTGTCTTCGAGCTGGCCCTGACGGTCGACGTGGAAATGCTCGACGAACGCTCGCGGGCTCGCATAGGCCAGCCGATCGCCGGTCGTGAGATCGATCGGCAGATCGACGAGCTGGCGTCGCGCCTGCGGCGACGGCGGGTTGAACACGGTTCGCGGCGCATATTGCGACCACACCGCCTGCATGATCGATTCGAAGATCGGGACAGCAACTTTGCCGCCGGTCGCGCCGCCGCCGAGCGTGCGCCGCTTGTCTCCGGCGTTGTCATAGCCGACCCAGACCGCAACCGTGACCTCGTTGGAAAAGCCGACGAACCACGCGTCGTTCTCGTGCTCGGAGGTGCCGGTCTTCCCGGCCACGTACGGGGCGAGCTGCCGGATCGCGCGCGCGGTGCCGCGTTCGACCACGCCTTGCAGCATGGTCTTGAGCTGATAGAACATGGCCGGGTCGGCGGAGCCGATCGCGGCGGGCCGCGATTCGTGTCGGTACAAGACCGAGCCGTTCTGCTCGATCGAGTCGATCGCGTGCGGCGAGGGCCGCACGCCTTCGTTGGCGACAGCCGCGTAAAACGCCGCGAGATCGATCATTCGCACCGGCTGCGCGCCCAGAATAAAGGGATAATACCGCACGCATTCGCCATAGAGCTGCGCCTCCATCGCGACCTCGCAGATGCGGTCGAGGCTCTGCTCGGGATCGTTCTTGATGCCGCCGTCCAGCAGCCGCGCGGTCACGCGATTCTTGGAATTTTCGAGCGCGCGCCGCAGCGTGGTCACGCCGGAGCTGCCGCGGTCGTAGTTGCGCGGCGACCAGTAATCGCGCTCGCGCGCATAAGTGGCATTGCCGATCGGCGCAAACGTGATCGGCTCGTCGAGCACCAGCGTGTTGGGCTGCAAGCCCGCTTCGAGCGCAGCCAAGTAGGTGATCGGCTTGAGCGCCGAGCCCGGCTGCCGCCGCATCTGCGTGGTGCGGTTGAGCTGGCTCACCGGGTAGGAGAATCCGCCCGCCATCGCCAGGATGCCGCCCGTCTTGTTGTCGAGCACCAAGGCGGCACCTTGGACGACGGGCGGCACGCGCAGTTCGGCACGCGGCGGCGATTTCCCTTTGCCTTCGAGGATCTGAACGAAGACGACGTCATAAAGTTTGATCGCGCGCCGAACGCCGACATGAGGACTCACGAGCGGCAGGATGCTGCCGTCCGCCAAGCCGACGCGGATGCCGGCGTTCTTGCCGCCCGCTATCGCGACAACGACGGCCGCGGGCCAGTGCACGTCGTAAAGCGGCAGCCGCGCCGATTGCAGCGCCTGCTGCCATGCGGGCAGCGCCGGCTCGCCGGCTTGGGCCGGTTCGCGCGCAGCCCCCACCTTCGCTGTGCGTTCGGCCTCGATGCGCTGGACCGCGTCGGCAAGATTTGCCTCGGGTCCGGCAAAACGCACCCGTCCGGTGCTGCGCTCGTAAGCCGAAAGCCCGTCCTGCAGCGCATTTTCGGTCGCACGCTGCAGTCCGGCATGAATGGTCGAGTGGATCGTGTAGGAGGCTCCCGCCAGAATATCGATGCCGGCCGCCGACTTGGCTTCGCGGCCAACATGATCGACGAAGTAAAAGCCGGTATCGCGGCGCACCCGCTCGTAGGCGACCATTTGCGGCAGCGTCGCCAAGGCGTCCCGCATTTGGCCCGCATCGATCATGCCGTCTTCCTGCATTCGATTGAGCACGTAGGCCAGGCGTTCCCGCGCTCGATCCGGATGGCGGTCTGGGCTGAAATAATTCGGTCCCTTGGTCAGTCCGGCCAGCAGTGCGCCTTCGGCCAAGCTGAGCTCCCCGGCGGACTTGCCGAAATAGCTCTGCGCCGCCATCTCGACCCCCCACGATCCGCGGCCCAGATAGATCGAGTTGAGATAAAGCGCGAGGATTTCCGGCTTGCCGAGCACCTGCTCGAGCCGGGAGGCGACGAGGATCTCGCGGATCTTGCGCTCGTAGGTGACGTCATCGCCCACCAGCAGATTCTTGGCGACCTGCTGGGTGATGGTCGACCCGCCCTGCGGCCTCCCCGGCTCCGCGAGATTGCCCAGGAACGCCCGCACCATGCCGCGCTCGTCGATGCCCTTGTGCTGGAAGAAGCGCTTGTCCTCGGCGGCGACGAAGGCCTTCTGCGCGAGCTCGGGGATCCCGCTCAGCGGCACGGGAAGCCGCCGTTGATCGGGAGGTGCCATGTCGGCGAAGCGGCTGTCGCCGCGGTCGAGCACCACGCTCATGCCGCGCGGTTTGAAGCCCTTGAGCCGGGTCTCGTCGGGCAGCTCGGCAGCCGCGTTGTTGTAAAATGCGATCACCTCGTCGACATCGACCGGCGAGTGCTCCACGGTCTCGTTCTTGCAGAATTGCCGATACGCGGTGAACAAGTCCTCGAACTTGAGCCCGTGCAGAGCCTTGATGCTGGCACCCAGAGCCTGAGGATCGTTCATCGCGGTCGCGATGAGCTCGTCGATGTTCACGTCCTCGATGTCGAACGCCTTGCGGATATGGGCACAGCCGGCCCGCAGAATCTGCACCACCGCTTGCTGGTCGCGCGCCGGGTCGAATTGGGTCTTGACCGTCCCGGGCTGGGTGGTCACCTGGCTGAGCGCAAGGGCGGTCGCGAAGATCTTGACCAGGATCGCATTCATCGGGAGCCGGAAGGCAACGGGCGTATCCAAGGTGCGCCCGCGCTGGTGAATTAATCCTTATAAACGACGGGTTTGGGCGAGCGGTTCCGTATATTAGCAGAACTCCGCCGCGACGGCGTGCTCGAGCCTACCGGATCGGAGGCGCATATTGAATGCCGCCCATGGTCCAGAGCTGGTTGAGGCCGCGCGGTATCCCGAGCGGCGATTTCGCGCCGATGTTGCGCTCGAAGACTTCGCCGTAATTGCCGACCAGCCGGATCACCCGGGCTGCCCAATCGTTGCTGAGACCGGCCTCTTCGCCGAAAGTACCCGCAGTGCCGACAAGGCGCTTCACCTCCGGCTTCTCCGAGCGCATCGCTCGGTCGATGGTCTTCGTGCTCACCCCGAGCTCCTCGGCGTTGACCATGGCGAAATGCGTCCATTTCACGACATTGAACCATTGATCGTCCCCTTGCCGAACCACCGGACCGAGCGGCTCTTTCGAGATGACGTCGGGGAGGATGACGTGCTCGTCGGGTTTCGTGAGCTTCAGCCGCTCGGCATGGAGCTGCGAGACGTCGGTCGCGAACACGTCGCAATGTTCGCTGTCGTAGGCCTTGATGATCTCGTCCAGGCTCGCGAGCGCGACCGGCCGGTACGTCAGGTTGTTGGCGCGGAAATAATCGGCGACGTTGAGCTCGCCGGTCGTTCCGGTCTGCAGGCAAAACGCCTTGCCGTCGAGATCGAGCGCGGATTCGGCGTTGAGCACTTTGCGGACCAGGAATCCTTGCCCGTCGTAATAGGTGATCGCCGCGAACATCAGCCCGAACGCGGTCTCCCGCGACATGGTCCAGGTCGAGTTGCGCGACAACAAGTCGATCTCGCCCGCCCGCAGCGCCGGGAACCGCGCCGCTGCATCGAGCGGAACGAATCGCACCTTGCCGGCATCGGCGAAAATCGCCGCAGCGATCGCGCGGCACAGGTCGACGTCGAAGCCGGTCCAATTGCCGTTGCCGTCGCGGCTCGAGAAGCCGGCGAGGCCGTGGCTGACCCCGCATACGAGCTCGCCCCGATCGCGTACCTTGGCGAGCGTCTGCGCGGCCGCAGGCCCGGGCAGCGCCAACGCGAAAACCAAGGCCGCAGCAAGCAAACCCCGAAATGCGCGAACGAGAATCCCGGACGGATTTCGCGCGCGGCAAATGCGGGGCGGCATCGGGGGGGTGGATGCGAGGCTCAGGCGGAAATCTCCGGGCATGGCCCTTCCCCTACAATTCCGGACTTTGCCGCACGACGACCTTGGTCCCGATCGGCACACGATCGTAGAGATCGATGACGTCCCCGTTCACCAGCCGGAAGCAGCCCGACGACACCGCATGCCCGATCGTCTGCGGCTGATTGGTGCCGTGAATGCGGTAGACCGTGTTGCCGAGATAGAGCGCGCGCGCCCCGAGCGGGTTGCCCGGGCCGCCGGCCATGAATCGCGGCAGATACGGCTGGCGCTCGATCATTTCCGGCGGCGGAATCCAATCCGGCCATTCCGATTTCCGCGAAATGCGCAGCAGGCCCGACCATTGGAAGCCGTCGCGACCCACCCCGATGCCGTAGCGGAGCGCCCGGTTGTTGCCCTGGACCAAATACAGGAAGCGCTCGGATGTGTGGACCACAAGGGTTCCGGGCGGCTCGGCCGAGCGGAAGAACACGAGCTGCCGCTGGTAGGCGGCCGGCAGCTCCTCCTCTTCCGGGTCGGGCACGACCCCCGGCTGTTCCTGCACGGGCAACTCGTCGGGCTGCACGCTTATCGCGCGCTGCGCCTGCGCGCCGCCGACGGCCGCCACGAGCCATCCGGCACAGAGACACACCGCGATGCCGCGAGGAACGCGCCTCATCCCCTACCCCACTCAGCCGCCGCAACGGCTTACGACTTCGGCGTCGTAGCCCGCCGCCGACGCATACGCCCTGAAGCCAAATCGTGGCCTCCGCATGGCATGGGCGTGTTCAGACGGCGCGCTGCGGCTCGATGCCGAACTCCCGCAGAATCCACTCGCCCGAACTGCGCAGTTCGGATTTTCTGCGCTCGAGATCGGTCGCCAGCAATTTTCCGCCGCGCTTGCGGACGCGTCCGGCGATCAGGACGGTGTCGACGTTGCTTATTCCGGCCTGCATGACGGTCGAGGCAACGGGATCGTGCACCGGAAACAGATTGAGGTCGCCGCTTGCTCAGCGCTTGCGCCACCGGCGGCGCGGATCCTGCAGCGGTCCGGGAAGCGCGCGCTCCGCCGCCTCCGCGAGCTGTGCCTCGCGACGGCGCAGCAGCACCGTCACGGCCAAGATGAGAAGGAGCACCGCCGCACCCAGTGCGAGCTCGAGCGGCCCCTGCAGCCGGCTCGCTCCTTGGCCCAAATAGTAGGCGCCGATTCCGTAAGTGCCCGCCCACAACAGGCTGCCGGTGGTATTGAACAGCAGAAACCACGACCACGACATGCAATTGGCGCCTGCGAGCAAGGCCGCCAGCATCCGCAGCAACGGCAGGAAGCGGCCGAAGAATACGATCTTTCCCCCGTGAAGCCGAAACAAATATTGCCCGATCTTGATCTTGCTCTCGGTCAGCCCGACGTAGTGGCCGTAACGGACCAGCAGTGGGTAACCCACCTCGCGGCCGATCCAGAATCCGACGATGCTCCCGATCAGCGATCCGGCCGCCGCGGCCACAACCACCAAGCGGATATCCAGCTGATGAGTCGACCCTGCATAGGCGGCCGCGAGGATGAGGGTCGCCTCACCCGGAATCGGAATGCCGACACCTTCAATGCCGACGATCGCGGCGATCGCCCAATAGCCGTAAGCCGAGAGCAGGTGGGAGGGCGTCAGGGAGAACAAGCCGGCGCCTCGTGATCCTGCTCGACATCTCACAGCGAGCGTGGGGCAGCGGTCAAGACGCGCTCGGCGCGGGGCTAGCAGATGTGCCGGCAAATCGGGCGGGTGCGCAGGGCGGGAAGTTCGCTGCGGTCTCGTCAGATCTCGTAGGACTCGCAGGACCTGCCGAACAGCGACAGGCCCTCTTCGAGGTAGTCTGCCAGCAGCGGCAGACCGAGCAGGTAATGCACGGCCCGGCGACTATGCTCGCCTGCCGCCTGTGCGCGCAGCTCGGCCCAGTCATCGAGGCCGCCATCGCCGCGGCCGAGCCACGCGAGCGCGACGAGATCGATCTGCTCGTCCGCGTTCAATGCGCCGATGAAGGCCGTAAGCTCGCGCACGACTGGGTCATCCTTGTGATCCTCCAGAATGGCAATCATGCGGTCGTCGGTAGGATTGGAGCCCGGATTCGGCTCCGTCACCAGATCCTTGACGTCGAACTCGCGGGCTTTGACAGCGACGAAGCACACTTTGTCGGTCGCAATCGCCAAATCGGCGGCCGGCTCCGTCGTTTCCTTGGATTGGTTCATGGCATGAATCGCCTGGAGTCTTTCAGCGGCGCCGGATGCCGACTCGATCCTTAAACTTCGCTCACCAACACGGCGCGGGTGGTCTGATCCGGCCCGAGGTCATCGACGCTCTCGATCGACAACAGCTCGGCAAGTCTGCCTCGCGCGCGATTGACGCGGCTCTTGATGGTGCCGATCGGACACCCGCAAATCCGCGCTGCTTCCTCATAGGACAGGCCCGATGCTCCCACCAGGACCAAGGCTTCGCGCTGATCGTGCGGCAGCTTGGCGAGTGCGCCCGGAATCTCTTCGAATTCGAGCCGGCCGGACTGCTCGGGCTGCGACTTCAGCGTCTCCGCGTAGGAACCGTCGTCGTCCTCGACCTCGCGGCGTCGCTTGCGGTAATCGGATCGGAACAAGTTGCGCAGGATCGTGAACAGCCAAGCCGGCATGTTGGTGCCGGGCTCGAATTGATCGATATGGGAAAGGCCACGCAGCAGCGTCTCCTGCACGAGATCATCGGCCTTGTCGACATTTCCGCAGAGCGAAATCGCGAACGCGCGCAGGCGCGGAACTGCGCCGAGCATCGCCTCCCGCATCGTATCGTCGAGATGGTCGTTTCGCGGCATTGCGTGCCGCGGCTGTGCCATGCGGCCGGCTTGGACGGGCGGATCGCGGACGGGACGCCCTACAGGCCCGTCGCCGGCGCCGGAACGCAACTCGCGGAACGCCGCGCCATACTTCTGGCCGTCACTCATCGCCGATTCCGGGACGTGGGTGGTCGAATTGCATCGCGTGGCGGGACGATCACCGCGTTTCGAGGTCAGCCGTTCAGCGTGTTCGGTGCGGTCGCTTGCCGCACCCGAGGAGGCCCGCCCCGCCGTTGCGAAGCATTTCGAGTCTGCGGCCGCCCCCACGCGCATCTCGATCGGACCACGCTCCTCGGCAAACGCCAGAAACCAGCGCAAGTTCCGCCGAACTTCGGGCCGTCCCCGCACGGCAGCAACCTCGATCATTCACCCCGCGTTTCCGGCGAGCATTGCGCGCAGCAGGAGGCTTCAATGCCCAACTTGAAGATCGCAAACGGTGAATGGGTCGTGGTATGCGACGGCGGCAAGGCGCTCGTCCTGGAGAATGCCGGGGATGCCGAGTTCCCGAATCTGCGCACCCGAGAGAGCTACGAACAGAAGCATCCGGCAACGCACGAGCAGGGCAGCGACGTTCCGGGCCGCGCGTTCGCGTCGGTCGGCGGCACGCGCAGCGCGGTCGAGCAAACCGACTGGCACGATCAATCGGAGCGCAATTTCCTCAAAACTCTGATGAACAGGCTCGATACTGCCATCAATGCCGGCGAGATCCAACACGTGATCATGGTGGCGCCTCCGCGCGCCCTGGGCATCATTCGCCGGGCCTCTTCGCCGCGGGTGCGCCAAGCAATCCGCGTGGAGCTCGAAAAGGACTACGTGCGGCTGCCGGTGTCCGAGATCGAGACCCATTTGTGCGGACCTCGACGGCGGTCATGACGGGCTGACTCGGTTCGAGGGGAAACCAGGCGAAGCGGAGGAGCCGATGCTCAAGGAATTTCGAGAATTCGCCCTGCGGGGCAACATGCACGCCGATCATCGGCGCGGTCAGCGGCGGCCTCGATTTCTCCAATTATTTCACCGCCCTTTCGGGCCGCGTGACGGCGAACAGCCTCGTCGAAGCCAAGAAACAGGGCGCGGTCCTGGCCTGGGGCAATTTCATCACGATCATGATCAACTTCCTGATCGTCGCCTGGGTAATGTTCTGGGTCGCGCGGCTGATGAACCGATTGAAGCGGCGCGAAGCGGCGGAGCCCGCGGCAGCACCGCCCCCGTCGCGTCAGGAGGTGCTGCTGACGGAAATTCGCGATCTGCTCAAAGGCCAGACAAGCCGCCCGTAGCGGAGATGCCCATCAGCCGACCGGAACGGCCACGAACCGGATGTTCTGCCCGGTCTTGACCCGCAGCAACACGGTGTGCTGCGCGCGCCCGCGCGCTTCGTTGACGGCGTTGCGGACGTCGGCTGGCGTGCTCACCGCCTTGCCGCCGACCTCCAGAATGACGTCGCCCGCCTCGAGACCGGTGTCGGCGGCCCGCCCGCTCGGATCCACTTGGGTCACCACGACGCCCTGGCCGCCGGCACCCGCAACCTTGCGGGCCGGTGCGAGCGAGAGGCCGAGCCCAGTTTCCTCGCTCGGAGCATTGGGCTTGTCGCTCGGCTGCTGCCTGGATTCGGCGCGGGCCGGCGTGTTGGGGAGCTCGCCGAGCGTGACCGTCATCGCCTTGCTTTGGCCGTTGCGCAAGGTCCCGAGCTTGATGGCGGTGCCGGGCGGCATCCCGGCAATCTTCCTGGCGAGATCCCGCGAATCCTTCACCGGCTGGTCGTTGACGGAGGTGATCACGTCGCCGGACTTGATCCCGGCCTTCATCGCCGGCGTCCCGGGCTGCGGCTCGGCGACCAGCGCGCCTTCCGCCTTCTTGAGCCCGAGGCTTTCGGCAATGTCCGGCGTGACGTTCTGAATCTGCACTCCGAGCCAACCGCGGGTGACGGTGCCCCGCTCCTTGAGCTGCTCCACGACCAGCTTCACGGTGTCGGCAGGAATCGCGAACGCGATGCCGATGAAGCCACCCGACGGCGAGAAGATCGCGGCATTGACACCGATCACCTCGCCGCGCACGTCGAAGGTCGGCCCGCCGGAATTGCCCTTGTTGACCGGTGCATCGATCTGGATGAAGTCGTCGAAGGAACCAGCGCCGATGTCGCGTCCCCGCGCCGAGACGATTCCGGCCGTCACCGTGCCGCCGAGTCCGAACGGATTGCCGACCGCGAGCACCCAATCGCCGACGCGCGGCTCGGTGCCGGAGAACCGGACGTAGGGGAAATCATCGCGGCCCTCGACCTTGATCAGCGCCACATCGGTCTTGGAATCGGTGCCGATCACCTTGGCCGGATAGGTCTTGCCGTCATCGGTCGTCACTTCGAAATTCCGGCCGTTCTCGACCACGTGGTTGTTGGTGACCGCGTGACCGTCGCCCGAAATGAAGAAGCCGGAGCCGAGCGCGGTTCCGAACCGAGGCCGCTGCGGATTCTGATCCGGCGCACCGAAGAATTTGTAGAACGGCGAGCCGGGCGGGAACGGAAGGTCCTGGTCCGCCAGCTGGGATTGCGGGTTCTCGACCCTGACGCGCACGCCGATCACCGCCGGCTTCACCTTGGCGGCGATGTCGGCAAAGCCGACAGGGTGCGGCGCTCCATGCGCATTGACCTCGCCGGCGAGGGCGCAATCCACGCTGCCGGAGAGCACGATCGCCAGGACGGCGACAGCCATCGGCGATGCGCGACCGAGCCGACCGGCCACCTGGGTTCGGACCCGGCCGGCATGGGATTCGAGGCCACCGTTCATGCTGTTTCCCGCCTCGCAATTCGATCCGGCCGCCTTGCATCCGGGGGCGGTGCAATGCTGGTGCTGAACGTCAGCCGATGGCGAATGGTTCCCCATCGCACCGAGCCGCCTCACACCGGCGGCCCGCATCACATCGGATGGTGCAGCGCCGGAATCACGATGACGACGAGAACGATGCCGATCGCTCCGCTCGGCCCTTGGCCGCGCCTGCGGCAGCCCCACCGTGGGAGCGTGCCGATCAGGAGCAATGTGAGCATGACGATCAGAATGGCGGAGAGCATCGAGGCCTGCCGCGGCGAGTTTCAACAACGCGCGGCCATCAGGGCGGTTCCGCTGGCGATCCGCCGGCTCTCAATTGCGTCCAGCGTGCCAAATCCGCCAGATGCTGCCGTTGCCGTCCTCGGTCACGAGCAGCGAGCCGTCGCGCGCGACGGCCACGCCGACCGGCCGGCCCCAAACGTTCCGGTCGTTGACGACGAATCCGGTCATGAAATCGACGTACTCGCCGGTCGGAACCCCGTTCTGCACGATTGCTTGAATGACCTTGTAGCCGGTGCGCCTGCTGCGGTTCCAGGAACCATGTTCCGCCGCGAAGATGGTGCCGCGATATTCGGCAGGGAATTGCGCGCCGTCGTAGAACGTCATCTGCATCGAGGCCGAGTGCGACTGCACCAGCACGTCGGGCACGGTCACGCGGTCGATGAGATCGGGGCGATCGCCACGATGTCGGGGGTCCTCATTGTCGCCCACATAGAACCACGGCCAGCCGTAGAAGCCGCCTTCGCGCACGCGCGTGAGGTAGTCCGGAACGAGATCGTCACCGAGGCCGTCGCGCTCGTTGGTGGAGCACCACAGTTCGCCGCTGCCGGGATCGACTGCGAGGCCGACGCAGTTCCGGATGCCCGTCGCGAATAGCCGTCCGTTTCTGCCGTCCGGATCGAACACGAGAACGGCGGCGCGGTTCGTTTCGCGTCCCCAGGCGGCGCCCAAGCCGTGCTTGGCTTCCCACGCCTTGATCTCGGCAGCGCCGAGCCGGCGCATGTCCTCGCCGTCGTTGGACCCGGATCCGACGGACACGAACATCCGTTTTCCATCGAGCGAGAAGGCGACATCTCGGGTCGAGTGGCCGCGCCCACGCGCAAGATCGGGCACGATGACCTGCGCATCGCCGCGGGCGCCCAAATCGCCGCTGCGATAGGGAAACCGCAGGACCGCATCGGTATCGGCGACATACAGCCATTCCGGGGAATCTCCCGGCGGGTAGAAGGCCAAGCCGAACGGCTCGTTCAGCCGCAAGGCGAAGGTTTCGATGCGGTCGGGCCTTACCGCGCCTTCCGGCGCGCGCAGCACGCGAACGCGCCCCGCCTCGGTCTCCGCAATGAAAATGTCGCCGTTCGGCGCGATGCGGACGATCCGGGGCGCGTCGAGCTCGACCGGCAGGCGCTCGACGTGGAATCCGGGCGGCACCCGGGGCAAGGCGGACGGGGGCGGCGGCACGATGCGGGGACCGTTATGTGCGGAACGCGTGGCGTAGGGCGGGGGCAAATCGGCCGGCGCGATGCGCCGACGAACGCCGGGAGCATCGGCGCGCCAATCGCCCATCGCGGCCTTCCCGGTTAGAAGTGGCGCCCGGTCCGGCGCAGGCTGGCCCAATGCGCCGGCTGGCGCAATCGCAAGCAGGGCGGTCAGCAGTGCCGTGACGCGCATGTCCCCGTCCCTGTCCGTTCCGCGACCAGGTGAGTTCCCCAGTATAGCTATCAGCGTTGCCCGGTCCGACCTCGGCTCGGACCGACTCTTCAGCACTTCATCAGGAACATCGACCGCGAATTGCGGGTTTCGTCCAGGGTAGCGCCAACCGAGGCGAGATGACGATGAGTCTGTTCGAGGCGGATCGTGCCGAGATCACTTCGCTGCGCAAGCTTCGCGAAGCGGAAGCGCAATGTACCCGGTGTCCGCTTTATCGCAACGCCACCCAGGTCGTCTCCGGCGAAGGACCGACCTCGGCGCCACTGATGCTCGTCGGCGAGCAGCCGGGCAACGACGAGGACCTCGCCGGCAAGCCATTCGTCGGACCGGCCGGTCGCGTGCTCGACCGCGCACTCATGGATGCGGGGCTCGATCGCTCGCAAGTATTCGTCACCAATGCGGTGAAGCATTTCAAGTTCGAGCAGCGCGGAAAACGCCGGCTGCACAAGCGGCCGAATGCCTATGAGATCGAGCGCTGCCGATGGTGGAACGATCTCGAGCGCACGCTGGTCAAACCGCAGCTCGTCGTCGCGCTCGGAGCCACCGCCGCGCGCAGCCTGCTCGACCGCACCGTGTCGATCGCATCCGTTCGCGGGCGCATCCTTCAGGAAGACGGCATGCGGATCGCCGTAACGATTCATCCATCGTATCTGCTGCGCATCATCGAACGCGAGGACAAGGAGCAGGAATATCGGCGCTTCGTCGGCGACCTGCGAATGTGCAAGCAGGCGCTGCGAGACGCGGCGTGATGCGCTGCCGCGGCGCTATTTCGGCTTGACGTTCGGGTCGCCGCCCGGCGTGCCGGGCGGGGGAATGACGGGCATCTTGCCGGAATCGTCCGGCGGTTTCTTCTGCAGGCCGGGATCGACATTCTCCGGCGGCTTGATGACGCCGCCGGACCGATTCAGTCGCTCGCTGAGATTGTCCGAGGATTCAGCCGCGGCGGACGGCTGTTTGTCCGCCGCTGGTTCCGCAGCCAGCCCCGGCCGCGAAACGAGCGTGCCTTCTGCGGCAAGTGCCAATACGGCAGCACACAGCGCCAATTTCACAACTCGGGTGACGGTTTTCCACATCGTCTCGCGTGCATCCCTGGACATGAGCAAACGCCGCGGCGGCCGTGAAGTTCCCCCTGACACGCCGCCCGCTGGTCGCGCGGCACGGTATGGCCTTCCAGGAACCCCGGAGTAAGTGCCGCGTTGCCACGCGGAGGTACTGCAATGTCGGTGCGGTCGATCGCGTTTGTTGGTTTGGTCGCCACGTTGGGAGTGATCGGTTCGCTGGCGTCGGCACACGATTCATGGATCAACCGCGGCGGATTCCGCAACGCCGCGGGCGAATGGTGCTGCGGAGCAGGCGATTGCTTCACCGTGCCGAGCGAAAAAGTCTCGGTTAACGGCATCGGTTACATACTCAAGGAGTACGGCAACGAACTCGTGCCGTTCAGCGAAACCCAGCCGAGTCCGGATGGCGCCTATTGGCGCTGCAAGCGGGCGGACGGGACTCGTCGGTGCTTTTTCGCGCCGCCGCCGAGCACGTGAGAAGCGCGCAAAGAGCTGAAGCCTGCGCCATCCGCAGGCGCCGGAACCCTGCAACCGCAATGGTGGATCGCTTGGGCTGCGCGGTTGAACTCCCTGCGCGGCCCGTGATCCCGGCTCAAGTGCAGAGCGGATACATCGCGGTCAATTCGTTGCCGCGAAGAAAGATCATGCGTGGAGTGAGCCCGCCGTTGCGCTTGATCCACTCACGGATCGATTGCGGGTAGTTGCGCCAGAGCACACTCGTCCACCCGGGACTTTCGATCTGATTGCCGCGGTCGTCGAATACCCAGGCCGCATGGAAACCCAGACTCGCGCGCTCGGTGACGCAGATTCGGCGGCGCGGGATCGTTCCCAACAACAGCGTGCAGGCGGAATTGCAGGTCCCGTCGACGATGATGCGCTCGCCGGAATGGCGGAGTTTGGCGAATCTTTGCAGATATCTGTCGATCCGGCCGCCGGGATCGTCGTGAATTCGAACCGTTGCCGAAGCAGTGGTAACGCCCAGCAACATCAGTAGCGCGCCGAGCAAAGCGCCTAGTCGCATCGGCCAACCCCTTCCCTTCCGGAGCCTGCGCCCCGCTCTTGGTGCCGTCCCTTATCGCCTGCAGGACGAGCAACTTTATGGTCGTTGAGCAGCAGACCGTGTTGATTTCATGACCAGATTCGGCCCATTCCGCAATCGGGCCGCCGCAGTTTCTTGTGGTTTTCCCCCGTTAGGACGCCCCATGCGCCGGGGTTGAGGTACGAAGCAACCGCCAATCCGGCGCGCCGAGCGTCACATTCCCCCGCGCGATGGTGAACCGCGGTACGTATGTCGATCGTTCATGACCCGAACGCAGCAGAGCAACGAACGTGCCACTTTCTGCAGCCGCCGATCCGGGACCCGCCGCCTGCTTCCGTGCATCTGATTTCGCTTGAAAATGAACGATTTGGGCCAGCGGCCGTTATCTATCCACCGACCCCGATTTCTCCCCGACGGGGAACATCCGATGGCGCGTGCTCAATATTTCGTCACCCGGCGCAACGGCGAATGGAAAGTCCGCGCCGGCTACCGCCATTCGGGTCCGTATCCGGCCAAGCGGGACGCACTGCGGGCGGCAATCGATTTTGCCGAGCGGGACGGCCAGGCCGGACGCAACGCGCAGGTGCTGTTGCAGGGCGAGGATCGGCTGTTTCGGCCCGCATGGACCTACGGTCGGGATCCCTACCCGCTGCATCGGAAGAAAAAACGCGTCGCACGCTGACGGCCGAACGTCGCGGCTACCCGGCGACGCAAAAAAACCGGGGGCGTCAACGGGCCGGTCTCGTCGAAAAACCGTGGCCAGATCGCTTTGGCGGGCTTGGCGATCGGCGCGCCTTGCTCGTGCTATGCTCCGCGCCGGAACGGGCGGAAAGGGTCATCCATGTCGGCGCTATCGATCCTGATCGGAATTTTGATCACGTTCGTGATCGTCCTTCTCGTGCTCTATCTAGTGAACCTGCTTCCCGTCGAAGGTCGGCTCAAGCAGATCTTGCGCGTCGTCGTGGTGATCCTCGGCATTTTGTCGCTGGTGCGTTATCTAGGCGTCGGTTTCTGAGGCTACCGCTCCGACCGGCGTGGCAGCCCGTCCGCCTCCAGGGCGGACGGCGCGAAACACTGGTGGGGCTGATCTCCGCGATCAGATCGCGGTAAGCTCCGCGCGGCGCCGCGGCGGCGGTTCGACGCTCACTTCCGGCGCGAGCTCGATTTGCGCGCCGCGCGAGGAACCCGCGAGCGCCGAGACGAAATCGGTCATCCACACCTTGAGGGAGGAGGTTTTCAGCGTCTCCATCATGGCGGCCCAGCGCTCGCGACGCTCTTCGTTCGGCATCGCCAGGCCCTGGGACACCGCTCGAGCCATCGCATCGATGTCATTCGGATTGACCAGCAGCGCGGAGTCGAGCTGCTTCGCCGCGCCGGCGAATTTCGAAAGGACTAGGACGCCGGGGTCGAGCGGATTCTGCGCCGCGACGTACTCCTTGGCGACGAGGTTCATGCCGTCGTTCAGCGGAGTGACGAAGCCCACCCGCGCGGTTCGATAGAGGCCCGTCAGTTTCGCCTGCGAGAAGCCCTTGTTCAAATACCGGATCGGGACCCAATCGACCTCAGAATGCCGTCCGTTGATGTCGCCGACCAGCGCCGCCAGCTCCGCCTGCAGCTGACGGTAAGCGTCGATCTGAGCGCGCGAGGGCACTGCGATCTGCAGAAAAGTCACCGCCCTTTTCAGGGCGGGCTGGAACTGCAGCATGCGGTCGAAGGCGCGCAATCGATTGGGTAGGCCTTTCGAATAGTCGACGCGATCGACGCCGATCACCAGGCGGGCACCCTCCAGGCTCGAGCGCAGCCGCGATATTTCCGGACGGGCCGCCGACTTGACGGCGCGCTCGGCGAAGCTTTCGACGTCGATGCCGATCGGAAACGTGCCGAGCCGGATCACGCGCTGGCGGGTCGTGAAGCGGTTCGATCCAGTCAATCCCAGCTCTTGCTGGAGATAATCGGCGAAATTCGCGAGATCCTCCTGGGTCTGGAATCCGATCAGGTCGTAACTCAGCATCGCCCGGACCAGCTCGCGATGATGCGGCAGGGCCACCATGGTGTTGCGAACCGGGAACGGAGTGTGGAGGAAGAAACCGATCGGGTGCTCGCTGCCGAGGCGCCGCAGCTCGCTGCCGAGCGTCAGATAATGATAGTCATGGATCCAGAACATCGCGTCGGGCTGGGCGAAACGCAGCACGGCGCGGGCCATCAGAGCGTTGATCTCCCGGTATGCTGCATATTGCTCGACGTCGGTGCGGATCAGGTCGGTGCGGGAATGCACGACCGGCCACAGCGCCGAATTGGCAAAACCCTCGTAGAATTTCTGGTAAGCCTCGCGGGGCAAATCGATGGTGGCGACCGCGCCTGTGCCGAGCGCCTGGACCTTGGCAAACGACTCTTTGTCGCGGGGATCGGTGAAGCGTCCACTCGAACCGACCCAGATCGCTCCCGAACTTCTGACTGCGGGCAGCAGCGCGGCGGCGAGTCCGCCCTCGATGGGTTCGTCCCCTTTCGGACACGCGACCCGATTGGAGACGATCACCAGCCGCATTGGCTTCTCCCCGGTCCAGGCGAGGGTGGTAACGTTTCAACGTGCCGAGGGTTCCGGAACCGGCGCGGAGGTTTTTGCGCTGGTTGCACAAGCAGATATGCAAGAATCTGCAAACGTCCAGACCTTCGACGCAAGATCCTTCTGTCCGGAACTGCGATTACCGTCGCGCGTTGTTACGGCGCAGGGGCACGAATTTTCATTTTTTGCGGAACAGCGGCGCGTTTTCTCCCCCGATCGTGCCGAACCGAGCTTCGGAATGGACAGCATCGGATTACTGTGGCGAGTCGGGCTGCTGATCGCGGCATGCCTGAGCATTGCGGCCGCAACTGCGAACGCCGCGCCGTTGAGCCGTGCGGGCTGTCCCGATCGCGACCCTGCCCTCTGCGCGCTCTACCGCGGCGCACCCGTGTATTCCGGGCAAAAATTCTCCCGTACGCACACGCATCGAACCGGCGGGAAATCCCGGTCTCGTCCAGCGCCGAGTGCGACAGTGGGTCAGGCGTACTCGGCTGCCGCTCCGCCGTCACTGCCCGCTGCCGAGGCTGCGAGCGCGACAGCGCTGGCGGCGCGGTTCGCACCGATCGCCGCCGGCGAAAATGCCGGCCAAACGCTTGCGTCGTCCCCGGCGGCAAGCCCGAGCCCGTGGCTCGGCCCGATTTGGATGGCGCTGGTCGGCGGCGGGATCCTCTCGCTGTTCCTGGCCAGGATCGCCGAGCTCTAGCGCGCCGCATCCGTCCATCGGGGCCGATATGGACCAGCAACAGCGGGCGCAGCCCGCGGGCGGCGCGATCGTCGAAACCGACATCCCGGCCCGGCTCGATCGCCTGCCGTGGGGGCGGTTTCACACCCTCGTCGTCATCGCACTCGGCATCACCTGGATCTTGGACGGCCTCGAAGTCACCCTGACCGGGGCGATCTCCGGCGCGCTCAAAGCCAGTCCCGTGCTGCATTTCAGCAATACCGAGGTCGGATTCGCGAGCAGCGCTTATCTGATCGGTGCGGTGCTCGGGGCGGTGTTCTTCGGCTGGCTCACGGATCGGCTGGGGCGCAGAAAGCTGTTCTTCCTCACGCTTGCCGTCTATCTCACGGCGACGGCCGCAACCGCGACATCCTGGGACCTCGCGAGCTTCGCTCTCTTCCGATTCCTGACCGGCGCCGGGATCGGCGGGGAATATACCGCCATCAATTCCACGATCCAGGAGCTTACGCCGGCGCGGGTCCGCGGCTTCACCGACCTCGTCATCAACGGCAGCTTCTGGGTCGGCGCCGCGATGGGCGCCGCAGGCTCGATCGTTCTGCTCGATCCCGCCGTGCTCGACCCGGAGCTCGGCTGGCGGCTCGCGTTCCTGATCGGCGCGCTGCTCGCGTTCATCATCCTGTTCATGCGCATGTGGATCCCCGAAAGCCCGCGCTGGCTGATGACCCACGGCCAGGGCGATCGCGCCCAAGCCGTCATCGCGGAGATCGAGGCGGGGTTTCGTGCGCGCGGCTGTGCGCTCCCGCAGCCGGAAGCACCGCCGGTGCGGCTGCGCGTGCGCGATCACACGCCGCTGGCGGAGGTCGCGACCACGCTGTTTCGCGTGCACCGCCAGCGCGCCCTCGTCGGCTTGAGCCTGATGGCCGCCCAGGCGTTCTTCTACAACGCGATCTTCTTCACCTATGCGCTGGTGCTGACCGATTTCTTCGGGATCGCCGCCGATGCGGTCGGCTGGTACCTGCTGCCGTTCGCAGCCGGCAATTTCCTCGGCCCGCTGCTGCTCGGGCGGCTGTTCGACACGATCGGGCGCCGGCCGATGATCGCGTTCACTTATGCGCTTTCCGGTATCCTGCTGGCGGCGAGCGGCTATCTGTTCATGCGCGGCGTGCTGTCGGCCGAAATGCAGACGGTCGCCTGGATGGTGATCTTCTTCTTCGCCTCCGCGGCGGCAAGTGCCGCCTATCTCACGGTCAGCGAGACTTTCCCGCTGGAGATTCGCGCGCTCGCCATCGCCTGCTTCTACGCGCTCGGCACCGCGATCGGCGGCATCGCCGGCCCGGTGCTGTTTGGAGCGTTGATCGATACCGGCTCCCGGACCAGCATTTTCGCGGGCTACCTTCTCGGGTCGGCCCTCATGGTCGCGGCGGCGATCATCGAGCTGCGTTGGGGCATTGCCGCGGAGCGCAAATCACTGGAAAGCGTGGCCCGGCCGCTGGCATTCGTGGAATGAACATGGCGGCATCCCGCGACCGTAGCTTGACGCTCCGCGCGCCGCGCGCGTACATGGCCGCATCCCGATCGAACAGCCCGGCGGCAGCGGCTCCGACTGGTGGAACGCCGGGCGTCTGCACGACTTGCTCAAACGTTCCGTCCTGAGACTTTCGCCGTGGCACCGAAGACCAGCAACGTCGGCGTGAGCCACATCGACCCGGTTCTTCCCGCGCCGGTGGCCGAGCTCGCATTCCTGCTCGATATCGACGGGACCATTTTGGACATCGCGCCGACGCCGGCCGAGGTGCGCGTGCCCGACGTTCTGCGCGACACTCTGGTGCGTCTCGATCGGCTGAGCGGCGGAGCGCTGGCGCTGGTAAGCGGCCGCTCGCTGCAGGACATCGACCGGGTATTCGCACCGCTGCGCTTCGCCGCAATCGGCGGGCACGGCGCCGAAATGCGCCCGGCAAAGGATGAAGCTCCGATCCCGGGACGTGCGTCACCCCTTCCCTCCGCACTGAGGCGAAAGCTCGCCGGCGTTGCCGGGCTCGCAACCGGCATCCTGGTCGAGGACAAGGGCTATTCGCTCGCGCTGCACTATCGGCTCGCGCCGCAGCTCAAGGAGGCCGTGGAAGACGCGGTGCGGACCATCTGCGCCGACGCACCGGGCGGGAGCCTCGAAGTGCTGCCTGGCAAGGCCGTCATCGAGATCAAGCGTCTCGGCTTCGAAAAGGGGTCGGCGGTGCGCGAGCTGATGCGCCATCCGCCGTTCGCGGGACGGCGGCCCCTGTTCCTCGGCGATGACCTCACCGACGCGACCGTGTTCGCCGTTCTGCCGGAATTCGACGGCGTCGGCTTTTCGGTCGGGCGCACGTTTCCGGCAACGGCGGGATGCTTTGCCGCGCCGCGCGACGTGCGCGCGTGGCTCGCGCAAATTGCCAAGGTCGAGGCGGTCGCGTCTCCATGATGCGAGCTCCGCTGAGCGATTTTCTTCCGACCATCGTGCCTGCGTCGCCTTCCAACGAAGAGGAAGCTTCGGCGGCGGGCGCCCTGGATTCCGCATGAAGGAACACGGCCTCGACCTCGCGGTGATCGGCAACGGGCGGACGGCCGCGCTGGTCGACCCCGGCGCGCGGATCGTGTGGTGGTGCTTCCCCCGGTTCGACGGCGACCCGATCTTCTGCCGCCTGCTCGCCGGCGATGAGGAGAAAGGATTCTGCGACGTCGTGCTCGACGGCATGGTCGAGCAGCAATCCGAGTATCTGCGCAACACCGCCGTGGTGGCGACCGTGCTGACCGACGAACGCGGCGGCGCGCTGCGCATCACCGATTTCGCCCCTCGCTTCCCGCGGTTCGGCCGGATGTTCCGCCCGCCGCAGCTGGTGCGCATCATCGAGCCGCTGTCCGGCCTGCCGCGCATCACCATCCGGTTCCGGCCGACCTACAATTATGGCGAGTCCATCCGGCATCATTCGATCGGCAGCAACCACATTCGTTTTTCCGCCGAGAACCACGTGATCCGCCTCACCACGGATGCGCCGCTTTCGTACGTCGAGCGGGAATCGCCGTTCGTGCTCACCCGCCCGGTGCATCTCGTGTTCGGCGCCGACGAGCCGTTCCAAGGCGACCTCTTGGCCACCTGCCGGGAATTCTGCGACCGCACCCGCGATTACTGGGTCGACTGGGTACGCAGCCTGTCGATCTCCTATGACTGGCAGGACGCGATCATCCGCGCCGCGATCACTTTGAAGCTCAGCAATTTCGAGGAGACCGGCGGCATCGTCGCCGCGCACACCACCTCGATCCCCGAAGCGCCCGGCTCGAGCCGCACTTGGGACTATCGCTACTGCTGGCTGCGCGACGCCTATTTCGTCGTAAAGGCGCTCAACCGCATCGGCGCGACCGAAACGATGGAAGATTTCATCTCGTTCACGCTCGGCATCGCAGCCAATCCCGACGAGGTGCTGCGGCCGGTCTACAGCGTCGTCCCCATCGATCCGCTGGAAGAGCGCGTCGCGCCGAAGCTCAAAGGTTACCGCGGCGACGGGCCGGTTCGCGTCGGCAATGCCGCAGTCGGCCAACCGCAACACGACGTTTACGGCAGCCTCATCCTGGCGGCGATGCCGATGTTCTACGACCGCCGGCTGCCGCGCCCCGGTGATGAATCGCTGTTCCGCCTCTTGGAAACGCTCGGCACCAAGGCCGCGCAGCTCGCGCTCGAGCCCGACGCGGGCATCTGGGAATACCGCGGCCGGCGCCGCATCCATACCCATTCCGCGGCCATGTGCTGGGCGGGATGCCACCGGCTCGCCGCGATCGCGGCGCGGCTCGGCTTCGAGGACCGCGCCGCTTATTGGACCAAGGCTGCCGATCCGATCGGCAAGGCCGTGCTCGAGCGTTCCTGGAACGAGGAGCGCCAAGCGTTCACCGCCGCATTCGGCACCCACGAGCTCGACGCGAGCTTGCTGCTGTTGCCGGATCTCGGCCTGATCGACGCGGAGGACGCGCGCTTCGCCAGCACGGTGCGCGCCATGGAGCGCGAGCTCGTGCGCGAGAAGCACGTAATGCGCTACGCCAGCGCCGACGATTTCGGGCTGCCGGTCACCGCGTTCCTGATCTGCCGGTTCTGGCTGATCGACGCGTTTTGGCAGCTCGGCCGGCGCGAGGAGGCGCGCGATCTGTTTTTGGACGCGCTCGACCACCGCAATCGCTACGGCCTGTTGTCGGAAGACGTCGACCCGCAGACCGGCGATCTATGGGGCAATTTCCCGCAGACCTACTCGATGGCCGGACTGATCCTTACCGCGATGCGGCTCTCGCGCAGCTGGGAGGACCGCTACTGGCGCGGGTGAGGTGACTGGCGGAAATCAACGGTCTGTTCGCGCTCGGCGAGCTCGGGCAGCTAAAAGCAAAGGTTGGTCACGAAGTTTCCGCACTTGTCTTTGACCACGTAGGGACATTCCATTCGCTTGAGGGCGGCCTTGGCCTCTTCGTTGCCGAGCACCGCGGCCCTTTCGTAATACGCTTTGGCGGCTGTCGCGTTCTGCGGGCCGCCCCGCCCGCTTTGCGCAAATGCGCCCATCCGCTCCAAGGCGCCGGCATGATCTTGCGCGGCCGCTTTCTCGAACAACCCGCGTGCGCCGGCATCGTCCTTCGGGCCGCCGATGCCCTCGGCGATCATCAATCCCAGCTGGTACTGCGCCTCTGCCGAATTCGTCTCCGCGGCCCGGCCCTGGTTCTGACCTCATCCAGCGGTGCGCCGTCCATCGCCGCAAGCGCCACGAGGTTGAGAGCACCCCGGGAATTTCCCGCTTGCGCGGCGCGCTCGAACAGCGTGCGCGCCTGACCTTGATCCTTGGCAATGTCGGAGCCGGTCGCGAGCAGCACGCCGAGCTCGACCATGGCCGACGTGCTGCCCCGATCGGCTGCCTTGCGGTAGGCCGCGATCGCCTCCGACATTTGTCGATTGGCGGCGTAGGCTCGACCGAGCTGATAGAGCGCGCGGCGTGACGCAGCGGAGGCGGACCGGCAATACTTGATCGCCGTCGCCAGATCCGACTGCGCGATTTCTTTGGTGCCGGTTACGTCCGCGGGCTTGTCCGGGTCGGCGGGGTCGGCGGCGAGCCGGTCGCACAGCGCGAGATCGGCCGATTGAGCGCGAGCCGAGGAGTCCAAAACGCCGGAGATCGGCGCCGAGAGGCCGATGCCGAACGCGCATGCAACCACGGCAGGGCCGCACCTCATGGCCTGCGGGTACCTCACTTGCGATGATCATGAGACCTTATCGCTGCCGAATCCCGCGAGCAATCCGCGGACCTGTGCGAGCCGCACTGCGGACGCGCCGCCGCGGTGGGCCGATTGCCGCGAAACCGGAATCCGCAAACAGCTCAGTAGCAAAATCGGGAAAACATCAGCACTATCGGCTGAAACACACTCCCTGTGGAACAACAGCGGGGTTACGCGGCACGTTCGTCTCAGCGCGCCGGGGAAAACGATACGGAATCGTTCTACCGCAATTGCACGGAACTGAACCATGTCCCGGTCCCTGCTTCTAACGATGTTCCGCGCGGCGGTTGACGCGGCGCTTCCGGAACGCCTGCTGCCGCCGCGCCTTCCGCAGCCGCCCAAGGGACGCACCGTCGTGATCGGCGCCGGAAAGGCCGCCGGCAGCATGGCGAAGGCAGCGGAAACGCATTGGCCCGGAGGGCTCGAGGGCCTGGTCGTGACACGGTACGGTCACGGCGTGCGTTGCCGGGAAATCGAGGTGGTCGAGGCGAGCCATCCCGTGCCGGATGAGGCGGGGCGCCGAGCCGCCGAGCGGATCCTGCGCCTCGTCCAGCGCCTCACCGCCAACGATCTCGTTTTGTGTCTGATCTCGGGCGGCGGCTCGGCGCTGCTGACTTTGCCGGCGCCGGGCCTCACCCTCGTCGACAAGCAGGAGGTCAACCGAACGTTGTTGAAGAGCGGCGCGACGATCGCCGAGATCAATTGCGTCAGGAAACATCTCTCGGCCATCAAGGGCGGTCGGCTCGCGGCCGCCGCGGCGCCGGCGCGGGTGGTGAGCCTGATGATTTCCGACGTGCCCGGCGACGATCCCTCCGTCATCGCTTCCGGCCCGACGGTGCCGGATGCCACGACGCGCGAAGATGCTCTCGCGGTCTTGCGGAAATATCACATCGAACCGTCCCGATCTGTGCGCGCATGGCTGGCGCGGCCGGAGAGCGAGACACCCAAACCAAATGACCCCCGGCTCGTACAGGTCGAGAATGTCGTGATCGCCCGGCCCCAGGATGCGCTCGAAGCGGCTGCCGCCGCGGCGCGGCAGGCGGGGTACGCGCCGTTGATCCTCGCTAATGCGCTCGAGGGCGAAGCGCGGGAAGTTGCCGTGGTGCACGCCGGCATTGCCCGCCAGTGCGCCGGGTTCGGCCAGCCGGCACCGCCGCCTTGCGTCTTGCTGTCAGGGGGAGAGACGACCGTAACGGTGCGTGGAACCGGGCGCGGCGGCCGCAATGCCGAGTTCCTGTTGGCGCTTGCGGTTGCCTTGGATGGACATCCCGGCATTCATGCCATCGCGTGCGACACCGACGGGATCGACGGCACCGAGGACAATGCCGGCGCGCTTTTGGCGCCCGACACGTTGCGCCGCGCTGGAGAACTCAAAATCTCGCCCAAGGCCCGCTTGGCCGACAACGATGGCTACGGGTTTTTCGCCGCGCTCGATGATCTCGTCATCACCGGTCCGACGCTCACGAACGTCAACGATTTCCGCGCGATCATCATCGAGCGAGCATAAAGGGCTACGACATCGAGCTGATCAGGATCGTTCGGCTCTTCGCATCCGAAGTTGGAACGAAGCCGCCGCGCATCGATGGCTTCAGACCGCGGCATCGACCCGAAACCGCGCACCGTACGCTGGAGCTCGCTCGTTCAACACTCCGATGGGCATCCCCATTCCGGTGGTTGAATCGCGCGGAGGCGCTTCACGTTCGGGTGCTCTCTGGTCATTTGCAGGGTATTCATGCTCGGATGGCCCTTGAGAGCCCTCGCAACGCAGGTGTTCACGTATTTCCGCCTCGCCAGCAAAGCGACCTTCCTGCCCCGCGCCTCGGCCTTGCATGCAACTGTCGCTTGTTTCAACGCGACCCTGTCCTCTTTGGACATCCTCGCAGCCGCGGTGGGCGTCGATGCAGCGCCGATCAGCGCCATGGCCATCAAGCTGGCAAGCAAAGCTTTGCCGAGATGAGACATGAACAGTCCTCCCCTGAGTTACTTTGGTATTTCGTTTGCAGAGTATGCACCATTGCCGTGACCGACACAATTTGAGTCGTGCCATTCCGTGTGTTTCCATGGATTTCCGCGCCGACTTCCCACGGGCGCGACGCGGATATCGGGGCGGACCAAAGCATGAACGACTGGTTGCATAACCTGCCGGTGCCATGGATGGCCCTCGTGGTCTTCGGATTCACGTACATGATTGCGGCGGCGATCTATGCGCTCATCGCAGTGCTGGCAGTCGGGGAGCGCGCTCGCTCGTTCAAGCTCGTGTCGTCCGGTATGTTGCCACCGCTCGGCATCCTGTTCGGCCTGTTCGTTGCGTTCACGGCTGCCCAGGTCTGGAGCGACAACGACCGCGCCGATGCGGCGGTCAGCCGCGAGGCGAGCGCTTTGCGATCCATCGACATTCTCGCTGGAACCTTTCCGGGTGAAACCGAAGCGCAGCTGCGGGCTTTGGTGCGGCGCTATATCAAGCGAGTCGTAGACGAGGAATGGCCGATGATGGCGCGGCAGACCGCCACCCTACGGCCCACCCCCGTGCTTTCCGAAGCGTTGAAACTTACCCTGGCGCTCGCGCCCAGCAGCCCGGGCCAGCAGACCGCACAACGGGAAATAGCCACGGCGATCGAGAATGCGTTGGACGCACGCCGCCAACGCATTCTCATCAGCCGATCGCAAGTCAATTTCGTGAAATGGGCATGCCTCTACTTGCAGGCAGTTTGCGCGCTGGTCGCGATCGCCATGGTCCACAGCGACAACAGACTCGCCTCCACCACCATGATGGGCATCTTTGCGACCGGCGTCGCCGCTTCCGTCCTGCTGATCATCGCCCACGACCGGCCCTTCACGGGCCAGATATCGATCGGCCCCGAGCCGCTGCTGCAGATCATGCCGCAGGAGTAAACAGCAAAGAACAGTTCGCCCGAAGCGGTGGCTACTGAGCGCGTGCGCCGACCTTGCTAGAACACGAGCGAATAGTCGTCATAGTGCTGGACGGGCAGAGCGTTTCCATCGATCCCAGCTTGAATCGCGTCGATCTGAAGGCCCGTCGAGCCGACAACGCGCGCATGGGGCATGGAGGCCGCCCATCCGCCCAGCCCAAGCATCAAAGCGGCGACCGCGGCAACGACGAACAGGGTGCTCTTGCGCATCTGGCTCTCCCGAATTGATCGGCTTGCACCCGCCATTTAGTTGAGCGCGTTCGATCTACGTTGTGACGCAGGTCACAGGCTCGTCGAGAAATTCGGAGGGCGAGCAAACCGGCTCGAGCGGCGCTGCCGCAACCCATCCACGCGGAATTTTGGGTCCAGCGGGCCGTAGACGAGATCAATCGGCCGCGTCTCAGATGTTTACTTGCGTTCCGACTTCGACCACGCGCCCCGTCGGAATCTGGAAATAATCGGTGGCATCGTTGGCAAGTCTCGCCAGCCGGATGAACAGCCGATCCTGCCAGCGCGGCATTCCGGACTGCGCCGCCGGGCGCAGGGAACGGCGCGACAGGAAGAACGACGTCGACATGATATCGAACTGCCAGCCGAGCTTGCGGGCGATGGCGAGCGCGCGCGGCACGTTCGGCGTCTCCATGAAGCCGAAACGCAGCCGCATCCGCGAAAACGTCCTTCCCACCGGCTCGATGTGGACGCGCTCGGCTGCCGGCACGCGCGGCGTATCCGTCGTCTCGACGGTCAAGATCACGTTGTTTGCGTGCAGCACCTTGTAGTGCTTGAGGCTGTGCAGGAGCGCGGTCGGCGCGCTCATGGGATCGCTGGTCAGGAACACGGCGGTGCCGGGCACGCATAGCGGCGGCTTGCGTTCCAGCATGGCCACGAGATCCGAAAGCGGCGTCTCCTGCCGGCGCGTCTTGTCGGACAACAGCCGCGTGCCGCGCAACCAGGTATACATCACGATCATGACCAGCGCGCCGAGCGCGAGCGGCACCCAGCCGCCCTCCACGACCTTGAGCAGGTTGGCGGCCAGAAACGCGAGATCGACCAAAAGAAACGGCAGCATCAGCGCCGCGGCGGCGGGGAGCGACCATCCCCAGCCCTTCCAGATCACGATCAACGCCATCATCGCAGTCACCACCATCGTGCCCGTGACGGCGATGCCGTATGCGGAGGCCAGCGCGCTCGAGGAGCGGAACATGACGACGAGAAACAGCACGCCGATCAGCAGCAGCGCGTTGACGCGGGGCATGTAGATTTGCCCGGCCAGGGCCTCCGAAGTGTGGCGGATCTCGAGGCGCGGCAGCAAACCGAGCTGGATCGCCTGGCGGGTGAGCGAATAGGCGCCGGTGATCACCGCCTGGCTGGCAATCACGGTTGCGGCCGTCGCCAGCACCACCATCGGGATCAGCGCCCATTCCGGGTAGAGCAGGAAGAACGGG
>JBKPDF010000031.1:0-73540 GCA_046727735.1 Pseudomonadota bacterium | reverse complement strand
CGGTCGCGTCGCGATCGAACAACATCACGAGCGGGATCGGCTTCGAGGAGTGCGGGGAACGCGTTTCGCCGTGGTCGGCCAGGAGCCCGCGACGCCCACAAATTTCCTCGATCGCCCGGCGGTTGGGCTCGCTCCGCAAATTGTCGAAATCGCAGACGGACAAGATGTCGAGGACGAGCGCATAGATCGCATCGAACTCGACGCGGCCGATACCGTAGGCCACGATCAGCAGCGGCGCGGCCTCGCGCAGCGCGAACAGGGACGGGCGCCGGGTGACGGTCGCGGTCAGCGTCACCGGCACATGTTGCGGCTGCTTGTCGCCGGGAGCGACCGTCGGCGCGAGCCAATAGTCCAACACCTGATGCTTGGGAGCGAGCGAAGCCCGATAGGTCCGACCGTCGACCCTGTTCTTCGCTTCGACCACAAGAGCCGCCATGGCACGCTCCGGCAATCCGGCACGGCAGCTTGCTCGGGGGTTGCCGGACAGCCCGAGCACCGGAACCCGCACGGCTCAAAGCTCGCGCTTCGTCAGCCTGACGCTTCGCGAAAAATCCTTGATGGCGCGTTGTGCCTGGTCGAGTTCCTTTAGGAAAGTATCCTGTCGGTACCACAGCGTGGCGCCGCAGCCGCCGCAGCGGAGCTGGGTATTGGCGCGAAGCCACGCGATCTGCTTAACGGTTCGTTGCCCGCAACGTGGACAGCCGACCGGCCAATCGTCGTTGTCTTCGAGCATGCGTCACGAGCCCCGCGGCACTGCCGGCTAACGCCGCCCTGCCGGCCGTTCGCGGACGATATCACGAGAATCGCCGAGAGACGATCCGCGCTGGCCGGCGCGCCGCCGACCGGCTAGGATTGCGAGCTGATAAACACGTGGCAAGCCGCACGCCGCGAGAGGGGCATCCGATGGCGCGCTATCACATCGCCGATCTCAGCCGGCGTGAAATCCTGAAGATGTGCGGCGCGCTCGCAAGCGCCGCCACGCTCGTCTCCACCAAGCTCGCATTGGCAAAAGCCGCGTTGGCGCGCACCCCGGCCCAGGTCCTCGGGCCGTTCTACCCGGTCACGGACATCTGGACGAAAGGCGCCGACCTGACCCGGCGGCGCGACGGAACGGGCCGCGCCGCCGGCCAGGTCCTGCAGGTCATCGGACGCGTCCTGAACGTCGCCGGCCAGCCGGTGCGCAATGCGCGCATCGAGGTGTGGCAAGCCAACGCCTACGGCCGCTATCGGCATCCGAGCGACAACAACCCGGCTCCACTCGATCCGAACTTCGACGGCGCCGCGGTGGTCAGTGCGGACGCGGAAGGCCGGTACGGCTTCAAAACGATCAAGCCCGGCGCGTATCCGGCGGGACCGAATATGATTCGCCCTCCGCACATCCATTTCCAGGTGACGGGCAGGCAGGACAGATTGGTGACGCAGATGTATTTCGAAAACGAGCGCTACAACGACACCGACCGGTTGCTCAACAGCGCAGAGCGCAAGGAGCTGCTGATCGTGAAACTGCAGCCCCCGCCCGCCGAGCTCGACCCGGATCTCAAGCTCGCGATCTTCGACATTGTGCTGTTCCGCGGATAGCCGACAACGGCCTCGCGCGATCCCATTCCGGGAATCCCATTCCCTTGCGGGCGATTCCATGGAATAGTCGCGCGGGGGAAACGAGCAAGCACACCCGATCGATTTCGCGCAGCCGCGCCTTTGGCGGTCGGTGGTGTTCGCGTGGTGGGCGTGTCCATGGCTCAGGAGCGACCGTACAGTCTCTTGATTCGCCTCGGAATCCTGCTTCTGCCGATTCTTACGGCCGTTCTGATCTGGTCCTATCATCACCCGCCGGCGTCCATGCTGGCGCAAAAGCCCGCCGGCGTCATCGTTATCCCGGCTCCGGCGAAGGGCGGCGCCCCATTCGGCCCGTTGCCCGAAGCGGCCAATCCCGTTTCGGGCCCCGCCCCGATTGGCACCGCGCCCCCGCCCGTCCCCGCGCCGGCAAGTGTGTCCACGCGCATGTCTGCGCCCGCGCCTGCGCAGCAGCCCGCCCGGCCCGATGGCGCGAACATCCGCGCCCCCGCCATGGGAAGCCGAACGCCGCCCGGCAGTCCGGCGATCCCGCCGTCAGCCATGTCGTTGTCGCCGGCGGCACCCGCGCCCGCCATTGCGCCATTCGCGTCGCAATCCGAGGCTTCCGGCCGAGAGCAGGCGAAAGCCCGGGACCCGCGCAAGCGGCAGCCGGCTGGCTCCGGCGGCGCGGTTCAGAAACTGGACAAGGAAATCGACGGCAAGCTCAGCATTTGCCGGGGCTGCTGATTCGACGCTCAGCCGAACACGCGCTCGCCACGTTCATCGATGATCTGCTTTGCCTTGTAGATCGAGAACGCCACCGCGTCTTCCTTGCTCTCGTGGGTTTCGGCGCGGATGAACCGGTGCTCTTTCGTGCCCTCGGCAGCGTCCTTTTCGATCACGCCTGCGGTCTGGTACCGGCCCTGAGTCCGGTAGGGCGTCGCGCGAATCCGATAGCCGCGGTATTCGACCGGCGGTTCCGATGGCTCGCGGGAGGCGCCCTCCCCCGACCCAGCGAGGAGGCGGCTCCACGCGGATTTCAGCTTCGAGAACATGGCCCTGGCCCTTTCCCGATCACGCGCCGCTCTGGCGCGGCGATATTATCACACGGCTCGGACACCCCGCTTGCCTGTAACAGCCGTCCGTTCCGAGCGGGGGCGGCGCCGCGTTATTTCAGGTTCGGGATGCCCGGCGCCGCTCGAGAAAGCTCGTCAGCATGCGATGGGGCTCGTCTCCGGAAAAGCTCGCGCGAAAGCTCGCGATGCCGGCCTTGATGGCCGCGTCGAGCGGAAGCCGCTCCCATTCCCGCATCAGCGCCTTCTGCCGGCGAACCGCATCGGCACCCGCTGACAGGATGGCGTCGATCCAGCCCTCGACCGCCGCATCGAGCTCCGGCGGCGCAACGGTCTTTTCGACGAGCCCGATGGCGAGCGCTTCGGCGGCACCGACGTTCTCTCCGAGCAAAAGCAGGCGGCTCGCTTGGCCCCAGCCGACAAGCCGAGGCAAGAGCGCCGCCTCGATCACGGAGGGCATGCCCACCTTCACTTCCGGCATGCCGAATATCGCGTTCGCGGATGCGACCCGCAGATCGCATGCCGCCGCGAGCTCCAGGCCCGCTCCGAGGCAATAGCCGCTGATGCGGGCGATGACCGGCACCGGAATGGCGCGGATCGCCGCGATGGCGCGGTGCAGCTCGGTGATGAAGGCTTCGGCTCTCGAGGCGTCGAGCTGCGTCATCGTGTCGACATCGGCACCGCCGACGAATGCGCGATCGCCGGCGCCAGTGATCACCGCCGCGCGCAAATTTGCATCTTCGGCAAGGCGCGTCGCCGCCGCCCTGAGCGCGCGGATCGTCGCCGGATCGAGCGCGTTGAGCTTTGCGGCGCGTTCGATCGTGAGGCTTCCGATCCGGCCGCGGCCGGCGCGTTCCGTGATGCAAATCGAAACCGATTCTGCGACGACCGACATGGACTACTCCGGGTGGGTTTCGCTCACCGGCTTGTTCGTGGAGGGGCAAACACAAGCGGCACGGCCGCGGCGGGACTCGCTGCAATAAACCGCCGCTGCGAGGTGGCCAGCGTAGCGGCCCTGGCGTCCATTGCAATGCGCCTTCCACGGCCGCGGACCCGAATGGCCGAATGTTCTGCACGGTCTCGGAAGCGGCGGCGTCGCGACGACAGTGTTGGTCGTCGAACGAAAATGCCTGTTGTCGAGCCGACGGTAGCAACTAGGGTTGTGGCATACGCACGGAAGCTTACACCCAACGAAGGACCCGTTTGGGGAGGTCGCGATGGCGGTGAACAAGGCACACGACGAGTTCTATGCTCTCGACCTCGAGCACGGGTGGGAGGTTCCGGCCGGCTATCCGTCGGGTATCCAGCAAAAGATCCTTTCGGGCTCCCTCGATGAAGCGAACAAGCGCGGCTGCCGCACGCGCCTGTTGCGGTTCGGGCCGGGCGTTTTCACCACCCAGCCGTTCGTCCACGACTATTGGGAAGAAGTTTTTCTGGTCTCGGGCGACCTCACCGTCGGGAACGATGCCGACGGCAGGGGCGGGACCAAATTCGAGGCATTCACCTACGCGTGCCGGCCGCCCGGCGCGTACCACGGACCGTTCCGGTCGGAGCGCGGCTGCCTGCTCTACGAAATCCACTATTACGACCCGCCGTGACGGCCGGCGGGCGCGCCCGGGGCAGACGCGCCCCGGGCGGCAAGATCTAGATTGCGACGATCACCAGCCCCAACGCGGCCCCACGCCGATGCCGACGCCGAATCCCGGGCCCCAAACGCCGACGCCCGGCCCGTAATAGCCGCCGTAGTACGGATAGCCGTAATACGGAGAGCCGTAATAGCCGCTGTAGTACCCGCCGCGGCGGCAGATCAGCCGACCCCAATTGTCACGATAGCAGCGGGCGACCGATTGGGTCAGATCGGTTTGCGCCAATGCGGCGCGAACTCCCGACGCGCTCCCGGGCGCCATCGCCTGGGCGCTGCCGACTGGCAGAAAAGACAACGCCGTCATCGCCGCCGAAGCGGCGGCCGTCACAATCAGCTTTCGCATGGCATGTCTCCCTCACGCAGACGGCCGGGCGCAAGCAGCCGGCCGGCAATTGCAGTAAACGCCAAGGATCGTGCTCTGTTCCCGCGCGACGCGCAAGTTGCGCGCTGGCCGTCGCCTGCGGCATGGTTAATCTTCGGCGCGGCGGGTGCGGCGGCGCGGACGCGCACGCTACATCGGAATCGAAGCGCAGATGGGGGCGAGCAGCTTCGGTCCAGTCACTTGTTTGGAAATCCGAACCGGGGACTATCGAGCAGGCCAGCATACATGCCCGGCTCCGAGCCCTCGATCGCGATCGCGCCAACGGTCTTGGCATAATAGGCCGCGGGGCCCACGCCGCCGATGATCGCGTAGCCGAACCCCTGATTTCGCATGGCTGCGAGGCAAGCGAACAGCAGCGCCGTCCCGATGCCGTTGTTTCTCGCTGCGGGCGCGACCCCGGTCGGGCCGAAGAAATTGCGGCACGTCACATCGTGGCAGGCGAAACCCGCGATGTGCCCCGTCTTTATCGCAACGAAGCAGGACACTGGCTGACGGCCGAACGCGACCTCTGTCTCGCTCGCCCATGCTTCGGAAAAATTCTCTCGCACCCACGCGACGATCTTGTGCTTCTCGGCTGAAAGCGCACGCCGAATTTCGACGCGCTGCCGGCGCAAGCCGTCGAACAGGTCGCGGCTATCGGGCAAGGCGTAAAGCTTTACGAGCATGTCCATGGATCGAGATATACCCGCTCACCGGTACCATCTAATGCAGAGCGCGGCAGGATTCATCGAGCTCCCTGCAGAGTTTCGCAAACGCATGCATGCAAGGCCATGTGCCCGCGCCACCGAACAGCGCGATGATTCCCGCCGCCTCATTCGATCACCTCGTCGGCGAGGGCCAGCAGCGACGGCGGAACGGCTAGGCCCAACGCGCGGGCGGTCTTCAGATTGATGGCGAGCTCGAATTTCACCGGACCTTCGACGGGCAGCTCGCCCGCTTTCGCGCCTTTCAGGATGCGGTCGACGTAGGACGCGGCGCGCCGAAATACGTCATGGGTGTCGATCCCGTAGGACATCAGGCCGCCGCTCGCGGCGAAGAACCGGAACGGATAGAGCGCCGGCAACCGACGCTCAGCGGCAAGCGCGATGATCTCGTCGCGATGGTTCGTCGTGAACAGGTCCGGCAGGATCAGCAGCCCCGCCGTGCCGTCGCCGGCCGCGGGTGCGAGGGTGGCGATCTCGCCGGCGGTGCGCACCGGCGCGGCCTTCGCTGTGAGCGCGAACGCAGGTGCCGCCTGCTCGACCGCGCGCACGAAGATCGCGCCGCCGCTCGCGGCCGTGTCCGGATTGAATACCAGTGCGACCTGTTTGAGAGCCGGCGCCACCTGTTGCAACGCCTGCAGCCACTTGCCGGCCATCGACGACTCGAAGCTGGTGAATCCGGTGATGTTGCCGCCAGGACGCATCCAGCTAGCGACGAAACCGCTGGAGATCGGGTCGGAAACCAGTGCAAACACGATCGGAATGGTACGGGTCGCTTGTTGCAGGGCCGCGACGTTGGGCGTCGGGTTGGCCACGATCACGTCGGGGGCCGATGCGGTCAGCTCGGCCACATAGGCGCGCAGGCGTTCGGCGTCCCCGCCCGTCCAGCGCTGAACGATATGAACGTTGCGGCCGTCGATCCAGCCGAGCCGCTGCAATTCCTCCCGGAACGCACCGACTCGGCCCTGCGCCTCGGGATCGGTTTCGGCCCCGCCCAACAGGACGGCGACCCGGTGCAGTTTGGGCGCATGCTGGGCACCGGCAAGGCTCGGCCGACCGGCCACGGCGATGCCGCCGAGATACGCGAGAAATTCCCGCCGCCGCATGCGATCACCGGTCTCGACGCGCGCGGGCGCGATCGCCGCATCATGAGCATCGGCGCAACGGCTGTCGAGCGGCGCCGCATTGTGCGCCCAGCGCGAGATTCGGCATTGCCGCTCTCAAAATCTCAGAAATACCGCCACCACAGATAGACGTGGCTGATGACGATGCTGACCAGCATCATCGGAAACGCATACATCGTATAGGTCAGGAACCGGAACGGAATGCCATTGCGCTCGGCAATGCCGGCGACGGTGAGGTTCGCGGAGGCGCCGATCAGCGTGCCGTTGCCGCCGAGGCAGGCGCCGAGCGAGAGCGCCCACCACAACGGCTCGATCTTGTCGCCCCCGCCGTAGCTCGCCGCCATGTTCTTGATCAGCGGGATCATGGTGGCGACGAACGGGATATTGTCGATGATGGCGGAGAGGAACGCCGAGCCCCACAGAATCACGTAGCCGGTGGTGGCGAGATCCCCGCCGGTCGCGGCCACGAGTTTCCGGGCGAGCAGCGCCAACAGCCCGCTGACGTCGACCGCGTGCACGATGATGAACAGGCCGATGAAGAAGAAGATCGTGATCCATTCCACGTCGCCGAAGGTCTGATGGATGTTGTGCGATGCCTTCTCGGTGTGGTGCGCCCAATTGTCGAGCAGCATCAGCACCGCGGCGCCGAACATCGCGATCGTGGCAGGCTCGAGCTGCAGCGGCCGAGCGAACACGAAGGCGACCAGCACGACGGCGAGAATCGCAAGCGACTGTTTGAGCAGCAGCCAATCGGTGATGGCTTCGGCGGGAATCATCGCCAGCACGCGTGCCTCGGCCGCGGGCGTCGCCTTCATGTCGCGGCCCCATAGCAAGTGGGTCATGGCGGTCTGCGCGATCAGAACCACGATGATCACCGGGGTCAGATGAATGACGAAATCATCGAAGGCGAGCCCGACCTGGGAGCCGATCATGATGTTGGGCGGATCGCCGATCAGTGTCGCGGTGCCGCCGATGTTGGAGGCAATGATTTCGCCGACCAGGAACGGATAGGGCGGGACCTCGAGCTCCTTGGTGATGGCGAGCGTCACCGGGACGATCAGCAGCACCGTCGTGACGTTGTCGAGAAACGCGGAAACCACTGCCGTCGTGACCTGCAGCAGAACAAGGATGCCAGCCGGATGCGCTCGCGCGGTTTTGGCGGACCAGATCGCGACGTATTGGAACATGCCGGAGCGGCGCGAGATCGACACCAGGATCATCATGCCGGCAAGCAGCCCGATGGTGTTGAAATCGATGCCGCGGATCGCCTCCTCCTGGTTGATGACCCCGAGCACGACCAGGACCGAGGCGCCGACCAGGGTCACCACCGAGCGGTTGATCTGCTCGGAAATGATCACCGCATAGGTGAGGATCAACAGCGCGGTCGAGACCCACAATGGGCTCAGGCCGAAATAGACGGTGGATGCAATCGGATCGGTCATGCGCCGGCCCCTGCTGCTGTTATCGCGGCGCAATCTAGCGACTCGGAGAGATTCCCGGCAGAGCGAAATGCGGCGCAGCGCACGGAAAAATGCGGGCGGAAGGTTGGCCTGGCGCGCCATTGCCGAGACAGCTGCGGTGCACAATCGCGAAAACCTGGCAATGACCGCGCGGCGCGCGCAAACTTTCGATTGACGAGCAATGCGCGGTTCGGATTAGCTTCCGCTCCGGAGCCGCAGGGAACGGACCGCGGCTCGGGGGCAGGGCACGGTCGAATTTTGCGGCCGCGGAGGGGTAGCGCGTGCACAGCACATTCGACCGCATGCTCCGGGCTCTCCTGCCGGTGAGCCGCAGCATCGACGCCTTGAATCTTCACATCGGCAAATGGGTGAGCTGGCTCATCCTGGCGATGGTGCTGATCTCGGCCACCAATGCCACGGTTCGCAAGGTGTTCGACACCTCCTCGAATGCCTGGCTCGAGCTGCAATGGGTGCTGTTCAGCATGGTGTTCCTGCTGTGCTCGCCCTGGACGCTGCTCGCCAACGAGCACATTCGCATCGACATCATCAACAACATGCTGCCGAAGCAGGTCCGCAACGTCATCGACGTCGTCGGCCATGCGCTGTTCCTGCTGCCGCTTTGTCTGCTGATGGTCGTCACCGGCCTGCCGTTCTTCATCCGCTCCTACGAGATCAACGAGCAATCGATGAATGCCGGCGGCCTGCCGCAATGGCCAGCAAAGTTCCTGGTCTTTCTCGGCTTCCTGCTCCTCTTCCTCCAGGGCATTTCGGAACTCCTCAAGCGCATCGCCATCATGCGCGGGGTGATCGCCGATACGACCGAGCACACCGCCCATGAGGTCGTCGTCGAGGAGACCAAGCGCTTGATCGAAGACATCCAGGCCGAGAGCGGGGCGCGGTGATGCGCCGCGAACGGGTCGGAGGATAAGTCCATGACGGCGCTGTTCATCGCCAACATGGCTCCGATCATGTTCGGAGCGCTTGTCTTCTTCCTGCTGCTCGGCTACCCGGTGGCATTCTCGCTCGCCGCCAACGGCTTGATCTTCGGGCTCGCCGGGATCTGGCTGCATCTATTCACCCCGGATTTCCTGCAGGCCTTGCCCGAGCGTGTCTACGGCGTGATGAGCAACGACACGCTGCTCGCGATCCCGTTCTTCACCTTCATGGGCCTGATTCTCGAGCGCTCCGGGATGGCCGAGGATCTGCTCGACACCATCGGGCAGTTGTTCGGCACCGTGCGTGGCGGCCTCGCTTATGCGGTGATCTTCGTCGGCGCGCTGCTCGCGGCGACGACCGGCGTCGTCGCCGCGTCGGTGATCTCGATGGGGCTCATCTCGCTGCCGATCATGCTGCGCTACGGCTACGACCGGCGTGTCGCCTCGGGCGTGATCGCGGCGTCCGGCACGCTGGCGCAGATCATCCCGCCGTCGCTGGTGCTGATCGTCATGGCCGACCAGCTCGGCCGCTCGGTCGGCGACATGTACGAAGGCGCGTTCCTGCCGGGCTTGTCGCTCGCCGGCCTCTATGCCGTGTTCGTGTTCATCGTCACGATCTTCTACCCGAACTACGTGCCCGGGCTGCCGAAGGAAGCCGTGGGCTTCCGCGAGGACAACGGCGCGCGAGGTCTCACCTCGCTCGCCGTGCTAACCGCTGTGAGCGCCGCGGTCGGCATCTTGGCCATGCGCAATTCGGACACGCACGGCGCCGATTACGTGGTGCTGACGATGTTCATCGGCATCATGTTCGCATTCGCGGTTTCGGTGGCGAACTGGCTCTCCGACCGCTTTCTCGGCTTCCGGTTCCTCTCGCGGCTCGCCCAGCAGGTCACCTTCGTGATGGTGCCGCCGCTGTTCCTGATCTTCCTGGTGCTGGGCACGATCTTCATCGGGGTGGCGACGCCGACCGAGGGCGGCGCCATGGGGGCGACCGGCGCTTTGGCGCTCGGGGCGCTCAAACGCCGTTTGACCTGGGACCTGATCCGCCAAGCCGCGGAATCCACCGCCAAGCTCTCCGCCTTCGTGGTGTTCATCTTGATCGGCGCGCGGGTGTTCTCGCTCACCTTCTACGGGGTCGACGGGCATCGCTGGGTCGAGAGCTTTCTGGTCAGCCTGCCCGGCGGCCAGATCGGCTTCCTGGTGTTCGTCAACGCGTTCGTGTTCGTGCTGGCGTTCTTCCTGGACTTCTTCGAGATCGCGTTCATCGTCATCCCCTTGCTCGGCCCGGCGGCCGAACACCTCGGCATCGACCTGATCTGGTTCGGCGTGATCCTCGGCGTCAACATGCAGACCTCGTTCATGCACCCGCCGTTCGGGTTTGCGCTGTTCTATCTGCGCTCGGTCGCGCCGCGGGAGAGCTTCATCGACCGCGTCTCGGGCAAGCGCACCGAGCCGGTCACGACCGGCCAGATCTATTGGGGCGCGGTGCCGTTCGTCGTCATCCAATGCATCATGGTCGGCCTCGTCATCGCCTTCCCGGCGCTGGTGATGCACTACAAGGGACTGGGCTCGCAGGTCGACCCGTCCAAGGTGCGCATCGAGATCCAGACGCCCGACCTTCCCCCGCCGCCCGACTTCGGCCCGCCGCCGAGCCGGTGAGGGTTTGGGGCGCGCCCCCGTGGCGCAAGGCGCGCAGCTGCGAGCCTTCCCGCCGGCGGTGATGGAGGCCTCCTTCAACGCCGCGCTCGAGCTCTATCGCGAGATTTCCGCCGAGAACCCGCTGTTCAAGAAGGAGTGGGAATCGACGTACACGTTCCGCAACGACGAATGTCTGTGGTGGCAGATCGCGGAATACGGCTTCGATATCTTCTCGATCCGAACGCGCGCCAAGAGCTGAGCGTCGAAGCTCCGCATCCGCGAAAAACAAAACCCCGGGGCGGCGCCCCGGGGTTCTTCGTTGTCGCCGCCAGCAGACGCCGGATCAGCTGCGGGTGTGGCGGATCATGTAATTGTCGTTGTTGTATTCCGCGACCGACCACCACAGGTACTCTTCGTTGCGGAAAGCTCGGATCGACTCCCAGATCTTCTTGAACATCGGGTTCGTCGCCGAGACTTCGTCGTAGACTTCGTTGGCGGCCTTGAAGCAGGCATCCATCACCGGCTGCGGGAACGGGCGCAGCTGCGTCTTCTCCGCGACCAGCCGGCGCAACGCGGCGGGATTCACCGCGTCGTATTTCGCCTGCATCCAGACATTGCACATGTCGGCCGCGGTGCGCACGATCGATTTGTAGGTCGGGGTGAGCGAGTTCCATTTTTCGATGTTGAAGAACAACGCCGCCTGGGTGCCGCCTTCCCACCACCCCGGGTAATAGTAATACGGCGCGACCTTGTAGAATCCGAGCTTCTCGTCGTCGTAGGGGCCGACCCATTCGGCGGCGTCGATCGTGCCCTTCTCCAGCGCCGGGTAGATGTCGCCGCCGGCGAGCTGCTGCGGCACGCAGCCGAGCTTCTGCAGCACGCGGCCGGCATAGCCTCCGATCCGCATCTTGAGACCATTGAAGTCGGAAGGCTCCTTGATCTCCTTGCGGAACCAGCCGCCCATCTGGCAACCCGTGTTGCCGGCCGGGAGCGCGTAGATGTTGTATTTTTTGTAGAACTCGTTGGTCAGATCGATGCCGCCGCCGAAATACATCCACGCGTTCTGCATGCGCGCATTGAGGCCGAACGGGACCGCGCAGGGCAGCGCGAAGGTCGGATCCTTGCCGACGTAGTAGTACGAGGCGGTGTGGCACAGCTCGACGGTGCCGTTGGTCACCGCATCCGCGGCCTGCAAGCCGGGAACGATCTCGCCGGCCGCGAACACCTGGATCTGGAACTTGTTTTCGGTCGCCTCCGCGACCGCCTTCGCAAACACCTCGGCGGCGCCGTAGAGCGTATCGAGCGACTTAGGAAAGCTCGAAGTGCAGCGCCACTTGAGCTCGGGCATCGACTGGGCGATCGCCGGCTTGGCAATCGCCGCGGCCGCCAGGCCGGCGCCGCCGGCTTTGAGTACGTCGCGACGTTTCATTTCATTCCTCCCGTTTCTCGGAGATGTCTGGATAACGCAGGTTTCTGCCGTTTGTTTTGCACGAATGGCAGGCAGCGGCAACCCTGCCGGCCGGCCGCGGAGCGCCGGGCGCCGGCGCCCCGCGTTGCACCGGCCGCGGCGAGGCCCGACAATGATGCGAGCAACGATCAGGAGCGAGCGTGATGCAGCGGCTGTGCGAGGGCCGGGTGGCGGTGGTGACCGGGGCGGGAGCCGGCATCGGCCGCGAGCATGCCCGCATGCTGGCCGCCCACGGTGCCCGGGTCGTCGTCAACGACCTCGGCGGCCGACGGCAGCGGACGCGATACCTCCCCGGCCGCCGAGGTCGCCGCCGAAATCCGCGCCGCGGGCGCCGAAGCAAGCGCCAACGGCGACGACGTCGCCGACTGGAACGGCGCCAAGCGGCTGATCGAACAGGCGATCGACAGCTTCGGCGGTCTCGACGTCCTGATCAACAATGCCGGCATCCTGCGCGATCGCATGCTCGTCAACATGGACGAGGCGGAATGGGACGCGGTGATCCGGGTGCATCTCAAGGGCACGTTTCTGCCCGCGCGCCACGCCGCGGCCTATTGGCGCGATCGCAGCAAGGCGAGCGGCGGCCCGATCGAGGCGCGGCTGATCAACACGTCATCGAGCTCCGGCTTGTTCGGCAACGTGGGACAGACGAACTACGGAGCTGCCAAGGCCGGGGTTGCCGCGTTCACCACCATCGCGGCGCGCGAGCTCAAGCGCTACGGCGTCACCGTGAACGCCATCATGCCGCACGCGCAAACCCGGATGACCGAGAATTTGCGCACGCTGACGCCCGAGCAGCGCGCCCGGCGCGATGCGCGCTGGGTGCCCCCGATCGCGGTGTGGCTCGCGAGCCGGCAATCCGGCCACGTGACCGGCCGCGTGTTCGAAGTCGGCGGCGGGTTCTTTGCGGTGATGGAAGGCTGGCATCGCGGCCCGGCCGCAGAGCCGGTCGAGGATCCGGCCGCGGTCGGCCCCGTGGTCACCGACCTCGTCGCCCGAGCGCGGCGCAACGCCGGCATGGACGGCGAGGATCTCGATTAAGCTCAAGATCGCGTCGCTTGGTGGTGAATGCACGTTACCCGGGTCGTTTTCCTGCCCCTGAAAGGGGGAGGTCGGCGAGCATCGCGAGATGCGAGCCGGGAGGCCCGACCGCTTCGCGGTCGACCTCCCCTTTGCAAGGGGAGGTCAGGGGCGTTCGCGGCCAGGACTATCGTTCCCATTCGTTCGGCATTCATCCTTGGAGATGCTTGATGAGTCCTTCCAATGCAACGGGTCCGGTCCTCTGGAGCATCGACGCGCGCGGCGTAGCGAGCGTCGTGCTCAATCGGCCGGCGGTCAACAACGCCTATGACGGCGCGCTGATCGAGGGCCTGCTCGCGTCAATCGAGGCGCTGTCGGGAGCCGACGACTTGCGTGCGATCCTCGTCAAGGGCAACGGCCGGCATTTCCAGGCCGGCGCGGATCTCAAATGGATCGATGCGGTTCGGCAAGCTTCATCGCAAGAAAATATTCGCGTTTCGCGGGCGACCGCGGAGGCAGTGCAGCGCCTCAATGTCGTGCCGGTGCCGACGGTTGCGCTCGTGCACGGCGGCTGTTTCGGCGGCGGCACCGGGATCGTTGCGGCATGCGACGTGGCCATCGCGACAGAGGATGCGGTGTTCTCGATCGCGGAAGTGCGCTGGGGGCTCACCGCGGCCATCATCCTGCCGCAACTCGCGGACGCGATTGGCGTGCGCCAGCTGCGGCGATACGCGCTGACGGGGGAACGGTTCGGCGCGGCAGAAGCGCGGCGGATCGGCCTGGTGCACGAGGTGGTGCCGCGGGCCGAGCTCGAAATGGCCGGCGAGCGCATGCTCTCCCACATGCTCGAGAACGGCCCGGACGCAATTGCCCAGACGAAGGCGCTGGCGATGCGTTGCGCGTTCGCCGATCTCGACTCCGCGGCATTCGATCGGCTCGTCGAGAGTCATGCGGCGAAGCGCCAGTCGGCCGAAGCCGCCGAGGGATTGGCATCGTTCGCGCAAAAGCGTGCCGCACGCTGGAAGCCGGCATAAATTGTCAGGTTGCGCGCCCCTTGCGTGCTACAAGCGACTCCAACGAGCATTTGGTTGAGCCAACTGCCGAAGAAACCATGGAACCGATCGAAGTTGCGATCATCGGCACCGGCTGGTGCGGCGGGATCCGCGCCGAGATCTGCGCGGCGCATCCGCTGGTCGCAGCGCTGCACGTCGCCGAGATCCGGCCGGAGCGGCTCGCGGAAGTCGCGGCGGCGACCCGGCCGCGAAGCACGGTCGCGGATTATCGCAAGCTCCTCGACAACGACGACATCGCGGCGGTATTCATCAGCGCCACGCCGGAGACAACGCATTTCCCAATCGCGCGGGATTGTCTGCTGGCCGGCAAGCACGTTTTCCTGGAGAAGCCGATCGCAATCGAGCTCTCGGAGGCCGACGAGCTGATCGCGCTCGCCCGCAGCCGCGGCCTCAAATTCACCATCGGCTATTCGCAGCGCTTCAACCCGAAATTCGCCTATGTGAAGAAAGCGATTGCGGAGGGCACGATCGGCAAGCCGGTATCCGTCCTGGTCAGCCGCCACATCACCCGCGGGCTCGGCAAGAAGATCAGCGGCCGGGTCAAGCTGTCGCCGGCCGCGATGGAATCCACGCACGACATCGATTTCGTACTGTGGTGCCTCGCGCCGGCAAAGCCGGTGCGGGTCTATTCGCAGGTGAACTACGGCGCGATGCGGGAAGCGAGCGGCGGCGACGTGCCCGACCTGCAATGGGCGGTGGTGACGCTCGATTCCGGCCTCTCCTTCGTGGTCGGCGGCGGCTGGAGCCTGCCGGCCGGCTATCCTAATTTTTCCCAGACCTGGATCGAGGTCGTCGGCACCGAAGGCGCGCTGCTGGTCGACGACACCCATCGCGACGTGATGCTGCGCACCATGAAGGACGGCGCGGTGTTTCCGATGTCGAGCATGCCGGGGGAATCGGTCGGCCACGTGTTCGCCGGGCCGATGGCGAGCGAGACAGTGCATTTCGTCGAAGCCGTCGCGTTCGACCGCGAGGTGCTGGTGAAACCCGAGGAGGCCAGGCAGGTGATGGAGCTATACATGGCCGCCGACCTCTCGGCCGAGAGCAACGAGGCGGTGAATTTGCCGCTCGCGAACAAGCGCCCGACCCGGCTTGCGGCGGGCACGTGACGCCGGTGAGTATCCCGACGCCCGATAGACCATCAAATGCCCACCAGGCACACAGGGCCAAGCGAGGGCATGCGCCGCCTCAGCGTGGACGCAAGCGCGCGAGGCGGCTCGCCGCATCGGCGTTGACGGCGCCGGGCGGAACGCGCCCGGTGACGAGCTCCGCCACCTGATGCACGGTGTCGAAGGCCTGGTGCTCGATCGCTTCCGGCGTGAGGCCGGCCGCGTGCGGCGTGGCGATGACGTCGGGGCGGCGGGCGACATCGAGCGAGGGCATCTGGTCCGGTGCGCGGCCGACATCGAGCGCCGCGCCCGCGATGCGTCGCTCGTCGAGCGCCCGGGTGAGCGCGGCCTCGTCGACCAGGTTGCCGCGGGACAAATTGATGAAGAACGCCGTCGGCTTCATCCGCGCGAAGTTTTCCGCATCCATCAGGTTCTCGGTCTCTTCCGTCGCGACGGCGAGACAGACGACGAAATCCGATTGGGCAAGCAGGGCATCGAGTTCGACCTGCCGGATGCCGGCGGCCGAAACGGCCTGATAAGGATCGCTGACGATCACCTGCATGCCGAGTGCCTGGCCGATCGGAGCTAGGTATCGGCCGATCGTGCCGTAGCCGATGATCCCCAGGGTGGCGCCCTTGAGCTGCCGGCCCGGACGCGCTTCCGGGGCGCGGTCCTGGCGATAGATCAGCACCGAATCCGAAATGCTGCGCGCGAGGTCGACCATGAAGCCGACCGCCATCTCGGCGACGGAGGCGGCAAAACCCGGTGTGGCGTGCGTGACGAGAATGCCGGCCTGGCTCGCCGCCTGAACGTCGACGTTGCGGATGTCCACGGCGCAGCGCAGGAGTGCGACGAGGTCCGGGACTTGGCGAAACAAAGCCGCCGGCCCCGGAGTCTGCCGGTCCGAGACGATGATCTCGCACCCGCGTGCGGCCTGCGCCAGCGTGTCGGCGTCGAGCACCCGGTCGGTCTCATTGATGCGGACTTCGGCGTGGTTTCTGAGCGCCGCGAGCGCGTTGTCGCCGTAGTAGTTCCGCAGCATGTCCGGCGTATGGGTGAGAAACACACGGGGCATCGATAATCGGCTGCGCAAATAGGAGGTCACGATGTCGATCGCATCACGGTACGCGGCGCCAGTGGCTGCGGCAATGGCGCGCGCGGATGAGCCGGTGCTTCGGGTTCGCAGTCCGCCGCAAGGTCCTGCTCGGGGCCGTCTGGAACGTCGCGGCCGGAACCGTTAGGCTGCATGGTTGCGAGCGCGAGGAGAAGAGCATGCCCGCCGTCACGCCCAACGCCAAACACCACGCCGGGCTCGGCCCCAGGGCGTCGAGGATGGTGCACATCGACGACCTGCCGTGGGAAAAGACCCGGTTCGAAGGCTGTGAGGTCAAGACGCTGCTGGTCGACCGCGACAGCGGCCTCGTGACCGTCCTGCTGAGGATGCAACCCGGCGCCGTTTTGCCGGACCATGAGCATGTGCTGATCGAGCAGACCTACATGATCGAGGGACGCCTGGTGGACAAGGAAGGACCGGAGGCGGGCCTTTCCGTCGGCCCGGGCGATTTCGTGTGGCGTCCCGCCGGCAGTCGGCACGCCGCCTGGACCCCGGAAGGCGGGCTGATGCTCGCCGTCTTCCAGGTGCCGAACAGGTTCTTCGAGCAGAACGGCAAGATCGTCGACATGCTCGGCCACGACTGGGACCTCGCCTGGAAGCACGCGCTCGCCGGCTGACCAGCCGGCCTGGAGCGCGCCTCATCGGAAACGCGCCGATCGCGCACCGCCGCGGAGACAGACATGGCAATCAGCATCTATCCGGTCACCCCGGACTTTGCCGCCGAGATCGCCGACGTCGATTTGGCGCGCCCGCTCGAAGCCGCGGATTTCGCCGAGCTGAAAGCCGCGTTCGCCAAGTACGCGGTGCTGATCTTCCCCGACCAGAAGCTCACGCAGGAGCAGCACCTGGCGTTTGGGGCGCTGTTCGGTCCGCTGGAGCTGACGATCGCCGTGCATCGCAAGAACACGCCGCTGCGCGTGCCCAAGGAATTCGCCGACGTCTCGAACCTCAATCACAAGAACGAGGTCTGGGGCAAGGATTCGCGGACGCGCCAATTCCAGCTGGCGAACCGACTGTGGCACACCGACAGCTCGTTCAAGCGGCTGCCCGCATTGGCGTCGCTGCTCCATGCGCGCAACATCCCGCCGGTCGGCGGCCACACCGAATTCGCCGACGAGCGCGCCGCCTACGATGCGCTTCCCGAAGCTATGAAACGGAGGCTTCGAGGCCTGATTGCCGAACACTCGATCTTCAACTCGCGCGGCCGTCTCGGCTTCACCAATTTCTCCGACGAAGAGTGCGAGGCGTTGCCGCCGGTGCCGCAGGCGCTCGTCCGCGTGATCCCCGAATCCGGCCGCAAGTCGCTCTACCTCGCCTCCCACGCCGGCCGCATCTTCGGCATGAGCGATGCGGCGGGGCGTGCGCTGATCGACGAGCTCATCGAGCACGCAACCCAGCGGCAGTTCGTCTATACCCACCGCTGGCGGACCAACGATCTCGTGATGTGGGACAATCGCTGCACGATGCACCGCGGCACTGCGTTCGACGACCTGCGGCACCGGCGCGACATGCAGCGCGCGACGGTGAGCGACGTCGCAAACACCTGCGAGCAAGAAGGGCTCGTGGTCGCGGCGGCCTGACCGGTGAGCTCAATACGGCTTCGGCGCTGCAACCGCCGAGCGGCTTCGCCGACGTGAAGCAGACGGCGTGAAGGCCGCTCCGGCCGCGAACTCGCTCACCGCCTGCCCAAGCGTTTGATGGCAGCGTCGGCGGCACGCTCGCCGGCCTCCCACGCGCCCCCCACGGTGCCCCACAAGCTATCGTGCACAGCTTCGCCCGCGAACCAGAGGCGCTCCCCGAGGGGTTCGGTAAGCGTGCGGCGCGCCCCTTGGCCGCCCGGCGCCGCCGCCGAGAAGGCGCCGAGGACCCACGGCTCCCTGGCCCAGCGCGTCGCATGCGTGCGTTGGACCGCGCGCTTGACGCCGGCACCGAACAACCGCGCGAGCCAGTCGACCGCGAATGCGGTCATCGCAGCGTCGCCGGCTTCGGCGAGATCGGCCCCGAGCTTGCCTGCGAGCTCGACCATGCAGAGCCGCGAACCGGACACATTGGCGAGCAGGGCCGCGGTGCGCGCATCGGCGGCTTTCTCGAACACGAGCTCGTCGCTCTGCAGGCCGAGCGCATTGCCGGCGAACTCGACCGCCACATGCTCATAACAGCCGAGCCCGAGCTTGCCGATCGCATCGGCATGGCGCGCGGGCAAGCCCGGCTGGAACTTGATCTTGCCGGAGGCGAGCACGCTCGTCGAAGCAGTCACGATCGCAGTGCGCGCCGTCAGCACGCTCCCCCGGGTCTCGACTTCGACCAGAGACCCGCCCCAGTCGATCCGCGTCGCCGGACTGAAGAACTGGATCGGTGTGCGGAAGGCGAGCTTGCTGAGCAGCGTGCCGAGCCCCTGCCGGCAGAATGCCGCAGGCTCGCGTTCGGCGGATTTGGCAATATCCATGGCGGAGACGTCGCTCAGCGCCTTGCCGCATCCGAACTCCCCGAGCACGAATTCCATTGTGGCGCGCCAGTCGCCCAAGTCCTTGGGCAGCGCCTGCGCGCAGGAAACATCCGCCTTGCCCTTGGCGGCCTCCGAAATCGCACGGTTGCAGCGCAGGAGATTGGCGAGGAAATCCTCGGTCTCGCCCTCGCGCGCATCGCGCAATCCGATCCGCAGCCGCTGCCCCGCCGGTACCGGATAGATGTCGATTCCGGCCTTGAGCGCCAGCTTGGCCAGCGCATTGAGATCGGGCTGATAGAGGAGCCGCGCCCCGCGCTCATAGGGGACGCGAAAGCTCGCCATATCGGTGAAGCAGCGGCCGCCCCATCGCTCGCTGGCCTCGAGAACCACGAACTTGCGCCCCGCGGCCGCAACGCGGCGCGCGGCCGCAATGCCGGCAGCTCCGGCGCCGATGATCAATACGTCGAAATCCGGCTGAGCTGCCGGAGCGGCGAGCACCGGGCCCGCCGCAACAGCTAGCGAACCGGCGAGGAACGCGCGGCGATTCACTGCACGGCGGATCGGCACCTAGCGGCTGGCGCGATCTTCGGTTTGCGATACCGCGCGCTGGTCCTTGAGGCACATGGTGCGATGGATCTTACGGATCGTGACCATCGCCTTCTGCGAGGAGTCGATCCTCTCGGCGATTTCCACGACCTTCGCCTGCACTACGGAAACGCCTTTGGCATCGCCATCGATCGATTCGATCATCGATTTCAGGATGCCCGGCGCTTGCGCCATGTCGGGCAACGTCACGTCTCGCAGCGATTGCCCGATTCTGGCGGCGCAGCTCGTGCGGGCGTCGTACTCGGCCTTGAGCGTCTTGAACCGAGCCGTGAAGTCGCCCGCGTTCTGCAGATCGGCCGCGAGATTGTCCGGCTTGATGGTGCAGATGCCGTCGACGTTGCTCACCTCGGGGTAGCGGGCTTCGACGATCTTGGCGTAATTGTCGATCAGGGATTTCGCCTCCTTGAGCAGCGCGTTGAAGCTGCACACGAGGTGATCGCGTCCGCGGTAGCAACGATCGAGCCTCACTTCGCCTTTGGCACCCGGAAGCGTGAGAGGCTCGGCCGATTCCGCATCCTTGTCGCAGGCCGCAAGCGCCGCTCCGAGCGGACCCGGCGCGGGCTCTCTCACGGGGAGCGCGGCGGGTGCGGGCTCGGGCGGCGAGGGCTGGGCGGCCATGGGTACATTGGGAGCGTCGCGCCGCTCCTTGGCCGATGCGACCGGCGGCAACAGGCAAAGCAATCCCACGAACCCCAACGGCACCGCCCAACGAAAGGCGAATTCCACGATCCCTGTGGCGATCTTCATCGTCCTCTCCCTCGTCCCCGGCAGCATGCGCTCGCGGCGCCGATCGGCCTCGATCGGATTCGGCGCGACACGCTTCCTAGCGAGCGCTTGCCACATGATACGGCATCAGCACGCGCCTAAGCCCAGGATGCGCTTCATCGCGAATCCTAGCAAGGAAATCGTTCCGAAGGCTGTGCTCTTTCAGCAACATGCTGAGAAAATGAAGTCCGTAGCAGGGCACCGCAACCGCGCCAAAAAAGCACCCTCCGCGCGATGCGCTCAACCGGGACGCGCGGTTAGGGTCCCGGACTACTACCATCACGCACCCGCCACTCCCGTTCACCCTCTCCGCGGCCGGGGTGCCGCCGACGGATACGTGTTCTGTTGCTTCAAACACAGCTTGAAAATCACGCCACTCCGCCCCTCGCCTCAGGAGACAAGCTGCACCCGTGGGCCGGCGCGCGGCAGCGCGATGACCGCCCGCAGACCTGGCCCGTTGTCCTCCAGCCTGAGCTCGCCCGCGTGCAGATGCGCGACCGCCGAGGCCAGGCTCAAGCCCAGTCCCGAGCCGGGCTCGGACCGGCTTTGCTCGAGCCGCACGAAGCGCTCGATCGCGCGGCCCCGATCCTGGCATGCAATCCCCGGCCCATGGTCGGCGACCGCGAGCAGAACACGGTCGCCCTCGCCGCGCGCGCTGATCAGGATCTCGGCATCGGGGCCGTTCACGGCCGCTGGCTTGGAATATTTGATGGCGTTGTCGACGAGATTGGCGAGCGCCTGGCTGACGAGCTCGCGATTTCCCTTCAGCGGCGCCGGCCCCGGCGCGGCGACCTTGAGGGCCAGCCCCTTCTGCTCGGCCAGCGGCTCGTAGAGCTCGCCGACATCACGGACGACCTCGGCGGCATCGAATTCGGTCATGTCCTCGCGACCCTGGCCGGATTCCGCGCGTGCGATCATGAGCAACGCGTTGAAGGTACGGATCAGGCCGTCCGATTCTTCGATCGTGGCTTCGAGCGCTGCGCGATAGTCGGCCTCGCTCGCGGCGCTGCGCAACGCCGCCTCGCAGCGATTGCGTAGCCGCGTCAGCGGCGTTTTGAGATCGTGGGCGATGTTGTCGGAGACCTCCTTGAGCCCGTGCATCAGGGCCTCGATGCGTTCGAGCATCGCATTGAGATTGGAGGCGAGCCGGTCGAGCTCATCCCCGGTTCCGGCGATGGCCAGCCGCCCGCCCAGATCGCCGGCCATGATCTTCTGCGTGGTCTCCGTCATCGAGTCGACCCGCCGCAGCACGCGCCGCGTCACCAGAAAACCCCCGGCTAATCCGAGCAGCAGCACCAGCGCGATCGACCAGCGGCCGGCGTCGAGCACGATTTTCTGCAGCCGCTCCCGCTCTTCGAGGTCGCGGCCGACCAGCAGACGAAAGCCGCCCGGCAGCTGGAACACCCGCACCAAGGCGTGATGCTCGGCGCCCTCGCTCTCGTCCTGGCGGCGGTAGAGCGTCTCGACCCAACCGGTCCGGTCGAGGACGCCGGGCGCGAGCGAACCGACATTGCCGGCCAGCGCCTCGCCGGTGAACGACGTCACCAGATAGAGGCTCGAGCCGGGGCGGCGGGCGCGCGATTCCACCACGATCACCAGTCGTCGTATGCCGCCCAGCCGGTACTGCTCGGAAAGCCCGGTGATCTCCGCGTCCACTGTTTCGGTGATTTGCTGCGTGATCAGACGCTGCGTGTTCCAGGCGAAATAGCCGAGCAGGAACACCGCAAAAATCGCGAACACCGTCAGATAGACGAGCGTGAGCTTGAACGTCGTGGTTCGGATGAGTTTACCGAGCGCCGTCACGAATCATGTACCCCGCGCCACGCACCGTGTGCAGCAGCGGCCGCGCGAAACCTTTGTCGATCTTCGAGCGAAGCCGGGAGATGTGCACGTCGATGACGTTGGTCTGCGGATCGAAATGATAATCCCAGACGTTCTCCAGCAGCATGGTGCGGGTCACCACCTGCCCGGCGTGCTTCATGAGATATTCCAGCAGCCGGAACTCGCGGGGCTGCAGCGCGATCTCGGTAGCGCCGCGGCTGACCCGATGCGAGAGCCGGTCGAGCTCGAGATCGCCGACGCGGTACAGCGTCTCCTCGCTGCGCCCGCCCCGACGCCGGGACAGCACTTCGGCACGGGCCAGGAGTTCGGAGAAAGCGTACGGCTTGGCGAGATAATCGTCGCCGCCCGCGCGCAAGCCTTTGACCCGATCGTCGACCTGTCCGAGCGCGGAGAGGATCAGCACGGGGGTTTCGACCGCCTTCGCGCGCAACGCGCCGATCAGCGACAGGCCGTCGCGCTTGGGCAGCATGCGATCGACGATCAGCACGTCGTATTGGCCGTCGAGCGCGAGCGCCAGGCCTTCCTCGCCATCGAATGCCTGATCGGCGACGTGGCCAACCTCGCGGAACGCCTTGGCCAGATAATCGGCGGCGGCGCGGTCATCTTCGATGATGAGAAAGCGCATGATCGAATCATCTCGGCCACCGGCGCATGCTGCCAAGCCGCTCTGGGCCGGTTCCTCGGCCCACTGCCGGATCGATACGAATTTCCGCTAGTACTTGCCAGCGAAAGCTACGCGGCAGCGAAGGGGCGGCGGGGTCTTCTCCGCCGCCCCCGCCGACTCCGGCCCGGCGGGGGCGACGGATGCCGGAAACCGGAGATCGGAACGAATGGGCGGGCGAAACCGCCCGCCCCGGGTTCGTGCCACCGGCGGGGGGCGACGGGGGAGTACCGGTGGAACGCCCGAATTCTGCGCCGCCCACCATCGCGCAATGCGCCTTACGGCACGCTGTCGGCGGCATTAAGATTTCGTAAGGAAACGGGCCGGCGATCAGCCGGCTGCGTCGGATCGCGGCACGCTCGAATCACCTTCCATCAGGCGAGCCAGCCGCTGTTCTTCCGATGCAGTGAGTGCCGGCTCGACCGCAGCGGTTCGGCCTGCTGCCGCCGCGCGCCGCCTTGCGAAGGCGAGCGCTATGATACCGAGCATCAGCACCCCCGGCGGTGCAAGCCACAGCAGCGCGGTGTGCCAGCCGAGCGGCGGCTTGAGCAACACGAAATCACCGTAGCGGGCAGTCAGGAAATCGCGCACCTGCGTGTCGCTGTCGCCTGCCTGCAACCGCTCGCGCACCAGAATGCGCAGATCGCGCGCGAGCGGCGCTTCGGAATCATCGATCGACTGATTCTGACAGACCATGCATCGCAGTTCGTGCGAAAGATTTCGGGCGCGCATCTCGAGTGCCGGATCCGCCAGCATCTCATCCGGCTGCACGGCGAGCGCACCGCCCCCGATCTGGAGCGAGACCAGCATCGCGCTTGCAGCAAACCGGACGGAACGCCAAAGCCGGCGAGGCGGGATCAACGGTCGGCGGCGCATCGGGCGGCTATTCTGCCGCTTGCGCGGCGACCCGGGTTCTCGCCGGCCGCGGCGCGCCTACACGCAAGCGGCGGTCGGACAGCGACATGGCCCCGCCCAGCACCATCACGCCAGCTCCCAACCAGATCAACAGCACGAGCGGTTTGTGATACAGGCGCACCACCGTCTTGGCGTCGGACTCCGGGTCACCGAGCGAGAGATAGAGCTGGCTCGTGCCGCGGGTCATCAGCGCGGATTGCGTGGTCGTCATCGCGCGAACCGGATAAACGCGCCGCGACGGCAGCATGGTCCCGATCACTTCGCCGCTGCGCCGAACCGTGAACTTTCCGACGAGCTCCCGATAATTGGGCCCCGCGTGAGGCGTGAGGCTCTCGAAAGTCAGATCGTAGTGGCGGATCGATACGGTTTCGCCCGGGCGCATCGAGGCGATGCGCTCGGCGCCCCATTGCGTTTCGCCGACGATGCCGAGCACCGTCAGTCCCGCGCCGAAATGGGCAATCATGGTTCCCCAGGCCGAGCGCGGGAGGCCGCCAGCGCGCCGCACCGCGGTCCCGAACGAGGACCGGAACAGGCCGGCGCGCTCCATGAGGTCGCTGAGCGCGCCCATCATGACGAACAAGGCGAGGCCGACGCCGAACGGCGCGACCACCGGCCCGCCGCTTTCGATCGCGAAGGTCGCCGCGATGCCGATCAGGGCGATGCCTGCAGCCCCGACCAGCCGTTGCGCGACCCCATAGAGATCGCTGCGCTTCCAGGCCAGCAGCGGCCCGAACGACATCGCGATCAGCAGCGGGATGAACAACGGGACGAAGGTCGCGTTGAAGAACGGCGCACCGACCGAGATCTTCTCGCCGGTCCAGGCCTCCAATGCCAGCGGGTAGAGGGTGCCGACGAACACGGTGGCGCACGCGGTGGCGAGAAACAGGTTGTTGAGGATCAGCGCGCCTTCCCGCGAGATCGGCGCGAACAATCCGCCTTGCTTGAGCAGCGGCGCGCGCCACGCGAACAGGGCAAAGCTGCCGCCGATGAACAGCGTCAGGATCGCGAGAATGAACACGCCCCGCGCCGGGTCGTTGGCAAACGTGTGCACCGACGTGAGCACGCCGGAGCGCACCAGGAACGTGCCGACCAGGGACAGGGAGAACGTCAGCACCGCGAGCAGAATCGTCCACACTTTGAGCGCGTCGCGCTTTTCCATGACGACCGCCGAGTGCAGGAGCGCGGTGCCGGCGAGCCACGGCATCAGCGAGGCGTTCTCGACCGGGTCCCAAAACCACCATCCGCCCCAGCCGAGAGTGTAATAGGCCCAGTAGGAGCCGACCGCGATGCCGAGCGTGAGAAAGATCCACGCCGTGAGCGCCCACGGGCGCACCCAACGCGCCCACGCGGCATCGACGCGGCCTTCGATCAGCGCCGCAGCGGCGAACGAAAACGTGACGGAAAATCCGACGTAGCCCAGATAGAGCAGCGGCGGATGCACGGCGAGGCCGGGGTCCTGCAGGATCGGGTTCAAATCACGGCCTTCGAGCGGCGGATGGACAATGCGCAGGAAGGGATTGGACGTGAGGAGCACGAACAGCTCGAAAGCCGCGGCGATCCAGGCCTGCACCGCGAGCGTCGTCGATTTGAGCCCCGCTGGGAGATTGCTGCCGAACCCCGCCACGAGCGCGCCGAACAGCGCCAGCATCAGGATCCACAGCAGCATCGAACCTTCGTGATTTCCCCACACGCCCGTGATCTTGTAGATCAACGGCTTTGCGGAATGCGAATTCTCGAAAACCGTCAGCACCGAGAAATCCGACCCGACGTGGCACCACACCAGCGCCAGGAACGCCGCGGCAACGAAAGCGAATTGCGCGATGGCGGTCGGTCCGGCGACCGCCATAAGCACTGCGTCGCGGCTGCGTGCTCCCCAGAACGGGACCGCGCCCTGCACCAGGGCGAGACCGAGCGCCAGCACCAGCGCGTAATGACCGAGCTCGGCGATCATCGCGCGCTCCTCGCGCCGAGGCCATAGCTGTCTTTCCAGTGGCCCTGCTTCTTCAGCGCGTCGGCGACTTCCCGCGGCATGTAGGTCTCGTCATGTTTGGCCAAGATGGTGTCGGCTCGGAATAGACCAGCGCCGTCGAGCATTCCCTCCGCAACCACACCCTGTCCTTCGCGGAACAGATCGGGAAGCGCGCCGGTGTAGCTCACGGCGATTTCCCGGTTGCCGTCCGTCACGGCAAAGCGCACCGCGAGATTGTCGCCGCGTGCCACGCTGCCGGACTTGACCAGACCGCCGAGACGGATCCGGGTGTCCGGGGGGACATGTTTCTCCACTACGTCCGTGGGCGAGTTGAAGAACACGATGGAATCCCGCAGCGCCAAGAGCACCAGCGCGGCGGCGACTGCCAGCACGCCAAGTCCGCTGCCGATCAGAAACAGCCGTCGTTGCCTGCGCGTCATGAACTGATCTGCTTTCAGCCTTCGAGGCCCAAGTCCCGCATGAGCGCATCGATGCGACGGATTTTTTCCGGCTCCGCCGCGAGCGCGCGCCGGGCGGCCGCCGCGGCTTCCTGCGCCTCCCCGCGTTGGCCGAGCACCGCATAGGCGCGTACGAGCCGCAACCAACCTTCCACGTCGGCGCCGTCATGCGCCAGCCGAGCCGCGAGCCGCGCGACCATGCCGCGCACCATTTCGGATCGCTGTTCGGGGGCTAGCTCGGCCGCCGCGGCCATTTCGTTCGGAGTCGGACCGACCTGGGATGCGAGGCTCGGGTCGACGCGAGCAAGAGATCTCTGAACGAGCTCCGCCCAGGGCGCGCCCGCGGGTGCTTGCGCCAGCAGCCCGCGCCAGATCCCGGTCGCTTCCTGCGGCTTGCCGTCTTGTTCGGCGGCCAATCCGCTATAAAACCGGGCCTTCAGATTCGCGGCGTCCAGCACTAGGGCACGATCGAAAGCCTGCTTCGCTTCAGCCGTAACGATTCCGTTCGCGGCAGCGGCCAGAGCTTCGCCGAGGTCGGCCTCGCGCTCCGCGGAGTCTCCGAGCAGGCGCACGGCAAAGGCGCGCGCTTTGGCGGCATCCTCAAACCTGCCGAGGCGCAGATAGACCGGCGCGATCGTCTCCCAGCCTCTGCCGTCTTGCGGATCAAGTTCGAGATGCCGCTCGACCTGGCCGACCAGCGCCTCGATCGAGGGCTGCGCGAGCGGCACGCCGAGCCTCGCCGCAAGAGGCTGATCCGGCAGACCGGGCGAGCCGAGCGCGAGATAAGCGGCGCCGGCAGCCGCAGGCAACACCGACACCGCAGCGAAGGCGACGAACCGGCGCCGCCATCGCAGACTCGGTCTCGCGGGATCCTCCGACAAACGATCGGCTGCACGCAGCAGGCGCCGCGAGATCTCCAACCGGGCCGCCTCGGCCTCCGGCTCGTCGATGGCGCCCGCGCTACGGTCGCGGGCGATCTCTGCGATCTGATCCTTGTAGACGGCGAGATCGGGTTCGGAAGCGGGTGCCGCGCGACTCTGGGACAGCGGCCAGAGCACAACCAGCACAGCCGCCGCGGTCATCAGCGTCAACACCAGCCAAAGGGTCATCGTCGCGATCTACCTTGCATGACCCTCGGTCGGTCCGCGTCCGTGCGAGCCGGAATCCGCAGCATGGCCGCACGCATGAATTCCGCCTTCCGATCCCGTTCCAGACTGCCGATTGAGCCCGCAAATTATGAGCCCAAGGCGGGCGGCCTGTTGCGACCAAGCGCCGCACATAGGCAATCGCCTCTGGGCCGGCGCGCCTGCGCAGCTGCACTGCGCTTACATCATGCAGAGCTACGCGGTGCAATGCGCAAATCGACCCAGCGACCGCGCCAACCCTGACGCCGGCTCCCGTCGAGTAGATGATGAACGGCTAAAGCGACGAGCAACGGTCGTGAGTCCAGCAATCAATTTCGCATTGCGATGAAGATATCCCTTGATCCAAATCAATCGAATCGCTGCCGACGCGGCTCGGCCCCATTGAACGAGCTGCTCAGCCGAGCGGGGTCCAGGTTCCGTCGGGGTTGCGGCAAGCCGTTCCGCGGGCAGTCTGCGGCCGGCCATCGACATAGATCGTGTGGGTGAATTCGCGGCAGGTCAGCCCGTTCGACTGGTACGGCGGCCCGGGCACGATCGTGCCGTGGCGCCCTGAGTCCGGACTCCGCCACCCGACCGGGGCGCCGGGCTCGCCGGCTTCGACCGCCTGCATTTGCGCCGCATAGGCGCGTTCGCGATCGCGCGCATCGAGCGAGGCGCCGATCGCGTTGCCGAGCATGCCGCCGGCCGCGGCACCCGCGACCGCGCCGGCGACATGACCGCTCGTCCCACCGCCGAAATTGGAGCCGATGACGGCGCCGGTGATCGCGCCGAGCCACGTGCCGGCATCCTGCTTGGGCCCGGGAGAGGGATCGCTGGCGCAGCCGGCAACCGCGATGCTCAGCAGCGCGGCGGCGGCAATGAGCATGGGTTGCGACATCTCGATCTGCGTCTTGCGGAAAACAGCGGCGGTGCGGCGACCGCAAATGGCCGCAGGATTGAGGCAAAACTCTGAATTCTCACCCGGCCGGCAAGATCAGCTCGGCGCGCAGCCCGCCGATCGGCGCGGTGCCGAGCGACAGCGCACCGCCATAGAGATCCGCTAGCTCGACCACGATCGAGAGCCCGAGGCCCGATCCGGGTTTGGTCTCGTCGAGCCTTCGGCCGCGATGCGCCGCTTGCGCCTCCTCGCGTTCGCGCGGCGCAAGCCCAGGCCCGTCGTCGTCGATGACGAGCCGTACCAGCGGCGGCGAGCCGGCGCTGTCGCCGCCGTCGGGAAGCACTTCGAGGGAAACGCGCGACCGCGCCCATTTGCAGGCATTGTCGACGAGATTGCCGACCATCTCCTCGAGATCCTGGCGTTCGCCGCGGAAGCGAATCTCCGAAGACGCCTCGACGTCGATGGCTATGCCGCGGTCGTGGTGGATCTTCTCCATCGTGCGCGCGAGTGCCGTCACTACCGGGGCGATCTCGGTGACGCTTCCGATCGAGCTCGAGCGCGCCGCCAGCCGCGCGCGCTCGAGATGCCGGGCCACTTGGTCGCGCATGATGCCAGTTTGCTCGCGAACCTTGGTCGCGAACGCGTCGTCGCGCGAAGCCGCCTCATTGACGATCACCGAAAGCGGCGTTTTGAGCGCATGCGCGAGGTTGCCGACGTGGGTGCGCGCGCGCTCGACGATTTCGCGGTTCGCCTCGATCAGCGCATTGGTCTCCCGCGCCAGCGGTGCGATCTCCACCGGAAAGCTGCCTTCGAGCCGCTCGGCGGTTCCCGAGCGGATGGCGGCGAGACCTTCGGAAATCCGCTTGAGGGGCGCCAACCCGAACCGCACCTGGAACATCGTGGTCAGCAGCAGGACAATCGCGAGTACGCAGAACGTCAGCGCCAGCGCTTCATTGAAGGTGCGCATCTCGTCATCGATCTCGGCTGCATCGCCCGCGACCGCGATCAAGTACCGGCCTTCCTCGCCGAGATCGACGGTACGCTCGAATAGGCGCAGGCGCTGGTTCTCCGGCCCTTGCACGTAGCCGACGCGCGAGCTTCCGGAATCGCTCGGAACGTTGCCGTCCTGCAGGCGCGGCAGGGCGCTGTCCCACAACGATCGTGACGAGCGCACGTCGGGCTTCTGCGGATCGAGGCGCGTCACCTGCCAGTACCAGCCGGACAGAGGCAGCTCGAACAGCGGTTCCCCGAGCGATTGCGGGAATTTTTCGGGAATTTCCTCCGGAGAGGCGACGTCGGCGACGAGCGTCTTCAGATAAACCCCGAGCCGGCGATCGAAGGCGCGCTCGACCGCGTGCCGGTAGAACGAGGACAGCACGACCCCTGTGGCAAACAGGATCACCACGGTCCAGGCGGTCGCCGAAACGAACAGTCGAAGCGCGAGCGAGTTAGCGCGCATCGCCCGGCGGCGCCAGGAGATAACCGAGCCCCCGGACGGTCTGGATGATATCGACGCCGACCTTCTTGCGGATACGGCCGACGAATACCTCGATGGTGTTGGAGTCGCGGTCGAAGTCCTGATCGTAGAGGTGCTCCACGAGCTCGGTGCGCGAGACGACCCGGCCCGCATGGTGCATGAGATAGGACAGCAGCCGGTATTCGTGCGACGTCAGCTTCACGGGATTGCCGTCGACCGTGACCCGGCCGGTACGGGTATCGAGCCGCACTGGCCCGCAATTGAACTCGCTTTTGGCGTGCCCCGCCGAGCGGCGCAGCAAGGCCCGGACCCGCGCCAGCACTTCTTCGAGATGGAACGGCTTGGGCACGTAGTCGTCGGCACCGACGTCGAAGCCCTGGACTTTGTCGCTCCAGCGATCGCGCGCCGTGAGGATCAGGACGGGCATAGCGCGGCCGGCCCGACGCCAAGCTTCCAGAACCGAGAGCCCGTCCATCTTGGGAAGCCCGATATCGAGGATGACGGCATCGTAAGGCTCGGTCTCGCCCAGATAATGTCCTTCCTCTCCGTCGAAGGCCCGATCGACCACGTAGCCCGCATCGGTCAGCGCGCCCGCCAGCTGCCGATTGAGATCGGGATCGTCCTCGATCACCAAAAGACGCACCTTCTCCTCCCGCTCAGCGCCCGTCGATGAACGCGCCCGAGGTGCCGTCGATCGTGGCCAAAGTCACTTTGCCATCATGGGTGAGCACCGTCAGGACATAGACAAACTCCTCGCCCTCCTTGCACAGGCGAGCACGGACGACTTCGCCACCGAGCTGCGCCTTGGCCGCCCGTACCGCTTTGCCGAGCGGGATGGCTTGGCGATTGGCAATGGCCGCGCGGCGTTGGTCGGGATTGAGGCAACCCTCTTCGGCCGCGACCGCCGATCCGGCAGCCGCAAGCAGAAGCGCAAGCACCCATCTTGCCAGCATCATCGCAGCCTCTCCGGCCTTGCGTCTTAGGCGCAAGTTCGTGAACGCAGCGTGAACGCGCGGGAGGACGGACGACGGACGACAGGCGACGGACGACCAAGGGGATGCGGATAGCGCCTCATCGTTTTTTTCCGGCCGTTCGCGTCGCGTTGGAGGTCGTCCTTCCGTTCTCTGTCGTCGGTCGTCCGTCGTCCTGACCCAACCTGCCCCTCCTGGCACGCCGCGGCATCCGTAACGGCCAGTCCACGATCCGCCGCTCCAGCGCGTCGCTCGGCACATCGTCCTCCAGGTCGGGGACCCGGCCGCGGACCGAGATCCCGGCTTGGTGCACCGTTTCCGGATCGCCCGACACCAGCGGGTGCCACCAGTAGAGATCCTTGCCCTCCGCGATCAGGCGATAGCCGCAGGTCGGCGGCAGCCAGCCGATTTCCGCAATCGTCTGTGGGGTGAGGCGCACACAATCGTCGACCCGCTGCGTGCGATGCGGGTAGTCCCGGCACCGGCACGTTGCCGTGTCGAGCAGCCGGCAGCCGACGTCGGTGAAGAAAATCCTCTGGGTCTCCTCCTCTTCGAGCTTGACGAGGCAACAGCGCCCGCAGCCGTCGCAGAGGCTCTCCCACTCGGCATTGCTCATCTCATCCAGGCGCTTGGCCCGCCAGAATGGAACATCCACCATCGTTCGCCGCCGGACCCGCCGGCTTCTGCCTCGCTGCAGCCATTTTCCCCAGGATTCTGGGAACGGCACATCCTCGCAGTTTCGCCGGAACCCTCAAGCGGATTGTCAAGTTCTAGTGTCCGGCTTTGTCTGCGCCCATTGGCTCCGGTCTTCCGATTGGGATAGAAAGCAAACGAAGGCAGGCCCCCACATGTTCGGGGTGTCAGGCCGCCGGGGCCGGGAAGGAAGCAAGCATTGCCCGATCTATTGCCGAACGACTGGAGACCGAGACTCAGGCGGTTCCTGCTCGACGTCGATTCGCGGCTGGACTCGGCGGTTTTCCATTCCGGAGCCTGGCTGCGGGAATATTACGAGCGGTTCTCCACCTTCATGGACCGCTTCCACGTTTCCGGCTGGCGACGACTATCGGTCGAACTGCTCTCCGAGACGACCACGCTCGGGACCGGCGGTTTGATTTTGCTGCTGGCGCTGGCAATCCCGGCCTTCAACGAGACCTCCGACGACGACTGGCTCAAAAAATCCGAGCTCGCCGTGACCTTCCTCGATCGCTACGGCAACGAGATCGGCTCCCGCGGCATCCGCCACAATGATTCGATCCCACTTGAGGAGTACCCCGATCATCTCATCAAGGCGGTGCTCGCCACCGAGGACCGACGCTTCTACGAGCATTTTGGCATCGACGTCCCGGGGACCCTACGCGCGCTCACCGCCAATGCGCGGGCCGGCGGCGTGGTGCAGGGTGGTTCTTCCATCAGCCAGCAGCTCGCCAAGAACCTGTTTCTGAGCAACGAGCGCACACTCGAGCGCAAGGTCAAGGAAGCGTTCCTGGCGACCTGGCTGGAGACCCGGCTGTCCAAGAACGAGATTCTCAAGCTTTATCTCGATCGCGCCTACATGGGCGGCGGCGCGTTCGGGGTCGACGCCGCAGCGCAGTACTATTTCGGCAAATCGGCGCGCGACGTGAATCTCGCCGAGGCGGCGATGCTGGCCGGGCTGTTCAAGGCCCCGACGCGGTTTGCGCCGCACGTCAATTTGCCCGCCGCGCGCGCTCGCGCCAACGTGGTGCTCGACAATCTCGTCGAAGGCGGGTTCATGAGTGAAGGGCAAGTGTTCGGCGCGCGGCGAAACCCGGCAACCCCGGTCGACCGCCGCGACGAGCACTCGCCCAATTATTATCTCGACTGGGCCTTCGACGAGATGAAGAAACTCGTCGATACCTTTCCGAAATCCGTGACCGAGCGCGCCTTCGTGGTGCGGACCGCGATCGACATCAACCTCCAGCGCGCGATGGAAAGCGCCATTGAAACATCGCTTCGGCAGTACGGGCACGAATATCATGCCTCGCAGTCTGCGGCGGTCCTGCTCGATCTCGACGGCGGCGTGCGGGCGATGGTGGGTGGGCGCGACTACGGGCAGAGCCAGTTCAACCGCGCGGTCGACGCGCTGCGCCAGCCGGGCTCCTCGTTCAAGCCTTACGTCTATGCCACCGCGCTCGCAAACGGCATGAAGCCGACGTCGATCGTCGTCGACGCGCCGATCTGCATCGGGAATTGGTGCCCGCAGAACTACGCGCGCCACTACGGCGGCTCGATGACGCTGACGAGCGCCCTGACGCATTCGATCAACACGGTGGCGGTGCGGCTCTCGATCACGATCGGCAAGGGCAATCCGAAGATCGGACGGGCGAAAATCGTCGAGACCGCGAAGAAAATGGGCCTGCGCACTCCGCTGCCAGACACGCCGTCGCTGCCGATCGGCGCCGACGAGGTGACCGTGCTCGATCACACCGCCGCGTATGCGACCTTTCCCAATCTCGGGAAGGCGGTGGCGCCGCACGCGGCTCTGGAGGTGCGCAGCCCGAACGGGCAGGTGGTATGGCGCTTCGACCGCGACGGCAAGAAGCCCGAGCAGGCGATCTCGAAGGAGGTCGCGCTGCAGATGATCTTCATGATGAACAAGGTCGTGGAGGAAGGCACCGGCAAGCGCGCGATCCTCGACGGAGTGCGGGTCGCGGGCAAGACCGGCACCACCAACGCCTACCGCGATGCGTGGTTCATGGGCTACACCGGCAATTACGTGTGCGGCATCTGGTTCGGGAACGACAATTACGAGCCGACCAATCGCATGACCGGCGGCTCATTGCCGGCCATGACTTGGCACGAGATCATGGCCTATGCGCATCAGGGCATCGAAGTGAAGCCGCTGGCCGGCCTGCCCCCCGCCCAAAGCTCGCCGTCGGCCGCCGCCGTCGCCGAGAAGAGAGGACCGGGCCCCGAGCAGGCGTTGCGTCCCACCCTGCTGACCAAGCGCGGTGCCGACGTCCTGCAGCGGCTCGAGCATCTGTTGGAGAACGCGAGCCGCGCGCTTGCCGCAAGCCCCGGCCCCCGGCCGGAGCGCGGCGCCATGCTGGAGCCGCCCAATCCGACCGCAAAGACGGCGGCGGGTTCTCCGGTCTTGCGCGGCAACTGAACGCCGAGCGAACCGCGGGACCGAGCCGAGCCGGCGTTCGCGGCTTGATTCTCCTCGCTCGCATTGGCAGTACAGGATGCCCGTTTGCACCGCGCGGCGTTCCGCTCGACGGGCACCGCATATTCGGAACGTCGCTCCCGCCACGCGGCCGGTCTTCACGTGCGACTTCTCATCGGGGCGTTCCTCGCTTTACTGATCGCGACGGCTACGGGTCTCGGCACGACCTGGCTGGCGCTGACGCGCGGCACCGCGTTTGGCGCCATCAGCATCGGCGCCTGGACGGCGTGGCCCAAGACCGGCACGGCCGACATCGACCCCTATGCGCGGGCGCTGATCGCGCGGACCGGTGAATTGCCGCTCGGCACAGGCGACGGGATTGCGTTCTACGCACGCACGGACGACGGTGGCAATCCGCTGGACGGCCGGTGCGAGACGCTGTTGCGAGGCATCACGCCCCCAGCGCGGTTCTGGACGTTGACGCTTTACGATCCCGACGGCCGGCTCGTGGCCAACTCCGCAAACCGCTACGGCTTCACCAGTCAGGAAATCAGCCGATACGCGGACGGCAGCTTTCGCATCGTGATCGCGCCCCGCGCGCGCGCGGGAAACTGGCTACCGAGCGGAGGAGCCGACCGTTACGTTCTGGTGTTGAGGCTTTACGACACGCCGGTCGGTGCGGCGAGCCGGATCGGGCGCGAGGCGCCGATGCCTTCCATCAACCGCCGAGCCTGCCCATGATCGCTTGGCTGCTTTGGGCCCTCGGAGGCATTCTGCTGGGCGGCATCGTGCATTTGGCAACAGTGCTGCTGCTGCCGAGCACCGCGACCCGCGACGCCTACGACCGGCTCGTCCCGATCGCGCCGGTGAACTCCATCGTGCAGTTGCCGCCGCCGACACCCGAAAATGCCGCGCTGCCGTTCATGGACCCGGCGTTCTCCGCCCGGGTGTGTCGCTACGATCTGAGCAAAGGCCCGCTGAAGCTCACGACGCCCGTCAGTCAGGCCTACACCTCGGTTTCGTTCTACACGCGGTATGGCGTCGCCTATTACGCGATCAACGACCGCGCGGCCGGCCGGCGCGTGATCGAACTCGACCTGATGACGACGGAACAGCACAACGAAATGCCCGAGGAGGAGGACGTGACCGCCGCGGACCGGCTGATCGTGGATTCGCCGACGCCGACGGGATTGATCGTGATCCGTGCGCTGGCGCCCGAGCCGGGATCCATGCCCGCCGCGCAAACCGTGCTCGGCAGGGCGCAGTGCCGCGTCCAGGCGCAGTGAGCGGGATCGGAACTCAGCGCGGGGCGCGACGGCGGCGCTTGCGCCCCACGGCGCTGTCGGCTTCCGGTTCGCTGCCCGGGTGATCCGGAGCGCGTTCGATGCGGATCACCGGGAGGATCAGCACCACCGCGGAGGCGCCTTCGGCGGGCGTTGCCGTGCGCGCGAGACGCCGATCCTGCGGAAATTCCAACAATGTTCCCATGCCCCCTCTCCCCGCATGCCGATCCGCCGATCGCGATCTCGGCATCCCCGTTCCGATTAGGGTCCCACAAAGTTAACGCAGGGTTACTGCGGCCAAAGCAGGGCGGGCGCAGGAAGTGTGCACAGTTCGCTGAGGCGCCGCTGCATGCGATCGTTCGAACTCGAGCGAATGCGTTACGGAATCGTTGCGGTTAACGGTCCGATAACGAGGCGGGACCTATGCTCGCGGCCTCGCCACCTCCAGGTTGCGTTCCGGAGCGGTCGTGACGAAGTCGTTTGCGTATCCCAATCTCGAGGGGCTGGACCGGCTTGCGCTGCGCCGAGGGGTCGACATCCGTCCGACGCTGGTTCGCGTGCTGACCGACCTCTACCTGCAAAAATCCGCGCACACCGCCGAGGAAGAGCGGCACTACACGGAGCTCGTGCTGCGGCTCATCGATCGCGTCGATATCGCCACTCGCAAGATCGTCGCGGCGAAGCTCGCCCATTACGCTCCGGCGCCGGCCGCGGTCGTGCGCCAGCTCGCGCGCGACGTCCTCGAAGTGGCGGAACCGATCCTCGAGCATTCGCATCAGCTCAAAGGTTCCGACCTCCTCGCGATCATCACCGAACTCGGGCTGCCCTACGCGGCCGTGATCGCACGCCGGCTACGGATCGCTGCGCATGGGCAAGATGCGCAGCATCGAGCATCGGCGGACATCGATCTCGGAACTGCGAAGGATACGGGTCCCGCTGCGGCGCGCGGACCCGACGAGCCCGCTAAGCCCCCTCCTCTCCTGCATTCCCGCAATTTCTCCGATGCCGCCGCCCGCGCGAGTCTCGACACCGATTTGCGCATCGGAGACATGTTCCTGGCCGCCGGGCCCAAGGAACGGCGGCTCATTCTGAGTCAGCTCGCGGATGCGCATTGCCCGCTTTCTGCCTCCCCGCCGCCGCCGAGCAATGCAATCGCCGCGCTGGAGAGCGCCGCACTGCAGCGCAAGCCTGCGGAGTTCACCCGCGCGCTCGAGCGCGCGCTCGGCATTGCCGCGGAACACGCGCAGCGGATCGTGATGGACGACAGCGGGGAGCCGCTCCTCATTGCCGCGAAGTCCCTCGGCATGGCTGCGGATACGCTCCTGCGCGTCCTGTTGTTTCTCAATCCGGTAATCGGTCAGTCCGTCACGCGTGTATTCGATCTTGCCAAGCTCTACGACACGATCCCGCGGGAGACCGCATTGCGGCTCATCGCGAGCTTGCGCAGTTCGGGCGCGACCCGGCGTTGGGCGAGTTACCGCCCGGTGCTCGCGACCGCGGAACCGCAGCGCGGGCTCGCGGGGGAATCCGCGCGCCGCGCCGTCGGACGCGGCGCGGCGAGGCCGCAGGGCCCTCGTGCCGATCCGTTACGCGACGACATCGATCAGATGTGAGCCGGACGATCTTCGACTGCGACTATCCACACCTCGGAATCGGGCGGATTTCCCGCGCCAAATACGCTTCCACCCGGCCTCCGGCATCGGTTGCGCCTCGAAGCACGGCGTGAATACCCGGTCTGCGCGGCGGGATTCATCGAATCCTGATTGCGGCGGTCCTGGTGGTGGCTGTCAACGGCAGGACGGCCTCGCGGGTCAATCCTATCGTGATGTCAGCGCCGGCGGGCGACGCTCGCGGCGTTTGCGCGGCGGGATTCGGAAGAGATTTTCAATCCTACCGCTTCGAAGGCGGCCGGCTAGTCGCATGGGGTTCGATGCCGGCTCGGCGAGTCGGTCACGGGTCGGTATGCAATGCTTGCCATATGAGAAATTCTCGAAACAGTGCGTCTTTGCTCGTTTCGGGTGGCAGTGTATCCGACTCTCGATGCTGGTCTTGCCATCGCAGAAATTTCAGAAAGAGGTTCTCTTGTCCGTTGCTTGCCGGCGTGCGAGATGAGTGGGCACGGTATTGAGGCGAAGTGGCATCCACCGCGCGTACTGAAACGTCGCGGCTGGAGGCCGGAGAGACCTGCTGCGGCGGGGCGGAGCGTCTGATCTGCGTGCTGGAGGCTACGTACCAGCATTTGCGACGGGTAGCAGGATCAGTGTGGTAGTACCAATGGCCTGACGACGATGAACTTGGCTTGACGATGCAGTCGCTGCCGGCGAGAAGGTTCCAATCCCATGGTGCGGTAAACACGAATCCCGAAATGATGATCGCGAACGACAGATCGTTTCTTCGCATTTTCGATCATCCCCGCATCGAAGGAAAACTCCCGGCTCTACGCACGCTATAAACGCTGCCTGATTCGGATCATCGAGGACTCCCTCGGCAATACTGTGGCTGTTGAGGGTCCTGATTGCGGCGATCCGAAATGTCGTTGTGGAAACGACCTAAAGAAGCGAGGTCAGATGTTTTGGGGCTAGAACAGTGCTCGCCGAATTCGGTTGCGAGGCGGCGAGAACGTCGCTGGCCTCCCCTTTCTAAAAGGCTCGGGCGACACCCAGTCCCGGTTGACATCGCAGATAGTTCTGCGCGCCCCTTTCGCTGGTCCAGATCAACTGCTCGCCGACAAGCGCCAGGCGGACGTGAGCGGTCCAACGCTCGCGCGAATTGGAACAGCTCGCGACGAGCTCCCATCCGCGCGTCGTACGTCTTTTCTTTTGGAAGGCGCAAAAGGTCTCTCCGGCCCATGCTCCCTCACTCTCGATGACGGCGGGCAGAAAGCCGCCGCGATTGAGCCGAGCCGAACAGGCGCCCGCATCGGCGCCCCAAATCCCTACGAAAGCCTCGAGGTCTGCAGCGCTTCCCCTCAGCAGACTGCGTTCGGTGGCCTCATCCCAGACGTCGTCAGGAGACAGATCGTGATCCGCCTTGAACGCCTTGAGTGCCTGGCGGGACAGAGGTCCCCATCTACCCGTTGCGGGCTCCGACAAATAGCCCAGCTTGACGAGCTTCTGCTGAACCTGCGTCACGCGGTCGGATGGGAGCAAACTGGTTGAGATTTCTTCCGCGGCATCCGGCGTCGTCACCTGCAAAGCGCGATCGTTCGTTCGAGGCGGCGCTGTCGATTCCGCACCCGGGTTCGCAGACCCGTACGCCGCACCAGAGACATTCCGCGTGTCGTCACCAGGCTCGTTCGGGCGGCTCCTTCCACGATCCAAACCGGCTGTCGCCAATTCGAGTTCTGCGCTCCGGATCTTACTCTGGGTCGCGGCCGCAGAGGATCGGATGTTGCCAACCTTTCCGAATTGGGCATGCGGCGGCGTAAAAACGATGGCGAAGCAAAACAGAAAGGCACCGATTGCGGCAACGCTGTGAGGCTGCCAACCCTGGCGGAGGCGGGCGAGCAGGGCCGCGATCGCCGCTGCGAACGCGATGCTCCGGCTCCGTAGCCGCAACCAAATGCGGTGCAAATGGAGACGCATGCGGCGCGTTCGCGAACCCCGTCCCCACCGCACGATCGTCCATGCCCGCTCGTGCAAATAGTAAAGCACGACCTTGGTAATCGTCTCGATGCCCGCGATCGAGCTCGCGAATACGAGGCTCCCCGTCACCAAAAAGGACAACAGCAAGGTGTCGATGCTTCCGGCGACCCTCCAGCTGATGGCTTTCACCAGGGACCGGTGCCGGCCCTCCCACGCATCGATCAGCATTCGAGCCCTCGGTGTCGTGAAGTTCTGTTGGCTGATTCGGTATGCGCCGGCAATCAATCCAAGACGCTTGGTTTGGAGACTTGCGAGTGCTTTTTCTCATGCAGGCGCTCGAATTGCTCGCCCAGCGTGATCCATGCTCGCGCCAGGCATTGCAGCACCGATTTTTCCTCGGCGCCTTTGGCTCGCTCCGCCATGTGCAAGCATTCCATTGCATCTCCCTGGAAGTCGATGGCGCTGCTCATCTGTCGCACTCCCGTTACGCCACAGGTTGTCCGTAACTACCCAGCAAACCCAGCGCCGCGATGGCTCAGAATTCGGCGCAGGGAAGATATGCCGACAAGTCGCAAAGGTTCTGCAGAGGTCGGGCAAATTTATGATTCCCGCGGGTCACGATTTGGGCATGGCAATCCTGGAGAGCTTGCCCGCGCGAGAAGGGAAATGTGTAAACCTCACAAGCGGTGACCCGAGCATTTTCACATTCCGGGTTTGGAAATGACCGACATTCGCAGCTCAATGAGGCAAATATGGCAGCTTCAATTTCCGTGCGTTCGGGGCCTGAAGCTCTCGATCCTCGTTCCCACGAGGTGTTCGGCCGGCCTCAGATCGAAGCATGGAGCGCAGTTGCGGCAATCAACAAATTCTTCCGCACGCGTGCACGCGCCCCGACATCGCGGGAAGTTACCTCACACGCGCCACAAATCACGCGCATGATTCGCGCGTGGTGCGACATGGCCCGCCCCGGCAGGGGTTCGAGTGCTTCCGCCCGACGCTCGGCGCACCAGTGCCGATAGGTATTGGTGACCTGTTTGCCGCGTCGGCGTGCCGTTTCCAGGCTCGTGCGCATCGAGGCGGGGAAGACGGGCGTTACGCGCCCGAATGTCCGCCGGGCAAGAGGGGAATTCGACGGAGCTCTGGGCGCTCATGGCCAATTACTATCCGCTTCTCGCCCGCGGCATCGCCGGACTGCGGGACAATAGTGCCGAATCTCGGCGCACCTTCTACGAACGCGCACAATGCGCGTTGGTCGACCAGTTGCGCCAGCTCGATCCGCCGCTGGAAGAGCCGGAGCTTCTGCGCGAGCGACTCTCCTTGGAAGACGCAGTTCGCAAGGTGGAGGCCCAGTTCGCGGGTCCGGGCGGTGCGCCGTTCAGCGGACAGCGAAGAGCGCGCCGGGCCGTAACGGCACCGCGCTGCACCGAGCGGCCCGGCGCCCCCGCAAAGGAAGACGCAGCGTCGAATCGGCTGCGCGGCGTCGATGACACGGCTCCTGCCGGGCCCGACGGTTTGCACATGCCCGGGAAGCCGGTTCGACCCCGACGCAGGATCCTCGACGTCGTGGCGGGGATCATCGCCTGGCTCGTCGTAGCGGCAATCGTCGCGGCCGGCGTTGCGATGTTTGAGTACCGCGACGAGATCAAAGCCTGGTTCGGAATAGAACCAAGCGCGGCTCGGCCGCGGGTGACCGCCTCCTCGCCCCCGAAGATTTCCGATCGCCTCGGTCCAGGCAAGCCGAGGGCGCAAGCCTGGTCCGCAGACAGCGCCGCGCTTTACGAGGACGATCCCTACGACAAACACGGAAAGAGGTATCGCGGATCGGTGAACTGGAAAACCGAGACGGTGTCGTCACAGGCCACGTCGCCTGAGCTGACGATTCGTGGATCTCTGGAGGTTCCGGAGCGTCATCTTCGCATGGCGTTGTCCATCCGGCGCAACCTGGATCGGAATCTGCCGGCGAGTCACACCATCGAGATTGCAGTGCAGGCCGACGCTGAACTCGGGGAGATTTCCGACATTCCTGCGCTGCTGATGAAATCGGAAGAGCAGGCGGATGGCGCGCGGCTGACCACCGTCACAGCGAGAGTGACGTCCGGATTGTTCCTCATCGGTCTCTCGGCAGCCGCCGGCGATTTCGATCAGAATCTGAAGATGCTCAAGGAGCAATCGTGGTTCGATATGCCGTTCGTCTACAAAGACGGCAGGCGCGCGATCTTGGCGATCGAGAAGGGTGCGACCGGCAATCGCGCGTTTGAGGAGGCCTTCGGGGCTTGGGGCGAGTGACCCGCCTGGTTCGGGAAGGCGCTCCGATGCTCCGGTCCGCCGCATTGCAATTGCGAGCCCCGGTCAGGCGCCATTGGCAGGGAGACTCTGCGGTGCCGAGATGTGTGTCCTGTTTGCAACGTGTTGCGAAATTCAGCGGGGGGGCCTTTGGCCGCCCAGATCCCCGCATAGTGGCGCGATAGCAGAGTGGCGGGATAAAAATCCAAGCTCGCTGGCGCGGTCCCGATCGCGGGGGTAGCGGGGACGATCGGGACCGTAGCTCATGGCATTTCTCGCACGCGGCTCGGGGCTGCGCACCGGATGGCGCCGTGATGTCGACCATTGCTCTCGTCGATGACGATCAGAACGTCCTCGACTCGTTGTCCCTCGCTTTCGAGGCCGAAGGTTTTCGAGTCCTCACCTATTCGGACGGCGACTTGGCAATTCGGGGATGCAAAGCCAATCGGCCGGATATTGCGGTTCTGGACATCAAGATGCCGCGGATGAACGGAACGGAGCTGTTGGCGCGATTGCGGCAGGAATCCGATCTGCCGGTGATCTTCCTCAGCTCGAAAACCGAGGAGGCGGACGAGCTGCATGGGCTAATGCTCGGAGCTGACGACTTCGTGCGCAAGCCGTTTTCCCAGCGGGTTCTGATCGAGCGCATCAGAGCACTGTTGCGCCGCAAGCGGTCGGGCCCCGGACCTGCGATTGCCCGGCATGCGACAAGCGGGGTGGAGTGGAGCAATCTGCGCATGGATGGAGGCAACCGAAGTTGTACTTGGAAGGACGCTCTGGTGTCGCTCACCGAGATCGAGTTCCTGATGTTGCAGGCGCTCGCGAGCTGCCCCGGCAGCGTGAAGACCCGCGCTACCCTGATGGACGAGGTTTATGGTCACGAAAGGTACGTCGAGGAGCGCACGATCGACAGCGTAATCAAGCGCATACGCCGCAAATTCCGCGCCGTGGACGGTTCTTGCGATCTGGTAGAGACGCTCTACGGCATCGGCTATCGCTTGCGGGCGGCGCGACCGACGCGCACCTGACGAGATCGGCGGGCTTTGTGCCGGCAACGTCGTGCTCGGCTCCCGTTATTCGAACAGGACTGCTGCCGCGTTGCCCGGCAGCGACGCACAGCAGGAACTCGCCGGTGAACGCGACGGCGCGGATGGCGCCTGGGGGGCCGCGGCTTGGAGGACGTGGGCCTACAACCACTTCTTCCATTTGAAAAACAAATAGGGCAGCACGGCAACGACCATCATCAACATCAGAGCCACATAATACCCGTACGGCCATTCCAGTTCCGGCATGCTTTTGAAGTTCATGCCGTAAATCGACGCGACCAGCGTGGGCGGCATCAGCACCACCGCCGCGACAGAAAAGATCTTGATGATGTTGTTCTGCTCGACCGAGGAGAGCAGCAGGTGCGCTTCCAGAGCCGCCGCCAGCAGGTCACGAAGGTTGTCGATGCTCTCCACAAGACGAATGACATGATCTTGGACGTCGCGGAGGTACGGGTGCATGGCTTGATCGATCAGCGGCACATCGAACCGCATTATGCGATTGCAAACCTCCTGCAGCGGCTGGACCGCGCGACGCAGCAACAGCAATTCGTGTCGGAGCTCGTAAATACGCTCAACGTTCGGCCGGTCGGAGCCGCGAGCAAAGACACTGTCCTCCAATGCGTCCACCTCGATTTCGAGTTCCTGCAGGATCGGAAAATAGTTGTCGACGATGAAATCCATGATCGAGTAAACGACGAAGCCTTCGCCCATTGCCAGCATCTTCGGCGCGCCCTCGCACCGGGCTCGCACCTCTCTGTAAGCCGTGGTCGAGCCGTGTCGCACCGTGACAACGTAGCCGCGGCCCGCAAAGATATGAGTCTCGCCGCATTGGATCTTGCAGTCCCGCAGCGAGGCCGTTCGCATGACTATGAAAAGCGAGTCGCCGTAGATTTCGAGCTTCGGCCGCTGGTGAGCGGTCAGTGCATCCTCGATGGCGAGGTCGTGGAGGCCGAACCGCTGCTGGACGGTGCGCAGCAGCGGCTCATTGGGCTCGTGCAGACCGATCCAGACGAAACGGCCGTCGGAGGTATCGACGTTGCGTGCCGCGTCGAGATCGATATCCGCGACGCGACGCCCCGAGCTATAGGCGGCGCAGTTGATGACCATGCCCTTGGCATCGGCAACCCGGGAATCGGAGGGCGTCGAAGCGGATGATTCATTCATCTCGAGCTGCTCCCTCCCGCCAGCATCGATGCCACTGGCGGCACGTTGCAGCGTGACATTCCGGGTTGCCGGTAACGCGACGATGACTGCCAGCCGAATTCTGCGCTCGCGGCCGTGCCTCCGTCCAGATCGGTCGTGCTGATCTCGTGACGCGATGCAGCCCCGCGCGGCGTCGACCCAACGAGACGCGGGGCCTCGATATACCTATCGCCGCCCCGGCGTAGGGCGCGCGGCCGCTTCCCCGCGAGAGTGCAGGACCCTCCTCCCGAGCCGCTTCCGCCCTCACGCGACGACGTCGAGCAGATGTGAGCCCGAACGATCTTCGACTTCGACGATCCAGACGTCGGAATCGAAACGAATCTCCCGCGCCAAATAGGCTTCCACCTCCGCTTCCGGCACGGGCTGCACCTTAAAGCATGGTGTGAATGCCCGGTCTGACGGGCGGGATTCCTCGAACGCCGATTGCGGCGCCGGGCCGTAGAGCTCGGCGGTGCCGTCGAGCCGATTGATCTTCACGAAGACGGCGCCCGCTTCCTCCGCGCCGCGCCGGCGCACCACCGCCAAGGTGCCGTCGAGGTGCCGGCGCCGTAAATAGGCTGAGACCCAGATCGCAGATTTGAGGCGCATGAGAATTTCGGCGGTCCTGGTGGTGCCTACCAGCGGCAGGACGGCCCGCGCGTCAATCCTAATCGTGTTCTCGCCGACGCCTCGGTAGCTCGGAAGGCGCAATACCGGCTCCCGGTCCGATTGGAACGAACAGTGCATGACCCCAGGGGTCTACCCCTCGAGCGACTCGCAATCGGCAAGGAATTGATGAATTACCGCCGCTGTCTCGGGAGCTCGTGAGATCAGGAACAGGTGGCCGTCGTCGATCACGAATAGCCGCGAATTGGGGATGAGCGCCGCCAAAATCTTGGCATTGGCCAGCGGCACCATGGGATCATCCGTGCCGTGCATGATGAGCGTCGGCTGGCGCAGCCGGCGCAACCACGGCAGGCTGGTCCAACCCCACCCGGCGAGGAGCTGATAGAGGTAACCGCGCCCGGACGGCGGCCGAATCGCAAGACCGTGCTTGCTGATCAGCTCGGGATTGTGACGATAGCTGCCGCCGTAAAGTTCGGGCCCGACCTTGCGCAGATAATCCGGGTCGGCATAGCGACGAGGGCTCACGAGCTTCATCAGCACGCTGAGCCGGCCGGGCACCATGATCGCACCCGGCGAAGTTGCGGCGAGAATGAGCTTGCGGCAGCGCTGCGGATGATGAAATGCGAAGGTCTGCGCCAACGCCCCGCCCCACGACACCCCGATGGCGTCGACCTGCCCTCGGTAACCAAGTTCTTCGAGCAGATCGTCCGCCAGTCGCGCGAGGCCGCGAAACCGGTATGGAAAAGTCGGCGCAGGCGATCCGCCGGTGCCCGGAACATCGAAAGCGATCACCTCGACGTCCTTCAAGGCCGCGGCGAACGGCTCGATCAGGTCCAGATTGGCGCCGATGCCGTTGAATACGAGAAGCGGCGGAAGCTGCGAGGATCCGCGATGGATCCCGACCCGCAGCGTCTGATTCCCGATCGTGACGGTCTTGGTGTCGATCATGGATGGGCGCGAAGCACAGGCGTGGGCATGGCGGCCTAGCTTTCGAGCACGTAGGTTCCAGGCGCCGGGACTCCAGGCTTGTGGCGCTCGCTGCCGAGCCGCTTCGGAGCCGGGCGCAGCTCGCCGGAGCGCTCGCCGGCCCACGCCCGCCAACGATCCCACCACGATCCCGTGGTCGACGTTGCGCCCTTGAGCCAGTCGTCGGGCGATGCGACGAGGTCGGGATTGGTGAAGAATTTCGCCTTGGGGTTTCCCGGCGGGTTGATCAAGCTTTGAATGTGGCCGCTGCTGCTCAGGATGAACTCGTTGTTGCCGCCGAATGCACGCGCGGCCTGGTAGACGCCCTTCCAGGGAGTGATGTGATCCGTCGTCCCGGCGACGAAGAACTTGTCGCAGGCGACCCTGGATAGGTCGATCGGCATGCCGAGCACCTCGAGCGCGCCTGGCCGCAGAAACAGATTCTGGGTGAAAATATCGATCAGCTCGCCGTGAAACTTGGCCGGCAGCCGGGTCGAATCGTTGCTCCAGTAGAGGATGTCGAAGACCGGCGGAGAATTGCCCATCAGGTAATTGTTGACCCAGTAGTTCCAGACGAGATCGTTGGGACGCAGCCAGGCGAAGATGCGATTCATCTCGGTGCCGTCGAGAATTCCCTTAGAACTTGACGCCAGCTTTGCGGCCTTGGCGGTATCCTCGGTCGCGAACAGGCCGAGCGTGCCTTCGGTGTGGCCGAGCACCGCCACCATCAGCGTCATGGCGTGCACGCTCGCATCGCCCCGGGCGGCGAGGTGCCCGGCCAGCGCCGCCGCCGTCATAGCGCCGGAGCAGGCCGCATGCACGATCACGTCCGCCGATCCGGTGATCTCACGCACGGCGTCGATTGCCGCCTCGAGCGCCTCAGCGTACGTGTCCATGCCCCAATCCCGCTCGTTGACGTTGGGGTTGCGCCAGCTCACCGCAAACATCTGCGCGCCGTGCCGGACCATGTATTCGACCATGCTCTTGCCCGGCGACAGATCGAACACATAGAACTTGTTGATCTCCGGAGGCACGATCAGGTGCGGGCGTTCGTGGACCGACTCGGTCGCCGGCGCATACTGGATCAGCTCCAGGACCGGGTTCTGGTACACGACCGCGCCCGGCGACATCGCCAGATTCTTGCCGAGGGAGAACGCCGTCTTATCGACCTGGGCCGGCAAGCCGCCGTTGTCGATCACGTCGCCGACGAGATTGCGCAGTCCCGCGAGGAGGTTGGCTCCGCGCGTCTCCCAGGTTTTTTTCAGGGCGGCAGGATTGCCCAGCAGCGTGTTCGTCGGAGCGAGCGCGTCGGCGACGAGGGAGACGACGAATCGCGCGCGTTCCTTGGTACGGGCGTCGAGCGCGGAGCGGTCGACGAAGCCCTGGAACGCGTTGGTCCAGGCCAGATAGGCTTGCAGGCTGCTTCGGTAGAGCGGGTTCTCCCTCCAGATCGCGTCGCCGAATCGCTTGTCGCCCTGCGCGGGCGCGAGATTCGATGCTCCGGACAGGATCGAGAGGAGGTCGCGCACCAGCGCCGCTTCCTGCTCGATGACCAAGGTCGGATGCTGCACCGCCTGGCGCCCGATCTCCTGAAAGCTGGCGAGGATGTCCGCCGGCCGCAGCCCGATGAACGGGTTGGGTCCGAGAATGCCGTCCGCGGCCTGGACCGCGAGATCCGCCTGATCGCCGCCCACTGCTTGCGAATCGGGTTGTTGGTCGCTCGCCATTTGTGCCATTCGCCTCGATGCCGATCAGCGCGCGATCATTGCCAGCGCGACTGCGGTCAGCGCCGGCTTGTCTTCGCCCTCGATCTCGATGGTGTTCTCGGTGGTCAAGAGCGCGCGCGAGCCGGGCTTCTCCTCGACCGCCAACAGTTTGATTCGATTGCGAACGCGCGATCCCACCTTGACCGGGGAGATGAACCGCACCCGCTCGAGCCCATAATTGAAGGCCTGGGTGATGCCCGCGGGCCGGATGATGATTTCGAGCGCGGTCGGGGCGAGCAGCGATAGCGTCAGGTAGCCGTGAGCCACCGGCCCCCCGAACGGGCTCTCCCGCCGTGCCCGCTCGACGTCGACGTGAATCCATTGGCGGTCGCCGGTGCAGTCGGCGAACCGATCGATGCGCGTCTGGTCGATCGTCAGCCAATCGGAGACGCCGAGCTCCTGGCCGACCCGGGCCCGCAGCGCGTCGAGACTGAAGTTGTTGGCTTCCATCTCCGCCTCCCCCAGTTTTTCCCCGAATCGAACTCTTTTCGCCGGTCGAGCCCTTGGGCGCGCATCCGATGCTCGGGTCTTAGACAAAGGCGCTCAGCCCGGTGATGGACTTGCCGACGATCAGCGTGTTCATCTCCCGCGTTCCCTCGTAGGAGTAGATCGCTTCGGCGTCGGCGACGAAGCGGCCGATGTGCTCGTCCAGCAGGATACCGTTGCCGCCCAGCAGTTCGCGCGCATATCCGACCGTCTCGCGGCACTTGACGGTGCAATATGCCTTGGCCAGCGACGCATGCTCGTCGAGCATCAGTCCCTGATCCTGCAACTGGGAAAGCCGCAGCATCATCGCTTGCGTTGCAGTGAGATTGCCGAGCATGCGTACCAGGAGATCCTGTACGAGCTGGAATCCCGCGATCGGCTTGCCGAACTGAATGCGTTGTTGCGCATAACGCAAGGCGTGCTCGTAGGCGCCCATCTGGCAGCCGACGGCAAACCACGCGACGCCGGCGCGCGTCATCCTCAACACCTTGGCCGTGTCCCGGAAGCTGTTCGCGTTGTGCAGCCGGTCCGATTCCGGGACGCGGCAATCTTCCATGGTGATCAGCGCGTTCTGCACCACGCGCAATGCCATCTTGTTCTCGATCTTCTCGGCTTTGAACCCGGGATTGCCCTGCTCGACGACGAAGCCCTTGACCTGGTTCGACGCTTCGTCCCGCGCCCATACCACGTTGAGATCGGCGAAGGTGGCGTTGCCGATCCATTTCTTGCGACCATTCAGGATCCAGCTGTCGCCGTCGCGCCGCGCCGTGGTCGTCAACCCGCCCGACGCCGCCGAGCCGACATCCGGCTCGGTCAAGCAGAACGAGCCGATTTTCTCCCACCGCATCATCGGCGGCAGCCAGCGCTGCTTCTGCTGCTCGTCGCCGCACAGATAAATCGAGCCTGCCGACAGCCCGGTGTGGACACCGTAGAAGGTGGCGTACGACGGATCGATGCGCGCCATCTCCATGCAGATGAAGCCGTTGAGCAGCATGGATCCGCCGGCGGCGCCGTAGCCTTGATAGCCGACGCCGGCGATGTCGAGCTCGCGCAGCTTCGCCACCGTTTCGAACGGAAATTTTGCCCTCGCCCAGTAGTCTTCGATGATCGGCGCGATCTCGCGCTCCATGAAATCGCGCACGCGTCCGAGGACAGCGCGCTCCTTCGCATCCAGGATGTCGGCAATCCTGTAGAAATCCCCATTCACGGGCGGAGGAACGTATTCGGCCTCACGTATCGCTGCTGCTGTCGCGCTCGCCATGTGACCCTCCCGGCGCTTCGATCTGTCGACGATCGAGCTCGTTGGGCCCGACATCATCGAAGATTCTCGGACCGGCACCTTGCCGCCGCTGCGATTTTCTGTCGAGGCCGTCGAAACTCCTTCGCAGGCTCGATACGCGCACCCTATAACGACACCGAGAGCTTTCGCTCCATGTCTATCAGGCGAGATCTCGCAATTCGCGGCGCAGGATCTTGCCCACGGTGGATTTGGGCAGCGCTTCGAGGAACTTGACGGTCTTCGGCGCCTTGTAGGCCGCGAGCTCCTGACGGCAGTGGGCGATCAGATCCTCGGCGGTCAGCGCCGCGGTCGGCGATTTCACGACGAACAACTTGACGGCTTCACCCGTCTTCTCGTCGGGCATCCCGATGCACGCGCATTCCAGCACGCCCGGACAGCCCGCCGCCACGGCCTCGACCTCGTTCGGATACACGTTGAAGCCGGAGACGAGGATCATGTCCTTCTTGCGGTCGACGATTTTCAGGAATCCCTTGTCGTCGAACGCGCCGATGTCGCCGGTACGGAAATAGCCGTCGGGTGTGAATGCCGCGGCATTGGCCTCGGGCTTCTGCCAATAGCCCTGCATCACCTGCGGGCCCTTCGCGCAGATTTCGCCGGACTCGCCCGGTCCGACTTCGCGTCCGTTGTCGTCGAGCAGCTTGATGTCGGTCGAAGGTATCGGCAGGCCCGTGGTGCCGCTGAATTCCTTGATCGACATCGGATTGAACGACAACACCGGGCTGGTCTCCGACAGGCCGTAGCCCTCGCGAATGAATTGGCCGGTGATCTCCTTCCATTTGTTCGACGTGACGCCGATGACGGCGGCCCCGCCGCCCCCGGCCAGCCGCAGGTTGGAGAAATCGACCTCGCGAATCTTGGGATGCGCCACCAATCCCGCATACAGCGTATTCACGCCCATGAAGACCGTGAGCTTCGACTGTTTCAGTATCTCGACGAAGCTATCCATATCGCGCGGGTTGGCCACCAGCCAATTGGCGGCGCCGACCGAGAAATAGGTGATGAAATTCACCATCAGGGCGAAGATGTGATAGAGCGGGATCGCGGTGACGATCACTTCCTGCCCGGGGCGCAACGCGTACGGCATGCAGCTTTTGAACTGCTCGGCGTTGGCAACGAGATTGCGGTGAGAGAGTGCCGCACCCTTCGACAATCCGGTGGTCCCACCGGTGTACTGCAGGAACAGGAGATCGTCGCCGTCGAGCTCGACCGGCGTGAAGGCCAGCCGGGCGCCTTCCGCGAGGGCATCGGCAAAGGCGATGCTTGCAGCGAGGCGCGCGTCCACCGGCGGGCTCGGCAGTTTGGCAGCGCTGGCGTCGCCGAGGCCGACGGTAATGACGGATCTCACCCCGGTCTTGCCGATGGCCTCGGCCAAGGTCGGGGTCGAGCCGCTGTAGATGATGATCGTCTCGACGCCGGCGTCATTGAGCTGGTGCTCGAGCTCGCGTGGGGTGTACAGCGGGTTGACGTTCACCTGCGCCGCGCCCGCGCGAACGATGCCCAGAAAAGCGATCGGAAACGCCAAGATGTTGGGGACCATGACCGCAATGCGGTCGCCCTTCTTCACGCCGAGCTTGTTTTGCAGAAAGGCCGCGAAGGCGCGCGACTGCCGGTCGACGTCGGCATAGGTCAGCGTCTGGCCGAAGGCATGAAATGCGGGCTTGTCGGCGAAGCGCCGCATCGCGTTTTCGAGCATCTCCACTACGGAGCGGTATGCGTTCGGGTCGATTTTGGCGGGAATGCCGTTCTCTCGGTAGGTGGCCAACCAAGGTTTGTCACTCATCAGGAGCGCCCTCTTGCAGTGACCGCCGGAAAGACGGTTCGGTTCACGTCAGCGTTTCCTCTCGCGCTTCTGGCTTGCGCACGTCGGCTCTATTTGGTGGCACAGCGCCGGCGCCTCGAACTAGTATACGCTTCGCAGCCCAGGCTGAAGCGGCCGGTGCCAGCCGGGGTGCTTGGTCATGGATGCGGTTCGGCCTCATGGGCGCGGGTTGCTGGCATGCTTCCCGCGGCGGTCGCTCCAGCGATAGGCATCCTAGAGCAAGGCCTACTGCTTGTCATTGACCCAGGCGGCCAATCTATTGGCCGGACGACGCCAAGCCTGCGCTGGAGGCAGGTGCAAGGATGAGCAAGCGAACGACGTCCGCGGTCTGGGTGAAGAGCATCGCGGAAATGCTGAGCGGCGAAGGCCTCGACGCGCGCGCGTTGTTCGCCGCGGCCGGCATCGACCCGGCCGCAATCGAGGCGCCGGGAGCGCGGCTTGCGACCGAACGGCTAAGCCGGCTGTGGGAGCTCGCAGCCGAACGGTCGGGCAATCCGGCCATCGGGCTCGCGCAGCCTCATGTACCGCGGCCCGCGAGCTTCGACGTGGTCGGCTACGCCATGATGTCGTGTGCCGATCTGCGCGGCGCCTTCGAGCGCCTGATGCGCTATCTGCTCATCCTGAGCGATGCGCTGAGCATGAGTGCCGGCGAAGAACGCGAGGGCTACCGGGTGACATTCGAGCTCTTCGGCGGAGATCGGCCGGTGCCGCGCCAGCGCATCGAATTCATCCTGACGACCCTGATCGGTTTCTGCCGCTGGATCAGCGGGCGCCAGATCGATCCCCTCGCGATCGAGCTGACGTACCCGGCGCCGGCGGATCTTGGCCCGTACCACGGGGCCTTTCGATGCCCGGTCGCGTTCAACGCGCAACGCAGCAGCTTGCTGCTCGCCGCCGCCGACGTGACCGCGCCGCTCCCGACCTCGAACCCGTTATTGGCCGAGCTGCACGAGCGCTTCGCCGGCGAGTATCTGAAGCAATTCGATCATGCCCGGACCAGCTACCGCGCGCGGGAAGTAATCATCCGCCGGCTACCCGACGGCGAGCCTCGGCGCGACCAGGTGGCCGGCGAGTTGCGCATGAGCCAGCGCACGCTGCAGCGGCGCCTCGAAGAAGAAGCGACTTCCTTCCTCGCGCTGTTGGACGGCACCCGCCGGGAGCTCGCCGAACAGTATCTCGGCCGGCTGCATCTTTCGCTCGCACAGGCGGCCTATCTGCTCGGCTTCGCCGATCAGAGCAGTTTTTTTCGTGCCTGCAAGCGTTGGTTCGCGCTCTCGCCCGGGCAATATCGCAGCCAACTCGTCGGGGCACTCGGCGCAACGTCCCGGCAGCCTTTGAACAGCGGCGGCTGAAACAGAATCGGCTCAACGCTCGCGCGATCTCATTGCGCGGGCAGCTCGGAGGCGGTTTCCTGCGGCCATTGCAGTATTTGCTTGCGCAGCGAGCCGAACTTCTCCTCGCTCGCTCGGTTGCGCGCCCGGAGGCGCGCGGTCGCCGGTGACGTGCTTGTGAAGTTTCGCGACATCGGCCTATTCCAGCGGGCGGCCGGTCACGGCGGCCAGCTCGCGCACGAGCTGGTCGGAAATTTGTCCGGTGGCCGGCAGCTTGCGGTCGCGCTCGAATTTCTCGACCGCGGCCCGCGTCTCCGGACCGAAGACGCCGGTCGGCCTGACCGGACCATAGCCGAAATCTCCGAGCGCGCGCTGCACCGCGAGTACCCGCCGCGAGGAGCCCGCGATGAGATCGCCGATCGCATCGCCGCGCGTCGGAGCGGGCGCTTGCACCGTGTGCTGCACGCCGGGGGCGGCTCGTGCCGGCGAGCGCACAATGCTCTGCAGAAGCTCCTCGCTCGGTTCCACCGCGGCCTTGAGCCCCGCAGCCTGCGCAAAATCCCGGATTGCCGCGTCGGTTCGCGGCCCGTGGAACCCATCGATCGGCCCATCGTAGAAGCCGCGCCGCTCGAGCTCGCGCTGGATGGCTGCGATGAGATCCGCCTGGGTGCGGCCGCCGGATTCACCCCTGCCGGGCTCGCCGGGGCGGGATCGCGCGACGCGAACGGCACCGGTGACACTTGCAGCGCTCGCCAGCCGGGGCTTGATGGTGAACATCGGCGCCGGATGCGGGCCGGGTTGCAAGTAGAGCGCATTGATCATCACCGCCGCGCCGGCCCCGACCGCGAGCGTCATGGCGATCGCGTCACGCCGGCGCGAGCCGAACGCGCGCAGCAGGAACGAGCGGACCCGCCGCGCTCCTTCGGCCACCGCGTCGCCGGCAAAACCTGACGAACCGAACTCGGCTCGCAACCCGCCCCTCTCCACGTCCCCACTCCGTACGCTTGGAAACTACGCCCAGCCTTGGACTACGCTGCGCGAAGCGGCCTGCCCAGCCGGGGCTCGACCGTTCCCGCTCCCGCGACCCGCCGGATCGTGGCAAACCTCGCTTAAACGAACCCTAAGGCTCCTGTCCGGCGGGGAATGAAGCGCAGCGGCCGTGGCCCTCCCACCCTCATCGAGGCCCAATTCGCGCAGCATGGTGAACCGCGGGTTGCCATTGCAACCGTCCGAGCCACCCCCCGCGGCCGTTTTCAGCTTCGAACGTTGGCTGAATGACTAAAATTTTCAGCAGTCTTTCCGAAAATTTTTCGCGCATTCGTCTCGAAATCGCATCGAATGCCCTTCAAATCGAGAACGCGAGTTTCAAAACTGGCTGCTAGGCTCTCCGCGCGGCAAACCTCCGCACCGAAGGGGACGGGCCATGAAGTTTTTGCTGCGTACGGCATTCTGGCTAACCGTGATCGCCCTTTTGCTGCCGGCCGTCGACTCACAGCGCAGCAGCGGGCCCCCACAGCAGGTCCGCGCCGGCGAAGCGGTGTCGGCAGCGAGCGCCGCAGTCGCCGATATGCGTCAGTTCTGCGCGCGTCAGCCGGAAGCCTGCGTCATCGGCTCGCAGGCCTTGAGCAGCTTGGGTCAGAAGGCGCAAGCCGGCGCCAGGATGCTCTACGACTTCCTCAGCGAGCATTTCGCGCATGCCGGCAGCCCGGAAACCGGGATAAAAACCACCGGCAAGCCCGGGCAACATACATTCTCGCCGGCCGACCTTACGGTTCCGTGGCGCGGAACGCCCGCGCGCAAGGAGGCGGAACCCAAACGGCCCGCCTGATCCGCACCGCCCCGGCGCCCGGTGCCGGCTCGGCCGCGTAGCGTGCCTGTACGGAACCGCAAGCGGCGCTTATATCTCTTGCTACGCCGCGGCGAGCAATGCCTGCGATCTCGCGCGCAAAATTGGACAGCCTTTGCATCGGCCGATGACAATCGAGGAAATCATCGACAATTTCTCGCTGCTCGACGACTGGGACGATCGCTACCGATATGTGATCGAGCTCGGACGAGGCCTGGCACCATTGCCGGACGAGGCGAGGAACGACGCAAACAAGGTCCAGGGCTGCGCCAGCCAAGTGTGGCTCGACACCAAAATCGAGCCGAACGGAACGGCCGGACCGGTGCTGACGTTCCGAGGCGACAGCGACGCCCATATCGTGCGCGGGTTGATCGCGATCCTGCTGACGCTCTACTCGGGTAAGCCGGCCCGCGACATTCTCGGGACGGATGCCATCGCGGTGTTCGAGCGGCTCGCGCTGCGGGAGCATCTCACCCCGCAGCGTTCCAACGGGTTCCGCTCCATGGTCGAGCGCATCAAATCGGACGCGCGCAACGCGCTCGTCCCGGCCTGACTGCGGTCCCGAGCGATGGCGCCCCGTTCTCGGCAGCAGCTCTGCGTCGAGGGCTTGCTGCCGGCCTATTTGCGACGCCCGCCCTGCTGCCCGAGGCCCATGGCTTTCGCAAGGCGCGAGCGCGCGGCCGCATAATTGGGCGCCACCATGGGATAGTCGGCCGGCAAATGCCATTTCTCCCGGTATTGCTCCGGAGTCATGTTGTATTGCGTCCGCAGATGGCGCTTGAGCGACTTGAACTTTCTGCCGTCTTCCAAGCACACGATGTACTCCGCCGTGACGGAGCGTTTGACCGCCACAACTGGTCTTGCCGGGGCGGTAGGAATCTCGACCGCAGCGCCTGCGACCTGCAGCAGCGCCCTGTGCACCTGACGGATCAACTCGGGTATTTCGCTCGCCGCGACCGGATTGTTGCTGAGATACGCCGAGACGATGTCGGCGGTCAGCTCGATGAAGGCTGGCGGACTAGGACTTTCTGGCATTGCCTCGACCCTCAGCGTGGTTCCAGCTCTGGCAGATCGTCCGGAAACCGCGTCGCGCGGATACTGCCGAACACGTTGCCTAAACTGTGGAAGCCAGGATCTTTACTGGCGAACTACATAGCTTTTGCGCTCACGAGCGGCAAGCTCAAGTCGTTGCGCGTCGCTGTTCAGAATTCACTCGAAGAATTGCGCGGGAATGCCGGTCATCTGAGCGGGCTGCGCCGGTGGCGAGGATTCGGGGCCTCGTGTGCGGGCAGTCTTGCCCATACGCGCTGCGCCCCATACCTCTTGCGATGCCTGCCAATCAGCCGAGCGGTGTCATGAAGCCGTCCCGATCGCAACCAGCCAAGATCGTCAAATCGGATGCCGAATGGCGAGCGCAGCTGAACCCCGAGCAATATCACGTCACCCGCGAGCACGGCACGGAGCGGCCGTTCACCGGCCCGTATTGGGACGAAAAAGCCGAGGGCTTGTACCGTTGCGTATGTTGCGGGGCTCCGCTGTTCTCCTCCGCGACCAAATACGATTCCGGTACCGGCTGGCCGAGCTTCTGGAAGCCGCTCGATCCCGCTGCCGTCGACGAGCACGAGGACCGCTCCTTGCAGATGCGGCGCACCGAGATCCGTTGCACGCGCTGCGATGCTCTCGGCCACGTCTTTCCCGACGGTCCGAAGCCGACGGGGTTGCGTTACTGCATGAACGGCACCGCCCTGAAGTTCGAGCCCGGCGCGGGTAACCGGTAGCCGGCTGCACGACCGATCAGGTGTTCCGGGCGAGGTAATCGCGCAGCTCGTCCAGCGAGCCGAACCGCAAGGTGCCTTGCGGCAGCTCGGCTTCGATCGATCCGTCGGTATAGAGGGTGTAGGCCATCCCGTTGATCACCCCGGACTTCAGGATCGTGGCGGACTGTGGTGCCCCGCCCGATGCGGACACGGCCTCAGAAACTCGCTCTTCGGCCTTTTCCCGATCGCCGATATGGCCTTCCCGACGGTCGCGGGCCGGATGTTCCGAAGGCCAGATTGCGTCGAAACTGCGTTCGCGGGTATGCCCCGAGGAGCGCGGCGCGAACAGCTCCCACGATGCGTCGGGTTCTCGGGCTGGGACGGAATCCTCCTCGGCAGCCCGGTCGCGCCCTCTCGGTTCGGTTGTCTCTTCGGGCCAAGAGCGTCGGCCTGGCGGCTCCGCTTCGGGACGTGGGAGCGGGCCGTGTTCCGGCAATTCTTCGTCTTCGGCGGCAAGGCGCGGCTCCCGCACCGGCGTCGGCGCGGCGGCTTGACCTTGAGCAGCTGGCTGCCGCCGCGCAAGAGCAGCCGACCGTGGTTCCCAGGCCGAGTTGAGCCGCTTCAATTGGATCACCGCAGCCCACAGCCCCACCAGGATGAAGCCGCCGACGATCGCCGTCGTGCCGGCGCCGATCAACGTGTTGCCGATCCCGAACTCGTTGATCGGAATGCCGAAACCGATCATGGCGACGCCGATCACGATCGCCAGGACGCCGAGGCTCAATGGAACGAGATGCATGCCGGCCGTCGCCCTTCGCCCTGCGGAGAACACGGACTCTCGCCGCGAGCCCGCGAATCCTAGGAAAATCAAGGCACTCTAGCAAATCGCTCTATCCGGCGGCGAGGTCCTCTCTCTCTTTCGGCTCCGCGCGTATGCAATGCCAGGCGCGGGCGTCATGTCGTCGCGGGGAACCATCACGGCAAAACGGGATTCGCGCAATGTGGAAATGGCACTTTCGGCGCGCGCACCGCTTCGGGAGGCGAACCGTTGCCCCTAACGGCATACCAGCCTATGTAGCCTGCGTCTTGCCGGCCGGCGCGCCCGCTCCGGGAGCGCTGTGGTTGCAGTAATCATCGAGGAGGAAGCCCATGCCCTTCACCTTGCCCGATCTTCCGTACCCCTATGATGCGCTCGCTCCCCACATGTCCCGCGAGACGCTCGAATACCATCACGACAAGCACCACCTCGCCTACGTCAACACCGGGAACAATCTGATGAAGGGAACGGAATGGGAGAACAAACCGGTCGAGGAAGTGCTCAAGGGCGTCTACGGAAAGAATCAACCGCTGTTCAACAATGCCGGCCAGCACTTCAATCACATCCATTTCTGGAAATGGATGAAGCCGGGCGGAGGCGGCGACAAGATTCCGGGCGAGCTGGAGAAGAAAATCACCGCGGATCTCGGCTCGGTCGCGAAGATGAAGGAAGAATTCATCCAGGCCGGCGTCACCCAATTCGGATCCGGCTGGTGCTGGCTGGCGGTGAAGGACGGAAAAATCGCGGTGACGAAGACTCCGAACGGCGAGAACCCGCTGGTGCACGGCGCGAAACCGATTCTCGGCTGCGACGTGTGGGAACACTCCTATTACATCGACTACCGCAATCGCCGTCCCGACTATCTCAACGCATTCGTCGACCACCTGGTCAATTGGGAATACGTCGCCGAGCTGTTCGCGGCTGCCCGCAAATAACCCGGAGGCTCCCCGCCGGATGCGTCGCGGCGCGTGCACCGCAGCGAAGGGGTAGATTAACCGCTGTTCAGGATTGCGGCTGCGCAAACACTGCGCAACCACGAAAGTTCTTGCCTGGGCGCCGCCGGCGGGGCAAAAATTACGCAGCATAATAAGCAATAAACGCCCAGGGGAATTCGGAACTCTCCGCATCCGCGCAGCGCGAACCACACCATCCATGCCCGCGTCCTTCACAGACGAGCGCTCGTTCGCCCGCATGCTCGACGGCGCCGCGGTCGCAGTGCTCTGTGCGCTGGCGATCATCGCCGCCCTGACGTTCCGTGATTATGGATTGGGCTGGGACGATTACGCCCATTCGGAGTACGGCGACCTGCTGGTGTCGCTCTACGGGTCGGGCTTCAAGGATCTGCGCGCATTCTCCTTCGTCAATCTGTACATGTACGGCGGCGGCTTCGACGTGCTGGCGGCGCTCGCCTCGAAAATTCTGCCGTTCGACCTCTTCGACACGAGGCGTCTCGTCGGCGCGGTGATCGGCCTCGTCGGCCTGTTCATCACGTGGCGTATCGGCAGGCGGATCGCCGGACCGGTGGCCGGATTGTGCACGCTGGTGCTCCTCGCGGTCAGCCCCCTCTACTACGGCCACATGTTCATGAACCCGAAGGATGCACCGTTCGCGGTCGTGATGGCCCTGCTGCTGCTGGGGTTGGTCAGAGCATTCCAGGAATACCCGCGGCCTACGCCGGCGACGGTGGCGCTTTGCGGCATCGCGCTCGGCCTGTGCACCGGGACGCGGGTCATCGGCGTCATCGCCGGCGCCTATGCGTTCGCCGCGCTGCTGCTGGTTTACGCGGCGGAATGGCGTAACGCGGGACCGCGGACTGCAGCCGAGCGCGCCGGCCGGTTCATGCTGGCGTTCCTGCCTGCCTTGGCGCTGGCATATTTGGTGATGGGGCTGGTCTGGCCGTGGGCGGTGGTCAAGCCACTCAATCCGCTGGCCGCGGCGGAATATTTCTCGCACTTTTTCGAGCGCCCATGGAAAGAGCGGTTCGACGGCATGCTGCTGGCCGTGGCCGACATGCCGCGTTCCTACGTACCGACACTGTTCGCGTTGAAAGAGCCGGAGGTGCTCCTGCTGCTGGGGCTCTCCGGCGTTGCCGGCGCCTTTGTGGCGGCGTTCCGGCGCGACATTCCCGCCCAGCGGCGGGCAATGTTGCTGCTTGTGGCCCTCGCCGCCACGCTGCCGGTGGCGCTCACGGTGGTGCTGCGACCGGCGATGTACAACGGCATCCGGCACTTCGTGTTCGTAACCCCGCCGCTTGCCGCCCTCGGCGGTGTCGCCGCGGCATTCGCGTTCGCGCGCCTGCAGCGCCATGGGCGGGGATTCGTGCTCGCCGGTACCGGCCTGCTCGTCGCTGCACTCGCGGCCCCGGCAATCGAAATGGTGCGCCTGCACCCTTACCAATACACCCATTTCAATCATCTGGCCGGCGGGATCCGCGCGGCGGACGAGCGCTACATGCTCGATTACTGGGGCTTGGCATTCAAACAGGCGGCGCAGGAGCTGCGCGCCAAGCTCGCGCCCGGGCGCCAGGCGGCGGCCGCGCGCCGGCCCTGGCGGGTCGCAGTCTGCGGCCCCAACATCCCGGCCGCGGTCGAGCTCGGACCCGATTTCGTGACCAATTGGCAGACCAAGGGCGCGGATTTCGCGCTGGTTCTCGGTGAGTTCTATTGCGCTGACATCAAGGCGCCGGTCCTGGTCCAGATCGAGCGCGAGGGCGTCGTCTACGCACGGGTCTACGACATCCGCGAGCGGACCGTTTCGAACATTTTCACGCTGCCGCCGCCTTGACCCGCCCGTCCCGGCGCAGTTTCGGAGCGCAGCCGCGATGCCTCAACCTGTGTTCGTATTCGACGCCTACGGCACGCTGTTCGACGTGCATGCCGCGATCGCACGCCATCGCGATGAAATCGGTCCCGATGCGGGCCGCGTCTCGGAAATTTGGCGCAGCAAGCAGCTCGAATACACCTGGACGCTGACCCTCGCCGGACGCTACGCGGATTTCTGGTCGCTCACCCAACGGGCGCTCGATTTCGCACTCGCTAGCGTGCCTTCGGCGGACCGCCGGCTTCGGCCGAAGCTGCTCGAGGCCTATCGTCGGCTCGACGCCTTCCCGGACGCACGCGCCACTCTTCACGAGCTCAAGCGCCGCGGGCACCGGACCGCGATTCTCTCCAACGGCTCGCCCGACATGCTCGCCGCGGCGGTCGCGGCGGCCGCAATCGGCGACGAGCTCGATCGGGTGCTCTCGGTCGATGCCGTGCGCATGTACAAGCCGCGCCCCGAAGTCTACGCGCTCGTTCCCGCGGCGATGCGGGTCGAACCCGGCGAAGTCCTCTTCGTGTCCTCCAACCGATGGGACGTGATGGGTGCGGCGGCATTCGGCTTCCGGCCGGCTTGGATCAACCGCGCCAATTTGCCCGACGAGTACGCCGATGCGTCGCCGACGATCGTGCTGCGGGATCTCGGTGCGTTGGTGACGATGGACTTATAGCGCAGGCTTCACGTAACCGCGGGAAGCGGATATCCGAGCGCTGCGTTGGATGCACGCCCGGTAGGCCGGCTTACGCTGCCGCGAGTTCCGCCAAAATGCGCGCCCAGCTTCGCGTGCCCTTGTGGAAGGAGGCGAGATCGTATTTCTCGTTGGGCGAATGCACGCGATCGTCGTCGAGCGCAAAACCGACGAGCAGCGAGTCCATGCCTAGCACTTCACGGAATTCGCCGACGATCGGAATCGAGCCGCCCGAGCCGATGGTCACCGCTTTCCTGCCCCATTCGGCCGCGAGCGCCGCGCGCGCCTTGGCGAGCGCGGGATTGTCGAAGGCGAGCTGAATCGCCGGTGCGCTGGTGAAGTTGGAAAACTCCGCCGAGCAGTCGGCCGGCAAGCGCTCACGCACGAATGCCCGGAACGACTGCGAGATTTTCTCCGGATCCTGGTCCCCTACGAGGCGAAAAGAAACCTTGGCCGATGCCACGGCCGGAATCACCGTTTTCGCTCCCTCTCCCGTATAGCCGCCGAGGATTCCGTTCACGTCGCACGTCGGCCGGGTCGAAATCTGCTCGATCAGCATGCGGTCCTTCTCGCCGGCCAAAGTTTTGAGCCCCACCTGTCCCAGAAACTCCTTTGCCGTAAGGTTGAGCGCTTGAAGATCGGCACGAATGTCGGCCGGCAATTCGGGGACGTCGTCGTAGAATCCCGGAATCGTGATGCGGCCGTTCGCGTCATGCAGCGCGGCCAGCACTTTAGCGAGGATGCGGATAGGATTGTGTGCGGCGCCGCCGAACAGTCCGGAATGCAGATCGCGGTCGGCGCAACGAAGCCTCACCTCCTCGTAAACGAGGCCGCGCAGCGACGTGGTCACCGCCGGCGTCTGCGGATTCCACATGCCGGTGTCGCAGACGAGCGCCAAGTCCCGGCGGAACTCGGCGGCGTTGTTGCGGACGAATCCGAACAGGTGCTCGGAGCCGCACTCCTCCTCGCCCTCCAGCATGAAGGTGATCAGCAGCGGCAAGCGGCCCGTTACGGCTTTCCACGCGCGGCAAGCCTCGACGAAGGTCATCAGCTGGCCTTTGTCGTCGCACGCGCCGCGCCCGATGATAGCCTTGCGGCCCGGCCCGAGATTCTTGATCTGCGGCTCGAACGGCGGGCTCTCCCATAAATCGAGCGGATCGACCGGCTGGACGTCGTAATGGCCGTAGAACAGCGCACGCGGACCGCCGCCGTTTTCGGCTTTGCCGACCACAACCGGATGGCCGGCAGTTGGACGCACGCTGACCTCGAACCCCAGCCCGGCGAGATCTTGCGCCAGATGTTCCGCGGCTTTCCGGCACTCCTCCCGATACGCCGGATCGGTGGAGATCGAGCGAATGCGCAAAAGGCTGAACAAGCGATCGAGGCTGCGGTCGAGGTCCTGGTCGATGCGGTCGAGAACCTTGTCGAGCACGCTCATGGGTTTCTTCTCCCTCCGGTCGGCGCGTCGATCGTGCCGTTCGCTCTGGCGGACAGCGGGTTTATAGCGGCGGATCAGGGCGCTTTCCAATCGCCGTTCTTGGCCGGCAGCGCCCAGTTGCGCATTGTGCCGCGGCCGCAATTCTGGTTGGCCTAGCCAATGGCTGAGGCGGTGCTTGGGCTCGGCGGCAATCTCGGCGACGTGCGGGCGAACCTCGATCGTGCGGTCGAGCTCCTTTGCGCGGACGGCCAGGCGAAGCTCCGCGTTCAATCCTCGGATTTCCGCACGCCGCCCTGGGGGGTCGAGGATCAGCCCGCATTCATCAATCGCTGCATCATTCTCGAAACCGCCCTCGCCCCGCGCGCCTTGCTCGAGCGCGCGCTCGCGGTGGAGCAGGCGCTGGGACGCAAACGCGCGCAAGAGCGGCGCTGGGGACCGCGGGCAATCGACATCGATCTGGTGAATTACGACGACGTCGTGGTCGAGGAGCCGGGCCTCGTATTGCCGCACCCGCGCTGGACCGAGCGGGCGTTCGTGTTGGTACCGCTTGCCGAAATCGCCGCGGAGCGGGTGATCGGTGGGGTCGCCGTTCGCGACGCGTTGGCGCGCGTCGACGCGAGCGGGATCGAGCGGCTGCCCAAAGCCCGGCCATGATCGATTGGCGCGCCGTAGCCGGCATGGCATTTTGCCGCAACAGCGTGCACGGGCAGCTCGGAGAATGAGGATGAGCAAGGCCGACTTCTCGCTCGCCGGCGAGTTTCCGCAGGCGCGACGTGAAGATTGGCTCGAGCTCGTCGCGGCCGCGCTGAAGGGCGCACCGTTCGCCACCCTCGTTTCCAAGACCTACGATCGGCTCGAAATCGAGCCGTTGTATCCGGGCAGGACCGATGCGCAGCCGCTCGCCGGTCGCGGGCCGGGAACGGGCTGGCAGAGGCTGCAGCGAGTCGATCACCCCGATCCTTCCGCCGCGAACGCACAAGCGATCCACGATCTCGAGAACGGCGCGAGCGGGCTCGGCGTCGTTTTCGCGGGCGCGAGCGGCGCAAACGGCTACGGCATTGCGGCCTCCGAAACGGCGATCACGCGCGCGTTCGAGGGCGTGCGTCTCGATGCCGGCATTGCGGTCGAGCTCGATCCTGGTCCGCACATGGAGAACGTGAAGCGCGCAATCCCGGCAGTGCTGCGCGAGCAGGGCGTGGGCCCATCGGCTGTCGACTTGCGCTTCGGCTTTGATCCGCTCGGTACGATGGCGACGAGCGGCTCGAGCAGCGGGCCGTGGCAGGAGCTCGCCGTCCCGTTTGCGGAGCAGATCGCAGATCTCGCGCGGCAAGGGTTTCGCGGACCGTTCGCGGCTGCGGACGGCCGCCCGGTGCACGCGGCGGGCGGTTCCGAAGCGCAGGAGCTCGCCTTCGCTCTCGCAAGCGCGTTGGCATATTTGCGCGCCTTGGAAACCGGCGTGCGCCTCGGAGACGCGCGGCGGATGATCTTCTTCCGCCTCGCGGCCGATGCCGATCAGTTCCTGAGCATGGCCAAATTCCGGGCGGCACGTCGGCTCTGGGCCCGGATCGAGGCCGCATGCGGGCTCGCTCCGGAGCCGGGTTTCGTCTCAGCCGAGACCGCCTGGCGCATGATGACGAAGCGCGATCCCTGGGTGAACCTGCTGCGTACCACCGTGGCTGCGTTCGCGGCAGGGCTCGGCGCCGATGCGGTCACCGTGCTGCCATTCACGGCCGCGCTCGGCCTGCCCGACGGCTTTGCGCGACGGCTCGCGCGCAACACGCAGCTTGTGCTCGCCGAGGAAGCCAATCTGGCCAAGGTTGCGGATCCGGCCGCGGGCTCCGGAGCCATGGAGGATCTCACCCAAAAACTCTGCCGCAGCGCCTGGAGGCTGTTTCAGGAAATCGAGGCTGGAGGCGGACTTGCCGCCGCGATCGAGCGTGGTTCGATCCAGCAGCAGATCGCACGCGTGCGCGCCGAGCGCGAGGAGGCCATCGCGTTGCGCGAGGATGTGCTGACCGGCACCAGCGAATTTCCCGACATCGCCGAAGTCCCGGTCGCGGTCCTCGATGTCGCTCCTGTGTCGCTGTCGCCGCCGGCGGGCGGCATGCAGTCCGAACCGCTGGCGCGCATCCGATTGGCCGAGCCCTATGAGCAACTGCGCGAGAGATCCGACCGCGTGCTGCAGGAGACTGGATCACGCCCGCAAATCTTTCTCGCCAATCTCGGACCGCTCGCCGCCTTCACGGCGCGGGCGACATGGGCGAAGAATTTATTCGAGGCTGGCGGCATCGAGGCGGTGGGGTTTGCCGGCACGTCCGCACGGGGGCCAACCGATCTCGAAGCGCTGAGCGCCGCCTTCCATGCGTCCGGGGCGAAGCTCGCCTGCCTCTGCTCCTCCGACGAGGTGTACGCGAGGGAAGCGGAAGCCGCCGCGAAGGCGCTCGCAAAGGCCGGCGCAAGCTCCATCTGGGTTGCTGGCCGCGGCGGCGCGCAGGAAAGCGTCTTGCGACAAGTGGGGGTGAGTGGTTTCGTTTACGAAGGATGCAATGTCCTCACAACTCTGCAGTCCGCCTACGACCTAATTTCTCGCTCAGCGTGACCCTTTCCTCGATGGCATTCGGCCGATTGACGATCGCTACAAGCGCGTAGCTGATGATGAGCAGCAGAAACCAGGAGCCGAGCTTCGCCAGCGGGACCGGCGACCAGCCGGCGAGTTGGTGGGGATAAGCCCAGGTCTTGGTGAACGTCCCGACGTTCTCAGCGAGCCAGACGAAGAGCGCGTGCAGGAAACAGGCCAGCAGCAGCGCCATGTGACGGTGCACCCGCCAGATCTTGTAATAGATCCAAGTTCGGCCGAACAGCAGCGCGGCGGCCGCGAACAACAGATAACGAAAATCCACGCCGTAATGATCGGTGAAGAAATTGCCGTAGATGCCAATGCCGAGCACGAATACGGTCCACAGCGGCGGGTGGTGGGTGAAGCGAAAATCGAACAGACGCCACGCCCGCGCGATGTAGCTGCCGATGGAGGCGTACATGAAGCCGGAAAATAACGGCACGCCGGCGATGCGAAAAAAGTTCGCGTCGGGATAGATCCAGGACCCTGTTGCCGTCTTGAAGATCTCCATCAGTGTGCCGACAAGATGGAACAGCAGGATGACCCTGGCCTCCTCCCAGGTCTCGAGCCGGAACGCGAGCATCGCCGCCTGGATGGCAACGGCCGCCAAGAAGAGAAAATCGTAGCGGCTCAACACTGCCCCGCGCGGATACCACAGGTGCGTCGCGATCAGCAGCGCCACCATGGCCCCGCCGAATAGGCAGGCCCAGGCCTGCTTCAGCGCGAAGCGGCAAAGCTCGTAGAGAAACGTGGTCGTCCGCCGCTGCTGTGCCCATTGCCCGAGCCGTGCCTCGACTGCAATGAAGCGCACGAGCGGCCGCCAAGTGGCAGCGCTGCTGGTCGGGCGGATCGGGCGAGGATCGTGCATGCGAAGGGAACAAGAGGGCCCAACAGCGGCGCCAACATGGCCGGCACGGAGTGCGGTAGCGATCGGAAAAGCGGCCCATATCTAAAGCTACGGCGGCCGTATGCGGCCCCCGATGTGGTATTCTGAGGTCTCTTGAAGATACCGGGCAGGCACATGAGCCGGATTCCGGATTTTGCCGACGTCCAGTTCGCCGAGGATGCGGCCGCGGCCGCGCCTGGCGTGCCAGAACCGTGGATCACGCCTGAGGGGATCGCGGTCGCTCCGGTCTACGGCCCGGCCGATGTGGCGGGGCTCGATTTCCTCGAGACCTATCCGGGGATTCCGCCGTATCTGCGCGGCCCCTATCCGACCATGTACGTCACCCAGCCGTGGACGATTCGGCAATACGCCGGCTTCTCCACGGCCGAGGATTCCAACGCGTTTTACCGACGCAATCTTGCGGCCGGCCAGAAAGGCCTCTCCGTCGCGTTCGATCTTGCGACCCATCGCGGCTACGACAGCGATCACCAGCGGGTCGCCGGCGACGTCGGCATGGCCGGGGTCGCGATCGATTCGATTTACGACATGCGCACGCTGTTCTCGGGCATTCCGCTCGAGCAGATGACGGTGTCGATGACCATGAACGGCGCCGTGCTCCCGGTGCTCGCGCTGTTCATCGTCGCGGCCGAGGAGCAGGGCGTAAAGCCGCAGAAGCTCGCCGGCACGATCCAGAACGACATCCTCAAAGAGTTCATGGTGCGCAACACCTACATCTATCCGCCGGCGCCCTCGATGCGGATCATCTCCGACATCTTCGCCTACACGTCGGCGAACATGCCGAAGTTCAACTCGATCTCGATCTCCGGCTATCACATGCAGGAAGCCGGCGCGACGCAGGACCTCGAGCTCGCCTACACGCTCGCGGACGGAGTCGAATACGTGCGCGCCGGCCTTGACGCCGAGCTCACGATCGACCGGTTCGCGCCTCGCCTGTCGTTCTTCTGGGCGATCGGCATGAATTTCTTCATGGAAGTGGCGAAGCTGCGCGCCGCGCGCCTGTTGTGGGCGAAGCTGATGAAGCCGTTCGGCCCGCAAGATCCGCGCTCGCTGTCGTTGCGCACGCATTGCCAGACCTCCGGCTGGTCGCTCACGGCACAAGACGCGTTCAACAACGTGATGCGCACCGCGGTCGAGGCGATGGCGGCGACGCAGGGCCACACCCAATCGCTGCACACCAACGCGCTCGACGAGGCGCTGGCGCTGCCGACGGACTTTTCCGCCCGCATCGCGCGCAACACGCAATTGTTCCTGCAGCAGGAGACCGGAACGACGCGCGTCATCGATCCCTGGGGCGGTTCGTTCTACGTCGAGCGCCTTACCGACGAGCTCGCCCGCCGCGCCTGGGGCCACATCGAGGAGGTCGAGGCACTCGGCGGCATGGCCAAGGCGATCGAGGCCGGGTTGCCGAAGTTGCGCATCGAGGAAGCCGCGGCCAAGACCCAGGCCCGGATCGATGCCGGCGCACAATCGGTGATCGGCGTCAACAAATACCGGCCGAATACCGAGCGGCCGGTCGAGGTGCTGAAAGTCGACAATTCGGCGGTGCGTCGCCTGCAGATCGACAAGCTCGCGCGGCTCAGGCGCGAACGCGACCCGCGCGAAGTCGAGGCAAGGCTCGCGGCGCTGACCGAATGCGCGCGATCGCGGCAGGGAAATTTGCTGGCCTTGGCGGTCGACGCCGCCCGCGCCAAGGCGACGGTCGGCGAAATCTCGACAGCGCTCGAACAGGTCTTCGGCCGGCATCGCGCGGACATAAGGGCAATCTCGGGCGTTTACCGGAAAGAGGCCGGCGCCATGGCGGACAACATCGAACGCGTGCAGCAGCTGGTCGCGGGCTTTGAACGCAACGAGGGCCGCCGCCCGCGCATTTTGGTCGCGAAGATCGGGCAGGACGGGCACGACCGCGGCCAGAAGGTGATTGCTTCGGCATTCGCGGACCTCGGCTTCGACGTCGATATCGGGCCGCTGTTCGCCACTCCGGCGGAAGCTGCGCGCCAGGCGGTCGAGAACGACGTGCACATCGTCGGCGTCTCTTCGCTCGCGGCGAGCCATCTCGTGCTCGTGCCGGAGCTCAAGGCGGAGCTCGACAAACAGGGGCGCGCCGACATCATGATCGTTGTCGGCGGGGTCGTCCCGCCGCAGGATTACGAGGCGTTGCGCGCCGCCGGCGCCGAGGCGATCTTTCCGCCCGGCACCGTGATCGCCGATGCCGCGGCGCAACTTGTGGAAAAACTCAACCGCCGGCTCGGCCATGAGCGCGCCGCGGCGGAGTGAGGCGGCCGCGTGACGCGCGACGATATCGTTGCAAAAATTCGATCGAGCGCTACGGCGTTGCGCGCCGAAGGCGTGACGCGGCTCGCTATTTTCGGTTCGCGCGCCCGGGAAGACGCGCGCGAGGACAGTGACATCGATATCCTGATCGACGTCGATCCGGACGCGAAGTTCTCGTTGCTCGACCTAATCGGCGTCGAGCACATCATCGAGGCCGCAACGGGACTACGTGCACAAGCAACGATGCGGCGCTCCCTCGAGCCGCGCATGGCCGAGCGCATCGCCGACGACATCATCGAAGTGTTTTGACGATGCCTCCGACGCTCGCCGACCGAGTGCGGCATATTCTGGAGGCGATCGTTGCGATCGAACGTGCTGTTGGCGAAGTCACTTATCGGCAATTTGCTGATGATCTGTTTCTGCGTCTCGCAATCGAGCGGCTGTTCGAAATCATCAGCGAAGCATCCCGCAAGGTGCCCGCCGATGTCAAAGCGAAGGCGCCGGAAATCGCTTGGCAGAAAATAGCCGATCTCGGTAATCGGCTGCGGCACGCGTATCACCGGGTCGAACCCGAGATTCTTTGGCGCATTGCACATGAGGACATTGCTCCGCTCAAAAGCTTCATCGAGGGGATCATGCGCGAGGAGCAAAAGCGCTGATCCGAGAATCCGGTCGCGGACTTCGGATGGCCGTGACTAGGATCGCGCGCTCGTCTAAGTAGAGCGCCATGCCCTCCCGATCCGAATCGGCCCGTGCGGCTCCCGATCTCGAGGCGCTGTTGCGCGGCGTCCGTGCCGGCGAGCGCGCCGTCGTGGCGCGCGCCATCACGCTGATCGAATCCAAGCGCCCCGACCATCAAAAGGCCGCGCGCGAGCTGGTCCAGAAACTTCTTCCCGAAACCGGCAATGCGGTGCGCGTCGGGATCACCGGCATGCCGGGCGTTGGCAAGTCGACCACGATCGACGCGCTCGGGACTTATCTGACCGAGCAAGGGCACCGGGTCGCGGTGCTTGCGGTCGATCCCTCCTCGAACCGCACCGGCGGCTCGATCTTGGCCGACAAGACCCGGATGCCGCGGCTTGCGGCGGATTCCGCCGGCTTCATCCGCCCCTCCCCCACCTCCGGAAGCTTGGGCGGGGTCGCGGCCAAAACCCGGGAAGCCATGCTGATCTGCGAAGCCGCGAAGTTCGACATCGTGCTGGTCGAGACGGTCGGCGTCGGTCAATCGGAGACTGCGGTCGCGGACATGACCGATTTCTTCCTGCTGCTGACCATCGCGGGTGCGGGCGACGAGCTGCAGGGCCTGAAAAAAGGCGTGATCGAGCTCGCCGACATGATCGCGGTCAACAAGGCGGACGGCGAGAACCGCAAGCGCGCAATCGCCGCCGCCGCCGAATACCGCGCTGCGCTCCACATCCTCAAACCCCGGTCGACCGATTGGGCGCCGCCGGTCGTGACCTATTCGGCGCTGACCGGCGACGGCGTTGCCGATTTGTGGCGCAGCATTCTCGAACACCGCGAGAAGCTCACCGTCTCGGGCGAGCGCGAGCGGCGTCGCCGCGAGCAGCAGGTCAAATGGATGTGGACCATGCTGGACGATCGGCTGTTCGTGCGGCTGAAAAGCGACCCGGCGCTGCGCGCGCGCCTACCGGCCCTCGAAGCCGCGGTCGCGGAGGGGCGGCTGTCGCCGGCGCTCGCCGTCGACGAGATCGCGCAAGCCATGGGACTTTAGATGCCCGTGACCGTGCTGATCACCGGCTTCGGACCGTTTCCGGGCGCGCCGTGCAATCCGACCGCGGCGCTCGCCACAGCGCTCGCGCGCCGCCGCAGCCCAGGGTCGAGCGAAATCAAGCGCATCGCCCACGTCTTTGCGACGAGCTATGCGGCGGTCGAGCGCGAGCTTCCCGAGCTCATGGCGCGGCACCGCCCGGACATCGTGCTGCTATTCGGCCTAGCGCAGCGCACGCCTTATCTTCGCATCGAGGCGCGCGCGAAAAACCGGCGCTCGACCTTGTTCGCCGACATCGCGGGCCTGCATCCGTGCTCCGCCATCCGACCGCAGGGGCCGGCCGCGCTCGAAGCGAGAGCGCCGCAGCCGCCGCTCAGGATCGCGGCGCGAAAAGCGCGGGTTCCGGCGCGGGCATCGATCGATGCCGGAAAGTATTTGTGCAATTTCGCCTACTGGCGCTCGCTAGAGCTCGCGCCCGAGCACGGGCTGGTGCAGTTCGTGCACGTCCCCGGTCTGCGCCGAACCCACGCGCGCGCCCGCCGGGCGGTCGCAACGCAACGGCTCGTAGGAGCCGACCTGATGCGCGCTGGCGAAGCCATCTTGCGGGCGCTGCTCGTTGCGGCCCGCAAGGGCGCGTCGCAGGACGGCGATGCGGTTGGCGCAATCCGCTCCCGTCCCGATTCCGCTGCAGCTCGGCCGAGAAAGCGGGTCGCAGCAATTGCTTGACGCCGCTGCTTTGGCGCTGATCAGGGGCACCCTTACCGCGCCTGCGACCTCGGCCTGCCGGCAGCGCGCGGCTGATCGAGTGCCCGGCGCCAATCAGGTGCGCTGAAGCAGAATCTCGCTCGGCCGCAGCATGCCGACGTCGATGCGGTTCCAGTTGCGCAGCACCGGCTGCAGCAGCGGGGCGAGCGCCGCGCGATCCGCATCCTCGCGCGCCAGCAACCGGAAAAGCAGCGCGGCCATGGCGACCTCGGCGGCACGCCCGGCCCCATCGTCGCTTTTGATTGCGATGCCGACGCCCGCCTCCGGCAGCGCGGCGCAGGCTATCCCCTCCGCCCCGCTTTTCACCAGCACCCGCTGCCGGAAATGCTCGAGCACGGTGGTGCAGAACCGGCCCGTGCCGGCGACGAAATACGGCTTCGCCGCGCAGGCGGCGCGGAGCCGGGCCGTCGCGCGGGCGCGTTGCGGATCGAGGCCGCGCCCGGTGCCGAACCGGGCGAACGCATAGGCGAGCTTCTCGAGCGGCAAAGGCCAGGTCGGGACCGAGCAGCCGTCGATCGCGCAGCTGTCCTCGTCCAAGCTGATGCCGGCGATGTCCTCGAGCGCCGCCTTGACGGCGTCCTGCACCGGATGCGCGGGCTCGACGTAGCCCGCCGAGCTTGCCCCAATCGCGCAAGCCACGCACAGAAATCCGGCGTGCTTGCCGGAACAATTGTTGTGGATCGCACTGGGTTCGCGGCCGGACCGCGCCAGCGCTTGCGCGGACGCGGCGTGGGATGGGGGATGCGCGCCGCAGGCGAGCGCGTTCGCATCGAGGCCGGCGCGCGCGAGCATGCGTTCGGCGACGGCAACGTGCGCCGGCTCGCCCGCATGCGATGCGCAGGCGAGCGCGAGCTCTTCCTCGCCGAAGCCGAACCGATCGGCGGCGCCGGATTCGACGAGCGGCAGCGCCTGCAGCGGCTTGACGGCGGACCGCGGGTAGACCGGCCGTGCGACCTCGCCCAGCGTGAGGACGGGGCGGCCGTCGGCGTCGATCACGGCGATCCTGCCGCGGTGCTCGCTCTCGACCCGCGAACCGCGGACGACTTCGACCAGCACCGGATTGGTCATGGAACGCCGGCGATGCAAACGGGAACCCGCGGGCAAGCCGGCTTCTTGCCAATCATTGTTGAAAATGCCCGCCTGGGTTCGGCTGGAGAGCCTGCCGCAAACAAGGTACCGTCAGGACTTGCGGCACGGAGGAAGTCCACATGTGGAGACATCTTGCTGAAATCGCTTCGCTGACGATGATCCTCGGTGCCGCCGCTTTCGCTCAAAACGACCCGGCACCGTCAGACAGAATCCGGATCATCATGAGCAATCCGAAATACCAGGAGGCCATTGCCTTCCTGAGCCGAGACCATGACCGCATTGTGGAGGAGAACATCCGGCTTACGGAAATTGCCGCACCTTCATTCAAGGAGGCGACCAAGGCGAGCGCCTTTCTCGAGATGGTCCGCCCCCTCGGCCTGACCGAGCTCGAGATCGACGAGGAAGGCAACGTCACGGGAGTCCGCAAGGGCAGCGGCCAAGGCCCGCTGATTGCCGTGGCGGCCCATCTCGATACGGTCTTTCCCGAGGGCACAGACGTAAAGGTGAAACGCGACGGCAGCAAGCTGCGGGCGCCGGGCGTTGCCGACGATACGCGAGGACTTGCGGTCATTCTTGCAATGCTGCGCGCCATGGAGGCCGCCAAGATCGAGACCGAAAGCGACCTCCTGTTCGTCGCCAGCGTGGGCGAGGAAGGGCTGGGGGATCTGCGAGGAATGAAATATCTGTTCCTCAAGGGGCGTTACAAGGACCGCATCAAGACCTTCATCGGGCTCGACGGAATCAATCCGGCCCAGATCACGACGACCTCCGTCGGCAGCCGCCGTTATCGACTCACCTTCACGGGCCCCGGCGGCCATAGCTACAGCGCGTTCGGATTGGTCAATCCGATGTATGCCGCAGGGCAATTCATGGCGGAGTTCGCCAAGACGCAGGTTCCGGAGCTTACGACTTACAATGTCGGTGTGATCGGCGGCGGAACATCGGTCAACTCCATTCCGGTCGAGGCCTGGATGGAGATCGACATGCGGTCGGTTGCGCCTGCGGAGCTCACCAAGGTCGAAGCCCGAATGCAGGAGCTTGCGCTCGCTGCCGTCGAGGCCGAGAACCGGGCCCGCTCCACCAAGAACGGCTCGATCGCGCTCAAGGTGAATCTTATCGGCGACCGTCCGGCCGGCTCGACCGCCCATCCGCTGCTCGGCACGCGACTGCCAGCCGGCGCCCGCGCGCCGGAGAGCACGGCGAAGAACACGCAGCTCGTCGAATTTGCATGGGAGGCAGTTTCCGCCCATGGGTTCAAGCCGGAACTGCACTCGAGCAGCACGGATGCCAACATTGCAATGAGTCTCGGCATCCCGGCGATCACCATTGCGTCCGGCGTCGGCGATCGGATGCATTCGCTCGACGAATGGCTCGAAGTCGATGAGCACACGAGCATGCGCCAGCTCGGAATTGCGTTGACCACGATTCTTTCGACCGCGGGAATCCGTCCCTAGGGCCGGGCCGCAGCTCACCGTGAGACACGTGCCCGCGCTGGCCATCATCGTTCCGGTGCTCGACGAGGCGGCGATCATCGTCGGCGCCCTGCAGGCGCTCGCGCCGCTCAGGAACCGCGGCGCCGAGCTGATCGTCGTCGACGGCGGCAGCCGGGACGCAACGGCCGAGCTTGCGGCCGCGCATGCCGACCGCGTGATCCGCACCGCGCGCGGGCGCGCCGCACAGATGAACGCCGGCGCCCGGGTTGCGCGCGCCGACGCGCTGCTGTTCCTGCATGCCGATACGAGGCTGCCGCAGGACGCCGACCGGCTGGTGCTTTGCGCGCTCGCCAACAACGAGTGGGGGCGCTTCGATGTCCGCATCGAGGGGCGCAGTCCGCTTCTCGCGGTGATCGCGCGGCTGATGAACTGGCGTTCGCGGCTCACCGGCATTGCCACCGGCGACCAGGCCATGTTCGTTGCTCGGCGGGTTTTTGCCGAGGTCGGCGGCTTTCCGGAGATTCCGCTGATGGAGGACATCGCGTTGTCGCGCCGGCTCAAGCGGATCGCTCGGCCGGCTTGCCTGAACGCGCAAGTCGCAACCTCGGGGCGGCGCTGGGAACGCGGCGGCGTTCTCCGCACGATGCTGCTGATGTGGCGCTTGCGCCTGGCGTTCTTTTTCGGCGCCGATCCGGCCGCGCTCGCGAAACGCTACGGTCATGTCGAGCAGTGAACCGATCGCGGTCTCGATCCTCGCCAAGGCGCCGATCGCGGGCCTCGTAAAAACGCGACTCATTCCGGCGCTCGGCGCGGACGGCGCCGCGCTGCTGCAGGCGCGGCTCATCGAGCGAACGCTGGCGACCGCGTGTGCCGCCGCGACCGGGCCGGTGACCCTATGGGCGGCTCCCGACGAATCGCAGTTCGGCGCGCTTGCGGAAAACTTCCCGGTAAGCCTCGCGCGCCAAGCAGAGGGCGATCTCGGCGCGCGGATGTTGGCGGCGCTGCAAGCTACCTGTCCGGCGCTCGTGATCGGCAGCGATTGTCCGGCACTCGAGCCGAAACATTTGCACGAGGCGGCACACGCGCTGCGAGACGGGACGGACCTCGTCCTAATTCCGGCAGAGGACGGCGGCTATGTGCTGATCGGCATGCGCCAACCGCAGCCGGCATTGTTCGCCGAGGTGCCGTGGGGGACGGCGGAGGTCATGGCGCAGACGCGCCAGCGCGCCGCCGATCTCGGGCTCAGCGTGCGCGAGCTTCCCGCGTTGTGGGACGTGGATGTGCCAAGGGATCTCGAGCGCTTGCGCCAGGCGGGACTGGCCGAGCTGGTGCCGCCCTCTACCGGCCCTTGAGGGGAAGTCGCCGGCCCGCAGTCGGCGGGTTGGATCGGATCGCCCCACCCCGGCTCGACGTTTCACGTCTCGCCGACCCTCCCCCTCCGGGGAGGAAAAAGCTGCAAAAAGTGCATGATTTTGGAGGTATTTTTGTAAAAGAATAGAGGTGCTCCAGTTGCTTAAGTCGGTTCAATTCTCCAGAAATACATCCTTGGGATGCAATTCATTGCTTTTCAAGTCCACGTAGGCGGCAGCAAGGCCATACCCCGACGCGGCGCTCCGCGTGGCGCCGACCGGTCCGGGGCGGGACAGGACCCCACCCGGCGCGCCGCTTTCGCGGCGCGCCACCCTCCCCTTCGGGGAGGGAAAAGAGTCGCCCCGCCCCGGCTCGATGCTTCGCATCTCGCCGACCCTCCCCTTCGGGGAGGGAAAAGTCAGGCCTGGCCGAGCCGCAGGATCGCGAGCGCGAGCGCCTGGGCGCGCGGCACGATCGAATCGAGCTCCAGATATTCCTCGGGCGTATGTGCCTGGCCGCCGACCGGCCCGGTCGCGCACAACGTCGGCCGAGGCTCGCCGCAAAGCCGGAATCCGCGCAGCCGCCGGTGAACTCCGCCGGCACGCTCACGCCGAGCGCCTCGGCGCAGCCCGCATAATGCCGGTAGAGACGCTCGCCGTCCGGCGTTTCGACGAGCGGCAGAAATTCGCCGAAGATCTTCAGCTCCGCGCCGGTGCCGGCCACGTAGCTCGTGTCCACGATCGACCGGATGCGCGCCATGGTGACGTCGCGGTCGGCGCGGATGAGAAAGCGCA